>NZ_JBDQQR010000001.1:1811150-2414866 GCF_039888675.1 Mesorhizobium sp. CAU 1732
AGACGACTTATGGCGTGACCTACCAGAACAGCTACGTGCAGGTAGGTTCTGACGGAGAGAAGCTGCAAATCTGGAATGGAGGCGGCATAGAAGCGCTCAATGAGCGCCCGGTCTTCGCCGCGCAATGACCCTGCTTCTTGCATTCTGCGCTGGGGTCGTGACGGTCCTGTCACCTTGCGTTCTGCCGCTCCTTCCGGTGATCCTCGCAGCGACGGTGGAGCAGGGGCGCTGGCGTCCCTGGGGCGTGCTGTTCGGCTTCACCGCAAGCTTCGTCGCCGTCACGCTCTTCCTGACCATGCTCGTCCAGTCAGCCGGCCTGTCGCCTGATGCCGTTCGGACGTTCAGTGGGCTGGTTTTGCTGGCGTGTGGCGCTCTCCTCGCTATCCCGGCAGCAGGCCATGCTTTCGAGATGCGCGCCGGGGCGATATCCACCATCGCAGCCAGGGTTCCGGATAGCGGTGGGTTCCTCGGCGGAAGCGTCCTTGGCGCGAGCCTGGGGCTGGTCTGGACGCCATGCGTAGGCCCCATCATGGCATCGGTCATCTCACTGGCGCTCAACCAGGCCGTCACTGGCGGGGCGTTCGCGACGGCGCTGGCCTACGCGCTCGGCACGGCTCTGCCGATGGGGGCGGTCATCTTCGGCGGTCGCGCGCTGGTTCTGCGCATTCCCGCATTGTACCGGAACACGAACCGCATCCGAATCTTCTTCGGGCTGCTGGTGGTCATCGCGGCGCTCTTCATTCTGACCGGCGTCGACCGATCGATACAGACAGCGCTGCTTGAGTGGTTTCCGGAATGGGAAAACACGCTGACGGGTTGGGAGCCGGACCTTTAGAGCATTGGACCGAAAAGTGGAATCCGGTTTTCGGGTTATTCCGGCGCTCAAACAAAGAGATAGATCGCCGCACGGCGATCTAGGCTCCCTGATGACCGGCAGAGGGGCCGGCCGCATGGGCCGTTGATAACATGCGCGTGAGAAGCAGCGGAAAAGCATCACAGTGCCTTGGTTCGGCGACGAAGCGCGCCTAGGTCAGGCCGATGAAAAGACGCACGCTTCTCCTCGCCCCGCTGCTGATTGCCGCGCCCCGCTTCGCCTTTGCGCAAGAGGCCGGGGCTGATCGCTCCATCGCCGCGATACTGGATGACGCGGCCGAACTCGATCCGTTGAAGACGGTCATCGTGTCGCGCGACGGCGAGATCATCGGTGAGCGCGGTTATCGCGGAAACGGGCTCGACGCGCCGACCAACATCAAATCGGCTTCCAAGTCGGTCGTTTCCGCCCTTGTCGGCATTGCGATCGACAAGGGCGTGCTGGAAGGCGTCGACCAGAAGATCGCGCCGATCCTGCGCGCCGACCTCCCGGCGAATCCCGACCCGCGCATCGCCGACATCACGATCGGCAATCTCCTGTCGATGCAGGCGGGGCTCGGGCGCACCTCCGGCCCGAACTACGGGCGTTGGGTTGCAAGCCGCAACTGGGTGCGCGAGGCGCTCTCGATGCCTTTCGATGGCGAGCCGGGCGGCGACATGCTCTATTCTACCGGCTCCACGCATCTCCTCTCGGCGATCCTGACGCGTGCGAGCGGCCGCTCGACCCGCGAGCTGGCGCGGGAGTGGCTGGAGGAGCCGCTCGCCAATTTCCGCATCGGCGGCTGGGATCGCGATCCGCAAGGCATCTATCTCGGCGGCAACCAGATGGCGATGAGCGCGCGATCGTTGCTCTCCTTCGGCGAGCTTTATCGCAATGGCGGCATCGCCGATGGGACGCGTCTTCTCTCCGCCGAATGGATCGAGCAATCATGGACGCCGCGCACCGCGTCGCGCTTTTCCGGCGACGGCTACGGCTATGGCTGGTTCCTGCGTGAGATCGGCGGTGAGGGCGTGCGTTATGCTTGGGGTTATGGGGGACAGATGCTCTACATCGCGCCGGCGATCGGACTGACGGTCGTGATGACCTCGCAGGAAAACAATCCTTCTGCCCGGAACGGCTATCGCGATGCGCTGCACGGCCTGACTGCGAGGATCATCACCGCCGCTGCACGCGAGGCCTGAACGGCCTATCCACGCGCCTGCAAACTCCTGCTACAGTCGGCGCAAACGTCGCGTAGGGGAGGTGCACGGCTTTGGCGTCTCAAGCATCCAGAACGGTCGTCTATGCCGCGCTCGCGGGAAATCTGGCCATCGCCGCGACGAAGTTCGTGGCGGCATGGTTCACCGGATCGAGCGCCATGCTGTCCGAAGCGATCCACTCGCTGGTGGACACCTCCAACCAGGGATTGCTTCTCATCGGCTTTCGCCGGGCCGCAAGGCCGCCGACTGCGGATCACCCGTTCGGCCACGGCATGGAAATCTATTTCTGGGGCTTCGTCGTGGCCCTTCTCGTGTTCTCGCTGGGTGGCGCGCTGTCGATCTACGAAGGCATTCGTCGGCTCAGCGAGCACGAGCCCATGACGGGTGCATGGGTGAATTTCGCGGTGCTCGGCGCTGCGCTCATTATCGAATCGCTCTCCCTGCGCGTGGCGTGGCGCGAGTTGCGGGCGCAGCAGCCGGAGGGATCCTGGCTCTCGGCGGTTCGCGGCAGCAAGGACCCCGGCATCTTCGCGATCTTCTGTGAGGATGCCGCCGCGCTAGGCGGACTGTCGATCGCGCTGATCGGCGTCTCGCTCGCCTACTTTCTCGACATGCCGATCTTCGACGCGATCGCCTCGATCGCAATCGGCGTGCTTCTGGTTTTCGTCGCTGCGTTCCTGGCGCGCGAGACGCTGAGCCTGATGACGGGCGAAAGCGCATCGGTCGAGGTGCTGGCCGATGTGCGCGCCGTGCTAAATAGCGATTCCCGCGTGGTATCGGTCGATGAAATCCTGTCGATGCATCTGGGGCCGGAGGAAATCCTCGTCGCGATCGCCATCGATTTTCGCGACGAGATGACCAGCGTGGAGATAGAGGCCGCGGCGCTTGAACTGGGCGAGATGCTCAAGCGCAAGCAGCCCGCGATCGCGCGTGTCTACATGCGCCCGCTGCGCCATCGCGATGCCATGGGCGCGACCGAACCTGTGCCCGAAGCAGGTAGCGCCTGACGACCCGTAAAATTTGAACGATTTCTTTCCCCGTTCCGCAATTGCCATGTGTCATCTTGAGGCCTGGTAGCGATCGGCGGGGGCCGAAATGATGAGTATGACGGTCGCCGGGGGCCGCAAAGGCACCGGCGCGAGACTGACTGCGGCAGCGATGGGGGCGTCGCTCGGACTGCTTTTGCTGGCTGTCGGTCTGGCGATGCTGGACAAGGTCGCGTGGGGCGAGGCGTCGGCGCATTTCGCCGCGCGTAACTGGCCGGTTGCCGCGGCGACCGTGATGTCCGTCTCGCTCGACGAAGTTCCCGGCGAAGGCTCCGCCGCACCAACGCTTCAGCTTTCCGTTCTCTACACATTCGACTTGGACGACGAACGCGTCGAGGGAACTCGCGCCGGCCTGTCGGATGTCGGAGACCTGCATGATCGACGCCTGAAGGCGCTTTACGGCAGGCTTCAGTTCGCGCGCGTCACCGGGCGCACGCTGCCCGTTTTCTACGACCCGGCCGAGCCCGCTCTTGCCTATCTGGACACCGACGTTGCGTGGAAGGACAGCCTTCTGAACGCAGGGCTGGGGTTGGCGCTGATGATTGGAGGCGGCGTTGCGTTGGCGACGGCGATGACGCCGCGGGCACGGCGGTTCAAAACGCGGCCGTAAACCGGCTTTTTAGGCACATCGTGCACACTGACGACGCGACTGAGTGGGGTGGGTGATGAAGAGAATTTTTTCGAGGTTCCTGAAGGACCGGGGCGGTAATTTCGCGATGATGTCGATCGCGCTGTCGCTGCCCCTCATTCTGGGCGTGGGGTTGAGCATCGACTACACCCGCCATTCCAGCGCACAGCGCCATCTGCAGGAACTGGCCGATGCGGCATCGCTGACGCTCGCAGCCTCCAAGGAGCAGAACGAAGGCAAGCTGCGCGTCATGGCCGAAGACATCATCGCGGCAAACCGCGACCCGGGGCGCCTGCGACGCGCAACCATCGCCTCGATCGAAACGGACGCCGACAAGGTCGATGTCACGCTCGACGGGGAAATCCCCGCGACCTTCATGTCCATCGCCGGCTACGACCGGCTGCTCACATCGGCCTCGGCGATGGCCGAACGTGCCGTCATGGGCAATGTCGAGGTCGCGCTGATCTTGGACAATACGTGGTCCATGTCGGGCAAAGGCGCGTCGGGCGTGACGAAGATCGACACATTGAAGACGGCCGCCAGGAAACTCGTCAATGAACTGCTCCAGACGCAGGACGGCGCGGTGCGCATGGGGCTGGTGCCTTATGCAGACTACGTCAATGTGGGCACGAAGTATCGTAATGCATCGTGGCTGGATGTGCCGGCTGACGTCAAAGCAGTCACGTCGACATGCACTCGCAAGACGGTCACCAGGGAAAACCAATGTATCAGGAATGCACCGAGCTATCCGTGTACCAAATATTCTGACGGTATACCAAAGGCGTCGACATGTTCAGGTGATTGCCTGGAGAGGGGCACGGTTACACGCGAGGAAAATGTCTGCGAAGGCGGCGTGACAGGCAAGACATGGTATGGATGTGTTGGCTCTCGCATGACTGGCGATAATCGGTTGCACGACAAGAATGCCTCGATCCGCTATCCTGGCTATCTGGACACCAGCCAGAAGTGCTTGAATCCGCTGGTAACGCTGACGTCGGACAAGGCTGCACTGCTGTCCGCGATCAATGGCATGATCATCAATATTGGCGGCTACGAACCCAATACCTACATCCCGGCAGGACTGACATGGGGCCTGAATGTCCTGAACCCCGGCGAACCATTCGCTGATGCCGGCGCTTACGATCCCGCAAACGCCAAGCCGCGCAAGGTCGCCGTTCTGATGACGGACGGCGAGAACACGCTTCGCTTCAATTCGAGCGACGGAAAGCATGCGAGCTTGAGCAACGATGAAAAAACGAAGAGCGGTCAGCTCAAGGCGACCAACGCAGATACTCTCGCAATTTGCACCTATATGAAGCAGCAAGGCATCGAGATCTTCTCCGTCGCCTTCATGGTCGAGAACGCCACTGCCAAGAATATGCTCGAAGGCTGCGCGACCGACGCTCAGCACTATTACGACGCGAGCGACAATGAGAGCCTTCTGGCGGCGTTTGCGGGCATCGGCCAGTCGCTTCGGGTGGTGCGCTTAGCGCGCTGAGCGGCGCGCCGGTTGTCCACAACCTCTTGTGAATTGTTGCCGGTCTGCCACCCATTGCAGGTCGTTCGATGCTATCGCTGCGCCAGGCAATGCGGAGTGGTGAATGAAGGTCGGCATCGACATGGGGATGGGCGCGGGCAACGCGCCGACGATGGTCGATCTGGAAGAGCTGCTCGCCACGCGTCTGCTGGTGCAGGGCAATTCCGGCTCCGGCAAATCGCACCTCCTGCGCCGCCTTCTGGAACAGTCGGCGCCATGGGTTCAGCAATGCGTCATCGATCCAGAGGGGGATTTCGTGACGCTGTCCGACAAGTTCGGCCATGTCGTCGTCGATGCGGCGCGCCCCGAGGCCGAATTGACGCGTATTGCCGGGCGTATCCGGCAGCACCGCGTGTCGGTCGTGCTCAATCTCGAAGGACTGGACGTCGATCAGCAGATGAGGGCGGCCGCCGCTTTTCTGGGCGGCATGTTCGATGCCGAGCGCGACCATTGGTATCCGGTCCTCGTCGTCGTTGACGAAGCCCAGCTTTTTGCGCCTGCTGCGGCGGGCGAGGTGTCCGACGAAGCGCGCAAGCTCTCGCTCGGTGCGATGACCAATCTGATGTGCCGTGGCCGCAAGCGCGGGCTTGCCGGCGTCATCGCGACTCAGCGTCTCGCCAAGCTGGCGAAGAACGTCGCCGCCGAGGCGTCGAACTTCCTGATGGGCCGCACATTTCTCGACATCGACATGGCGCGCGCGGCGGACCTTCTGGGCATGGACCGGCGTCAGGCCGAGCAGTTTCGCGATCTGGCGCGCGGCAAGTTCGTGGCGCTCGGCCCCGCCGTGTCGCGGCGGCCGCTGGCGATCTCGATCGGGCCCGTCGAGACATCGGCACGCTCGGTCAGCCCCAAGCTGATGCCGCTGCCCGAGACCGCGCCGGAAGATGCCGCCGAACTGATCTTCAAGATGGACCCGATCGAGCTTCGCCAGCCGGTACGCCGTCCGCCGCCACCTCCGCCGCCGACACCGACTGCGGAAATCCTGGCCCAGCTTGTCCGATCACGGCCGGATCCGTCTGCCGCAGAGCCTGCCTCGCTCTTTCCCGAGATCGACGAAGCTGAGCGTGACGCCGCTCTGGCATCGGTCATGCGCCAGATCATCGAGGACCCGGACGCGTCGTTCCGCACCGTTGCCGTGCTCTATCAGGATTTCCTCGTACGCTGCCGCATCCACCGCGTGCCGGGCGCAGCACTCGATCTCGCGACGTTCAAGCGCAGGCTGGCGATCGCGCGTGCGGGCGTTGCCGACGATCTGGCAGCGGGCGACGCGTGGCAGCAGGCGCTCACCATGTCCTCGACGCTGACGGATGACATCCAGGGCGTGTTCCTCGTCGTCGCGCAGGCGGCCGTATCGGGCGCGCCGTGCCCGTCCGACGCGGCACTCGCGCGGGCCTACGGAACGCACTCCCTGTCGCGCGCGCGGCGCATGCTCACCTATTTCGAGGAACGGGGACTGCTCGTCGTCCGCACGGATTTTCACGGCCAGCGCGTGGTCGTCTTTCCCGAACTCGACGTCGAGACCGCACCTGGCGATCCCAACGCGCCCGAGGATCTCGACGGTCGCGACGCCGCCGAGTAGGCCGGTTCAGGCCGGATGACGTGGCGCCAGCGCCGCGCGGCGCCTGCGCCCCTGATGCAATTGCCACAGTGAATGCGAGACAAGCGCGACGATCAGGATCGTCCCGCCGATGAGGCTTTGCGTCGATGGCGTTTCGGCGAAAATCATCCAGACCCAGATCGGCGCGAGGACCGTCTCGAGCAGATAGAACATCGCGACCTCGGGACCGGAAATGTAGCGCGGACCCGTGGCGAGGCAGTAGAACGCGATCGGTATCACGATCGCGCCGTTGAAGATGATCCACCATGGCGCGTCGACGCGAAAGCCGGTCTGGCCGACCATGAACAGCGCGACCGCCAAGGGCAGAACCACCGCCACGAGCGATGTGAACCCCATGTCGCGACCGGTCGAGCGCGAGACGGTGATCGCTGAGGCGATGAAGAAGGCTGTCGCGAATGCGAGCAGGTCACCGAAGACATTGCCGGCGGAAATGCCGTCACCGACGATGATCAGCACGCCCACCACCATCGCGGCCATCGTGATGAGCGTCGACGGCTTGGGGCGCTCTTTCAGGAATATCCAGGACAGCAGTGCCGCGAACATCGTGTTGAAGGCGAGGATGAAGACGAGGTTGGCCGTCGAGGTATGGTAGACGGCCGTCAGGAACGAGATCGAGGCCAATCCGTAAAAGCCGGCAACGGCGATGCCGGCCTTGCCCGGCAGGAGCGCGGGCGCGTGGGGTGAGAGCATGCGCCAGATCGTCCAGATCACGATCGCCGCGGCGAAGGTGCTGCTGCTGCGCAAGAGCAGGATCGACCACGCATCGCCATTCGCAAGCTTGATGAGGGGGATGTCGACGGTCAGGACGAGACCGCCGATCGCGGTCAGGATCACGCCTTTCGTGTGATCGGAAATCTGGGCAGGCATGGAGAAGCGCTCCGGCAGGCGGGTGTCGTGGCATTTGGTGGAAGTCGCGAAGCCTGGCCGGTCAGACGGCTTCGTGGTCGAAACGCTCCCAGCCCTTCGGACCAAGGTGCTCCTGCGGGCCGAAGCGAACCTTATACGCCATCTTGCGCGATCCGTTGACCCAGTAGCCGAGATAGACGTGGGGCAGTCCAGCAGCCCGCGCACGCGCGATATGATCCAGGATCATGAAGGTCCCGAGCGAGCGATCCTCGAGCTCCGGATTGTAGAACGAATAAACCATCGACAGGCCGTCGGCCATCTTGTCGGAAAGCGCCACCGCGATCAGTTCGCCTTCACCCTTGCCCGTGAGGAACGTGTCGGGTCCGCGCCGCCGGTACTCGATGACGCGCGTCTCGACATGGGTGTCCTCGACCATCATCGCATAGTCCAGAACCGTCATGTCCGACATGCCGCCGCGGCGATGGCGGGCGTCGAGATAGGTGCGGAAGAGGGAATATTGCTCGGTCGACGGTTCTGCATCGTGCATCGCACCCACCAGATCGGCGTTGCGCGCGCTGATCCGCTTCATGTTCCTGGACGGCTCGAACTCGTCGACGAGGATGCGGACCGACACGCAGGCCCGGCACGTCTCGCATGCTGGCCTGTAGGCGATGTTCTGCGACCGTCGAAACCCGCCCTGGGTGAGCAGGTCGTTCAGTTCCGGCGCCCTGTCACCGACGAGATGCGTGAAGACCTTGCGCTCGAACTGGCCCTCGACATAAGGGCAGGGTGACGGCGCGGTCAGAAAGAACTGAGGCGATTGGGTCGGGTGGTGCGTCATGGACCGATTAAGCGATTGACGTTGCCTAGGCTTGTCATGTGCATGCCAAACGTCAACCGCAAAATATTGAAGCCGGCCCCGAAGCCGGCTTTCGCTGCGTCATTTTCAGCAATTCGTGACCGAAATCAGCGATCCGAGCGCGTGATGACCGTTCCGAGAAGCAGATCGTGCAGGGTGCGCTTGCGCTCGAGAAAGAGAGTCGCAAGCAAGATGAACGGTGTCAGCACGACATTGCCCGCCCAGAACAGCACCGAATGGACGATCGCCAGCATGCCGTCCGTCGGCTGTCCGTCGAGCCGTTCAAGGCGGATGCTCATCATGCGCATACCAACGGTCGCCTGGTTCGGACCGCCCAGCGTGTTCCAGACATAAGCGAGCGCGACCGCCGGACCGAGAATTGAGAACAGCATCCAGCCGAGCCCGAGCGTGATGATGCCGAGCAGGAACACGATCACGGCGAACGGGATCAGCAGGATCGCGATGATCACGTAGTCAATCAGGAATGCCATGACACGACGTGTCCGCACGCCCTCATAGACACGCATGTCGTCGAGGCGCGAGGTGATGATCTCGCCGTCGATGATGCGTGTATTCATGATGATGTCTTTCCTTCGATAACAATGGTCACGTCGAAGAAATGGGTGCGTGAAGCGGTTTTTCAAGCGTGCGCGGCTGTCGCGCCGGTTTCACGGAACCATTCAAGTGATTGAAACGAATCCCGGATTGATACTTGCGGTACGGTGGACTTCCTTGTCGACAAGACGTTCAACTACCCTACCTTGGCTGAGGCCTGCAAGATTGTCGGCCTCGATGCCTAGAACCTCATGAGACGGGGATAGCGCATCGGCGCAACGGGAGGAAATTACCATGTCGGGAAAGAGGATCGTTTTCACGGGTGGGTCCGGCAAGGCAGGCCGCCATGTCGTGCCGTGGCTCAAGCAGCGCGGCTATGACATCCTCAATCTCGACCTGACACCGCTGGACTGTCCCGGCGTCAACACGCTGGTCACCGACGTGGCCGACAGCGGACAGGTCTTCAACGCGCTGTCGATGCATTTCGGTTTCGGTGGGTTCGAAACAGGTGAGGGGCCTGCGAAGGTGGATGCGGTCGTGCATTTCGCGGCGGTGCCGCGCGTGTTGCTGAAGCCCGACAACGAGACGTTCCGCGTCAATGTCGATAGCACCTACAACGTCATCGAAGCCGCGATGAAGCTCGGCATCGCGAAGGTGATCATCGCATCCAGCGAAACGACCTATGGCGTCTGCTTCGCCGAAGGCGACAAGGATTTTCACCAGTTCCCGCTGGACGAGGATTACGACGTCGATCCGATGGATTCCTATGGCCTGTCGAAGGTCGTCAACGAGAAGACCGCGCGCGCCTTCGCGATGCGGTTCGGGAGCGACATCTACGCGCTGCGTATCGGCAACGTGATCGAGCCGCATGAATACGACCTGTTCCCTGCATTTCTGGCGGACCCGCTTTCGCGCAAGCGCAATGCATGGAGCTACATCGACGCGCGAGACCTCGCCCAGATCGTTCATTTGTGTATCGAGAAGGACGGCTTCGGCTTTCAGGTCTTCAATGCGGTGAACGACACGATCACGGCGAACGAGCCGACGGAGGCGTTTCTGAAGCGCTGGTGCCCAGGCACGCCGGTGACGCGCCCGATGGGTGAACGCGAAGCGCCGCTCTCCAACCGCAAGGCGCGCCACGTGCTCGGGTTTCGCGAGGAGCACGACTGGCGACACTATGTCGACCGCAAGTCTTGAGGGCGTGGCCGATCGGCCAATGCTTATCTTGCTAAAACCTCAATTGAAGCCTACTGTCGGGAAATCGCTTTTTCGGGCCATGCTTGGCTTTTCGCGGAGTCAGAGGTTCTCGACCCGCCATCTCGCTCCAGATCGTCGATAGCGCAGCGCGCGCAATGAACGACCGCGCTGCTTTCTCGTTTGGAGGCATGCGATGCCTTTGTTTTTACGGCTCAAGAGACACCGAACCGTCCGGCGCGCACGATGAGCGAGCGACGCTCGATCGCGCATTTCGATGCTGCCTTTTCGTTGGCAGGCGTCGAAGGCGTGCAGCCGCCCGGTGATTATACGATCGAGCACGATGAAGAGCTGATCGAGGCCCTGTCGCGTGTCGCCTATCGTCGGCTCGCGACATACATTCACTTGCCTGCCATCGGGTCGAAGGCGCTGACGAGCCAGCTCGTTGCGATCGATCCCCAAGACCTTGCCGGCGCACTTGCCCGTGATGCCGAATTCTCGCTGATCCGCGATTCCGCAGTTTGACGTTTGACGCCTGCGCATCGATGCGCGGCTACTAGGAGCTACACGAACATGTCTACTCACAGATTCTCAGTCGGCCAGCCTGTCCGGATGCGTGCTGCATGGGGACGAACCCCGTCGCCGGCCGAGACATTCCGCGTCGTGGCCACTTTGCCGGCGCGGGACAACTCGCCGCAATATCGCATTCGCAACGAAGAAGAGCGCCACGAGCGGGTGACGACCGAAGACACGCTCGAGGCGATCGAGGCTCCTGCTTCGCAGGCCGAACGGCTTTTCCGCTAACACATCCGACACATCGAAGAGGAGATAACGGCATGGCAAAGGGACAGATGCGCAGCAACAAGGAAGCGCGCAAACCCAAGAAGGAAAAGGCCGCTCCGAAGGTTGAGACGCCTTTCGGCTCGCAGATCAAGCAGGCCACCGCGACCACCAATCCCGGCAAGGCAAAGAAGGGCGCGTAAGCGCGTTGACGCTCGTCATTCGCGACGAGCGCAGCAGACGCGCTCAGCCTGTCTTGCCGCCCCTGAACGGCTGACCGCATCGCTATCCCGGATGCGGTCGGATCGGGGTTCTATGCGTCCCGCCGACGCTCATGGCATCGATCATGCGGGATCGCCGACACCAATGCATGTCGCCCGAAAGTGGGAACCGGTTTCGGGGAAACGACATGCAAGCGCGATAAGCGAATCCGAAGGATCGCGGCGCGCTTTGACGAAGGAAAACACATGATCACCTACAAGCCGAAGCCGCCTGCGCCGATCACGGCAAATCCAGAGAAGCCTGAGCTTCCAAAGCCGCCGAAGCCCGCGTCCGAAACGCCTGCGGCGCGCAACCGGCGCAACGACACGGATGGCGCCCGACGCCGCAAGATGCAGACGGTCGAAGACAACAAGCTGCTCTGACCTGGGCAATTCCGCCTGGTCTATTGATTGGAATATCATGGCCCTGACCTTTCCGAATGGCAGCCGCAGTTACGACGCGACGCGTGACCAGGTGCGGTTCCTGGGACATGATGGAATGTTCGAGGTACCGTTTTCCATCGACAGTGCCGCGCTTCCCAAGCGCGGTGATCTGGCGGCAGGTGACGAAGCCGGGAATCTCGCAGCCTTCGACGCCCAGCGCGACACCATCCGCGACGCGGCGCGCCATCTATACGCCCGTGGCCGGCGGCCACTCTTTGTCCTCACCTCCGCTGATTTCAAATAGAGCCTGCATGCTGATCCGCTATGGTTACGACATCGCGATCGAATGCCCCCAGCCGACACCACTCGTCTGCCTGCTCGGCGTCCATGAGGATCGCAAGGCGGATCTGCGGGCGCCCGAGAATGTCTTCACCATGCCCGAGGTCCCGACGACGACCTATCACGATCTGTTCGGCAATCGCTGCCGCCGGCTCGTCGCGCCGCAGGGGCTGCTGACGCTGTGGGGTGACGCCACGATAGAGGATAGTGGCCAACTGGAAGAGGCAGACTGGACCGCGCGCGAGATTCCGGTCGCGGAGCTACCGGACGAGTGCCTCGTCTACCTGATGGGCAGCCGCTACTGCGAAACCGACAAGCTGAGCCAGACCGCGTGGGACATATTCGGCAATCATGCGCCGGGCTGGGGCAGGGTACAGGCGATCTGCGACTTCGTGCATGGCCATATACGCTTCGATTACCAGCAGGCGCGCTCGACGCGGACAGCCTACGAGGCTTTCAACGAGCGGGTCGGCGTCTGCCGCGATTTTGCGCATCTGGCTGTGGCGCTATGCCGATGCCTGAACATTCCGGCCCGCTATGTGAACGGCCATCTGGGCGATATCGGCGTGCCGGTCGTCGACCCGATGGATTTCAGCGCCTGGATCGAGGTCTACCTCGACGGGCGGTGGCGCACCTTCGACCCGCGCAACAACGTTCCGCGCATCGGCAGGATCGTCGTCGCGCGTGGCCGCGACGCGACCGACATTCCGCTGGTCAACTCGTTCGGGCCGCACGTGCTGAAATCGTTCCGCGTATGGACCTATGAGGTCGTTGCCGTCGAGTGATCCGGGTGTCAGCCTGCGATCTGCCGCGCGATCGCGCGGAACATTTCGACAGTCTCATGCTCGCGATAGGCCGTTTCGTCCGTTGACGTTCCGTATGTCGGATTGCCGGAAAGCTTGGTGATGACGAGTTTGCGGGCGGGATTGACGTAGACGAACTGGTTGTACACGCCGATCGCCGAATACTCGTCTTCGGTACCTTCCATCAGCCACCACTGATAGCCGTAGCCGAACAGCGAATCCGACTGGGCGTTCTTGCCCGGCTTGAGGTGCGGACCGTCCGGGTTGATCGAGTCCGCGACCCAGCGTGCCGGAACGACCTGCTTGCCGTTCCAGACGCCGCCCTTGCGATATAGCTCTCCGATCTTGGCATAGTCGCGCGCCGTGGCGTTCATCCCGGCAAACGCCATTTCCATGCCTTCGGAATCGAGCAGCCAGAAGCCTTCGCTCTCCATACCGAGCGGATGCCAGAGCTTCTCCTGCATATAGTCCGCGATGGTGCGCTTCGTGGCCGCGACCAGGAGCATGCCCAGAACCTGCGTGTCCGTGCTGTTGTAGAGGTTGAAGGATCCCGGTTCGCGCTCGCGCTTCAAGGTTGCGGGAAAGGGATCGAACGCGCCGCCTTGCGCAAAGATCGACGCGAAGCGGTTGATGTCGGAATTCGGATCGCTGTAGTCCTCGTTCCAGCCGGCGCCCGACGACATCTGCAGGATGTCCTTGATCCGCACGCCGTCATAGGCGGAGCCGGCGAGCGAGGGCACATAGGCCGTGATCGGCTCCTCGACGCTTCCAATAAAGCCGTCATCGACCGCGATGCCGACCGCCGCCGAGATGAAACTCTTGGCGACCGACATCGACACCCAGCGCGTGTCGCGGCTTCCCCATGGCGCGTAGTGCTCGTAGCGAACCGCACCGTCTTCGATGACCAGCAGGGCCATCGTGTCTGTGGACGACAGGAGGTCCTCGACGCTGCGCGTCTCGCCGCCATGGACATAGGTTGCGGGCAACGTGATCTTGGCGCCCTCCGCGAACTGGAACGGCTCCGGCGCCGCGCTCATGCGCCCGACAGGGAACATGGCTTCCATCTGCTGGAAATTGTCGCGCTGGCTCGCACCGGTGAAGAGGCTCGAAATGTAGTCGATCCGGTTCATGTCGTTCCTGTTGGCAAAGACTGGAATGAGACGGCATGGTCAGCCGCGAAGGATTTCCGCGACGCGCGGCGCGAAATAGGTGAGGATGCCGTCGCATCCGGCGCGCTTGAAGGCCATCAGGCTCTCCATCATCGCCTTTTCGCCGTCGATCCAGCCATTGGCGGCGGCCGCTTCGATCATCGCGTACTCGCCAGACACCTGATAGGCGAAAGTGGGGACGGCGAATTCGTCCTTCGCGCGCCTGATGATGTCGAGATAGGGCAGGCCGGGCTTGACCATGATCATGTCCGCGCCTTCGTCGAGGTCCTGCTCGATTTCGCGCATCGCCTCGTCGGAATTGGCGTGGTCGAGGTAGTATGTCTTCTTGTCGCCCTTGAGCAGGCCCTGCGTGCCGATGGCCTCGCGATAAGGGCCGTAGAAAGCGGAAGCGAACTTCGTAGCGTAGGACATGATCGCGACGTCCTGGAAACCGGCGGCGTCGAGCGCGTCGCGTACCGCGCCGATGCGCCCGTCCATCATGTCGGATGGCGCGACGATGTCTGCCCCTGCCGCCGCCTGCTGGACCGCGCCGGCCGCGACCTGTTCGACCGTTTCGTCATTGACGATGATGCCGTCGCGCAGGATGCCGTCATGGCCATGGCTGGTGAACGGATCGAGTGCACCGTCGGTGATGACGCCAATTTCTGGCACGGCCTGCTTGATTGCCCGCGTGGCGCGGTTGATGAGATTGTCGGGGTTGAGGATTTCCGACCCCGTCAGATCGCGCAACGCAAGATTCACATTCGGAAAGGTCGCGAGGGCAGGGATGCCAAGCGCGGCGGCGCGCTCTGCCTCCTTGACCGCCAGATCGACCGTTAGTCGGAACACGCCCGGCATCGCCGCGACCTCCTCACGGCGGTTTTCGCCGTCGATCAGGAAGATCGGCCAGATGAGGTCGTTGACGGTGAGGTGGTTCTCCTGAACCAGCCTGCGCGACCAATCCGCCTTTCGCATGCGTCTCAGGCGACGCGATCCGGTAATCTCGTCGACACTTCGCGACGGCGTGGAAATGGCGATTCGGCGCTTGCTGTCCATGTCGGCTCCAATGTTGCGGCGTTGTACCATCCGGCCCGTCCGCCACCAACACGTCAGGCTGGCGCTATTTTGCGGTCCAGTGTGAATATGCCGGATCGATGCGGCACAGGCTTGCGAACCACTTTGCCCGGCGGCGCGCCCGACCTATGGTGGCCGAATCGAACCAGCGGAGCCTTCACCTCATGCCTCAGGCCTTCGACAGGACGCCGCTGCGCGCGACGACGCTGGAACTCATCTATGAGTGGTTCCACCGGGGCATCGCCGCCTACAGCCTCCTGTTCGGCGTCATGTACTGGGTCAGGCTCATAGGCATCTATGAAGGCGCCAACTGGCGCTTCGATCTGATGCCGGTGCACTGGCAGGTCGCCTCTGTGACGCTGGCGGCACTCTTTCCCTTCGCCGCAAGCGGCCTGTGGATGCTCGCGTCCTGGGGGCCGGTCATCTGGTTCATCTGCGCTGCGATCGAGGTCGTGATGTATGTCGGATTCCCGGAGCTTTTCGGCACCAAATGGCAGATCGTGACCTCTCACGGGATCGTCGCTCTGCTCTACTGCACGTTCCGGATTGTCTTCTATCTGCGCAATCGTAAACAGGTCGATTAACCTATTTTTAAGCCTCTTTGAAAGGCCGCCCCCGGTAAGCCCTTGTTAAGCCTGCGGTTTAAGTCGAATTTTATGTGCATTCGATAAGGTCGGGCCAAGGTGAGAAGAAAAACAATCACCGGGCGTTAAACAAGAGGCTAGACCATGATGACTTCGCGACAGGCGGCCAAGCCCGCCCCACAGACTGACGACCGCAAGGACGCAATCCGTTCGCTTTACCTTGAATCGCTCCAGCTCGTCGAGCGGCTGCACCGCCGTCTTCTCGACGTGATCAAGGATGAGTTCGACCGCAATGGCCGCAGCGACATCAACTCCATCCAGGCGCTGCTTCTCTTCAACATCGGCTCGGCCGAGCTGACCGCCGGCGAACTGCGCTCGCGTGGCTACTATCTCGGCTCGAACGTCTCCTACAACCTGAAGAAGCTCGTCGACCTCGGCTTCATCAACCATCAGCGCTCGCGTGTCGACCGCCGTTCGGTTCGTGTCAGCCTGACGCCGAAGGGCCAGGAAGTCGCCGACGTCGTCGGCAAGCTCTACGAGCGTCATGTCGGTTCGATCGAGCAGGTCGGTGGAATCAACTCGGAAGAGTTCCAGCAGATGAACCGCGCCCTGCAGCGCCTCGACCGCTTCTGGAATGATACGATCGCCTATCGCATGTGATCTTTTCCGCGGGGCGTTGCCGCGGCCCGGAATGCTTGTTTTCTCGCACCGCGAGCGGCTTTGTCGCTCGCGGTCCGCGCGCTGCGCCGATCCTTTCACGCGCTCGTGTCTAGGCACCGTCACGTTCCTGCCATATTGGAATGGAACCGAGGTTTGCCGCTCGCATTACGATGCGGCACGAGGGACGTTTGGCGAAAATTAACGTTAACCCTCATAATGCGTTATGCGCTCGCGGTATCCGTGAGCAGGTTAGCGGCAATGCCGCGCGATGAGACGAGTGTCGGGATCACCCATGAAAACTTCTCGCCGTACCTTCCTTACCGGAGCAGGCGCAGTCGCCGCTGCGGCCATCTCGCAGTCCGCGCACGCGCAAAGCGCGATCGAGGAGATCTTGAACTCTACACAGCGCGGCCAGTGGAACGATCAGTTCGACGCCCGGGCGACGACGCAGGTGGGTCAGGTCGTATCGACGACACCGATCTTCAGCCCCGAAACCGTCATGCATATCGAGCAGACGCTGGGCCAGTATTCCAACATCGTCGCACGTGGCGGCTGGCCTCGGGTTCCCGATCAGAACAAGCTGCAGCTCGGCGTATCCCATCCCGACGTCCAGGCGCTTCGTCAGCGGCTGATGTTCTCCGGCGATCTCTCGGAGGGCGCGGGCATCTCGCCGGCCTTCGACACCTATGTCGACGCCGCCCTCAAGCGTTTCCAGACGCGCCACGGCCTTCCGTCGGACGGCGTGACCGGAAAATTCACCTACGCGGCCATGAATGTCGGTGCCGATGTGCGTCTCGGCCAGCTCCAGACGAACCTCGAGCGCCTGCGCGCCATCGCCGGCAATCAGGAAAACCGCTACGTGATGGTCAACATCCCGGCCGCCCAGATCGAGGCGGTCGAGGCCAATCGTATCGTGACACGCCACACGGCGGTCGTCGGCAAGATCGATCGCCAGACGCCGATCCTCGATTCCAAGATCAACGAGATCATCGTCAATCCGTACTGGAATGCGCCTGAGTCGATCGTCCGCCGCGACATCATACCGCTGATGCGCAAAAACCCGAATTACCTGACCGAGAACAGCATCCGCATCCTCGGCCCCAACGGCGAGGTCGATCCGCTGACGATCGACTGGTCGACGGAAGAGGCGGCCAAGCTTCGCTTCCGTCAGGATCCGGGCCGTATCAACGCGATGGCTTCGGTGAAGATCAATTTCCCGAATTCCCATGCTGTCTACATGCACGACACGCCGCAGCAGAGCCTGTTCAACAATCTGATGCGTTTCGATTCCTCCGGCTGCGTTCGCGTGCAGAACGTGCGGGACCTGGTCACCTGGCTGCTCCGCGGCACGGATGGCTGGAACCGTCAGCGCTTCGAGGAGACGATCCGCACAGGCGAAAGCGTGCCGGTGGCGCTCGGTAATCCCACGCCGGTGCATTTCACCTACATCTCGGCCTGGGCGACGGGTGACAACGTTGCTCACTTCCGCAACGACGTCTACGGCCTCGACGGCGTTAACGAGCTTCAGATTTCCGGCCTCTGAGCCGAAACCTGCCGGGAGAAACAGAGGCCGTCCTTCGGGGCGGCCTCTTTCGTTTGGGAGTGGCGCAAAGCGGCGGCTGAATTTCGCGGGACGGACATGGAAGGCTGGGGATAAGTGTGTTAATGCGCCGGCCATCCCGAGACCCCAGCGCATGAAGGACCGACCACACATGGCAACCGCCCCTGCCGCATCGGCCACTGTCTCCAGCTTCTTCACCGAGCCGCTCGAATCGCGCGACCCGGAAATCTTCAAGTCCATCCGCAGCGAACTCGGTCGCCAGCGCGACGAAATCGAGCTGATTGCCTCGGAAAACATCGTCAGCCGCGCCGTACTCGAGGCGCAGGGCTCGATCATGACCAACAAATATGCGGAGGGATATCCGGGCAAGCGCTACTATGGCGGCTGCCAGTTCGTCGATATCGCCGAAGAACTCGCGATCGAGCGCGCAAAGCAGCTTTTCGGCTGCAACTTCGCCAACGTACAGCCGAATTCCGGCAGCCAGATGAACCAGGCGGTGTTCCTGGCGCTCCTGCAGCCGGGCGACACCTTCATGGGGCTCGACCTGAACTCTGGCGGTCACCTGACGCACGGATCGCCGGTCAACATGTCCGGCAAGTGGTTCAACGTCGTGTCCTACGGCGTGCGCGAGGACGACAACCTCCTCGACATGGACGCCATCGAAAAGCAGGCGCACGAGACCAAGCCGAAGCTGATCCTCGCCGGCGGCACGGCCTATTCGCGCATCTGGGACTGGAAGCGTTTCCGCGAGATCGCGGATGCGGTCGGTGCGTATCTGATGGTCGACATGGCGCACATCGCCGGACTCGTCGCGGGTGGCGTGCATCCGTCGCCGATCCCGCATGCGCATGTCGTGACCACGACGACGCACAAATCGCTGCGCGGCCCGCGCGGCGGCATGATCCTTTCGAACGACGAGGCGATTGCCAAGAAGATGAACTCGGCCGTGTTCCCCGGTCTTCAGGGCGGCCCGCTGATGCACGTGATCGCCGCAAAGGCGGTCGCCTTCGGCGAGGCGCTGCGTCCCGAGTTCAAGACCTACGCGCAGGACGTCGCGGCGAACGCCAAGGCGCTTGCATCCAGTCTCCAGGGAACCGGGCTCGACATCGTGTCGGGCGGCACCGACAACCATCTGATGCTGGTCGATCTTCGTCCCAAGAACGCAACCGGCAAGCGCGCCGAGGCCGCGCTCGGACGCGCCCACATCACCTGCAACAAGAACGGCATTCCGTTCGACCCTGAAAAGCCGTTCGTGACCTCAGGCGTGCGTCTTGGAACGCCTGCCGGCACGACGCGCGGCTTCGGCCTCGCCGAATTCCGCGAGATCGGCACGCTGATCGCGGAAGTTCTCGACGGTCTCAAGGTCGCGAATTCCGACGAGGGCAACGCGGCGGTCGAGCAGGCGGTGCGCAAAAAGGTCGAGGCGCTCTGCGAGCGCTTTCCGATCTATCCCTATCTGGGGTAATCATCCCGCGAACCAGATTCGACGGGACCGATAGATGCGTTGCCCTTATTGCCAGTCCGAAGACACGCAGGTGAAAGACTCCCGTCCCGCCGAGGACGGGGTCGCGATCCGCAGGCGGCGCGTCTGTCCTGATTGCGGCGGACGCTTCACCACATTCGAACGGGTGCAGTTGCGTGACCTCGTCGTCGTGAAGAAATCGGGCCGCAAGGTCCCGTTCAACCGCGACAAGCTGCTGCGCTCGATGGAGATCGCGGTTCGCAAGCGCAATGTCGATCCCGACCGCATCGAGCGTGCGGTGACCGGCATCGTGCGCCAGCTCGAAAGCTCCGGCGAGACCGAGATCGTGGCCGGCGAGATCGGCCGTCTCGTCATGGAGGCCTTGAAGTCGATAGACGACGTCGCCTATGTGCGGTTCGCCTCCGTCTATCGCAATTTCCGCGAGGCGAAGGATTTTCACGACGTGCTCGGCGAATTGCGGGGCGACGAAGACCAGGAGTAGCAGGCGATGGCGGGGCGCGACGAGGCGGTGCAGGCTGAAATCGACCGCCGCTTCATGGCTGCCGCCATCCGGCTCTCGCGCCGTCATCTCGGCCTGACGGCCACCAATCCGTCCGTCGCAACGCTCATCGTCCGGGACGGGCTCATCATCGGCCGTGGCGTGACCGCCATTGGCGGAAGGCCCCATGCCGAGACACAGGCACTTGCCGAGGCGGGCGAGGGTGCTCGCGGCGCGACCGCCTACGTCACGCTGGAGCCATGCGCCCATCATGGCCGCACGCCGCCCTGCGCTGATGCGCTGGTGACGGCCGGGATTACCCGTGTCGTGGGTGCAGCCAGCGATCCCGATCCGCGCGTATGCGGCAAGGGCTACGCGATCCTGCGCGAAGCGGGGATCGAGGTGGTCGAGGATATTTTAGCCGCCGAGGCGGCCGACCTGATGGCCGGCTACTTGATTCGGTCGTCGAAGAAACGCCCCGAAGTGACTCTGAAGCTTGCCGTTTCCGCTGACGGAATGATCGGACGGGCGAGCCAAGTGCAGGTCGCGATTACCGGTCCGGTTGCGCGCCGGCAGGTCCACGTGATGCGCGCCGAGGCGGATGCGATCCTGATCGGCATCGGCACTGCGATCGCCGACGACCCGGACCTGACCTGCCGCCTTCCGGGCATGGAGGACCGTTCGCCCGTGCGTATCGTTCTGGACCGGAGGTTGCGGCTGCCCCTCTCGTCCAAGCTGGCCCAAACGGCGCGCCAGACGCCGGTGCTGCTCGCCGCCGAAGGCGGTTTTGATGAGGCGAGACGAAATGCGCTCGCCGCCAGCGGCGTCGGCTTTCTCGCGACCGAAACGTTCGGAGACCGCATCGCTTTGCCCGAATTGCTTGAGGATCTGGCTTCGCAGGGCATGGGTACAGTGATGGTCGAAGGCGGTGCGGAAACGGCAAAGCACTTCCTCGAAGAAAACCTGGTCGATCGCATCGCGCTCTTCACGGGCACAATTTCCATTGGCGCGGACGGTATTCGCTCGCCGCTCGACGCCGACACCATTCCGTCCGGCTTTTCGCTCGTGCGTGAGGCGCGTTTTGCCGATGATCGCTATCTCGAATATGTGAGGCAGTCCTGATGTTCACCGGAATCGTCACCGACATTGGAACCGTGACGTCGGTTTCGCCGCTTGCCGAAGGCGTCCGCCTGCGCATCGAGACGGCCTACGACCCCACGACGATCGAGATCGGCGCATCGATCGCATGCGCCGGCGTCTGCCTGACGGTCGTCACGCTTCCAGAACAGGGTTCGAACCAGCGCTGGTTCGAGGTCGAGGCCTGGGAAGAAGCGTTGCGCCTGACGACGGCATCCGGCTGGCAACCGGGCTCGCGGATCAATCTGGAGCGCGCGCTGAAGATCGGCGACGAACTGGGTGGCCATATCGTCTCAGGCCATGTCGACGGCATGGCGCAGATCGTCGAGCGCCGGGAAGAGGGCGATGCGGTGCGCTTCACTTTGGAGGCGCCTGCCGAACTGGCGAAGTTCATCGCGCCCAAGGGCTCGGTCGCGCTCGATGGCACGTCGCTCACGGTCAACCATGTCGACCGCACGCGCTTCGACGTCCTGCTCATCCATCATTCGCTGGGCGTGACGACCTGGGGCGAACGGCAGTCCGGCGATAATGTCAATCTCGAGATCGACACCATGGCCCGCTACGCTGCGCGACTGAAGGAAGCGTCAGAACAGGGTTTGTGACGCAAGCCCTGCGTCGCGTGCAATGTCGTCATGCCAACAAGCGCTTGCCTAGATACGCCGTTCGGCCTAAGTCACCGCCAACCCGGAGACACGCATGGCCAAGACATCATCCCTCCGCCTTCTTATCGTGGAGGCGCGCTTCTATGACGAACTGTCCGATGCACTTCTCGGCGGCGCAAAGGCAGCGCTCGACGAGGCCGGCGCATCCTATGATGTTGTGACTGTTCCCGGCGCGCTCGAAGTTCCCGCAGCGATTTCCTTCGCGCTCGTCGCGGCGGAAGAAGGCGGCGTTGAGTATGACGGATTCGTCGCGCTCGGCTGCGTCATCCGCGGTGAAACCTACCACTTCGACATCGTTGCGAACGAATCGTGCCGCGCGCTGATGGACCTGTCCATTGGTGAGCCGGCGGCCATCGGCAACGGCATCCTGACGGTCGAGAACGAAGCGCAGGCATGGGCGCGCGCCAAGCGGGACGAGGGCGACAAGGGGGGCTTTGCGGCGCGCGCCGCGCTCACCATGATCGACCTGCGCAAGCGCTTCGGCGGAGCATAGCCAGGATGTCGAAATCGGACACAGACAACCCGGCAGGCCCGCGTCAGGCGAACAAGCGTGGCGCAGCCCGTCTCGCGGCCGTTCAGGCGCTCTATCAGATGGACGTCGCCGGAAGCGGCATTCTCGAAATCACCGCTGAATACGAACAGTTCCGCCTCGGCAAGGAAGTCGACGGCGCGCAATATCGTGAGGCCGACGCGCAGTGGTTTCGCGCGATCCTCGCAGGCGTGGTCGAGAACCAGACGACCGTCGATCCGGTAATCCGCCAATCCTTGACGGAAGACTGGCCCCTGTCGCGTCTCGATTCCACCTTGCGCGCGATCATGCGCGCGGGCGTCTACGAATTGATGCAGCGCGGGGACGTACCGGTCGCCGTCATCGTTTCCGAATATGTCGATATCGCCAAGGCGTTCTACGCCGATGACGAGCCAAAGCTGGTCAATGCCGTGCTGGATCGTGTCGCACGCCGCGTGCGGGGCGAGGGACGGGGCAGGGACCCCGCCGCGTGACCCAGATAGACGATAGCCAGGCAAGGCGCACCGCGATCATCTTCGCGGCCTGCCAGGCAATCGTCGGCTCTGCGGCGCCCATTTCGTTTTCCATCGGCGGGCTCGCCGGCTACTATCTGCTTGACGCGGACAAGTCGCTGGCGACGCTTCCGGTTACGGGGTTCACGCTTGGCGTCGCGGTGGGCGCGATCCCTGCGGCAGCCATCATCAAGCAAGCGGGCCAGCGCGCCGGCTTCATGATCGGCACTGGCGTAACCGCTCTCGGCGGCGCGATCGCAACGCTCGGCCTCTATGAAATGTCGTTCTGGCTGTTCGGGTTCGGACTGCTGGTGATCGGCCTCGGCGGCGCCTTCGTACAACAGTTCCGCTTTGCGGCAGCCGACAACGCACCGCCGGCCTTCAAGGCGCGAGCGATCTCCTTCGTGCTTGCCGGCGGCATCGTGACCGCGATACTCGGACCGCAAATCGTCATCTTCACGCGCGAAATGCTCGCACCCGTCATGTTTGCGGGCTCTTTCGTCTCGATCATCGGCCTTGCGGCCGTGGGCGCTGCGATCCTCGCATTCCTGCGCGTCCGTGACGGCGGCGCGTCCAACTCCCATGCCTCGAGCGAGCCCGCGCGGCCTTTGGGCGAGATCATCAGGCAGCCGCTCTTCGCAGTCGGACTGACCTGTGCGGTCGGCACCTATGCGCTCATGAGCTTCGTGATGACGGGTGCGCCGCTTGCCATGGTCGGCTGCGGTTTCTCGCCCGACGAAGCCACGCTCGGCATCTCGTGGCATGTGATGGCGATGTTTGCGCCGAGCTTCTTCACCGGCCGGCTGATCGCGCGGTTCGGGCGCGAGCGGATCGTGGCCATCGGCCTCGCGCTCCTGATTGCCTGCGCGCTGGTCGCGCTGTCCGGCATCGCGCTCTGGCAGTTCTGGTCGGCGCTGATCCTGCTCGGCCTTGGCTGGAACTTCGGTTTCATCGGAGCGACCGCGATGGTGGCCGAAACCTACCGTCCGTCGGAAAAGGGCAAGGTCCAGGGCTTCCACGACTTTATCCTGTTCGGGTCGGTCGCCGCCGCGTCGTTCCTGTCGGGCGTCGTCTACAACGCCTGGGGCTGGGACATGCTGAACTGGATAATCTTCCCGATTACGGCTCTGTGCGCGGTGGCGCTTGGTGGCTACATGCTTGCGCAGCGCAAGGCGCTCCACGCCATCTGACCCGGCCGAACTGTTCGCGTTTTGCCTGCAATCCCGTTACGCTGTGACTGGAAAGGATTTGTCCATGCCCGATGTTTCCGCCGCAACATTGCCGCGCGCACGACTGGCCCTGCTGATCGACGCCGATAATGTTCGAGCCAACTTCCTGCCGATCATCATCCGAGAGGCATCGGCGCTCGGAACGGTGACCGTGAAGCGCGTCTACGGCCATTTCGCCAGTTCGTCGATGAATGCCTGGCAGCCGCTCGTGCATGAATATGCGCTGTCGCCGGTGCACATTCCGCCTGCGGCGACCGGTAAGAACGCCACCGATATGAAGCTCGCGATCGAGGCGATGGACCTCTTGCATCGCGGCCAGATCGAAGGTTTCTGCATCGCATCGAGCGACAGCGATTTCACGACACTGGCAAGCCGCATCCGCGAAGATGGCGTCTCGGTCTATGGATTCGGCGAGCAGAAGGCCTCGATGGCCTATGTGCGCTCCTGCGATCGCTTCTTCTATTGCGATTTGTTGATGCGCGAGGAGAAGGGCGCTGGCCCTGTGACCGACGCTGCGCCGTCCGGTCCGGCGCGCATACCCGTCGATGACATATTGGCGGCAATCGACGATCTGTCGGGCGACGAGGGCTGGGCGCATCTGGGCGAGGTCGGACAGATGCTCAACAAGCGACTGCCCGACTTCGATCCGCGCAACCACGGCTTCAAGAAGCTGAGTTCACTCGTCGAGAGCATGAAACCTGTCGAACTGCGCCGCCGCAAGACAGCCGGCGGCAGCACGGTCGAGGTTCGCGCGAAGTAGGAGTGCTCTACCGCGCCGGGTGATCGAGCGTCAGTTCCAACACGCTCGCGCCGTCTCTCGCGATCCATCTGCGGCGGATGACCGCGAAGTCGTGGCGCGTGTCGGCCGCCTCGATGGACACCAGATCGCCGTTCGCCACCTCGGCTCCCAACCTCAACTCTGAAAAGTGTTCCGCCAGTGCATGCCGATCGGCGTGGCGCCGGGCGGATGCAGTCAGCGCGATCGTGGCGCTATGGTCGCGTGCTTCTGCCGCTCGACCGCGATCGAATTCCTCATTTATCGTCGGCGGGCTGGACACAATTGGAGGTTTTGTCATGGCTAGCCGTCTCTCGAAGATCGTCATGTGCCTGTGCCTTGCGGCATTCGCATTTCTCGTCACGTTCGGCAACATAACCGACTACGGATCGAATTACGCGTTCGTGCAGCATGTTTTGAGCATGGATACGACGTTTCCCGGCAACGCGCTGATGTACCGCGCAATCACCAATCCGTCTCTGTGGACCGCGGGCTACTGGCTGATCATCGTCGGCGAGGGGCTGACATGCGCTCTCTTCCTCTGGGCGAGCCTGCGCCTCTGGAACGCAAGGAACCTGTCGGCAGCGGCATTCAACGACGCCAAGAGCCCGGTCGTGGTTGCCGCGACGATGGGCTTCCTTGTCTGGTTCCTGGGTTTCATGGTCATCGGCGGCGAATGGTTCGCGATGTGGCAGTCGGACACGTGGAACGGGCAGGACGCCGCCTTCAAGTTCTACATGACGATCCTTGCGGTCCTCATCTTCGTGAAACTGCCGGACCCGGAACTCGCCTGACGCGGTTGGCTATGGGGCCACGACAGGGCGAAACCCAACAAATCCTTGACGTTCGCCGGACCCTTTCGCATCCTCGCCGTGAAGGGGCGGCGTCGAAGCACGATTCCGGCCTATTCGCATCCCGGCCCGGGGAGGGGTTCTTTCGGGCCATCAAGTGAGGAAATCCGCAAAATGACCATGCTTTATGTCGTCATTCTCTGCGGCGTGCTGTCCATCGTCTACGCTTTGTGGGCGACGCAATCGGTCCTTGCGGCCGATCAGGGCAATGCACGCATGCAGGAGATTGCCGGCGCCATCCGTGAGGGTGCGCAGGCCTACCTGGCTCGCCAGTACACAACAATCGCCATCGTGGGCGTCGTCGTCTTCATTCTTGCCTGGTGGCTCCTGTCGGGCATCGCGGCAATCGGCTTCCTGATCGGTGCCGTGCTTTCGGGCGCTGCAGGCTTCATCGGCATGCACGTCTCCGTGCGCGCCAACGTCCGCACCGCGCAAGCCGCATCCAACAGCCTTGCCGCGGGCCTGGACATCGCGTTCAAGTCAGGCGCCATCACCGGCATGCTGGTGGCTGGCCTCGCGCTCCTGGGCGTTTCCGTCTATTACCTCATCCTGATCGGCCCGATGGGCTTCGCGCCCGCCGACCGCACCGTGATCGACGCGCTCGTCTCGCTCGGTTTCGGCGCTTCGCTGATCTCGATCTTCGCGCGTCTGGGCGGCGGCATCTTCACCAAGGGTGCGGACGTCGGCGGCGACCTCGTCGGCAAGGTGGAAGCGGGAATTCCGGAGGACGACCCGCGCAATCCTGCGACGATTGCCGATAACGTCGGCGACAATGTCGGTGACTGCGCCGGCATGGCGGCCGATCTGTTCGAGACCTATGCGGTGACCGTGGTCGCCACGATGGTTCTCGGTGCGATCTTCTTTGCCGGCACCGATGTGCTCGGCTCGGTGATGATCTATCCGCTCGCCATCTGCGGCGCGTGCATTCTCACCTCGATCATCGGCACGTTCTTCGTCAAGCTTGGTTCCAACGGTTCCATCATGGGCGCGCTCTACAAGGGCCTCATCGTGACCGGCCTTCTCACCGTGATCGGTGTGGCAGGCGCCACCTCGCTGACCATCGGCTGGGGCTCGATCGGCACCGTTGGCGGCATCGAGATCACCGGCTCCGCGCTCTTCACCTGCGGCCTGATCGGCCTCGTCGTGACCGGCCTCATCGTCGTGATCACCGAGTACTACACCGGCACGGACAAGCGCCCGGTCAACTCGATCGCGCAGGCGTCGGTTACCGGCCATGGCACGAACGTCATCCAGGGTCTGGCGGTTTCGCTCGAATCGACGGCGCTTCCAGCCATCGTCATCATCGGCGGCATCCTGTCGACCTTCCAGCTTGCCGGCCTGTTCGGAACCGCGATCGCGGTCACGACCATGCTGGGTCTCGCCGGCATGATCGTCGCGCTCGACGCGTTCGGTCCGGTCACCGACAATGCCGGCGGCATTGCCGAAATGGCCGGCCTTCCGCCGGAGGTGCGTCATTCGACCGACGCGCTCGACGCGGTCGGCAACACCACCAAGGCGGTCACCAAGGGCTACGCGATCGGCTCGGCCGGTCTCGGTGCGCTGGTGCTGTTCGCGGCCTATTCCTACGATCTGGAATATTTCGCCGCCAACAGCGACCAATATCCGTACTTCGCGGATATGGGTGAGATCTCGTTCTCGCTGTCGAACCCCTATGTCGTCGCCGGCCTGATCTTCGGCGGTCTCATCCCCTATCTCTTCGGCGGCATTGCGATGACGGCCGTCGGCCGCGCCGCGGGCGCGATCGTGGAAGAGGTGCGCAGGCAGTTCCGCGAGGACCCGGGCATCATGGCCGGCACGTCCAAGCCGAACTATGCACGTGCGGTCGATCTGCTGACCAAGGCGGCGATCAAGGAGATGATCATCCCGTCGCTGCTGCCGGTGTTGGCGCCGCTCGTCGTCTATTTCGGCGTGTTGCTGATTTCCGGTTCCAAGGCATCCGCCTTCGCGGCACTTGGCGCCTCGCTCCTGGGCGTGATCGTCAATGGCCTCTTTGTCGCCATCTCGATGACCTCGGGCGGCGGTGCGTGGGACAACGCCAAGAAGTCGTTCGAGGACGGTTTCACCGACAAGGACGGCGTGAAGCACCTGAAGGGCTCGGAAGCCCACAAGGCTTCGGTGACGGGCGACACTGTCGGCGATCCCTACAAGGACACGGCCGGTCCGGCGGTGAACCCCGCCATCAAGATCACCAACATCATGGCGCTCCTGCTGCTCGCAGTGCTCGCACACTGACCGCAGCCATCGCCAAATGAAAAGCCGCGGGAGCGATCCCGCGGCTTTTTCGCATTCTCGAAGGCTTGTCAGACGGCCAGGCCGCCTGTGTCGTCAGAAGCCGCTATTGGCGCCTGGAAGTTGCGGCGTACCGGCGACGCCGGTCAGCAACTGGCCGATGAAGTTCTGGTCCTTGCCGCCGGTCGGCGTGGTGCGCGTCACGAAGTCGAAGACCCGTCCGTCCTGCATGCCGTAATTCGCGATGTTGGCCACGCGGCCATCGGCGCCGAAATAGACGGCCAGAATGCGTTGGTCGGCGACGCGCGGATTCATGAAGGCAACCGGGCGCACGCGCGTCTGCGAAATGTAGTAGAAAACCTCGTTGTCGAAGGTCGCCTTGGTCGACGGCGTCCCAAGCGCCAGCAGCACCTGCTCGCGGCTGGAGCCGACCGGCGCCATGTCCAGGGTCTCCTGGTCGATGACGTAGCCATGCGTCAGCGTCTCGCTGGGCGTGAGCGTATTGGCCGCATTGCAGCCGGCAAGAAGGAGCGTCGCTCCCACCGCCACGAGAACGGCGGTCGCCGGACGGGCGTTACCCGACTTGAAATTCCGCGCTTGCACCATCAACTCCCTCATATCCCCAACAGCCCCGTGGCTTGCACCGGGCGGCAAAAGCGGTAAACCAGCTTGCGAGGCGATGCAACCGCAGCGCAAATCGAAACCATCGTTCGGAAAGCATTCGGCATGTTCAAATCCATCATGAGCTTCGGCCGAAGCCCGAACAAGGACGTGATCGACGCGCTGTACGAACGAATCGTGGCGGCGGCGCGGCAGGAACCGTTCTATTCGCAGTGGAATGTACCTGACACGCCGCTTGGGCGCTTTGAAATGCTCAGCGTCCACGTCTTCCTGTTTCTCGAGCGCTCGCGCGGCCACGCGGACATGTCCGGCATCGCCCAGAAGCTTACCGACGAGTTTTTCAAGGACGTCGAGCATTCGCTGCGCGAGTTGGGGATAGGCGATCTGGGCGTGCCCAAACGAATGAAGAAGCTCGCGAAGATGTTTTACGGCCGTGCCGAATCCTATTCGGCGGCACTCGCCGCGGGCGATCAGGCAGCCTTGGCCGCAGCCCTGTCGCGCAACATCTGGCCGACCGAGGAGCCTCGCAGCGAAGCCAAGCCGCTAGCGGCCTATATGTTCGAGGCGACCGCGCATCTTGCCGGGTTGGACGACGCCGCGTTGATGTCGGGCGCGATTTCCTATCCCGATGCCGACAAAACTCCGGGTGTGCAGTCATGAGCGAATCGAAAGTAAGCCCAATTGCGTACCCGGTGAGCATCGCGCGGTTGCCGACCAAGGGTATGCTGGTGAAGATCGAGGCAGACGTCGATCAGCGTGCGGCCCTGGCGTCGGAACATGGCCTTCGCGCCGTCGAACGTTTTCGCGCCGAGTTGGAGGTGACCTCCTGGAAAAAGGGCGGCGTCAAGGTCGTCGGACGGGTGAGGGCTGCGATCGTGCAGGACTGCATTGTCACGCTCGATCCCCTCGAGGCAAGCGTGGACGAGGAGATTTCCGCCATTTTCGTCCCCGAAGGATCCAAGCTCACATTGCCGAAAACCTCGGCTGAAGGCGAGATTCTGCTCGACGCGGAAGGCGAGGACGGTCCGGAACTCTTCTCGGGCGACTCGATCGACGTGGGCCAACTCGCCGAAGAGCACTTCGTGCTGGGGATCGATCCATATCCCCGCAAGGCGGGTGTCGCTCTTGAAGGCGCGGGCAACGGTGAAGACGAGCCACGCGGCCCGCTCTACGAAAAGCTCGCGGCGCTGAGGAAGAAACTCTGAATTGACGCATAGCTGCTCCGAAAGCGGTTGTGCGGCAGCGCAAAAGCGGTATTTTCGCCCAGACTTTTTGACATCAGTCCCGGTTCGGGGGACGAGAAAGACGATTGCCGCTTGATACGCATCGCCATTGACGCAATGGGTGGGGACCACGGTCCCGAAGTCACCATCGCTGGCCTTCAGAAGGTTGTCGAGCGCCGCCCGGACGTGCGCTTTCATATCTTCGGCCGCGACGAACGCGTGCGGCCGCAACTTGCCAAGTTCCCGCGCGTGGCGGAGGTCAGCGAGTTCACGCATTGCGATGTCGCTGTCCGCATGGATGACAAGCCGAGCCAGGCGCTTCGTCAGGGCCGGTGGAAATCATCGATGTGGAAAGCCATCGAGGCGGTGAAGACCAACGACGCAGACGTTTGCGTGTCGGCGGGCAATACCGGCGCGCTCATGGCGATGTCCAAATTCTGCCTGCGCACGATGGTCAGCATCGAGCGTCCGGCGATCGCAGCCATCTGGCCGACATCACGCGGCGAGAGCGTCGTGCTCGACGTCGGCGCGACGATCGGGGCCGATGCGCACCAATTGATCGACTTTGCGATTCTCGGTTCGGCCATGGCCCGCGCCATCTTCGCCATCGAGCGGCCGTCCGTCGGCCTGCTCAATGTTGGCGTCGAGGAGGTCAAGGGACAGGAAGAGGTCAAGGAAGCCGGGCGCTTGTTGCGCGAGGCGAACCTCAAATCCATGGATTATCACGGATTCGTCGAGGGCGACGATATCGGCAAGGGATCGGTCGACGTCGTCGTCACCGAAGGCTTTGCCGGCAACATCGCGCTGAAGACGGCGGAAGGAACCGCAAGACAGATCGGTGGTTATCTTCGCGAGGCGATGAGCCGTACCTTGATGTCCAAGATCGGCGCCGTGTTCGCGCGTGACGCGTTCAACCGTCTCCGCGAAAAGATGGACGTGCGCAAGATCAACGGCGGCGTGTTCCTCGGCCTGAACGGGATCGTCGTGAAAAGCCATGGCGGAACCGACGACGAAGGCTTTGCCGCGGCAGTCGAGCTTGGCTACGACATGGCCCGCAGCCGGTTGATCGACGGCATCCGTCGCGACATCGAGGCCTTCCATGGCCATATCGCCGAAAAACGCATTGCGATGGAAGAAGATTCCGCCGCGAGTGAGGACTAACACACCATGATCAGATCAGTCGTGCGCGGCGTGGGCACTGCTCTCCCGCGCCGCATCATGAAGAATGCCGAGTTCGAGACGCTCGTCGATACGACCGATGAGTGGATCGTGCAGCGCACCGGCATCGAACAGCGCTACATCGCTGCCGACGATGAGACGACGGCATCGCTTGGCGAAGCCGCCGCGCGCGCCGCGCTCGACCACGCGGGGCTGACGCCTGACGATATCGACATCATCGTGCTCGCGACCTCGACCCCGAACAATACGTTCCCAGCGACTGCGGTGGAGATCCAGCAGCGTCTGGGCATGCACCACGGCTTCGCCTTCGATCTTCAGGCCGTGTGCTCCGGTTTCGTCTTCGCGGTGACGACGGCCGACGCGCATCTGCGTGCAGGGTTGGGGAAGCGCGCCCTGGTCATCGGATCGGAGACGTTTTCGCGCATTCTCGACTGGACCGATCGCACCACGAGCGTCCTGTTCGGTGATGGCGCCGGCGCCGTGATCCTCGAGATCGAGGAAAACCAGGGCACACCGGCCGATCGCGGCATCATCGCGTGCAGCCTGCGCTCCGACGGCAGCCACCGCGACAAGCTCTATGTCGATGGCGGTCCCTCCACGACTGGGACGGTCGGCGTCCTCAGGATGGAGGGGCGCGAGGTCTTCAAGCACGCGGTCGGCATGATCACCGATGTGGTGGAGGACGTCTTCGCCCAAAGTGGGATCACTGCGGACGATCTCGACTGGTTCGTGCCGCATCAGGCGAACAAGCGCATCATCGATGCGTCCGCCAGAAAGCTGGGCATCGCCGAGGAAAAGGTGGTCATCACCGTCAATCTCCACGGAAACACCTCCGCCGCCTCCGTTCCGCTGGCGCTTGGTACTGCCGTCAAGGACGGGCGCATCAAACAAGGCGATCTCGTCCTGCTCGAGGCGATGGGCGGTGGCTTCACCTGGGGCGCGATCCTGCTTCGCTGGTAAACGCGCGCGCAACCACGTTGCGAAGTTCGCTTCTTGACCTGGCCCGGCCAATTCCTTAACGTCGCGAAATATTGAGGTTTTCAGTTTTTTCGACGACATGGTTGGACGGCCCGGATGGGGGGAACGACACTTACGCGCGCTGATCTGGCCGAGGCCGTTTACCGGAAGGTAGGGCTCTCGCGAACCGAGTCCGCGCAGCTTGTCGAGATGGTTCTGGACGAGATCTGTGAAGCGATCGTTCGCGGAGAGACTGTCAAGCTCTCTTCCTTCGCGACCTTCCATGTCCGCGACAAGAACGAACGCATCGGCCGCAATCCCAAGACCGGTGAGGAAGTCCCGATTCTTCCGCGCCGCGTGATGACCTTCAAGGCATCGAACGTGCTCAAGCAGCGTATTTTGCGCTCGCATCAGGGCATGAAGAGCAAGGCGCGCAAGTAGACGCCGCACAGCCGCATGACGACATCTCTGTGCACAGTTCCGAAGCGTGCTTGAATAGAGCGCGCCAAAGCGCTGAAATGCTGGACGATTCGCAATTCTGGAGCGCGTGACTGCAATGGACAAGAGTCCTGACGCCTTTCGCACGATCAGCGAGGTTGCGGAGCAACTGGATTTGCCGCAGCACGTGCTGCGCTTCTGGGAAACCCGCTTCAACCAGATCAAGCCGATGAAGCGCGGCGGCGGCCGACGCTATTACCGGCCGCAGGACGTGGAGCTCATCAAGGGCATCCGCCACATGCTCTACGATCAGGGCTACACCATCAAGGGTGTGCAGAAGCTCCTGCGCGACAATGGAAATCAGTTCCTGGTCGCGATCGGCTCTGGCGACATGGCCGCCGTCGAAGCGATCACCCAGCGCAAGCAGCAGGAAGCCGAAGCCGAGGCGAGGGCCATGCAGCCGCGCGCCGAGGACGAGATGCTGGTCGGCCAGCCGCGCGTAAAACCCGGCCGACGCTTCTTCGGTCTCGGCAAGGGCGAGGAAGACGGTCCGGTCCAGAGTGGCGATGGTCGTCTCTCGCGTGACAACCGCGCGCTTCTCCAGGAGGCTCTGTTCGACCTGCTCGAATGCAAGCGGCTGCTCGATCAGGTTCGATAGCGACTGCTCTTTCCTTCTTCTTCGCTGCCGTCCGTCGAATCGCACGGATGCCGGGTCGATGCGTCTGCCGCAACGTGCCCGATGTGCCCCTAAATGGTCGCATTGTAAGCGGTGACGGGTGTCCTGTGGGCCGGCCCCGGGCGTGGTCTCCGACCCTCTTTCACCTTTTCCGATCACGAATTGCGACAGGTTTTGGAGCCTCAAGTTTCGATAGATCACGCTGCGCCTAATCTAATGGGGCCTACTTCCAGCGACTTGGCTAACGCGCCAAATACAACGCTTCACTTGAAAATGACGATAGCTTCGCTGCGCCCGAAGGTTGCGACGATGGCTCATGAGCTCGCGCTATGGATGTGCCGCGATACGAAATTTTTCATTTCGTGAACGGTCTGGGCGGAGCGGTTAATTGACAATTGCTACGGTGCACAAAACAATGCTGCAGCGCACAAGAAGCGAACTCCAGTGCGAGGTGCAACGATGGCCGCAGGCGACATGCTGCACATACTTTATGTCGTACACGACCTGTCGGACCCAGCGGTCCGGCGTCGAACGACGATGCTGAAAGCCGGCGGCGCGACCGTTTCGCTGGCGGGATTCAGGCGGACGGCAGCGCCGGTGACGTCGATCGAAGGGGTCGTCCCGATCGATCTCGGCGTAACCGAGGACGGACGCTTCGACCAGCGGCTGCTGGCGGTGGCGCGTGCCTCTCTGGCTGCGAAACGGCTGTTCGGAACGGTTCTCGAACCCGACGTGATCATTGCCCGCAATCTCGAAATGTTGACGATCGCGCGTCGGGCGAAGTCGGTATTCGGATGGACTGCGCCGGTGGTGTACGAGTGCCTCGATATCCACCGCCTCGTTCTGCGCAACGATATCGTCGGCACGACGCTCCGTGCATCCGAACGCGCACTGGGTCGCGGCGTCAGCCTGTTGATGACCAGCTCGCCGGCCTTTGTCGCGAATTACTTCACGCGATTTGGCCAGGTTTCGGCACCGATCGAACTGGTCGAGAACCGCTTTCTCGAACTCGAGAAGGGCCAAACGGCAGCAGCGCCGCTTCCGGCCGACGGGCCTTGGCGCATCGGCTGGTTTGGCGCCTTGCGCTGTCGCAGGTCGCTCGAACTGCTTGCGGCGTTCACCCGGCATCACGCCGGGCGGTACGAGGTCGTGCTGCGCGGGCGACCGGCGCTGTCGGAATTCCCGGATTTTCACGGCTTCGTCGACGCCGAGCCCCATCTGACCTTTGAGGGGGCATACCGCAATCCCGAGGACATCGCCCGGATTTATGGCGACGTGCATTTCGCCTGGGCGATCGATTTCTTCGAGGAAGGGCAGAACTCCAAATGGCTCTTGCCGAACCGGCTCTACGAAGGTTGCAGGTTCGGCGCTGTCCCGATCACCATGGCCGGAACCGAAACATCGAAACTCGCGCGTGAGCGCGGCGTCGGACTGGAACTCGAAGACGCCAGCGTCGCAGCGATGACCGAAGCGTTGGAGGCCGTCGATGCGGCGTCCTACGGCGCGATGAAACAGCGGCTTCTCGCCGGTGGTCCGGCGACCTGGTCCTACGGGCTCGCCGACTGCCGTGCGCTCGTGGGCAAGCTTGCCGCGCTCGCATCACCCCATCGTCAACCGCTGGCGGCCGCGTCATGAAGAGAGAAGCCGAAACGATGCGCGACGAAGACCTGCCATCCGTCCTGATCGTCATCCCCTGCCTCAACGAGGCGGTGCATATCGGCGGTCTTCTGGGCAAGATCCGCAAGGGGCTCGACGGCATCGATGCGAAGATCGTCGTGGCCGATGGCGGCAGCACCGACGGCACCATTGCGATCGTTGAGGAGTTCGCTGCCCGGCACGACGATGTCGTCCTTCTGCACAATCCCAAGCGCATCCAGGGCCCCGCGATCAACCTCGCGGTGGAGCGTTATGGCGACGGCTTCACCTATCTGCTGCGGATCGATGCGCATGGGCGCTATCCGGCTGATTATTGCGTGCAATTGCTCCGCGACGGCGTGAAGACGAATGCGGATTCCGTCGTCGTTTCGATGAAGACCGAGGGCCGCAGCCTCTTCCAGCAGGCGACGGCGGCCGCGCAGAACTCGCGTCTCGGCACCGGCGGCTCCATGCATCGCCATGCCTCGAATGGCGCGTGGGTCGACCATGGCCACCATGCATTGATGCGCATCGCTGCGTTTCGACAGGTCGGCGGCTACGACGAGAGCTTCAGTCACAACGAGGACGCGGAACTGGATCACCGGCTGCGGGCCGCCGGGTTTCGCATCTGGCTCAGCGGCGGCACATACATGATCTATTATCCGCGCAGCACGCCCCAAGCCCTGTTTCGCCAATACATGTCCTACGGGCAAGGGCGGGCTCGGAACATGATGAAGCATCGCAGCGTTCCCAAGCTGCGCCAGGCCTTGCCGCTGCTGGTCTTCCCCACGGCGCTTTTCGCGCTCCTTGCAGTGGTCCACTGGTCGGCTTCGCTGCCGCTTGTCATCTGGGCGCTCGCCTGTCTGGGCTATGCAGGCGCGATGGCGTTGAAGCGGGGCAATCCCGGTCTGGTGCTGGCCGGGGTCTCGGCAATGGTCATGCACCTCGCGTGGTCGTTTGGCTTCTGGCTTCAGATGATCACCAACGCACCGCGGAGGCGCTCTGCTTGATGACGAACCAAAAGCCCACCATCGATATCTGCATCTGCACCTTCCGCCGAGCCGAGCTTGCCGACACGCTGCGTTCGCTTTCCGCGATGGAGATGCCGGAGGGTCATGAAATCGGCATCATCGTCGCGGACAATGACGACCATCCGAGCGCACATGCGCTCGTCGAGGAGGTCGCAGCGGAGCTGTCATTGCCGGTTCGCTACCAGCATTGCCCGGCGCGCAACATTTCCGTCGCCCGCAACGGTTGCCTCGATCTTTCAATGGCCCAGTTCGTGGCCTTCATAGACGACGACGAGACCGCCACGTCGCGTTGGCTGGTCGAATTGCTTGAGACGATGCACCAAGAGCAGGCAGATGTCATACTGGGACCCGTGCGAGCCCTTTACGGTCCGGATGCGCCGGATTGGATGCGGGACGGCGATTTCCACTCGACCTTTCCGGTCTGGGTCGATGGCACGATCCGCACGGGCTACACGTGCAACGTGCTCATGCGCACGACATCGGCGGCTGTCTCCGGCATTCGCTTCAGCTTGGAGCGCGGGCAGTCCGGCGGCGAGGATACCGAGTTCTTCGACACGGTGACCAGCCGTGGTGGCTCGATCGGGTTTGCGCCGCAGGCGTGGGTCGAGGAGGTGGTTCCTCCCACGCGGTCGCGCTTCGATTGGCTTTTACGGCGTCGCTTTCGCTTCGGCCAGACGCACGGGCACCTGGTGCGGGCGAAGTCCAGGCCGATCAGAATTCCGGCAGAGGTGGCAAAGGCGTCTGCCAAGGCGGTGTATTGCTTCGCGAGCGCTGCCATGACCGCGCCGCTGCCGGTTCGTCGCAATCGCAGCTTTCTGCGCGGCATCATGCATGTCGGCGTCGTCGGCGGTCTCACCGGTTTGCGCGAACTGCGCCAGTACGGGCTCGCGAAATCCGAAACGCAAACACGGCCGGCAGCCTGAAACGGTGGGGGGCCATCCACCATTTCCAAAGCGCAATCGAGAGGTCAGTTCATGAACAAGGTCAGAAAAGCGGTCATTCCGGTGGCTGGGCTGGGTACACGGTTTCTTCCGGCGACCAAGTCCATCCCGAAGGAAATGCTGCCAGTCGTTGACCGGCCTGTCGTGCAATACGCCGTCGATGAGGCGTTCGAAGCGGGCATCGAGCACATCGTGTTCGTCACCGGCCGCAACAAGCAGGCGATCGAGGACTATTTCGACGTTGCTCCTGAACTGATGGAAACGCTGCGCGGCGGCGGCAAGGCTGAGCAGCACGGCACGCTTGAGCGCCTGCTGCCCGGAGCAGGGCAGACCACGTTCACGCGCCAGCAGGCCCCGCTCGGGCTCGGCCATGCCGTCTGGTGCGCGCGCGATGTCATCGGCAACGAGCCCTTCGCGCTCATCCTGCCCGACATGGTCTCCTATGGCGCGCGCGGCTGCCTCGCCGAGGCCATGGACGTCTACAATGTCAGCGGCGGAAACGTCATAGCGGTCGAGGAATGCGACCTCACCGAGACGCACAAATACGGCATCGTCGGCCGCGGCGCGGAGATAGGAACCGGCTTCGAGGTGACGGGCATGGTCGAGAAGCCCGCCGCCGGGAAGGCACCGTCGAATTTCTACATCAACGGCCGCTACGTGCTTCAGCCCGAAATTTTCGCATTGCTGGAGACGCAGGAGCGTGGCGCAGGCGGCGAAATCCAGCTCACCGATGCGATGGTCCGTCTTTCTGCCTCACAGAAGTTCTACGCGAAGCCGTTTTCGGGGCGCATGTTCGATTGCGGCTCGAAGGAAGGCTTCATCGAAGCCAATGTTGCTTTCGCGCTCGCGCGCCGCGACCTGGGCGACACAGTCCACGACCTCGTCGGCAATCTGCTGCGCGATCACGAAACACGATCCGTGGCGGCCTGAACAAAGCCGCACGTCGAATTACGGTCGGTCGCGGTGACGCGGCCGATTCCTGAAAAGCGTTGGAGTGCCGATGACTTACGCCAATTTCCCGTTCGAGGGAAAGATGCCGCCGAATCCGTCCGGCGACCAGAACAGCGATCTCATCGATGTGGAGCGGCTGCTGCGCATGGCGATGCGCCAACTGCGCGTCGTCGCGGCCTGCGCCGTCATCGGCCTTCTCCTCGGGGTGCTCTATCTCCAGACGACGCCGCCGACCTATACGGCTGTTGCCCGTGTCCTTATCGATGAGGGGCTGACAAGGCTCACCGAGGAAACGAGCACGATTCCGCTCACGATGCAGACGGATGGCGCGGTCCTCAGCCAGATCGAGATCCTGACGTCCGCGCGGCTGGCCGGGACCGTGGTGGACAAGCTGAAGCTGACGCAGAACCAGAGCTTCATGAACCCGCCATCGTCGCTCGTCGGTCGGGCCATGGGCAGCGTTCGCGGCATGATCGGTTATCTCCGGTCGTCCGATGCGCCGCCCGTGAATGCGGATAACGACGTTGAGACGCTGGCGGCGATGCAGGCGGCGGGAGACCGTCAATATGCGATCGGGATTCTGCAAAAGAACATCGACGCGCAGCGCATCGGTCGCACATTCGTGATCGCGCTTGCCTACAATTCGCACGAATCTGCACTGGCGGCCGAGATCACCAACGCCTACGCGGACGCCTATCTGTCGCACCAGCTCGATGCGAGCTTCGAAGCGTCCGAGCGCGCGACGGTCTGGCTCAGCGCGCGGATCGACGAGTTGCGTGCCAGTTCACAGCGCGCGGCCGTAGAGGTCGAGCGCTACCGGGCCGAACATGGTTTGGTGAGATCGGAAGGCCAACTCCTCACCGAGCAACAGTTGAGCGAACTCACGGCTCAGTTGATCACCGCACAGGCCGACACGGCGAAGTCGTCGGCGCTCTATCAGCAGTACAAGGCAATCGTCGATGCCGGTTCGTCCGAGGCGGTCGGCAATGCCGCCATCACCTCCGGCCAGCTTCCGACATCGACCATCGCGACGCTCAAGGAGCGCTATCTGAACGTCACGCGCCGCGAGCAGGAGATTTCGTCGAACTTCGGTGAGGACCACCCACAGGCTGTCGCTCTGCGGCGCGAACAGGGTGAACTCACCCGCACGATCTTTGCCGAAATCCAGCAGATGACGGAGAGCTACCGCAACGATTTCGAGGTTGCGCAGGCGCGCGAGGCTGCTTTGCGCCGTACGATCGCTGACGCGCGCGGCGAGAGCGCCGAGGCCAACCAGCAGGGCGTGGTATTGCGCGAGCTCGAGCAGCAGGCATCCGCGTTGAGCTCGCTCTACCAGACCTTCCTCACGCGCTACGAGGAAACCCAGCAGCAGCAGAGCTTCCCGATCGCCAAGGTGCGCCTGATCTCGGACGCCGTCGAACCCAATTCGGCGACCAGCCCGCGCACGTCGATGGTACTGGGAATTTCCCTGATCCTCGGGAGCATGCTGGGGGCGGCGTTCGGTGCACTGAGCGAGTTCAACGAACGCTTCTTCAGGACTGGCGAGGACGTGCGCGACCAGCTCGGCATGAAGTTCCTCGGCTATCTGCCGCTGATCGGCAAGGGCGAGGCGAAGAAGGCGACTGCGCCGCTTGTCGAACAACCGCCAGGCGACCCAACGGCCAAGTCGAAGGCGATCCAGCAGCGGCGCGCGCGAATGCGGGTGGCCATCGATGCGCCGGGCTCGATGTTCGCCGAGACGCTCAGAAACGCGAAGATCGCCAGCGATATCGTCCTGCAAGGCGCGAACAGCCGGGTCATCGGCGTGGTGTCTGTCCTTCCCGCGGAAGGAAAGTCGACCATCGCCGCTAATCTCGCGGAGCTCCTCGCGGCCAGCGGTGCGCGAACGCTCCTTATTGACGCCGATCTGCGCAATCCCGGATTGACCCGCAACCTCGGCATCAGGTCGGACAGCGGCATCATGGAAGCCGTGGTCGACCCGCAGAACTGGCGTGCACACCTAAAGCATAGCCGTCAGACCAAGCTTGCCATCCTGCCTGCGGTGATGCGTGGACAGTTTTCGCACACGAGTGAACTCCTGTCCTCGCCCGGCATGCGCAGGCTGATGGAGCAGGCGAAGGAGCACTTCGACCACATCGTCGTGGACCTTCCGCCGCTTGGTCCTGTCGTGGATGCAAAAGCGTTCGAACCGTCCGTCGACGGCTTTGTCGTCGTGGTGGAATGGGGCCGTACGCCGCGCGCGATGGTTCGCTCGACCTTGGCCGGCGAACCGCGGATCGCCAACAAAGTGCTCGGCGTCGTCCTGAACAAGGTCAATCTGGCGGAACTGCCGCGCTACGGCGCGTTCGGCAGTTCCGAGCATCTGCTTCGCCGATACGCGAGCTACTACATCGACGAGACCGAGACGCGCGAGAAGGAGGATAGCTGAGCGGTGTCCCGGTACGGTCTCCCCCTACGAGAAGATCAAATGGCCGCGCCTGCCCATGACACGCAGGGCGGTCAGGCGGCCGGTCGCGAACGCGCCGGTGTCGATGCCGAGGCGTCTGCCCTTCGCGCGCGGAAACTTCACGCGCGTGTGGCCGTGGACGATCCAGCGGTCGAACGGCTCTGGAGCATCGAGAAACCCTTGCCGAATATTCATGAGGTCGTCGTCGGTCTGCGCTTCGAGCGCGACTCCGGGACGAATACCGGCATGCACGAACACGCATCGGCGGGATTGCACCATCACGGGCAGCGACCGCAGGAAGTCCGCATGCGCGGACGGAATGTCGGCCTTCACCTGCGCGTCGATCTCAGCCGGCTTGCGATAGAGGACGGACAAGCGCTCGGGGTCGATTCCATAGGAATAGAGCGTCTGCGCGGCGCCCATGCCAAGCCAGCCTTCGAGCGGCAGCCGGCCTTCGAGATAGTCGAGCATCGCCACGTCGTGGTTGCCCGCAAGGCATATGCGCTCGAAGCCTGCGGGCGGCGGCTTGATCAGGTGCGAAATGACGCCGGCGGAATCGGGTCCGCGGTCGACATAGTCGCCCAGCATGATGAGCAGCTTCGCGCCGGCATGGCTGGCGCCGTCCGCAACGATCTTTTCCTCGAGCCCGCGCAGAAGGTCGAGCCGTCCATGCACGTCCCCGATTGCATAGACGACGGTGTTGTCCAGATCGAGCGCCACGCGCGCGCGCTGCTCCTTGCGGGAGGATGTCGTCAGTCTTGGCAGGAACAAAAGTCGCGATCCGGTTGGCGTTGGCTCGGCAACAGCGCAGAGCGTTCAGGCCATTGTTCGGTGAAAGCACCATCCACGCAACCGCGAAGTGTATGTGACGTCGCGACGCAGAAGCGCCGTGGCATGGATGCGGGAGGCGCGCATGCTTGACGTTCCAGCTTCCCCGCGTCCGCTGATCTCGGTGATCATGGCCAATTACAATGGCGCGCGCTACCTGCGCACGGCCATCGATTCGGTTCTCGCGCAAACGCAGAGCGACCTGGAATTGATCGTTTCGGACGACGCATCGACCGACGAAAGCCGCGAACTGGTCGAAGGGTACGAGACCCACGACCCGCGCGTGCGCCTGGTCATCGCCGGTGGCAATGGTGGCCCGGCGCGAGCCCGAAACCGGGCGCTGGACGCCGCGCGGGGCGACTGGATCGCCATCGTGGACTCCGACGACATCCTGCACCCCGAGCGCTTCGAGCGCCTGCTCGCGACGGCCGAGCGCTTCGACGCCGATGCCGTGGCCGACGACCTGCTGCACTTCGCATCGTCGGGTCATGCGCCTGCCAGCCTGCTGCTCGACGGCGATGATTTCACAAACCCGTTTCGCCTGACGCCGAGCCTTTACGTTCGCGGCGATATCCACGGCAGCACTATTCCGAACTTCGGCTACCTCAAGCCGATGATCCGCTCAGCCAGCCTCGCAGGTGCGCGCTACGACGAGACGCTGCGCATCGGCGAGGATTACGATCTCGTGCTGCGGCTGCTATTGCGCGGCTTGCGGTTTCAGGTGACGCCTGAGCCGACCTATCTCTACCGGCGGCACGACAAGTCGATCTCGCATCGTCTGTCGGTCGAAACCGTGGCCGACATGATCGCCTGCCAGAAGAGCCTGCAGGAGCGGCATGGCGTGCTCGATCCCGAAATCGAGAGCGCGCTTGCTGCTCGTATGAGAGGGCTGGAGCGCGGTCTCGACTATGAGAAACTGGTCGCCGCTCTCAAGGCGAGGAATGTTGGAAACGTCGTTGCACTCCTGGCGCGCCGCCCAAGTCTGGCGGGCTCCTTAGTGACGTCGGTTCGATCGCGCTTCGAACGCTCGCGCGTGAGCGCGCCGGATACCGGCGACGAAAAATCCGTAACGATCATACTGACCGATCTCGATCCGCGATCGGAGCGCGTCGAGGCTCTGACGAGCGCAGCGGCCTCCGATGCGGTCTCGGAAATCAGGGTGGAGCAGGTGCCGCTCTACAGCCCGCCGGGCAGCGTCAACGATGAGGTCGGGGTAGAGCGAGAGCTATGGCGAAGGCTCGCCACCATCGGCCGGCGAAAGGGCACCCGCTTGCTGGTCGACGGACCGGCAGGGCTCTATGCGGCAGGCTTCATTCCGTCCGATGACGTGCCCGAAACGTGGAAGCCAGTGGCCGACCGCATCGAAGAGCGCGCGAGGGCAGGTGGATGACTGCGCTGCAGGCCGAGCTTCAGGCCCGCCCACGGGGGCTGACGATCAACGTCGCAGCCGTGCTGATTTTCGGCGCGCTTGCGGTGCTGATCCTGAACCCGATCTTCGGCCCTCTTTCTGCATTGGGCTTTCTGGCGTGCGGCCTCGCTCTGATCGGCCTGCGCCCGCGCACCAGCCTGAACCATCTGCTGACATACTGGTACGTCCTGATCCTGCCGGCCTACTGCCTCGCATCGATGCTCTGGTCGCAATTTCCTGCGGTCACGTTGCGCCATGGTCTCCAACTCTTGATCACCATGGCGATCGCGGTGGTGATCGCAAACCGCATCTCCCCCGTCATGCTGATGCGCTATCTCTTCGGCATATACGGCATTGGCGTCGTCGGAAGCCTGCTCTTCGGTCGGGTTCGCGACGATATCGGTGCCTGGGTCGGCATCTTCGGCAGCAAAAACGCGTTTGCGGCGGTGATTTCGGTGTTCATCCTGGCGTCGTTCGCCGTGCTGATCGACAGATCGTCGCCGCGCTTGATGCGACTTGCGGCGGTGGGGGGGCTCGTCATATCCGGGCCGCTTCTCGTCCTGGCACAATCGACCGGCGCCATCATCGTCATGCTGGTGGCATTGGCTGTAGCCGTGCTGATCTTCGTGAGCCGCCGCGTGTCACGCGTCCAGCGTGTCGTGCTGGCCTGCTTCGGCGCGTTGGCCTGCGCTCTCGTCGCAATCTTTCTGAACGTCTATGGCGACGCGCTCTTTTCGGAATTGCTCGACTATTCCGGAAAGGACACGACGCTGACCGGCCGGACCGATCTGTGGGATTATGGCCGACACCTGATCAGCCAGAATCCATTGTTGGGCGTTGGTTACCAGGCGTTTTGGGTACAGGGCTTCAACCCGGCCGAGGCGCTGTGGGCCGACTTCGGCATTCAGGCCCGTAGCGGCTTCAACTTCCACAACACCTATATCTCGAACGGCGTCGAGATCGGCATCATCGGGCTGGTGCTGCAGATCGCGATCCTGCTGGCTGCACTTATGTTGAACCTTGTCTGGGCGTTCCGCAGTCCGTCGCCCGCGAACGGTTTCTACGCCTCGTTCATGGTCATGGTGGTGGGCGCGAGTTTCGTGGAGGTGGCAGTCTTCTTCCAGTTCAGCGTCACGTCGATCCTCGTCATCTGCGCATTGATCTACGGGATACAGGCAGATGCGGCCTGGAAGGCCTGGATTTCGTCATTCGCAGGCCGGTCCAATGGACGGCCAGCCTATCAGCCACAATCCCCAGCCTATCAGGGACATACGTCATGAGCGAAAGAAACGGCGGATTGGTACAGATCCGCACGCCCACCTACCGGCGGCCCGAAGCGCTGGAACGCTGCCTGCGCTCGTTGCAGGCCCAGACATGGGCGAACTGGGTGTGCAACGTCTATGACGACGATCCCGACGCGAGCGGCGAAGCCGTGTGCGCGAAGCTTGCCGACAGCCGGATCATCTACACCCACAACAAACCGCAGAATTTCGCGTCGAAGAACATCGACCAGTGTTTTTCCAGCGAGAACCCAAACGATGCCGACTATTTCTGCGTCGTCGAGGACGACAACGCGATCCTCGAGACGTTCTGCGAGGACAATATTCGTCTTCTGCGCAAGACCGGTGTCGAGATCCTGCTGCGCAATCAGGTGGTCGAGTATAAGAGCGGAACGCCGCAGGCGCGTCTGGGCGAGAGCGGTATCCTCGACGACCTGTTCCGTGAGGGCGTCTATTCCGCGGAAAAATTCCGGATGGTGCTGATGATCGGTATCGGTGTCTCGAATGGCGGCCTGTTCTGGACCCGCTCTGCGAAATCCAAGCTGGAAATCCGGTACTCCTGCACGGCGACGCTTCAGGAATACATGCGCACCTTCTCCATTTGCGAGCCCATCTATGTCGCGATGGCCCCACTTGCCGTCTGGGCGGAAAATGCAGAACAGACCACGCGAAATGCAGAATTGCGCTCGGGATACATCCGCCGTGAGCTCGATCTCAAGAAGGCGGTGCGGACGCTCCAGCGCGTTGCCTGGAATCATGCCGCGGATTCCGACCGCCGCGCTTTCATGAGCGATCCGGCGTTCGCCGCACCGGAAACCGCGCGCGCAAAAGGCGTCGCGAAGGCGCTGCCCTGGCATGGTTACGGCGCGAACCTTCAGGCGCGGGAGCGCATGGAACTGACGCTGCGCGGCCTGATGATCGGAATGGCCGGCCGGACCACAGATGATTTCAAGGATTTCATCGCGTCGCGAGTGCAGGGAGACGGGCGTGGTACTGCATCGCGCCGCTGAAGCGCCCGCCGGCGCTACCTCGCGGTCTTCTTCGGAACATGACTGCCGGTAACGTCATCCGTGTGCCGGATCAAGGCGTCGAGCGTCTCGATCTGACGGGACAGGTCGGCGACGCGACGTTCATAGTTGATCATGGTCGTCGCCATCTGATCGATCTTCGCGGCGTTTGCCGGGCTTGTCTCGCCATTGCCGATCGCGTCGTCGAGAAAACCGGCATCGCTCGACACGGCCTTGTAGCGCTGCTGCAATCCATCCCGCTCGGCGACTATGGCAGCACGCGTGCTTTCGATCGCGGACAACATGCGATCGAAGCGCTCCCTGTCCGTATCACGGTCCCGATCAGGGTTGCGGGTTCTGAAGCCCATGCCGAAGACCACTGCGCCACTCCTGTGTCTGCATGCGTTGGTGATGCACACACTAGCCGAGTCGGTATGCGAATTGAATCCAAGATTGTCGATGGACGCAGTCGGTGGAGGGCGATTGTCTAGGACGTTGCACGCCGAGCGGGCACATCCTCGGGCGTGCCTCGAATCGGCGCGAGGTCGGGATTTTGTCGAGGTTCAGCCCCTGCGCGACTCGACGGGGAAGGGCTCATCGCAACCATCGCAACCACTGCGAGAAAATAGCCGATCTGCAGGATGACGGCGCAGATGACGGCGCGAAGCAGGATTATCCAGCCGGATGCCGCATCGAAATACGACCACGTCGCCACGAAGATCGTGACGAATACCATTCCCGCTAGGAACTTATAGAGCGTCATATGTGCTCTGCCTGCCCGCCGAGGGTGTCGTTTCCATCCACTTCGAGATTAGCCGCCAGGGGGCTTCGACGTTCGTGCCCCACTTATTGTTGCGTATCCCTTGTCTTCGACACGGGCCGCCAACATGCCATTCCCAAATTGACAATACATTATTGGAGGCAAGGGGGGCAAGCATGCTGACGGGAATCGATTGAGGGCCGCTCTGTTGCATCGCAAGAAACGGACATTCTATGTCAAATGGCGTCATTTTTGGTGTGAAAGGATAATAGAGTTTAATGGTTGATTAAAACATCTTTAGGCTCAGGAATAAGTGTTTATTTTTATCAGTTAAGCATCTGGTAACACGAATTGTTTCAGAGAATTTCATTGTTGTTTTAATGCTGCTCGATCATTCAATGTATTTATACGTGGATTAGTCGCGAATTGTCACAAAATGGACAAAAATTGAGCAGTTAAAGAGGCTAATCGTACAAAAATTCAGCAATACAAGTTCTGCGTGTATCGCCATTACTATGTTGCGATGCACCATCGATTTGGTATGGTGGGGATGCCTCTGCTAACGCTTGGAGTTCGGAATGAAGCTATCCGCCAAGTCGATCGGCATGGGGGGGCCGACGACAAAGAATGAAATGCCGCCCGCTTTGGGAGGTATCAGCAAACGCGGGTTGGACATCGTATGCGCGGCATTGGGTCTCCTGGCCATCAGCCCGCTGTTCCTGCTGCTGGCCGGCCTGGTCAAGTTTTCGGATCGAGGGCCGGTCTTTTACGGACATCGTCGGATTGGTAGGGGAGGGAGGCATTTCTATTGCCTCAAATTCCGCACGATGGCGGTCGATTCGGAAAAGGCGCTCGCAAATTACCTGCGAGACAATCCCGAAGCCCGCGAGGAGTGGGAAGCGACCCGCAAGCTCAAGCATGATCCGCGCGTCACGCGGGTCGGTGCCGTACTGCGTAAACTCAGTCTCGATGAACTGCCGCAGATCATCAACATCCTGCTGGGAGACATGAGCCTCGTCGGCCCGCGTCCCGTCGTGCATGACGAGCTCGAAAACTACGGCAATGCCGCTCATCATTATCTGCGGACTCGCCCAGGGCTGACTGGCCTCTGGCAGATCAGCGGACGCAACGACGTCTCGTATGACACCCGCGTCAAGTTCGACACGCAATACGTGGAGAACTGGTCGCTGGCGCAGGACATCAGGATCATCGTCCTGACGGTTCCTGCCGTGTGCCTGTCGCGCGGCAGTTATTGACCGACACCGCGACAAAGCTCGCCCGCTACAGCGGGCGGGCTGTCGCCAGCTCGACAAAGGAGCCGATTTCATGCGGCAACTGCTACGAAGCCGTTTCCTGGTTGTTACGGGAACGGCGATTGCGATCGCTGCGGGCACGATATCCGCAACCGCCGCCGAGTATCTGCTGGGCACGCAGGATCGCCTGATGATCCGTATCGTCGAATGGCAGACCGTCGAGGGCGAGTTCCGCGACTGGGCTGCCGTGACGGGTGAGTACACCGTCGGCCCGGCCGGCACGATCTCACTGCCCCTCGCGGGAGAGATGGAAGCGAGCGGCAAGACGACGGCTCAGGTGGCCGATGAGATTTCGTCTGCGCTTCAGCAGCGGTTGGGCCTGTCCGACCGTCCCGAAGCCTCGGTCGAGCTGACCGCGTTCCGCCCGTTTTACATAACCGGCGATGTACGCACGCCCGGAGAATATCCGTTTACCCCCAACATGACCGTTCTCAAGGCGGTCAGCGTCGCCGGCGGCGACCGGCGCGAAGACGATACGACACGCGTGAACCGCGAATTGTTGACGTCCAAGGGTAGCTACGACGTCCTTGCCGATGCCCACATCCGGTGCCTCGTGAAGCGCGCCCGCATCGATGCGGAGATGGCGGGCGAGACCGAGATTCCGGCGCCGGAGGGCTACGAGAACCATCCTCAGCTTGATGCGATACTTGCCGACGAGGCGTCGATCATGGAAACGCGCAAGCGCTCCACGACATTGCGTCTCGAAGGTTTGGACGATCTCAAGGCGCTTCTGGAAAGCGAAATCAAATCGCTGGAGCAAAAGGTCACGACGCAGAACCGCCAGATCGAACTCGCGCGGGAAGATCTGAAGGGGCTCGGCTCGCTGGCTCAGGAAGGCCTGGTCGTCAACACGCGTATCCTGAGCACCGAGCGTTCGATCGCCGACATGGAAGGCAAGCTGCTCGATTTCGAGACCGCGATCCTGCGGGCGAAGCAGGACATCAGCAAGGCCTCGCAGGAGGCGATCGAGATCACCAATGCGCAACGTTCCGAATTGGCTATCGAACGCCAGCAGACCGAAGCGCTGATCAACGAGACCGTTCTCAAGCTTGCGACGCAACGCGGCCTGATGGCCGAGGCACTGGCATATTCGGCCGGCGGCAGTGCAGCGGACTCGACGGTGCGCGTAACCTACACGCTCGTTCGCGACGTGGATGGCAACACGGAGGAGATCGAGGCCGACGAGACCACGAGAGTGCTTCCCGGGGATGTGATCCGGGTCACGCGCGCACTCCCGGACGCAACGGGCGTGCCCGTGCAGTAAGCCCCAACACGAGGTGGGCCTGACGCCGGCCGGGGATGCCGGCACATTCATGGAGACTGAAATGCCTTATACCGATCGCCGCAGACCCTTTCACACGAGCGGTGAGGCTAAGGGCAAACCGGTATTCCGGGCTGCGGCATCTCTGGCGACCGGGCTGTCGCTGGCCGGTGCAGTTATGGTCTTGCAGGCCGCTCCTGCGGCCGCGCAGGGGGCGGCATCCGAATCCTTCCTGGACGATTTCAGTTCGTTCAATCGTGACCGCTGGTACGTTTCCGATGGCTGGGCGAATGGCGCCCACCAAAATTGCACCTGGTCGTCCAATCAGATCACCGTTGCGGACAACAAGCTGACGCTCGGCTTCGAGGGCAGGCCCTATAAGGACCGGCAGTTTTCCTGCGGCGAAATCCAGACCAGGGAACGTTTCAGCCACGGCATCTACGAAGCGCGTTTCAAGACCGACGAAGGCTCGGGCATCAACGCCGCGTTCTTCACCTATATCGGCCCCCAGAACGATCAGCCGCATGACGAGATCGATTTCGAAGCCTTGACGAAGGATACGTCCCGGATCGAGGTGAACACCTATGTGAACGGCAAGCCTCACCATGGCGGCAAGGTCGATGTGCCGGGCGGGACGGATGGCGACTTCAACGACTACGCCATCGTCTGGGAGCCGGAGCGCATCCGCTGGTTCGTCAATGGCGAACTGGTCCATACGGCTGAGGGTCCGACCCTGCCGTCGCATCCGCAGAAGATCTTCTTCAGCCTGTGGGGAACCGATACGCTGAACGATTGGATGGGGCCTTTCACCGACCCCGGTCGGAAGTTGACGATGGAAGTCGAGCGCGTTTCGTTCACAGAGTTGGGCGAAGCCTGCCAGTTTCCGGAGTCTGTCGCGTGCAACCTGCAATGATCGCACCCGCAATGAAGGAAGGCGACGCATTTGCTTGATCGCCCTGAACGCAGGGAGGCAATCGAGGAGAAGACGGGAGGGGCCGAGTTCGCTCACCTGAGCGCCGGCCGCTCACGGGCAGCCGTGCGCGGCATCCTGTGGGCTACGCTCAACAGCTTCGCGCCGGCGGCCGTCGCCGCCGTCGTGTTCGCGATCACGTCGCGCTATCTCTCGCCGTCCGAGTTCGGTCTCGTCGCGCTGGCCACAAGCATCACCATGCTCGCCAGCGCGTTCGGCTTTGCGGGCTTTGGCGAAGCGCTGATCCAGCGAGAGGATATCAAGACACGGCACCTCAACGCGGTGTTCTGGCTTTGCCTGTCGGGCGCGGTGCTCATCTACGCCATTCTCGTCCTCTCAGCTCCGCTCGTGGGGACGCTCTTCGGCGAAGGCGGATTGCAGCTTCTGATCGCGGTGGTCGGTGCGCGGGTGATCTTCGACATGGGGGCCGTCGTGCCCAACGCGCTGCTGTCACGCTCCATGTCGTTCCACAAGCTCGCGATCCGCACGACCGTCGCGTCGCTGGTGGCGGCGGTCGTCTGTCTCGTCCTTCTTTATCTCGGCTACGGCCTGTGGGCGCTTGCGATCTCGCAGGTCGCGAGTGCGGCTGCGGCGTGGATCGGTTCGGTGTTGTCGGTTCGCTGGCGTCCCGCATTCGAGTTCGATCGCCAGGCGCTTCGCGAGGTCGCGCGCTACGGCATGTTCGCGTCCGGCAACCGGATCATGCAGATGATCAATCTCGACCAATTGCTGGTCGGCGCGCTTCTCGGGACCGCTTCGCTGGGCCTGTTCAGCTTTGCGCGGCGGATTCATCAGCTTCTTTCGGAGTTGATGTCAGGCGCCCTGCGCATGGTATCGTTCAGTGTCCTGTCCTCGATGCAGGCCGAAAAGGAAAAGCTGCGCGAGGCTTTCACCTTCGCCACCTTCGCGTCCTGCGCGCTGTCGTTCCCGATCTTCGTAGGGTTGGCTGCTACCGCCGACGAGGTCGTTCCGCTGATTTTTGGCGCGCATTGGCAGGAGGCGGTGCCCGCGCTTCAGGCGTTCTGCGTCATCGGCCTGATCACCTGCATCGGGCTGTTGCAGTCATCCCTGATCAACAGCCAGGGCAAGGTGTCCTGGTGGCTCTACTACCAGATCGCGCAGCAGGTCTCGACGGCGGTGGTGATCCTTGCCGCCTATCCCTACGGCATCGACGTGGTCGCCTACGCCTACGCGGCCAAGACGTTTCTGCTGTGGCCTGCGACCGTCTATATGAGCATCCGGCTTCTGGAGACGGGTGTCGAGCGGTATCTTCGCAGCTTCGTTGCACCGGCGGTCGCCAGCCTCGCCATGCTGGCCGCCGTCTTCGCCATCCGCTCCGCCACGGCGGAACTCGATACTATCGAGAGCCTCGCGCTGCAGGTCTGCGGCGGGGGCGTCATCTACATCTCGACGCTGGTCGCATTCGCCTATCGGCGCGTGCGGCAGGCATTCGCACTCATCTCAAAACGAAGGACGGTCTCGCCATGAAACTCGTCTATTTCCAGGGGCACGTCCCCAATTTCGGCGACGAACTCAACGCCTATATGTGGGACAAGCTTTTGCCGGCCGGCTTCCTCGACGAGGATGAAAGCGAACTCTTCATCGGCATCGGATCGATCCTCTGGGACGACTACCCGAAGACCGCGCGCAAATACGTGATGGGGTCCGGCTATGCCGGCTACAAGAAGGCCCCCGACATCGCGGACGGCTCCTGGGACGTCGTGTTCGTGCGCGGCCCGCGCACGGCCGAGAAAGTCGGCCTGCCGCCCGAGAAGGCGATCTGCGATTCGGCGATCCTGCTTCGCGCCCATGAACTGCCGGCTGCCGGAGCGCCGATCGACGTGGCGTTCATGCCCCACTATGAGAGCCTCGATCGCGGCCTGTGGAAGGAAGCCTGCCGACTTGCCGGCATCGAGTTGATCGATCCGACAGAACCTGTCGAGACGATCATTTCGAAACTGCGCGGCACGCGCCTGCTGATCACCGAGGCGATGCACGGTGCGATCGTCGCCGACGCGCTGCGCACGCCCTGGGTCGCGGCATTGCCGATCAATCCGGGGCACCACGCCAAATGGGCGGATTGGTCGGGCGCTCTCAACCTCGACGTGCGTCATCATGAGTTGAAGCCGTCCAGCATGCTCGAGCTCTGGGTCAATCTCAGCAAGGGCAGGGGCGATCCGAACGGCCGGTCTGGCCGTCTGAGCCGCAGCGCGCTCGCTTCGCCCGTCAACGCCATCCTGGCGCGCCGTGCCGCAAGCCAACTTCGCAAGCTGGCACAGCAGGAGCCGCAATTGAGTGCGGACGCCGAAATCGAAGGTGTCACGGATCGTGCGCTGGAGGCCCTGAACGGCTTCGTGCGCCGCCGATCCGCCAAAGGCGTCGCGGCCTGAGCTCTGGCGATGAACCACACAAACGAAAGGGCCTGCAAGCAGGCCCTTTTTCGTGTTCCGGTAGGGGAATTTATGGTCGGAGCGGCCGGATTCGAACCGACGACCCCTTGACCCCCAGTCAAGTGCGCTACCGGGCTGCGCTACGCTCCGAGCCGCCGAAACCCCTATAGACTGGTGCGTTTGCGCGCAAGGGGAAAATGCCGAAATCCGGTGGATGCGCGTGTTCGGTCAGGCGCGCGCCCGCGTGTGCGCAAGTCCGCGCTGGTAACGGGCCTCCAATGCCATCGCGCCCCAGATGAGGCCGATCAGCAGATAGAAATGGCGCCAGTGGTCCATGTCGATGACCGTGCCAAGCACGAGATGGCCGAGAAACACGACATAGGCGCAGAGAAGGTAGGGTTGCCACGGGCGGTCGCGGAACAGGATGCGGAAGCCGCCGGCGATTGTCCAGAGCACCAGCGTGACGAAGGCTGCGAAGCCGGTCCAGCCATAGTCCATCAGCGCCTTGAGCCAGATGTTGTGCGTATCCTCGCCGAGCATGCGGCCGAAATTCAGCGGGCCAATGCCGAGCGGGTTTTCCATCGCCATCTGCAGGCCGATGCCGAACCGTGCGAAACGCCCCATCTCGCCGGCATCGTAATCTTGGACGAGCCGGGCGCGCATGGCGAAGAATTCGCCGACGCCCGGCAGTTGCAGCAGGACGACGATCGCCATGATCAGAAGCGTGACCGCGAGCGCGCTCATCATGGCCACGCGAAGCCGGAAGAGGCCGCTATTGCTTTGCAGAAAAAGCGCCATCGTCAGCATGATGGACGCCGCGCCGAACAGCCCCCACGCGCCGCGCGAGAACGAAAAGAAGATCGCCGCGACGATGATCGTGAACACGACCACATAGAGCGGCATCTTGAGCGGATTGCCCGTCAGGAGCCGGTAGAGCATGTAGACGCCCGGCAGCGCGAGATAGGGGCCGAAGACGTTGGGATCGCCGAACGCGCCCATGGCGCGGTCATAGCGCGTGAAGAGTTCCGCACCGGGAAACAGGCGGAAGTAGCCCGCAATTCCTAGCATGCCGGTCAGCACGGCGGCGGCCGTCCAGCCGATGAAGATCAGCTTGTAGCGCGTGTGGTCCGCTTCCAGGATCGCCACGAAGAACACGGCGCTGAACGCGAGGAACAGCGTCACCGCCAGATAGAGCGGCGTCTGGTAGAGGTCGCCCATCGTGCTCATGGAGAGCAGGCCGCCGACATTGTAGGTCACGAAAATTGCGAGGAGCAGCGCGGCGTGGCGTGAAAGCCTGAGCCCGAACAGCGCCCAGACCGCGATCAGCCCAGCCATGAAGAGTTCGTAGGGAGCGGGTTCGTTGATCACGAAGCCCGACAGGAAGACGCCGAACATCACCGCCGCCGAAGCGACGATGGAGATCGCCTTCGCCTGGACGAGTGTCGCGGGAAGCGTATGCGCGACCGCGCTCAATAGGCGTTTTCCGTATTGAGCAGCCGGATCGGCGTCAGGAACAGGATCTTCAAATCGAACCAGAGCGACCAGTTCTCGATGTAATAGAGATCGAATTCCGTGCGCATGCGGATCTTGTCGTCATGGTCGATTTCGCCGCGCCATCCGTTGATCTGCGCCCAGCCCGTGACACCGGGCTTCACGCGGTGGCGCGCGAAATAGCCGTCCACGACTTCGTGGTAGAGCCGGTGATGCGACTGCGCGGTGACCGCATGAGGACGCGGTCCGACCAGCGACAGATTGCCGATCAGGGCGTTGAAGAACTGCGGCAGCTCGTCGATCGAGGTCTTGCGGATGAACCGACCGACACGCGTGACGCGCGGGTCTCCCTTGGTCACGGCCTTGCGCGCGGTCGGATCGCATTGGTCCGTGTACATCGAGCGGAACTTGTAGACGTCGATGACCTCGTTGTTGAAGCCGTGGCGCTTCTGCCTGAAGAAAACCGGCCCCTTGCTGTCGAGCTTGATGGCGATCGCCGTCGCGATCATGATCGGCGAGAACGCGATGATGCCGAGCAGGCTGAAAACGATGTCGAAGGCGCGCTTGGCGACCGAATCCCAGTCGTTGATCGGCTTGTCGAAGATGTCGAGCATCGGCACCGAGCCGATATAGGAATAGGCGCGCGGGCGGAAGCGCAACTGGTTGGAGTGCGCCGACAACCGGATGTCGACGGGCAGCACCCAGAGCTTTTTCAGCATGGCCAGAACGCGCGATTCCGCCGTGAGCGGCAGCGAGACGATCATCATGTCGATCCGCGCGATGCGGGCGAAGTCGATCAGTTCGCTGACGTTTCCGAGCTTCGGATAGCCCGCCACGACGGGCGGCGAACGCCGGTCGTCGCGGTCGTCGAAGATGCCGCAGATGCGGATGTCGTTGTGCGGCTGCTGTTCGATCGAGCGGATCAGTATTTCCGCGCCCTTGCCGCCGCCGACGATGACGGCGCGGCGTTCCATGACACCGTTGCGGGCCCAGCGGCGCACGAGGCGCGACATGACGAAGCGAAGCGCGAGGATCAGGCCGAGTCCGGTCGCGAACCAGGCCGCGAGCCACAGGCGCGAAAACTCCTCCGAAATCTTCAGGAAGAAGCCGGCAGCGGTCATCAGCGCCAGCGTCCCGCCCCACACCAGGATGATCGTGCCGAGGCTCTTCATCGGGTGCCTGAGGTTGGCAATCTGGTAGTTGTCGGTAATTTCGAGGATGATGACTGCGGCGACCGACGTCAGGACGATGAGCAGCGGATAGTGCCACAGCATGAACGTATCGATGCCGATATAGGCTGCATAGAGCGCCATGCCCGACACGAGCAGCAGCGCGAATTCCACCAGGCGCATGATGCCACTCACCATGACCGGAGACATCGTGTCGCGGCGGTATTGGGTGGCTATCTGGAGCGCGATCGGGCTGAGTTCCTGGGTGCCGGGCACGACCGGCTTCACGTCACCCGAATAGGAGCGAACGGCTTCGCTGGTGAATTTGTGGGCGGGGTCGATCTTGCTCATGGCACGCATCCCTGGAACGCGAAATTTCCTAGCAGAAAGCAGCTAAGGAAACCTTCACGCGGGACGTTGCATTCAACCGGTCTTGGGCAAGTGGCTGAAATAGGCGTGTTCTACATCAGCCGCCATGACGTCGGCGCCGAAACGGGCCCGCAAATCTTCAGGAGATGGCATGTGCGCCGCAAACGCCGCCTCGTTGCTCAGCGCTGCGACCATCGCCGAAGACACGCTTGAGACGGTGGGCTCGACAAGGGCAGGGGAACCCGCCTCGAACACTTCCGGAATGCCGCCGACCGCGCTTGCGATCATGGTTTTGCGCGCGGCGAGCGCTTCGAGCACGATGTAGGGCATCGCCTCGGCACGCGACGGAACAACGACGATGCGCGCGAGCGCGAAGGCCTGGCGCGCCGGCATCGGGGCGAGGAAAGTGATCCTGCCGGACAGGCCGAGCGCGAGTGCCTGCTGCTTGTAGCGAGGCAGGTCGTCGCCGTCCCCGACCATGACGGCGGTGAGCTCGCGGCCAAGCTGCGGCGATGCGGCGGCGAGCGCGTCGATGAAGATGTCCGGCCCCTTCAGGTCGCGCATCATGCCGATATAGAGAAGGTCGGCCGCGTCGTTGGCGGTTTGCACGGGCTCGAATTCGCTCGCCTTCAGGCCGTTATAGACGAGGCTCGAAGCCGAACGTGGTTCGCCGACCTTGCGAACGAAGGTGCGGCGCTCATAGTCCGACACGAAAAGCACATGGTCGGTAAAGCGCCCCAGCAAGCGCTCGACCGAGAAAAGCACGCGACCCTTCGTGGTCGCCGCATCGTAGTGCAGCACCCCGCCATGCGGGGAATAGAGGCGGGCTACGCAATACCTGGAGACCCGCAGGAATGAGCCGAACAGACGGGCAAGCGCGCCACCCTTGGCGCCGTGCCCGTGCAGCACGTCCGGCCGCAATGCCTTGATAAGCTTGTACGTTCGCCAGCCGGCGGCGAGGTCGCCCGGCCCGATCTGGCGTCTGATGGTGATCCGCGAGACGCCGAGTGCCAGCGATCCGCGGATTTCGTCGAAATAACGGTCTTCGAGTTCACCCCCGGTGGATGAATCGCAGATGATGCCGACCTCGTGTCCCGCCGCCGCCTGTGCAGTGACCAGGTCACGCACGTGGCGGAAAATGCCGCCCACCGGCGAGCGGAAGCAGTGGACGATGCGCAGGCGAGGGGCCACGAGCGGTCGGACTCTCGGTCTAGAAGAAGCGTTCGCGGACGTAGATCGTGTCGCCCGGCAACATGGGATCGGATGTCGCGACACGCCCCGTCATGACTTCTCCGTTGATGTCGCGTGTAATGTCTACGCTCGCCTGGTTGGCGCGCGGCGTGTAGCCGCCGGCTGCCGCGACGGCCTTCTGGACCGTCATGCCCGGCACGTAGGAATACTGGCCTGCCGCGCCCACTTCGCCCATCACGAAAACGGGTCTGTAGCGATCGACCTCCACGGATACGTCGGGGTCGCGCAGATAGCCGTTGCGCAGCTTGCTCGCGATCTGTTCCTCGATCTGCTGAACCGTATAGCCGCGCGCCGCGATGGACCCCACGAGCGGGAACGCGAGGTAGCCCGACTGGTCGATCGCATAGGTATTGGTGAGCGTTTCCTGCTCGAAGACGGTGACCCGAATGCGATCGCCCGCATCGAGGACATAGGGCTTGTCGATGGCTTCATGGAATGCCGGGGGCGCGGGGCGATAGCCCGAACATCCGGAAACCACGGTGGCGGCTGCGGCAAGCATCAGTGCGGCTGCGAACTGGCTTTTCATTCCGAACGACGACCTTCTGCAGTGTCCGCGGCGGTAGCCTTCGCGGAGCCAACGGTCTTGTTATCGATCTGTTAGGGTTAATGTCGGGTAAAGAACGCGCGGAAATCGTCGGTGGACCGCCTGCCGTCTTAACCTTTGATTAGCAAAGAAAAACGGTGCGTTACCGCCTCCTTAACGTGGCGGTTACCATACTTCTTTACGGTGCAGCCAGTGTTTGTTGGAGTGAACGCACATGACTGGTGCACGTCCGGCCGTCAGCGACGTCGACGTCGATCTGGGGCGCCTTTTCGGCAGCCTTTTGCGGAACTGGTTCCGGATATTGCTCGTCGCCATCGTCGTCACGGTGGCGGCTGTCGTGCTTGCGTCTCTCGCGACCCCGATGTACCGCGCCGAGACGCGCATCCTGATCGAAAGTCGCGAGGCGAGTAGTTCGGTATCGGATGCCGATCGCCCGCTCTTGGACGAAGAGGCCATCACCAGCCAGGTCGAGGTCATCGCGTCGACCGACATCCTGCGCGAGGTGGCCCGCAAGCTCAATCTGGCGGAGCACGAGGAATTCGGAGGTTCGGCCGAGCCATCCGCGCTGCGCAGTTTCCTCGTTATGGCGGGCCTGAGCAACGATCCCAGCCGCGCATCACGCGACGACCGTGTCCTCAAAGCGCTCCGCGAAAACCTGAACGTCTACCGTGTGGATCGGTCGCGCGTCATCGACGTGCGTTTCTCCTCCTCCGATCCGCAACTTGCTGCGGCGGTCCCCGAAGCAGTCGCAGATGCATATCTCTCATTTCAGGAGCAGGCGAAGCGCCTGTCGAACGCCGATGCAACGCGGTGGCTGCAACCGGAGATCGACGATCTTCGCCAGCGTGTTCGCCAGGCCGAGGCGCGCGTTGCCGCCTATCGCGGCCAGAGCGATCTGTTCGTCGGGCAGAACAACTCGGTTCTTGCGACGCAGCAGCTTTCCGAACTCTCCAGCGAGTTGACGCGGGTGCGCGCGACGCGCTCGGCTGCCGAGGGCAGGGCGGAGGCGATCCGCGCCGCGCTTCAGTCGGGTGCGGCGATCGACACGGTCGCCGATGTGCTCAATGCTCCGCTGGTCCAGCGTCTGCGCGAACGCCAGATCCAACTGACGTCCGATCGCGCCGATCTGGCGACGTCGCTGCTTGGCAACCACCCGCGCATCCGCGCGATCAACGCGCAGCTTGCCGAGAGCGAATCGCAATTGCGCACCGAGATGGGCAAGGTTCTGCGCAGCTTCGAAAGCGAGGCATCGACGGCCGAGGCGCGCGAGCAGCAGTTGCTTACGGACCTCAGCCGTCTCAAGGTCGAGTCGGCGCGTGCCGGCGAAGACGAAGTCGAGCTTCGCGCACTGGAGCGCGAGGCCTCGGCAGAACGTGCGCTGCTCGAATCCTATCTTGCCCGCTATAACGAAGCCGCATCGCGTGCCGACGGCACCTATCTGCCGGTGGATGCGCGCGTCTTCTCCCGCGCGAGCGTGCCCTTCGAGGCCTATTTCCCAAAAGTTCTGCCGATCGCGATTGCCGCCTTCGTAGCTGCGTTGCTGGTCACCGCCGTCATCATCCTTCTGCGCGAACTGTTCAGCGGCCGCGCCATGCGACCAGCCGAAGGCGCCTTCATACCGGTCGAGCAGGTGGTGATGCCGCCCGTCACGGCTCTTGAAGGTGATGGCGAGGAAGACGATCTGCGCGCCGCTTCCGCCCCGTATGAACACAACGACCACGATCTCGTCGCCTATGGCGAAGATCTGGATAGTGACGACGCCCTGCGCGAGATCGCGGATGAAGCCACGCCTGCGCCGGTGATGGCGGAGCGCAACGAGCTTTCGATCGGCGCGGCGGCGGAGCGTCTCGTGGCCACCGGCGCGATCCGGGCGATCTTCGTCTCGCCGGAAGGCGACGAGGCGGCGGCATCGTCGGTGATGGTCGCACGAGCCGTTTCCGATGCAGGCCTGCGCGTGCTCTTCCTCGACCTGACCTCCTCGGGCTTGGCGTCGGCATCCATGCTGGAAAGCGGGCGCTATCCCGGCATCACCAATCTTCTGGCCTCCGAAGCCCAGTTCGCCGACATCATCCGTGGCGATCTCTATTCGGACTGCCATGTGATACCGATGGGCACGGCCGAAACCGCCAAGGCGATGCGCGCCATGGATCGCCTGCCGATCATCATGAGTTCGTTGACCACTGCCTACGACATGGTGATCGTGGAATGCGGCCCGACCGATGCCGACGGCATCAGCCGCGTCATCGGCGAGGGCAGCGAGATCTTTGTCAGCGTGATCGAGCCCGAGGATGAGGCGGTCGGCCAGACCACCGCCAACCTGTCCGAGAATGGCTATGAGAACGTCCTGCGCGTGACCCCTGTCGGCCAGGAGATGCCGCCTGCGCCGGCCGGCCGTTCTGTCGCCTGACGCTCAGTCGGAGCCTGAAGGCTTCGACGGCGCGCCCCCCGAGCCAGCAACCTTCATCCGCAGGAGCTTCACGAAGGCCCATAGCGCCTCGTTCGACTTCACCGCGCGCACCGCATGAGAACGGGCGAGGCGGTAACTGCACAGCACGCGGCCCTTCGCGCTCAGAGGCAGGACGGTGTCGAACTGCCAGGTCTCGAGGTCGCACCAGCTTCGCTTGTAGTCTTCGTCCCCCACGCTGAAATCGTAGCGCAGCATCCCCAGTTCACAGGCCTGTTGGATCGTCGTGAAGTCCAGGAAGAAACCTGGACTGCCGCCAATGTCGTCGCGGATGCCACCGAACTCGCAGACATAGCTGTCGGATGTGACGCTGACGCCGTTGACCGCGCGGATTTCACCCGAAACCTCGACGCCATGCAGCACGAAGGGCGCGGGCTCATGGGCAAGCGCGTCCCGGAAGAGATTGCGGAAGAACGCCTGGACCTCCGCCGTGCCGAAGACGTTCGGAATGCCCTTGCTGGCAAAACGAGCGGCCTTCATGGCGAAGAAGGCATCGATCAGGCGATCCACCTCCGCGGTCGTTTTCGCCTCGACGAGCGTGTAGCCGCCTTCATCCTCGAACTTGTTCTTCTGCAGCCGCAGCTTCTTGCGCTTGCGCTTGCCGTTGCGGCGCTCGAGCATGGCATCGAGGCCGCCGGCGAGATCGACCGCCAGCGAAACGTTCGGGCTGCCAAGCGTCGCGAGGTTCGTCAGCGGATTGAGGGTTCCATCCTGCGACGGGTTCTGGCGTTCCAGGACCAGGGCGTCGATGTCGGGCCTGGCGTCGTGGATCGCCTTGGTCAGAATGCGTGCCTGCGCCTCCGTGATCGGTTCGCGGCCACGCTGTGCCGGCACGACATTGCCATTGGCGTGGCTGCCGCCGACGAAGCGCGCCAGCCGGAACGGGCCTTGCTGCACCACTTCGAGCGCGATCGCGCAGACCGGGCGTTCGCTGTCGTGAAGCGTGGCAATGACGGCATCCGCGCCCGTGGCCTGCACCCAGGCGCGAATCCACACCGGGTGCTGCGCAGGTCCATGCACCGCGTCGCGGCACAGGCTCTCATAGCTTGCGAATGCCGCCTCGTCAGCGGGGGTGACCGTGACCGAGATACGATCGGCGCCGCTTCTCGAAAGCGTGGGCTCCGGCATGACCGTGCTCGCACTGATTTTTGCGGCGTCAACCATAACGCAATCCTTCCCCCGTAGATTCTGCATATGATCGATCCGCAGATGCGTCTCGGTCAGCGCGGGGAGCCTAGCTGGAATTGGTGAATCAATGATCGACGCACGTGAAATTGCCCGCAAATCCATTCTAGGGGCCGCGCACTACTCGGGAATCTCCTCGATCGCGGCGCCGTTTCTCGCCGGCGCGGGCGCGATTCTGATGCTGCACCGCGTCACTGAAACGCCTCGATCGCCGCTCGGCCTGAACAGCCATCTGGCGATCTCTCCTCATTTTCTCGATGGCCTCCTGTCGGATTTGAAGCGGTCGGGCGCGTCGGTCGTTTCGCTCGACGAGCTTCTGGACGAATTGGGCAGCGGACGGGGCCGTCGTCTCGTCGCGATCACCGCCGACGACGCCTATCTCGACAATCTGCGCGAGGCACTGCCGGTTCTTGAAACGCACAATGCACCCTTCACGGTCTATGTCGCGCCGGGCCTCACCAGCGGAAAGGTCCTGCCATGGTGGGAGGTCGTGGAAGAACTGGCGGCCCAGCGCGATCGGCTTGAGTTCTCTGTCTCCGGCGAAAGACAGACGCTCGACTGCTCGACGCCGCGTCTGAAGCGTGACGCGGCGCGCCGGCTGATGGAACACATTGCAGGTGAAATCCCCGAGGCCGAGCAGCAGCAATTCCTGCGTGATCTCGGAGCCGAGGATCTTGGAGGCACGCCGCGCCGCTTCATGGATTGGGATGAGATCCGCCGGCTGTCGGCGCATCCGCTCGCCACGATTGGGGCACACACCGTTCATCACTACAATCTGATGCGGTTGCCGGAAGAAATGGCGATGCTGGAGATGATCCGCTCGGCGGCCATCATCGCAGACGAGACCGGAACGCGTCCGCGCCACTTTGCCTTTCCATATGGATACGAGGCTGCCGTCGGTGAGCGTGAGGTCCGGCTGGCCCGCCAGGCGGGCTTTGCCTCGGCAGTCACGACGCGCCACGGCGTGCTCCAGGCCGGCCACGCCGAACAACCGCATGCCCTGCCGCGCATTTCCGTCAACGGCCGTTTTCAGCGCGTCGGCTATGTCCGCACGTTGTTGTCCGGGATAACGACGCCGCTGTCGAACGGCGGCAAGCGGTTCGTGACGATTTAGATCAGCCTGCGCGCGAGCGCGGCTCCTTCACCATCCATTTGATGATGAGCATCGCGGGAAGCACCCACAGCAGGCCCGTGAACAGGAAGTAGGCGAGGTGAACCAGCGGGCCGGATTCGGCCAACTGCGCGACGGCAATGATCGTTGCGAAGATCGCATAGACCGAGACCAGCAGCACCAGCAGCACGGTTCCGATCAGCTTCTTGAGACGTACGGGCATGATTGGCGTCCTTTGGAGCGTCTCATAAGGCCAATAGGCGCGACGGGCAAACCATTTGCCGCACCTCTGCCGGCAGGCGCGACGGCGTGTCGCGTGGCGTGCGCTTGCGCTGCGGGCGGCGATGATCCACGACACGGGCACGAAACCGTTCGCAGGAACGAGCCTTATGGCCGACCAGGCGCTGTCCCCGTCTCATCCATTGAAAGCCATCGAGCGCGAGCGCCGCAACCGCCTCTATGTGCGTGTGTGGCTTTATATCGTGCTTGTCGTGCTTCTGGCGCTTTTCCTCGTCGGCGGCGCGACGCGGCTGACCGGCTCCGGCCTCTCCATCACCGAATGGAAACCGATACACGGCGTCATTCCGCCCATCGGCGAGGCGCAATGGCAGGAGGAACTGGAGAAATACCGCCAGATCCCGCAATACCAGCAGATCAACAAGGGCATGTCCCTTGAGGAGTTCAAGGTCATCTTCTGGTGGGAATGGGCGCATCGTGTGCTTGCGCGGGGCGTCGGCATTCTCGTGGCGCTGCCGCTCGCGTTCTTCTGGGTGACCGGGCGGCTTGAGCGTCATCTGAAGCCGAAGCTCGTCGGTCTCCTGGCGTTGGGTGGCCTTCAAGGCTTCATCGGCTGGTGGATGGTCGCCTCGGGCCTGTCGGAGCGGGTGTCCGTGAGCCAGTACCGACTCGCGACGCATCTGGTTCTCGCCTGCCTGATCTTCACCGCCACGATGCTCATAGCGCGGGGGCTGGCCCCGCATACGGCCGGCCCGGCGCCGGAACGCACGCGCCGCCTTGCCGGCTGGATGGTGGTTCTGGTGCTCATCCAGATTTATCTCGGCGCGCTGGTGGCCGGCCTTCACGCCGGCATGACGTTCAACACCTGGCCCCTGATGGACGGGCGCGTCTGGCCGGACCAGTTGCTGCTGCTCGAGCCGATGTGGCGCAATTTTTTCGAAAACCCGAAGACAGTGCAGTTCGTCCACCGTCTCGGCGCTTACGTGATCTTCGCCGCCGCCCTGTGGCACGCCATCGTGACATGGCGGCAAGCGCCGGGCTCGACGCATGCGTACCGCGCGATCGTGCTGTTCGGGCTGGTGACGTTGCAGGCGGTGATCGGCATCGTGACGCTCTTGACCGTCGTGCAGCTTCACCCGGCGATCACGCATCACGCGCTGGCGATCATCCTGCTTGGTTTTGCCGCCGCGCATTGGCGCGGCACGAAGGGCAGCTATCCGCTGCCGACCGCGATCAGGACCTGACCTGATCGGCGGCAGCGCGAACGGCACGGCCGACCGCAAGGCTCCGCTGCGCTTCCTCGGTGTTGCCGTCTTCCAGATGCCAGGACGCTGACAGCGCGGAAAACGCGAACGCGTAGTCGAGAACTTTTTCGATGTCGCAGGCGAGTTCGCGCGACAGGATCGTCGCCATCGAAACCGCGCGTGCGGGGTCGGTTCGCAATTCGGACTCCACCGGATTGTAGAACAGATTGGCGATGTCGAAGGCGGGGTCGCCCAACACGCCCTTCGCGTCGATCGCCAGCCAGCCACGGTCGCCCGACAGGATGTTCTCGTGGTGGATGTCGCCATGCAGCGGGCGCACGTCTTTCTGATTCTCCAGCAGCCTCGCCGCAATTTCAGCCGCATCCACGAACTGTGAATGTTCGCGGGCGATGCGGTCGGCTTGCGCCTTTGCGAACAGACCGGCGAAGTTCTCGGTCAGGCTGGTCAGCGTGGCAGGCGGGGCTGCATCCCGCGTCGCATGCAGTCGCTTGACCACATCGGCCGCGATCTCGGTCGCTGCATCGTCGCCGTGGTCTTCGAGGTGGGTAAGCAGCGTGCGTTCACCCGCCCATTCGAGCAGCGACAACGCGCCGTCTTCATCGAGCAGCCGGATCGCGCCCGCGCCGTCGATCCAGCGCAGGAAATCGTTGCCGCCGGGCACTTCCTTCTGCGCCAGCACGCTCGCCTGCTTGAGCGCCGCCATGCGTCCGTCAGGAAGCGTGACTTTCCAGACCTTCCCTCCGATACCGTCGGAGAGAAGGTCTGGATCGGATATCTGCCATCTCGGCGGCAGGGCAGGGAGCACTCAGGCCGCCTTGCCCAGCATCAGATCCATATTCTGGACCGCGGCACCCGACGCGCCCTTGCCGAGATTGTCGAGCAGCGCGACGAGGTTCGCCTGCCCGGTATCCTTGGCCCCGAAGACGAAGAGCTTCATACGGTTGGTGTCGTTGAGTTCGGTCGGATCGAGGCGGCCGAGTTTCGCACTGACCGCGAGCGGCACCACTTCGACGATGTCCTGCCCGGCATAATGCGCGTCGAGCGCAGCATGCAGGTCGCCGACCGAAAGATCGCCGTTGAGCTCGGACAGATGCAACGGCACCTGTACGATCATGCCTTGCGCAAAGCGGCCGACGCTGGGTGAGAAGATCGGCCGGCGCGACAGCATGCCGTGAAGCTGCAACTCGGCGACGTGCTTGTGCGTCAGTGTCAGGCCGTAGAGAAAGTGCGGCGCGGCGATGTGGTCGGGCGCTGATGCATCCTCCATCTGCGCGATCATCTGCTTGCCGCCGCCGGTGTAGCCGGACACCGCGTTGACGCTGATCGGATAGTCCGATGGCAGAAGCCCTGCCTGCACCAGAGGACGGATCAGGCCGATCGCACCGGTCGGATAGCATCCCGGATTGGCGACGAAGCGCGCATTGGCGATCCGGTCGGCCTGCTGCGCATCCATTTCGGCGAAGCCATAGGCCCAGTCCGGGTTCACGCGGTTCGCGGTTGAAGTGTCGATCACCCGCGTCGAATTGTTGCCGTCGAGCATCGACACGGATTCGCGCGCCGCGTCGTCGGGAAGGCACAGGATCGCGATGTCGGCCTCGTTCAGCATCTGCCTGCGCATGTCGGGATTGCGCCGCTCGGCCTGCGGGATCGACAGCATGTCGAGGTCGCTGCGCGCGCCGAGCCGCTGCGTGATCTGGAGGCCCGTGGTGCCGTGTTCGCCGTCGATGAAGATTTTCGGTTTCATGGATATCGTCCGTTCGTGTCGTAAAAACAGATGGTTGCGGCGTCCGCCGGAATCAATCCGGCAAGCGCTTGAATCATCGTGTCATCGTCGTGCGCGGTTCTCGGCCAGCAGGCCGAGATAGTGCATCGCGACCGTTGCACCCGCAATCGCCGTGATGTCGGCATGGTCGTAGGCGGGTGCGACTTCGACCACGTCGGCGCCGGCGAGATCGATCCCGCCCAACTGCCGCAACACGGAGAGCATCTTGGCGGAGGAGGGGCCGCCCGCGACCGGCGTGCCTGTTCCCGGCGCGAAGGCCGGATCGAGGCAATCGATATCGAACGTGATGTAGGTTTTCTTGCCGCCGGTCCGCTCATGGATCGCATAGGCGATGTCGGTCGCCTTCATGTCCTCCAGCTCGTAGCCGTAGATGATCTTGATGCCGAAATCCTCGGGCGCATGGGTGCGGATGCCGATCTGGATCGAGCGCTCGGGATCGATGATGCCTTCGCGCGCCGCCCGCGCCACGAAGGAACCGTGGTCGATGCGTTTCGCATCGTCGAACCATGTGTCCTGATGCGCGTCGAACTGCACGAGTGCCAGCGGACCGTGCTTCGCGGCATGCGCCTTCAGAAGCGGCCACGTGACGAAATGATCGCCCCCCAGAGACAGCAGGAAATCGGCCTGCTTGAGAATCTTCGCGGCTTCACGCTCGATCGTCGCCGGCGTCTTCTGGTGGTTGCCGTAGTCGAGCAGGCAGTCGCCATAGTCGATGACCGACATGGCTTCGAACAGATCGAGATTGAACGGATATTGCGGATCGACGTCGAAAATCGCCGACGCACGCCTGATCGCCTGCGGGCCGAAGCGCGCGCCGGGCCGATTGGAGACGGCCGCATCGAACGGGATGCCCCACACGACCGCGTCGGCACCCTTCACATCCTTCGAGAATTTGCGCCGCATGAAGGACAGCGCGCCGGCATATGTCGGCTCGCTCTCGCTGCCCATTGCCTTGCGGGCGGTAAAGGCGCGGTCGATGGCGTTCGATGGCATGCGGTGTCTTTCCTGTGTCGCCCAATCCGACCTGGGCGGTGCCATATAGCAGCAATACAAAAGTCCCGCGACTGCCAGATGTCACTTGGGATCAAACAGGTCCGGATCGATCTCCCTGGCACCGTGAAAAATATGGAGGACGTCCACAGAATCGGCCCCGACACGGTAGAAGATCAGGTAGTTTCCATAGACTCTGCGTCTGATGCCCTTTGCTTCGTAGCCCTTGAGAAACGGATACGCCTGGGGGAAGTCACCCAAGGCGATGCAGCGCTCATGGATATTGTCCAGGAAGGTTTCCGCGTGCGTGAGGCTGTCATTGGCGATGTGACGGGCAATATTGATCGTATCGTTCCACGCCGCGTCCGTGATCACCACCCTCATGACCGGGTGCCGGCCTCGCGTCGAAGCGTTTCGCGCATCGTCTTAAAAGCTTCGTCAATCGGAATGGTACGCCCTGCTTCAGCGTCCGCAATGCCACGCGACAGCGCTTCGTCCAGAGCTTTCATGCGTGCGGCGCGGCTCCGCTCCTGCAGATATCGTTCGCGAACGAGGTTCCGCACATACTCGCTGTTCGACGCGAACGCGCCGCGCTTCACTTCGTCTCGAACGAACTGTTCCAGCTCGTCGGTAAGCGTGAGCGTCATTTGTCCGGCAGGTTTCATAAGTGTATTATAGTGTTTTCCACTGTTCGACGCTACCCAACAAAAAAGCGGACCCGAAGGCCCGCTTTTCCGTCTGTCCGAATTCGCAGCGCTTAGCGCTTCGAGAACTGGAACGAGCGGCGGGCCTTGGCCTTGCCGTACTTCTTACGCTCGACGGTACGGCTGTCGCGCGTCAGGAAGCCGCCCTTCTTGAGCACGCCGCGCAGCGTCGGCTCGTAATAGGTGAGCGCCTTCGAGATGCCGTGACGGACAGCACCGGCCTGGCCGGAGAGACCGCCGCCGATGACCGTCGCGATGACGTCATACTGGCCGTTGCGGGCGGCTGCGACGATCGGCTGCTGCAGGATCATCTGCAGAACCGGGCGTGCGAAGTACTTGTCGTACTCCTTGTCGTTGACGACGATCTTGCCCGAGCCCGGCTTGACCCAGACGCGTGCGATCGCGTCCTTGCGCTTGCCGGTGGCATAGGCGCGGCCCTGCTTGTCCAGCTTCTGGACGTGCACGGGCGCTGCCGGCTGCTCGCCGGCGGTCGCCTGACCGAGTTCTGCGAGGGAGGAAAGGTCAGCCATTATGCGGCCCTCTTGTTCTTGGAGTTGAGCGCGCCGACGTCGAGCGTGACGGGCTGCTGCGCTTCGTGCGGATGATCCGCGCCGGCATAGACGCGAAGGTTCTTCATCTGGCGACGGCCGAGCGGGCCGCGCGGGATCATGCGTTCGACGGCCTTCTCGACCACGCGCTCCGGAAAACGGCCTTCCAGGATGTCGCGCGCGGTGCGCTCCTTGATGCCGCCGGGGTGGCCGGTGTGCCAGTAATACTTCTTGTCGGTGTATTTCTTGCCGGTGAGCGTGATCTTGCCGGCATTGATGATGATGACATTGTCACCGTCATCGACATGCGGGGTGAAGGTCGGCTTGTTCTTGCCGCGGAGGATGTTGGCGACGATGGAGGCGAGGCGGCCGACGACGAGACCTTCGGCGTCGATCAGCACCCACTTCTTCACCACGTCCGCAGGCTTCTGCGAAAAGGTTGTCATGGTTTCTGGCTTTCGTTTGGACCTTGGAAATCAAGGCGTTTCTTGTTGCTTGTGTTGGCAGGATGGCTGGGCCTTCCGTCCAACAAGAAAACGGCGGCTTTCGAGGGCCGCTGCTTCTGGTGGGCTTATATGTGTGACGCACAGAGCAGTCAAGCAGTCGAAATCGCCGCTTAATCGATAAAATCATTCTAATGCAATGGCTTAGGAATGTGGTAATATTTTACCGCAATGAAAAGCACTGCGGCGAGGCCTGCGGAACGCCTCAGACGTCCAAAATTCGATTGCGACCAGCCTCAGGGCTTGAGCACGTACCTGCGTGTGTCCCTGACGTCAGCGCACCCCAGGTTGCGCGTGGCTATTTGTGCTGCGCGCACGGGTTGAATTCAGCTTTCGTCTCCGTATGCTGCGGGCAAATCTCCTTCGATTTTCCGACATGCACAAGGGCCCCAAGCCTTATGACAGCTTTCGCTTTTCGCCATTTGACGCTCACCGTTCTCGTCACCCTGTTCGCGTTTGCGCCGCTCTCCGCGTCCTTTGGCCAAGCGGCTCAAGAACAGCCGGCGCAAGAACAGCCGGCGGGCTATTCCGGTCTGGCCGACCTGCTCGAAAACGATGTCACGCGAAGCGAACTGATCGACGAGTTGCGCCGACTTGCCGGCGAACGCGTCGAGACGACGCCGACACCTGCGCCGGAGAGCGTTTCATTCGCGCGGCGGCTTGCCGGCATGACCCATTACGCGGCGGAGAGGGTGGTCGCCGAGATTGCCGGCATCTACCATCAGGTCGCCGCCTTCGATCGAAGCGCGGTGTCTGCGCAGGCGGCATCGGAGTTCGGATCGGCACTGCTCGAACTGATCGTGGTGATCGTGATCGTGGCCGCCGCGATCTGGCTGCTTCGCAGCATCGCCGCGCGTCTTTATGCGCGATCGTCTGCCTGGGTGGAACGCGGCGACGGCAAACGGTTGTGGCTGAGGCGCGGCGGCGCGGCGCTGTCCTGCGGCCTCGTCGACTTCGCGATCGTTCTTGCCGGCTGGCTCATCGGCTATGCCGCCGCGCTGTTCGTGCTGGGCGAGGGCGGGCGCATGGATACGCGGCAATCGCTGTTCCTGAATGCCTTTCTCGTCGTCGAGACCTTCAGGGTGGTCATCCGGCTCCTGTTTGCAAATCGCTACGATGGATTGCGCCTTCTCCCCGTAAAGGCGGAAGACGCGGCCTATTGGAATGCATGGTTGTCGCGGCTGGGGGGCTTCGTCGGATACGGCATCCTGGTGGCAGCACCCATCGCCGCGACCTATCTGGGCGCCGCTGCGGGGCATCTCTTGTCCGGCGCTGTGTACGCTCTGGCGCTTGCGGCCGCGATTGCGATCATCAGGCAGAACCGGCAGGCGGTGCGCACGCGGTTGGCGTCCATGGCCGAGCGAAGCAATGTCGGCTTCATACGGTTGGCGCTGGGTACGCTGGCGCGCACCTGGCACCTGCTGGCGATAGCCTATTTGACCGCCTTCATCGTCCTCATGGTGGTCCGGCCAGGTGCCGCACTTGGCTTCATGCTCGCTGCGACGGTGCAGTCGATCGGCGCGCTCCTTCTCGGAAGCCTCGTCTCGACGCTCATCGATCGCGGTATCGCGATGGGCATCCGGCTTCAATCGCGGACACGGCAGCAGTTCCCAATGCTGGAAGAGCGGCTGAACGCCTTCGTTCCGGGCACGCTGAAATTCGTGCGCATCCTGATCACCGTGGTCGTTCTCGCGATCATCATCGACGCGTGGTCGGTCTTCGACGTCTTTGCCTGGGCGGGTTCGGAAAGCGGGATGCGGGTTCTGGGCACCTTTGCGACGATCACCCTGATCATCGCCGGAGCCGTGGGTGTGTGGCTCCTGATATCCTCATGGATCGAGCACCGCCTCAACCTTGGCCTCGACGGCAATTCGGTCGGCGCAAGCGCGCGCGAAAAGACGCTCCTGTCGCTGTTTCGCAACGCATTCACGATCGCTCTGGTCGTGGTGGTGACGATGATTACGCTGTCCGAACTCGGCCTGGATATCGGACCCTTGCTGGCAGGTGCCGGCGTTCTGGGTCTGGCGATCGGTTTCGGCGCGCAGAAGCTTGTGCAGGACGTCATCACAGGCGTCTTCATCCAGCTTGAGAACGCCATGAACACCGGCGACGTCGTGTCGGCCGGCGGGATAACGGGCGTCGTGGAGCGACTGACGGTCCGGTCTGTGGGCATCCGGGATTTGTCCGGCACCTATCATTTGATCCCGTTTTCGTCGGTCGATACCGTCTCGAACTTCATGCGCGGCTTTGGTTTCCACGTCGGCGAATACCGCGTCGCCTATCGGGAAAACGTCGATGACGTCATCGAAATTCTGAAGCTGGCCTTCGAGGATTTGCGAAAAGACCCGGATCAGGAGCCTTTCATCATCGATGAGCTCGAAGTCCATGGCGTCACCGAATTCGCGGATTCCAGTGTCACGGTTCGCGTTCGCGTGAAGACCCTGCCGGGCTACCAGTGGCCGGTTGGGCGCGCCTATAACGGCTTGGTCAAGAAGCGGCTCGATGCTGCGGACATCAAGGTTCCCTATCCTCATCTGACGCTGAATGTCGGCGAAGCCGGCCAGGTAATCGAGACGCCGTCCGGAAAGTCCGGGAGCAGATCGACCGGCAAGCCGCGTCCGGCGCGCAAGCGGGTGTCTGGCCCTCGAAAGGCCCCTGCGCAGGATATCCCGTCACAGGACGAGGTCGACCGGTGATGGTCAGCCGCGCTTGGGCGGAATCGAATAGGTTCCACTGGCGTGCGCCACGACGTGTTTGTCGGGGCCGGCCACCATTTCGATATCGAACACCATCAGGCTGCGCCCCAGCTTGAGAATGCGGCAGCGGCCGTCGATCGGGCCGGGCTCGGCCTTGCGCATGAAGTTGATGTTCAAATTGGTCGTGACCGACAGGGCGTCGGGCCCGGCATGCGAGAGCACGCAGACATAGCCGCCGATATCGGCCAGCGTGAACAGCGATGGTCCCGACACGGTGTTTCCCGGTCGCAGATGCCGCTCGCCGGCATTCAGGCGCACCACGCAGCCGCCGGGGAACACGTCGGTGGCGAGATAATCCGCATAGTGCTCGTTGAGTTGCGGGTAGATTTTTTTCAGCAGGACGTTGATCTCGTCCGCACTCATGACCGGGATATGCGGGTTCATGGGTCCTCCAACCTCCTGCGGATGCTCCCGACGGCAGCTTCCGTTTGCGTAAACGTCAATCGAGTTTGGACATTTCACGCCTTTTCATCAAGCCGCCGCGTGCTAGTTTCCCTCGCTTGGTATGGATGGCATGCGGCATTGCCCGGGAGACTTGAATGGCGGATATCGTCGCGTTGCGAAAAAGTGAGGCCGCCGGGCCGTTGGTGTCTGCGCTCGACAACGGCGTGCTCCGGCTGACACTGGACAGTCCCCCGGCCAACGCCTTGTCCGTCGAGATGATGGGGGCGTTGCAGGAAGCGCTCGATGCAGCCCGCGACGACCCGGCAGTGCGTGTGGTCGTGATTGCAGCAACGGGCAAGGTGTTTTGCGCCGGGCACGATCTGAAGGAATTGACCGACCGTCGCGCCGATGAGGATCGCGGAAAGGCGTTCTTCAAGCTCACCATGAATGTCTGTTCGCGGCTCATGCAGTCGATCGTGCGACTGCCTCAGCCGGTCATCGCGGAGGTCGATGGCGTGGCGACGGCCGCCGGCTGCCAGCTCGTCGCAAGCTGCGATCTTGCGATCGCTTCGAGCGAGGCGACGTTCGCCACGCCCGGCGTCAATATCGGGCTGTTCTGTTCCACGCCCATGGTCGCGCTGTCGCGCAACATCTCGCGCAAGCATGCGATGGAGATGCTGCTGACCGGCGAAACGATCGAGGCAACGACGGCGCGCGAATTTGGTCTGGTCAACCGCGTCGTTCCGCCCGAATATCTGAATCAGATTGTCACCAAATATGCGCAAACCATTGCTTCGAAATCGCCTTTGACGCTGAAGATCGGCAAGGAGGCCTTCTACGAGCAGGCGGAGATGAGCCTTTCCAGCGCCTACGCGCATACGGCGAGTGTCATGGTGGAAAACATGCTGGCGCGCGACGCGGAAGAGGGCATCGGCGCCTTCATCGAAAAGCGCAAACCGGAGTGGACCGGGGAATGAAGATGGAACCGCGCGTGTCGATCATCACGCTGGGCGTCGACGACCTCGATCGGGCCTATGCGTTCTACGAGGCCATGGGTCTCGAGCGCCACAAAAGGTTCACCGACGGCGTCGCCTTCTTCCAGATGGGCGGCTTGATTCTCGCGCTCTGGCCGCGCGAGGAACTGGCTCAGGACGCCGGGCTTCCGCGCTACCGCCAGGCTGCCGGTCGCGCCACGATCAAACTGCCCGGCGGCGCGGAGCATGAGATCGAGGGGGCGTCTCCCGGCGTCGCGCTCGCCTACAACACGCGCACCCCCGGCGAGGTGGCCGAGGTTCTCGCGATGGCCGAGCGGGCAGGCGGGCGTGTGCTGAAGCCGGCCGGCAAGGCGTTGTGGGGCGGCATCCAGGGCTATTTCTACGACACCGAAGGCAATCTCTGGGAGGTCGCCTACAATCCCGACTTTCCCATCGACGCGGAAGGGCGCATATCGCTTCCTGAATGAACCACGATTCCTACGACAATTCCTACATCGCCGGCATCCTGAACAGCGTGAAGACGATCGCCATCGTCGGCGCGTCTGCAAACGACGTTCGGCCATCCTTTTTCGTCACCAAATACCTGATCGACAAGGGATTTACCGTCTTCCCGATCAATCCCGGCCATGCCGGCAGGGAGATCCTCGGCCGGATGACATATGCGAGGCTGGCCGACGTTCCGGAGCCGATCGACATGGTCGATATCTTCCGCGCCTCGGCAGCCGTTCCACCGATCGTGGACGATGCGCTGGCGCTCGACCCGCTGCCCAAGGTGATCTGGATGCAGTTGACAGTGCGCAATGACGAGGCGGCGGCCAGGGCCGAGGCAGCCGGCCTGCAAGTCGTGATGAACCGCTGCCCGAAGATCGAATATGCGCGGCTCGCCGGCGAGATCGGCTGGAACGGCGTCAACAGCCGCGTGATCTCGTCGAAGAAGCCCCTGATGCGCAAGGGCTTCCAGAGTTTCGGTATCCGCCAGAAGTAAAAAACGAGAATGAAATTGCGCGGTTTCAGGCGATGCCGCCGCCGGAGCCGTGTTGCGCCCGAAAGAGTGGAAAAAACGCCTTTGCCTTTCGGGCGGGGCTTTGCGAACAATGCCCCTGACACAGCAGACGTTCAGGAGGAAATCATGTCGCAACGCACGCCCGGCTTCAACACGCTCGCAATTCACGCTGGCGCCCAGCCGGATCCGGCAACGGGCGCGCGCGCCACGCCGATCTACCAGACCACCTCCTATGTGTTCGACGATGTCGACCACGCGGCGTCGCTCTTCGGCCTGAAGGCGTTCGGCAACATCTACACGCGCATCATGAACCCGACGCAGGCGGTGCTGGAAGAGCGCGTCGCGGCGCTGGAGGGCGGCACGGCCGCGGTGGCGACGTCGTCCGGCCACGGCGCGCAGCTTCTCATCTTCCACACGCTGATGCGGCCGGGCGACAATTTCGTCGCCGCGAAGAAGCTGTATGGCGGGTCGATCAACCAGTTCGGCCATGCCTTCAAGAATTTCGGCTGGGAGGTCCGCTGGGGCGACACCGGCGACCTCTCGACCTTCGAGAGCCAGATCGACGACAAGACCCGCGCGATCTTCATCGAAAGCCTCGCCAATCCGGGTGGCTCGTTCGTCGATATCGAGAAGATCGCCGAGATCGCCCGCAAGCACGGCCTGCCGCTGATCGTCGACAACACGATGGCGAGCCCGTATCTGCTGCGCCCGATCGAGCACGGCGCGGACATCGTCGTCCATTCACTGACGAAGTTCATCGGCGGCCATGGAAACTCGATGGGCGGCATCATCGTCGATGGCGGCACCTTCGACTGGTCGAAGTCCGGCAACTATCCGATGCTGTCGGAGCCGCGGCCCGAATATGGCGGCATCGTGCTGCACGAGACGTTTGGCAATTTCGCCTTCGCGATTGCCTGCCGCGTTTTGGGCCTGCGCGATTTCGGCCCGACCATCTCGCCCTTCAACGCCTTCCTGATCGCGACCGGGCTCGAGACCCTGCCGCTGCGCATGCAGCGCCATTCCGACAATGCGCTCGAAGTCGCGCGCTGGCTCAAGAAACATCCGAAAGTCGCGTGGGTGTCCTATCCCGGCCTGCCCGACGATCCGAACAATGCGCTGGCGAAGAAGTACTCGCCGCTCGGGTCCGGCTCGGTCTTCACCTTCGGGCTCAAGGGCGGCTTCGAGGCAGGTTTCAAGGTCGTCGAGGGCGTCGAGCTGTTCTCCCACGTCGCCAATATCGGCGACACGAAGTCGCTGATCATCCATCCGGCCTCGACCACCCATCGCCAGCTCACCGACGAGCAGAAGACGGCGGCGGGCGCGGGTGCCGACGTCATCCGCCTCTCGGTCGGCATCGAGGATGTCGCGGACATCATCGCCGATCTGGACCAGGCGCTGGCCAAGGCGTGAGCCGCCGCGACAGGAGCGCATCCATGACGGACGTTTTGATGATTCCGATGACGACCGTCGATGTCGAGCCGGAAGAGGGCGCTCCGGCGCCCGACCGGCTGATCGACGGCTCGCCGAAATTCCGCACCTGGAACGTCGAGGAAACGGATGGCGGCGTCTATGCCGGAATCTGGGAAGCGACGCCCGGCAAATGGCGCATCGAATATGACGAGTGGGAGTATTGCCGCATCCTCGACGGCGTCTCGATCATCACGCAGGACGATGGCGCGGCGCTCACGGTCCGCGCCGGCGATAGCTTCATCCTCAGACCCGGCTTCAAGGGATCGTGGGAAGTCGTTGAAACGACTCGCAAGGAGTACGTGATCCGGCTTTGAATCATCTTTGCCGGTTGGCTCTGACGCATTTGCAACATGATTTGTATTTACATTGCCCACACGCTCCCTTATGTGGAGGCGAGTTTATCCACTCCCGAGCTCGATCAGTTAGACTCGTGGAAAAGGATGGAGTCTGCAATGTCCGCGTTGAAAAAGACCAAGACTGTCAATCTCAGGATCGAACCGGAAACCCACGATCTTATCGCCCGGGCCGCTGAGGTCTGCGGCAAGAGCATCACCGCATTCATGACCGAAGCGTCGGTGTATTCGGCGCAGGAGGAACTGCTGGACCAGCGGTTCATCGGCGTTCCGTCCGACGTCTTTGATGCGGTGAACGAAAAACTGGCTGGACCGGGAGTTGCGCGCGACCAACTCGTCAAACTGTTCGAGAACCAAGTAACCTGGATCGATTGATGGGATACAGGAAGCCTGTCCCAATCGCTGAACAGCATATCGTGGCAGACTTTCAGTCCGGCAAGCCAGCGCTAGACGACTGGCTGAAGGATATGGCGCTCTACAATCAGGCGCAGGGTTACACGCGAACATTCGTGATAGCTGACGAAAGCTTCAACGTCGTCGGCTATCACTCCGTTTGCGCGGGCATGATCCACCGCAATGACGTTTCCCGCTCCTCGAAGGGTTCAAAGGCGCCTCCCGAATTGCCAGTCGCGGTTCTGGCGCGGCTTGCTGTGACGAAACAGCATCAGGGCAGGGGATTGGGGCCGGCACTCCTGCGAAACGCACTGATGAGTGTCGTATCGGCAGCACAACTCGTCGCCTTTCGTGGGGTGATCGTGCATGCCATCGATGACGACGCGGTGCGCTTCTATACGAAATACCAGTTTCAGCCGACCAAGGGGATGGAGCGGCGGCTCATCTTGCCCACCAAGGATATCGTAGCGTCGATCGCGCAAGTCACTCGATAGCCTGATCTACTGGTATCTCTTCTCATGGAGCGGTTAGTTCCACCGACAAATCAGCCGTTCCAGTCCGTGGAAATGGTAGATGTCGCGATAGGTCGATTCGTCCGCCAGCCTGAGCCCGGGCAGCCGCTCGAACAGCACTTTCAGCGCCGCCTGCAACTCCAGCCGCGCCAGTGGTGCGCCGATGCAGAAATGGATGCCGGCCCCGAACGAGACGGTCTTCTGGTCCGCTCGGGCGGGATTGAAGTCGAGCGGTGCCTCGAACGCGTTGGCGTCGGTGTTGGCCGCGCCGAGAAGCAGGCCGACCTGTTCGCCCGATCCGAGCGACGCCGGGCGCGAGTTCGACCTCCTCATAGGCGTAGCGCGTGAACATGTGCAGCGGCGCGTCGAATCGCAGGCATTCCTCCACCGTGGCGGCGGCGTTTGCGGCCGTGTCGAAGAACCGCCGCGGGTCTCCGCCGAGCCGCAGGATCGTGCGCACCGCATTTCCGGTCTGGTGAACGGTGGCCTCGTGCCCGGCATTGAGGAGCAGGATCGCCGACGAGACCAGTTCGTCCTCGGATAGTTTTTCGCCGTCTTCCCGCGCGGCGAGCAGCACGCTGAGAAGGTCGTCGCCGGGATCGTTGCGTCGAAGCGCGGCGTGATGCCGGATGAATTCCGAAAACGCCTTGGCGGATGCGTTGGCCTGCCGTGCCACGGCCTCGGTCGGATTGTGGATGTACATGCGGACCATGTCGTTGGACCACGCGACGAGTTGCGGACCGGTCTCCGCCGGGACGCCCATCATCTCGGCGATGATCGTCGCGGGGATGGGCGTTGCGAAGGCCGATATGAGGTCGACCTGGCCGTCGGCCTCGAAGCCGTCGATGAGGCGATGCGCAAGCGCTTCGGCGCGGGGCCGCAGGCGCTCGACCTGGCGTGAGACGAAGGCGCGGTTCACGAGCGTGCGCAGCCGCGTATGTGTGGGCGGTTCGACCTCCAGCAGGGAGCCTGTCTCGGCGCGGTCGAAATCGACAAGATGGCTGCGGTCGCCCGCCGCCGTCACATGCGCCATGTAGCCGCCGGGACGCTCCCGCCCGAATCGTCGGTCGCGGAAGGTGCGGTTCACGCCGTCGAAGGAGGCATGGCACCACAGTCCGAACTCCTCCCAGAAGAAGAGCGGGCAGGCGGCATTGAAAAATGCATACGCATCATAGGGATTCTGCACGAAAACCGGGTCGTGCGGGTCGAGCCGGACGCGTTTCGTGGCGGAATCGTAGGCGAGGTACTCTGGCGGAGCGGGCGTGTTCGACATGCTGGCACATAGCCCGACTTGCATAGGACGTTCCAGCCCGTATGGTTTGCGGTAAGGGAAGAAACTGCCTGAGGGGCTGAGCAAGACGCATGAAGACAATCGTGGTTGGGGCCGGGATTTCCGGCCTGTCGACGGCGTGGGCGCTGACGAAGCGCGGACATCAGGTGACACTTCTGGAACAGGGCGCGATTCCCAATCCGCTTGGCGCATCGGGCGATCATCACCGCATCATCCGCCGCGCCTACGGTCAGGCGAACGGCTATGGAAAGGCGATCACGGAAGCCTACCATGCGTGGGACGAGCTGTGGTCGGACCTCGGTACCAGCCATTACGATGCGCGCGGCTTCATGTGCGTGTCGCGTGAGCATGGCGACGAGGCGGAAGACTACCTGAAGGGGCTGGAAGAGGGAGGCTGGCCGTTCGAACTGCTTGGCCCCGGCGAAGCCGTGGCCAGATGGCCGTTCCTCGAGGCGGGATCGTTCCGCTATGCGTTCCACTCGCCGGAAGGCGGGGCGCTGCATTGCCGGCGGATCGCGGTGGCGATGGCGGAATGGCTGCGCGCCAACGATGCCGACGTGCGCGAACATGCACGTGTCGCCGCCGTGGATTGCGAGGCAGGCACCGTGACGCTTGAAGATGGCGAGCGGATACAGGCCGATCGCGTCATCGTCACGGCGGGCGCATGGGTAACGAAGCTGTTCCCGGACCTCGCGGGCGATCTCGATACGAAGCGCACCGCCGTCGTCTATCTCGAACCACCGGCCGATCTGAAGGACGCGTGGGATGCTGCGCCGGTGATTCTCGACGTCGGCGGGGCTACGGACGGCTACATCATTCCGCGCTCCGGCGATGGCGGCCTCAAATTCGGCACCGGCCTCCATAAGACCCGCAATGCCGACGCCGATGCCAACCGCGTTCCGGTGGAGGGCGAGGGCGAGACGATCCGCAACCATTTCTCACCACCCATCGCGCGCCTCGACGAGTATCAGGTGAAGGAGGTCGTGACCTGCGCCTACACCTTCACGCCGGACGAACGCTTCTATGCACAGGAGCGCGGCACGTGCCTCGTCGTCTCGGCCTGTTCGGGCCATGGCTACAAGTTCGGCACCGCCGTCGGGCGTCGGGTCGCCGAGGCGGTGGAAAGCGGCGATGTCGCGGCACTCACAACGTGGCTGCGCGCGGAGGAAAGCTGACGTTGCGGCATGCGCGCAGCGGCGTTCCGCGTTTACTCTGCTCCTCCATCGGCCTTGCACAAGGCGAAGCCGGCATCCTATTTAATGGGAAGACAACACTCCTCGATTCTGGCCGTCCGGCGCGCCAATCCCACCTGAAAGGGACCTTCATGAACAATCCGGTCGAAACCTACATGAATCTCGTGCCGATGGTCGTCGAACAGACCAATCGCGGCGAGCGCGCCTACGACATCTTCTCGCGCCTTCTCAAGGAGCGCATCATCTTCATCACCGGTCCGGTCGAGGATGGCATGGCCACGCTGGTCTGCGCGCAGCTCCTGTTCCTCGAGGCCGAGAACCCGAAGAAGGAAATCTCGCTCTACATCAACTCGCCCGGCGGCGTGGTGACGAGCGGCATGGCGATCTACGACACGATGCAGTTCATCAAGCCGGCGGTGTCCACGCTGTGCATCGGCCAGGCGGCCTCGATGGGCTCGCTTCTGCTCTGCGCCGGCCACAAGGACATGCGCTTCGCGACGCCGAACGCGCGCATCATGGTCCACCAGCCATCGGGTGGCTTCTCGGGTCAGGCATCCGACATCGAGCGCCACGCGCAGGACATCATCAAGCTGAAGCGTCGCCTCAACGAGGTCTACGTCAAGCACACCGGAAAAGAGTACGAGACGATCGAAAAGACGCTCGACCGCGACCATTTCATGACTGCCGACGAGGCCAAAGATTTTGGTCTGATCGACAAGGTGATCTCGTCGCGCGAGGCAATCGAGGGTCAGACGGCATCGTGATCCCAACGGCCGACCTGGAAGCTGACGCATTTTTGACCCGCGTTGCGCCATTTCGGTCACATTTTGCTGTTCCCTCGGTCGAGGCGGCAGCATACGTTAAGCCTCTGTTGAGTTTCGACGGCTTAGCTTTTGATGGGGATTCGCGATCTGTCGCAGCCGTTTTCGGTTTGTATTCCGTCCGAGACGGGTTCATTGAGCCATGGGCATTGGCAGGGACGCATACCCGCCATAGATTTGTGCCCACGCACAGCACATCGCTGTGCGCCGGCAGCGCCGAAAGGACTTGGATAGCATGAGCAAGATCAGCAACTCAGGCGGCGATTCGAAGAACACGCTGTACTGCTCGTTCTGCGGCAAGAGCCAGCATGAAGTGCGCAAGCTGATTGCAGGGCCGACCGTGTTCATCTGCGATGAATGCGTCGAGCTGTGCATGGACATCATCCGCGAGGAAAACAAAACCTCGATGGTGAAGTCGCGCGAGGGTGTTCCCACCCCGCAGGAAATTCTGGCGGTGCTGGACGATTACGTGATCGGCCAGCCCTACGCCAAGCGCGTGCTCTCGGTAGCGGTGCACAACCACTACAAGCGCCTCGCGCACGCCTCGAAGAACAACGACGTCGAACTGGCGAAGTCGAACATCCTGCTGATCGGCCCGACGGGCTGCGGCAAGACGCTGCTCGCCCAGACGCTCGCACGCATCATCGACGTGCCGTTCACGATGGCGGATGCGACGACGCTGACCGAAGCCGGCTATGTCGGCGAGGACGTCGAGAACATCATCCTGAAGCTGCTCCAGTCGGCCGACTACAATGTCGAGCGGGCGCAGCGCGGCATCGTCTACATCGACGAGATCGACAAGATTTCGCGCAAGTCCGACAACCCGTCGATCACCCGCGACGTGTCGGGCGAGGGCGTGCAGCAGGCGCTTCTGAAGATCATGGAAGGCACGGTCGCTTCGGTTCCGCCGCAGGGCGGCCGCAAGCATCCGCAGCAGGAATTCCTGCAGGTCGACACCGCCAACATCCTGTTCATCTGCGGCGGTGCGTTTGCCGGTCTCGACCGGATCATCTCGGATCGCGGCCGCAAGACCTCGATCGGCTTCGCGGCGACTGTCGCCTCGCCGGAGGATCGCCGCACGGGTGATCTGTTCCGTCAGGTTGAACCGGAGGATCTCCTGAAGTTCGGCCTGATCCCCGAGTTCGTCGGCCGTCTGCCCATTCTGGCGACGCTCGAGGACCTCGACGAGCCGGCACTGATCCAGATCCTGACCGAGCCGAAGAACGCACTGGTCAAGCAGTACCAGCGCCTGTTCGAGATGGAGAACGTCGAACTGACCTTCCACGAGAGCGCGCTTCTGGCGATCGCCAAGCGGGCGATCGAGCGCAAGACCGGCGCTCGTGGCCTGCGTTCGATCCTGGAATCGATCCTTCTCGACACGATGTTCGAGCTTCCCGCTCTGGAAGGCGTGCAGGAAGTCGTGATCTCCGACGAGGTCGTCTCCGGCAATGCCCGCCCGCTCTACATCTACGCCGAGAAGGAAAAGGGCAGCGCAGCCAGCGCATGATCCCATCGCGGCAGACCATCTTAGCGGCCGCCGGCATGTCCGGCGGTTGTTTGCTGTACAGGCATGCGGCGTGAGCGCGCCTACCCCTTCCGGAGGTGGCGTGCCGCGCGCTCCATCTCCTGTCGTCGGAATGCGTGAATTGGCGAGTGCCCGACGCCGCGCTATGCTCCTGATTCGAGAGAAAGCGTTCACTTGAAATGGCGCTCGCGGTTCTCCAAGTAAGGCTCACGGGGCTTCCCAGCCCCATGGACGCACAAGCAGGCTGCCGCACGACCTAAGGGGCCGCTCAGCGTCGCAGATTGGGCCTTGGCCCAGGAAGGAAAGTGAATGTCCGACACCAAGAAGAGCCGCCCGACCGGTGCAGGCGTCTACGCAGTTCTCCCGCTGCGTGACATCGTCGTATTCCCCCACATGATCGTCCCGCTGTTCGTGGGGCGCGAAAAGTCGATCCGCGCTCTCGAAGACGTCATGGGCGCCGACAAGCAGATTCTGCTTGCGACCCAGATGAACGCCGCCGATGACGATCCCGCAGCCGACGCCATCTTCGACGTCGGTACGCTGGCCAACGTCCTCCAGCTTCTCAAGCTGCCTGACGGCACCGTGAAGGTACTGGTCGAAGGCACGTCGCGTGCGAAGATCAGCACGTTCACCGAACGCGACGAGTTCCACGAGGCGCACGCCGAAACGCTGGCCGAGCCGACCGAGGAAGCCGTCGAGGTCGAAGCGCTTGCGCGTTCGGTCGTCGCCGACTTCGAAAACTACGTGAAGCTCAACAAGAAGATTTCTCCCGAGGTCGTCGGCGCCGCGAGCCAGATCGAAGACTATTCGAAGCTCGCCGACACGGTCGCCTCGCATCTCGCGATCAAGATCGCCGAGAAGCAGGAAATGCTCGGTACGCTTTCCGTCAAGGAGCGTCTCGAAAAGGCCATGGGCTTCATGGAAGCCGAAATCTCGGTCCTTCAGGTCGAGAAGCGCATCCGCTCGCGCGTCAAGCGCCAGATGGAGAAGACCCAGCGCGAGTACTATCTGAACGAGCAGATGAAGGCGATCCAAAAGGAACTCGGCGAAGGCGAAGACGGCCGCGACGAGGCATCCGAGCTGGAAGAGCGCATCAAGAAGACGAAGCTCTCGAAGGAAGCCCGCGAGAAGGCGGATGCCGAGCTCAAGAAGCTCCGTACCATGTCGCCGATGTCGGCGGAAGCGACCGTCGTGCGCAACTATCTCGACTGGATGCTGTCGATCCCGTGGCAGAAGCCTTCGAAGGTCAAGAAGGACCTCGACTTCGCGCAGAACGTGCTCGACCTGGACCATTTCGGTCTCGACAAGGTCAAGGACCGCATCGTCGAGTACCTCGCCGTCCAGAGCCGCCAGAAGAAGCTCAAGGGCCCGATCCTGTGCCTCGTCGGACCTCCCGGCGTGGGCAAGACCTCGCTCGCCAAGTCGATCGCCAAGGCGACCGGCCGTGAATATGTCCGCATGGCCTTGGGTGGCGTGCGTGACGAGGCCGAAATCCGCGGTCACCGCCGCACCTATATCGGCTCGATGCCCGGCAAGGTCATCCAGTCGATGAAGAAGGCGAAGAAGTCCAACCCGCTCTTCCTGCTCGACGAGATCGACAAGATGGGCATGGATTTCCGCGGCGATCCGTCATCGGCTTTGCTCGAGGTGCTCGATCCCGAACAGAACATGACGTTCATGGATCACTATCTCGAGGTCGAATACGACCTGTCGAGCGTGATGTTCGTGACGACCGCCAACACGCTGAACATCCCTGCGCCCCTGATGGACCGCATGGAGATCATCCGTATCGCCGGCTACACCGAGGACGAGAAGGTCGAGATCGCCAAGCGGCATTTGCTGCCGAAGGCCACTCGCGACCATGCGCTCCAGCCCAAGGAGTTCTCGATCACGGACGAGGCGCTGCGCCTGATCGTGCAGACCTACACGCGTGAGGCCGGTGTCCGTAATCTCGAGCGCGAGCTGATGAAGCTCGGGCGCAAGGCGGTGACGGAAATCCTGCGCAGCAAGGTCAGTTCGGTGAAGGTGACCGACAAGAACCTCGACGAGTATCTGGGCGTGCCGCGTTTCCGCTACGGCCAGATCGAAGGCGAGGACCAGGTCGGCGTCGTCACGGGTCTCGCATGGACCGAGGTCGGCGGCGAGCTTCTGACGATCGAAGGCGTCATGATGCCCGGCAAGGGCAAGATGACGGTGACCGGCAATCTGAAGGACGTGATGAAGGAATCGATCTCGGCGGCGGCATCCTATGTCCGCTCGCGGGCCATCGATTTCGGCATCGAGCCGCCGCTGTTCGACCGCCGCGACATCCACGTGCACGTGCCGGAAGGCGCGACGCCGAAGGATGGACCCTCGGCAGGCGTCGGCATGGCAACGGCCATCGTGTCCGTGCTCACCGGCATTCCCGTCCGCAAGGACGTCGCGATGACGGGCGAGATCACGCTGCGCGGCAGGGTCCTGCCGATCGGCGGCCTGAAGGAAAAGCTGCTTGCAGCGCTTCGCGGCGGCATCAAGACGGTGCTGATTCCGGAAGAAAACGCCAAGGATCTGGCGGATATCCCGGAGAACGTGAAGAGCGGCATGGAGATCATCCCGGTCTCGCGCGTCGGAGAAGTGCTTCGTCATGCGCTGGTTCGGATGCCCGAGCCGATCGAATGGGTCGAGCCGCCGCAGCCTCCGGCTGCCACCGCCGTCGATGCGGGAGCGACCACGCTCGCCCATTGACGTTCGGTCAACCGCGATTGCAATCACAAAGGCCGGGTTTTGCACCCGGCCTTTGCCTTCAAAACCGCAGAAAACCGGGAAAAACTGCCCCTCGACACCACTTTCCCGCTTGGTCCCGAGTGTCGGATTTTCTAGACTGCCCATCCTGCCGGTTGAGTCGAATGACCGGCCTTTCACAGGGAAGGAATTCTTAATGAACAAGAACGAACTCGTAGCAGCCGTTGCTGACTCCGCAAAGCTCTCCAAGGGCGATGCCCAGTCGGCCGTCGATGCCGTGTTCTCCACCATCACCGCAGAGCTGAAGAGCGGCGGCGACATCCGTCTCGTCGGTTTCGGAAACTTCACCGTTTCCAAGCGCGAGGCATCCACCGGCCGCAATCCGCAGACCGGCGCCGAAGTCCAGATCCCGGCTCGCAACGTGCCGAAGTTCTCGGCCGGCAAGGGCCTCAAGGACGCCGTGAACTGAGCGGCAACGTGCCAATCTGCTGAAGAGCCGGGCTTTGTCCCGGCTTTTCTTTTGCCTGGAGTTTTGATCGGGTATCAATCGACGAGGCAAACAAGAGAACGCCGCGCCATCAGGGAGGAGACAAAATGAACCATTCGATCGGGCTGCCGGCTGACGGCACGTTCCTGGGGAGGGCGAAGGCCCCCGGCATCGCGCATCCCCTGGTCGTGACCGTCCGAAACGGCACCGTCTTCGACATCACGTCGAAGGACGCGCCGACGTCGCGCGACATCTGCGCCATGGACGATCCGGCCGCCTATGTCGCCTCCGCAAGCGGGCGCGAACTGGGCGATCTCGATGCTGTGGCAGCCAACAGCTTCGCCGGCTCGACTGCCAAGGCGGGACCAGCCTTGCTGTCGCCGGTCGATCTGCAGGCCGTCAAGGCATCTGGCGTGACCTTCGTCGTCAGCCTGCTGGAGCGCGTGATCGAGGAGCAGGCGCGGGGAGACGCGTCCCGCGCGGATGCGATCCGCGCCGATATCGCGAACCACATCGGCCACGATCTGTCGCAGTTGAAGCCCGGTTCGCCGGAAGCCATGGCGATCAAGGCGAGCCTGATCGAGCGCGGCGTGTGGTCGCAGTACCTCGAGGTCGGCATCGGGCCGGACGCCGAGATTTTCACGAAATGTCAGCCGCTTGCGTCGGTCGGATTTGGCGCCGATGTCGGCCTTCATCCCGTCTCGACCTGGAACAATCCGGAGCCTGAGATCGCAGTCATCGCGTCGGGAGACGGCCGCATCGTCGGCGCGACGTTGGGCAACGACGTCAATCTGCGCGACGTCGAGGGCCGCTCTGCGCTTTTGCTGGGCAAGGCCAAGGACAACAACGCGTCGGCCGCGCTGGGTCCGTTCATCCGTCTGTTCGACGACGGCTTCGGCCTCGACGATGTGAAGGCGGCAACGGTCGCGCTCACGGTCGAGGGCGAAGACGGCTTCGTCCTGGACGGTTCGAGCTCCATGTCGCAGATCAGCCGCTCTCCCGAGGATCTCGTCGCCGCTGCCATGGGCACCCATCACCAGTATCCCGACGGCGTGGCGCTCTATCTCGGCACGATGTTCGCGCCGTCGAAGGATCGCGGCGAGGCGGGCAAGGGCTTTACCCACCACATCGGCGACATGGTCACCATCTCCTCGGAAAAATTCGGAAACCTCGTCAACCGCGTCCAACTGTCGACGCAATGTCCGCCCTGGACCTATGCCGCCAGCCATCTCATGCGCGACCTCGCCGGCGCAAAGCTCATCTGACGGGCCCCGCGCCGTACCCATTGTGAGGCTGCGAATCGCGCTGCGCCGCCGGCGCGGCGCGTGCTCGAGCGGTGTTGCGGGCGCGGAATTGGCGGGATGATCGTCGAATCGACTGACGGATGCCTGCTTTGCGCTTCACGGCGCAGAAGCCGATCCTGCGTATGTTCGCAGGCTGGCCAGGAGGTGGCGGAAGTCTGGTGGGCGATGACAGGCTCGAACTGCCGACATCTTCGGTGTAAACGAAGCGCTCTACCAACTGAGCTAATCGCCCTTCCGGGGCGGAGGTTTAAGCGCTTCGGACCGCATTCGCAAGCGGAAAACCGATCATGTGGGCCGGCATGAGCAAGGGAAAAACGCATTGCGGCGTCCTCCGGTCGTGACGTGGCGCGTGGTTTCCCCTGCGTCTCGCAAACCTTTGTCGGGATTGTTGAAAAACGCCCCGTCATTCACTTGACACCCAATCGAGAACCGCCTAATTCACGCCCCACGACGCGCCGCCACGGTGACCGCGTCAATGCGCGGGTGTAGCTCAGTCGGTTAGAGTGCCGGCCTGTCACGCCGGAGGTCGCGGGTTCGAGCCCCGTCACTCGCGCCATTTATTTTCAAGGCTTTCAGCAAATCGCTGTCGGAAAGTTTCAACTCGGTTTCGTGCCGAGTTTCGACTTTCTGTATCGGTTCTGCCCTTGCATCTCACGGATGATGAAACACCGGCTCCATCGCGGCCCACCACTCGCCTTCGGCGCGCGTTTCCAGAGGTTGCTGCAGCGGGTCGCAGATCGTCCACCATTCCTGCATGGCAGGGCTTTGCTTCATGATCTGCATGTCGCGCTCGAAATCCTCGCCGACATATTCCCAATAGGCGAAGAGCAGGTTTTCCGGCTCGCGCAGGAAGATCGAATAGTTGCGGATGTTGGCGGCGGTGATCGCGTCCAGCACCGTCGGCCACACGGCGGCGTGGAGCTCCTTGTAGCGCGCCACCACGCCCGGTTTCAGCCCGATGCACAGCCCCATGCGCGTCATGTTTCATGCTCCTGCGGGACGCAAATCCCCATCGTGTTGCGGACGCGCGGGATCATCCGAACATTGACCGCGCCGATGCATTATATTAGTATTTTTATCTGACGCACATTGGCAAGATGCCGGATGTGATTTTTCGCACGGGCGGACGGACTTCATGGCGCGCTACATCAAACTCACCGACGCGGACAACATCGTTCTGGCGATCGATGGCCTCAATCCCGGCGATCAGGCGCATGCGGTGGCTGTCGGGCAGCGCATTCCGCGCGGCCACAAGATGGCGGTGGCGCCGATCGCGAAGGATGCACCGATCGTGAAATACGGCCAGGTCATCGGCTTCGCGCAGGACGACATCGCGGCCGGCGCATGGGTGCACGAGCACAATGTCTACCTGCACGCCTTCGACCGCGACTATAAATTCGGCACCGACGCGCAGGCCACGCGCTATTCCGCGCCGGACAAGCGCAAGACCTTCCAGGGCTACAAGCGCGCCAGCGGAAAATTCGGAACCCGCAACTACATCGCCGTCCTGACCTCGGTGAACTGCTCGGCCACTGCCGCTCGCTTCATCGCCGGTGAGATCAACCGGTCCGGCATGCTGGACGACTATCCGAACATCGACGGCGTCATTTCGCTGGTGCACGGCACGGGGTGCGCGATCGACACGCGTGGCGAGGCCTACGACCTCCTGAAGCGCACGCAATGGGGTTACGCAACCAACCCGAACATCGGCGGCGTCCTGATGGTCGGCCTGGGCTGCGAGGCGTTCCAGATCCCGCGCTGGATGCAGTCCTACGGCGTCACCGAGCAGACGACCTTCCGCACGCTGACGATCCAGGAGGTCGGCGGCACGCGCAAGACGGTCGAGGCCGGCGTTCAGGCGATCCGCGAGATGCTGTCGACCGTCAACGGCGTGACGCGCACGGAGGCGCCCGCGTCCGAGCTCATGCTGGCGCTGCAATGCGGCGGCTCCGACGGCTATTCGGGCATCACCGCCAATCCGGCGCTGGGCGTCGCGGTCGACCTGCTGGTCGCCGAAGGCGGCACGGCGATCCTCTCCGAAACGCCGGAAATCTATGGCGCCGAGCATCTGCTGATGCGCCGCGCCGAGAGTGCGGCGATCGGCGAGAAGCTGGCCGAGCGCATTCGCTGGTGGGAAGACTACACCGCGCGCCACAATATGGAGATGAACAACAATCCGTCTCCCGGCAACAAGGCCGGCGGTCTGACGACCATTCTGGAAAAGTCGCTCGGTGCCGCGGCGAAGGGCGGGTCGACCAACCTCACGGGCGTCTTCCACTACGCCGAGCCGGTGACGGCGAACGGCCTCGTCTTCATGGACACGCCCGGCTACGATCCAGTCTCGGCAACGGGGCAGGTTGCCGGCGGCGCGAACGTGCTGTGCTTTACGACCGGGCGGGGCTCGGCGTTCGGCTGCAAGCCCACGCCGTCGATCAAGATCGCCTCCAACTCGCTCATCTACGAGAAGATGATGGAGGACATGGATTTGAATTGCGGCGACGTCCTCGACGGCGCGACGCTGCAGGACAAGGGCGAGGAAATTTTTCGGAAAATCCTCGCCGTCGCCTCGGGCGAGCGCACCAAGTCGGAAGAGCTCGGCTATGGCGACAGCGAGTTCGTACCCTGGTCGGTCGGCGCGACGATGTAGCGCCGCCCCCGGCGTCAACGCTATTCCGCGTCGAGCGCGTCCCAGAGCTCATTCGGGATATCGCGCTCGAACCACGCGACGCTCGCAGTGATGTTGCCGGGGTTTTTCGCACCGACCAGCACCGACGAAACGGCCTTGTTGCGCATCGGGAACTGTACGGCAGCCGCCCCCAGCGGGACGTCGAACCGCGCGCAGATGGCGGACAGGCGCTCGACCTCCCGGACGATGTCGTCCGGTGCGTCCTTGTAGTCGAACTTGCGCGAACTGCTGGCACCGGCCGCCAGAATGCCCGAATTGAACACGCCGCCGATGACGATCGCCACATCCTGCGCGTGCGCCTTGTCCAGAAGGGGTGCTGCGTCGCGGTCCAGAAGCGTGTAGCGGCCGGCGAGCAGGCAGCAGTCGAGGTCGACCTCGTTCATGGCGTCGGATATGGCCTCGGCCTCGTTGACGCCGAGCCCGAACCCCTTGATCAGGCCTGCGGCGCGCAATTCGCTCAAAGCCCTGAAACCGCCCGACGTCAGCGCGGTCCAGTGATGGTCGTGCAGATCGGCATGCGTGACGCGGCCGATGTCGTGAACGTAGAGGAAGTCGATCTCCGGCAGGCCCAGGCGCTGCTGGCTGTCGTCGAAGCTGCGCATGATGCCGTCATAGCTGTAGTCGAACACCTCGCGGAAGTTGAGGCCGTTCTGCCAGCCCGGATCGAGCGGGTTCTTCGGCGCTTCGGGAGGCAACTCGCGGCCCGGACGGGCGCGCGTCATCAGCCGCCCGACCTTGGTGGACAGGACGGCCTGGCTGCGATCGCCGGCCTGTTCGCGCAGGAAATGCCCCAGCAGGTGCTCGGCGCGTCCGAGGCCATACATCGGGGCCGCGTCGAAATACCGGACGCCCGCGTCCCACGCCGCCTGCATCGTGGCGAACGCGTCCGAGGCATCGGCCGGCGTGTACAGCCCGCCGAACGACGCGCAGCCGAGGCCGAAAACCGTCAGGTCTATGTCGGCCCGCTTGATCGTCCGTCGTTCGGTGACCTTCATGGTGTTCCTCCGGTGGTAGGGGGTGTCGTGGCGCGTCAGGCGGCCGGCGCCGACGCCTTGACCGCGTCCAGATAGGACAGCGTGTTCTGCAGCGATGTTTCCAGATGCGCCTGGAGCGCCTGCATCGAGCCCTGCTGGTCCTGTCGCGACAGGGCGTCGAGAATGGCGCGGTGCTGCGATATGGTTTCATGGCCGGCACCGGGCGAGGGCAAGGACAGCAGGCGGCAACGGTCCATCTGCGCCTTGGAGATATCCACCACCTTCCAGAGCATGGTGAGATCGTTGACCTCGGCGATGTAGCGGTGGAAGTCGTCGTCGCGCGCAATCGCCTCGTCGAACCGCGCGCGCTTCACCGCGATCTCCTGCGCGTTGATGATGTCTTCCAGATCCTGGATTTGTTCGGTGGTGATGGTGGACGCGGCGCGCTTGATGCTTTCGAGCTCCAGCGCGATGCGGATGATGTAGGCCTCTTCGACCTGCTTGCGGCTGATGTCGGCGACGAAGGTGCCGTTCTGCGCAAAGACCTCCACGAGGCCCTCGTCGCTGACCTTCTTGACGGCCTCGCGGACGGGCGTGCGGGAAATGCCAAGGCGGGACGCGATCTCGATCTCGTTGATCGGCGCGCCGGGCGCGAGCTTGCCGGTCACGATCGCCTTGCGCACCAGCACGTAGACCTGGTCGCGCAACGGGATCGAGCGATTCAGCGAAGCGCCGCGCAGGAATTCGGCGAGCTTGTCGTCGCTGCCCGCATCCAACGATTTTGAAGCCATGACCACTCCTCGCTGCGCCGGTCGCGTGTGCATCGTCTGGGCATCGGCCTTCGACGCAGGACAAGTCAACCGCTTGCGCCGCGCCGATTGCACGCTTGCGTTATACTAATGTAATATGCGAAGAGCAATGCGCTATTGTCGCTTGCCCGACCCTCTGTACAGCCGGAGGCAGGGTCTGCTGGAGAGGAGGCTCAGTATGAACAAGATTGATCTCGATGGCCAGATTGCCGTCATAACGGGTGGCGCGCAGGGGTTGGGCTTGGCGTTTGCAAAGCGCGTGCTGGCCTCCGGCGCGAAACTCAGCCTCTGGGACGTCAATGGCGATCGCCTCGACGCCGCGAAGAAGGAACTTGGCGGTTCGGTCGAAAGCGTGGTGGTCGATATCACCGACGCGGACGCCGTCGTCGCCGCGCACGCCGAAACGGAAAAGGCGCTCGGACCGGTGTCCATACTGGTCAATTCGGCCGGCATCGCAGGCCCCAACCATACGCTCGACACCTATCCGTTGGACGACTGGAAGCGGGTCATCGACATCAATCTGCACGGCACCTTCCATGTGAACCGCGCCGTCGTGCCCTCGATGAAGGCGCAGAACTATGGCCGCATCGTCAATGTCGCCTCGGTCGCCGGCAAGGAAGGCAATCCGAATGCCTCGGCCTATTCGGCCTCCAAGGCGGCGGTGATCGGCATGACGAAGTCGCTCGGCAAGGAGCTGGCGAGTTTCGACATCGCGGTGAACTGCGTCACGCCGGCCGCGGCGCGCACCCCGATCTTCGACCAGATGAAGCAGGAGCATATCGACTACATGCTGTCGCGCATCCCGCGCGCGCGCTTCCTCGAGGTCGATGAAGCCGCGAACATGGTCGCCTGGCTCGTCTCCCGCGAAAACAGCTTCACGACCGCGTCCGTGTTCGATCTCTCCGGCGGCCGCGCCACCTACTGAGCAACCTCTCATGTGACGCAAGACAGCCCGGCGATGCCCATCGCCGGGCTTTTTCGCGTGTGGCGTTGGGCACCGCCACGCGCAGCCCGCGCCGACATTCAGCCATGGCCGATTTCCGCCAGACGGCAGCCGGAAAAGTCCCGACGCATCGCTTGAATGGAGCATTATATTAGTGTAATAGACCGGCAATGGGAGAGGCGCCGGCGTAGACGGTGCCAGTGTTTGGACGTGGGAGGAAAGCATGCCGGCTGCGCCGAGCGCTTTGCGCATGCGGGGGATCAGCAAGACCTTTCCAGGTGTGAAGGCGCTTTCCAACGTCAACTTTTCCGTCGATTTCGGCCGGGTCCATGCGATCGTCGGCGAGAACGGCGCGGGCAAGTCGACTTTGATGAAGGTGCTGAGCGGCACCTATCTTCCGACCAGCGGCACCACCGAGATCGAAGGCGTCGAGGCTCGCATGCGCAAGCCGGCGGATGCGCAGAAGCTCGGCATCCGCATGGTCCATCAGGAACTGAACCTCGTTCCCGACCTGACCGTCGCCGAAAACGTCTATCTCGGCCGCATGCCGCGCAAATGGGGCATGGCCGACCGCGCCGCGATGATCCGCAACGCCGATGCCGTCCTCAAGGAACTCGGGGCCGACATCGATCCGACAGCGCGGCTTGGCGATCTCTCGATCAGTCAGCAGCAGCTCGTGGAGATCGCGAAGGCCTATGCCGCGAACCCCCGCATCATCGTGCTGGACGAGCCGACATCGAGCCTGAGCGAGCACGAGGCGGCGGCGCTGTTCAGGATCCTTCGCAAGATGAAGGGTGCCGGCATCGCGATCATCTACATCAGCCACCGGCTCAAGGAAGTTCTGGAAATCGCCGACGACGTGACGATCCTGCGCGATGGCGCCATGATCGATACGCGCCCCGCCAGCGGCATCACCGCTGCGGAGATGATCCGGCTGATGGTCGGCCGCGAGGTCACCAACGTCTTTCCCAAAATTCCCTCGAAGATCGGCGAAACCGTCTTGCGGGTCTCCGGCCTGAGCGATGGGTTCAGCTTCGCAGGTGTCAGCTTCGATGTGAGGGCGGGGGAAATCCTCGGGCTCACCGGCCTGGTCGGCGCCGGCAGGACCGAGGTGGCGAAGGCGATCTTCGGGCTTTCGACTGTGACCGAAGGCACCGTCGAGGTGCATGGCAAGGCGGTCAGGATCACATCGCCGTCGGCGGCGGTGAAGGCCGGCATCGCCTATGTTCCGGAGGACCGAAAGGGCGACGGCATCGTTCCCGCGATGACCGTGCGCGAGAACATCAGCCTGCCGGTCCTGCGGCGACTGTCGCGCCTCGGCCGCGTGAGCATGAGCGCCGATCGCAAGCTCGCCGCCAGATACGCCAAAGAATTCTCGATCGTCCCGCCCGACCCGGAACGCCGCATCAACCTGCTCTCGGGCGGGAACCAGCAAAAGGTGGTCATCTCGCGATGGCTCTCCGCCAACCCCTCCGTCCTGATCCTCGATGAACCCACGCGGGGCGTCGATGTCGGCGCGAAGGCCGAAATCCATCGCATCATCGGCGAACTCGTCGCCGGCGGCATGGCGGTCCTGATGATCTCGTCCGAACTGCCGGAGGTCCTCGGCGTGTGCGACCGCGTGGTCGTCATGCGTGATGGCCGCGCGTCGAGCCCGATCGACCGCGATGCCTTGACGGAGGAGCGGATCATGGCACTGGCCACGGGCGAGGAAGCGGCATGACCAATACGACGGCGGCGATCCAGAGCGAAGGCACGAACGGTCGTTTCAATCGCGGCAGCCGCCTTGTCGACCTGTTGTCGCGGGCGGGTCTCGCGCTCGCGATCCTCGCCATCGTGCTCTATGGCTCGCTGAGCAGCCCGGTCTTCTTCACCACCGGCAATTTCGTCAACGTCATGACCTCGATGGCCATCGTCGGCATCGTCGTGGTCGGCATGACCTTCGTGCTCGTCGTGGGCGGGCTGGCGGATCTCTCGGTTCCCGCCACGATCGCCTGCGGCGCGATCCTCTCGCTGGCGCTCCAGCCGATGATCGGGCCGGTTCCGGCCTTCATCGTCGCCGTTTCGCTCGCCGGCTTCTGCGGACTGGTGAGCGGCATTCTCGTCGGCTATGTCGGCATCAACCCGATCATCGCGACGCTGGGCGTCGGTACGATCGTCCTCGGCATCGTCCAGGCGGCGGTCGGCGGCGTCATCGTCTACGGCACGGATCCGGCAACCGCCGTGCTGGTGAAGAGCCGGATTTTCGGCATCCCGGCAATCGTCCTGATCTTCCTGGTGATCGCGGTCATCGGAAACTTCGTCCTGTCGCGCTCCTTCTGGGGTCGCTGGACGTTCGCGACGGGCGGCAATTACAGCGCTGCCGAAGCGAGCGCGGTGCCGGTCCGCGCCGTGAAGGCCGGCGCATTCGTCATCACCGGCCTCTGTTCCGGCCTCAGCGGCGGACTGCTCGGCCTGACCCTCCAGAGCGCGCGGCCGCTCGTCGGAACCGGCTACGAATTCAGCGCGATCACGGCGGTCGTCGTCGGCGGCGTGTCGATCATGGGCGGGTTCGGGTCGGTGCCGCGTGCCATCGCGGGTCTGGTCTTCGTGCAGATCCTCACCAATGTGATGGTGCTTCAGGGCGTCCGCACGCCCGTCCAGGGTTTCGTGCTCGGGCTGCTGATCGCCGGCGCGGTGGCGCTGGATGTCGCGCTTCGCAAGCGGGGAGTGGCGTGATGCACATGCTATCGCAGATCGTCCGCTACCGCGTCGGCCTCATTCTCGGCCTGACGCTCATCATCGCCTCGCTGATGGTGCCCGGTTTCTTCGGCATGACGACGCTCAGCCTCGGTCTCGATCGCTCGTCGACGATCGGCATCATCGCGATCGGCCTGACCGTTCTCCTGATCGCCGGCCAGATCGACCTGTCGGTCGGCGCGGTCTTCGCGCTGTCCGGCATCGTGGCGATCTCGCTGCAACCGAGCCTCGGCGTCTGGCCGGCCGCGATCGTCGGCGTCCTCGCTGGCACGGCCTGCGGGGTGTTCAACGGCATCCTGTCCGTCGGCTTCAAGGTCAATGCGCTGGTCGCCACGCTGGCGACCATGCTGATCTTCCGCTCGATCGCGCATTGGGCGACCAACAGCCAGCCGGTCGGCGGCACGGACATCATGTTTTCGGTCGCGATGGCGCGGATCTATCTCGACATCTTCACGGTCCGCAGCGCGCTCTTCCTTGCCGCGATCCTGCTCCTGCATCTCTGGCTGACGCGCACCGTTTCCGGCCGCAACCTGTTCGCCGTGGGCTCGAACGCGACCGCCGCCGAGGCAAGCGGCATCTCGTCCAGCCGCACCGTGTTCCTCGGCTTCGTCTTCGCCAGCACGATGGCTGGCGTGGCCGGCGTGTTGCAGAGCCTTGCCACCAACACCGGCTCTCCGGTCTTCGGTTCGGACCTGACCGTGATGGTGATCGCCGCTGTCGTGGTGGGTGGCACGCGCCTCGAGGGCGGGCGCGGCTCGGCGCTCGGCACGCTCGGCGGCGTCCTGACCATGGCCTCGCTCACCACCGCGATGGAGTTCCAGTCCGTGCCTGCCTACGTCCAGCAGGTCGTGGCCGGGCTCATGCTCATCCTGCTTGTCGTCCTGGACCGAACGGTCCGGGCGCGTCCCCGTAAACACGCCGCGGCAGTCGCCACGGCCTGAACCTTGCCACTTCAAAGGAGGAAATGATGGTTACAAGGAAAAGTGCATTGCTGAGCTGTGCCGCCGCGCTGTTCGCGTCGGTCGGTCTGGCCGAGGCGAAGACCGTCTGCTACGTCACGGCGGCGGACGCCCACGCCTACGCCACGCCTGCCAACGAGGCGCTTGCCGCGCGGGCGAAGGAACTCGGTATCGAGGTCCTGACGCTGAGCCAGAATTTCGACGTCCAGACCGGCACGGAGCAGCTCAACACCTGCATCGCGCGCAATGTGGACGGTATCATCCTGTGGCCGCTCGATCCCCAGGCCTACATCCCCGGTCTTGCCCGCGCGCAGGGCGCCAACATCCCGTCGATCCTGATCAACTCGCCGATGAGCGAGCAGGCCAACGAGTTCATCAAGTCGTTCACCGGCCCGGACGTCTATGAGGAAGGCGAGCTGGCTGCGGATTCGCTCAACGACGCGCTCGGCGGCGAAGGTGCCGTCGTGGTGATCGCGGGGCAGGCCGGCAACGGCACGACCATCGGCCGCGTCGGCGGGTTCGTCGATCGCCTCAAGGAAATCGGCAGCAAGATCGAGGTGCTGGACACCGTTAATGCCGACTTCGACCAGCAGAAGGCGCTCGTCGCCAGCCGCGACCTGATCACCCGCTTCGGCGACCAGATCAAGGGCGTCTACGCCAATGACGACACGATGGCGCGCGGCTTCATCGACGCGTGGAAGGAAGCGAACGCCGGCAAGCCGACGCCGCCCATCGTCGGCATCAACGGCCAGAAGGATGCGTTCGAATCGATCAAGTCGGGCGAGATGTATTCCACGATCGTCCAGTCGCCGGTCGAGGACGGCATGCTCGCGATCAACACCATGGCCGAAATCCTCGACGGCAAGGAGGTCGATGCCCGCCTGCCGATCCCGCTGACGGTGGTGACCAAGGCAAATGTCGACAGCGTCGAACCGGCGTTCTGATCGTCTCGGAAAATGATCGAGGAGCCCGGCATCGCCGGGCTCTTCTGTTTGTGTGCGACCTCGGCTTCAGCCGTCCGACACACCCGCTTCCGCAAAGGTGGCCATGCCCGCATGGCACGCCAGGGCGGCGCGCACGATGCCGATCGCGACGCAGCCACCCGATCCTTCGCCAAGCCGCATGCCGAGATCGAGGAGGGGCTCCAGCGATAGCCGGTCGAGCAGCTTGCGGTGCTGCGCCTCGGCCGACACATGGCCGGCGATGGCGTGATCGAGCCCGCCGTCGGTGATGCGCGCGAGAGGGGCGGACGCCGCCGTCGAGACGAACCCGTCCAGCATCACCGGAATGCGGTGCAGCCGTGCTGCCAGCGTCGCGCCGAACATGGCTGCGAGTTCGCGGCCGCCCACGCGCCGCAGCGCCTCGATCGGATCGCGCAACGTCTCGCCATGAAGCGCGAGTGCGGCATCGACGGCTTGAGCCTTGCGCACCAGTCCCGCGTCATCGACACCCGTGCCGCGCCCGACCCATTCGGCGCCGCCGTCGCCGAACAATGCCGCTGAGAGCGCGGCGGCCGCCGTCGTGTTGCCGATGCCCATTTCGCCGGTGCAGATGAGATGTGCTGCCGGATCGACAGCATCGAAGCCCGCACGCACTGCCTCCAGAAACGCGATCTCGTCCATGGCCGGCTCGACCGTGAAATCGGCGGTCGGGCGGTCGATGTCGAGCGGCACGACCCGCAAGGTCGCGCCCATCTGCCGGGCAAGCTGGTTGATCGCAGCACCCCCCGCGGCGAAGTTGGCGACCATCTGCGCGGTCACTTCCGCCGGGAAGGCGGAGACGCCGCGCGCGGTCACGCCGTGCGAGCCGGCGAAGACGAGCACGTCGATCCTGTCGAGCGCCGGAACGCTGCGGCCTTGCCAGCCGGCCATGAAGATCGCGAGCGTCTCCAGCCGTCCAAGGCTGCCGGGAGGCTTGGTCAGGACGGCCTGCCGTGCGCGCGCGGCCTGCGCGGCAGCGTCATCGGCGGAAGGAAGCGTCGCGCACAGCGCGCGAATGGCATCGATGGAATCGGGGGTCATGAGGTCTCCGTCAGGCGAGCAACGTTGCGCAGACGCACAGGATGAGGATTTCGCCGCCCTGCTGCAGCGAGCCGAGGACATCGCCCGTCTGCCCACCGATCTGGGCGAGCGCAAGCCGGCGCAGCGCAAAGAAGAGCAGTGCGAGCAGGGCGATTGTTACAATGGCAAAGCCGAGCCCGTTGAGAAGAAGCGCCAGAGCACCGATGCCCAGGGCAATAAGGGCCGTTCGGCCTTCGACAGCGCCGATGTCGGCGGACAATCCATAGGGGCGGGCGGATGCCACCTTGACCATGAAACCGGGCATCAAGGCCCGCGAGGCCGTATGCGCGGCAATCAGCGCTGGAATGGCGACTGCGGGGCTGACCACGGCCAGGGTGGAGAGCGCGGCCCAGCGGGTCAGCAATGAGAGGACGAGCGCGAGCGTGCCGTAGGTGCCGATCCGGCTGTCTGTCATGATCGCAAGTTTGTCGTCCTGCGTTCGCCCGCCGCCAAAACCGTCTGCGACGTCGGCCAGGCCGTCCTCATGCAACCCGCCGGTCAGCGCGATGCCTGTGGCGAGTGCGAGCGCCGCCGAAACACCGGGTGGCACACCTAGCGAGGTGATCAACCAGAGCGCGATGCCGACCAAAAGGCCGATGACCGCGCCCGCCACCGGTGCGGCCCACTGGGCTGCTGCGAAGTCGGACAGGACGACACCCTTGACCGGCAGGCGCGTGTAGAAACCGACGCACGCGGAAATGTCGGTCAGGAGGGACGAAGCCGACGGGAGGCGTGTGTGCTGCATCGATGCTCCGTGCGCGGTTGGTTCGCGCATCGGTCTAGGTCGGGGCAGGAGACCCTGTCAACGCGCGAAACATTTGCGGCGGGTCGCGTTTGCTCTAGGTTCCAGCCGAACAGCCGGGATTCGCAAGCGCGCCATGTCGCATAGTCTCACCTTCATTCTGGGCGGTGCCCGCTCCGGCAAGAGCCGCCACGCCGAAGATTTGATCGCCGCCCACCCGGCGCCGTGGACCTATGTGGCGACCGCGCAGGCGCTCGATGACGAGATGCGCGAGCGGATCGCGCATCACCGCGCCCGCCGTGAAGAGGGCTGGCGGACTGTCGACGCACCGCTCGATCTCGTGGGCGCACTGGATGCGATCGACGATGGCCAGCCGGTGCTGGTCGATTGTCTTACCTTGTGGCTCACCAATATCATGCTGGCCGAGCGCGATGTGGACGCGGAATCGCAACGTCTCGCGGATTGTCTCGGCAGGCCGCGCGGGCCATGGTTCGTCGTGGCCAATGAGGTGGGACTGGGCATCGTGCCCGACAACGCACTGGCACGGCGCTTCCGCGACGCCGCCGGCCGATTGAACCAGATGGTGGCGGCAAGGGCAGACGGCGTGCTCTTCATGGTCGCCGGACTTCCGATGAGGGTGAAATGACGCGCGAGATCGACGAAAAGCAGGCCGAACGCCACAAGTTCAAGATGGAAAAGCGCAAGGCGCTGCAGGACGCCAAGATTGCGGAAAAGACCGTCGAGAAGGGATTGTTGATCGTCAACACGGGTCCCGGCAAGGGCAAGTCCACCGCCGCCTTCGGGCTCGCCTTGCGCACGCTCGGCCACGGCAAGCGCGTGGGCATCGTCCAGTTCATCAAGGGAACGTGGCAGACGGGGGAACGCGCCGCCTTCGAGACATTCGGCGATCAGGTGGTCTGGCACACGATGGGCGAAGGCTTCACCTGGGACACGCAGGACCTCGCTCGCGACGTGGCGGCGGCAGGCCGGGCGTGGGACACCGTCAAACAGATGCTCGGCGACGAGACCCTGTCGCTGATCGTGCTGGACGAAATCAACATCGCGCTGCGCTACAAATATCTCGACATCGCCGACGTGGTGGAAACGCTGAAAAACCGGCGCGCGGACCTTCATGTGATCGCGACGGGCCGCAGCGCAAAGCCGGAACTGATGGAGGCAGCCGACGTCGTCACAGAGATGGGCGAGGTCAAGCACCATTTCGCCGCCGGCGTGAAGGCGCAGGCCGGAATCGAGTTCTAGCCACGCACCGCCAGGTAGATCGCCGCGCATACGCCGGCCAATGCGATGAGCAGCACATCGGCCGATCGATAGAGCGCGAGCGCCCGGCGGATGTCCGCGGCGGTCGCCTCCCGGCGCCCGCCCTGGCCCATGAAGACGTCATCCACCAGGACGCCGCCATAGGAACGTGGACCGGCGAGCGCGAGGCCGAGCGCGCCTGCCATCGCGGCTTCCGGCCATCCCGCATTGGGCGATTTGTGGTGCTTCGCGTCCCGCAGCATCGCCTGCCATGCGTCGCGAGGCGACGCGTCTCTTGTCAATGCAGCGGCCGCGATGATCAGCAGCGCCGTGAGCCGGGAGGCGGGCAGGTTCACGAGGTCGTCAAGCCGGGCCGACGCCCAGCCAAATGCCTGATGGCGGGGTGTGCGGTGACCGATCATGCTGTCGGCGGTGTTGATCGCCTTGTAGGCCACGCCTCCCGGCAACCCGCCGACCGCCAACCAGAAAGCCGGCGCCACGATGCCGTCGGAGAAATTTTCCGCGAGGCTCTCGATCGCGGCGCGGCAGACGCCTGCCTCATCGAGCGTCTCGGGATCGCGCCCGACGATCTGCGAGACGGCACTGCGCCCCGCAGGCAACCCGCCTTGCTCCAGCGCGTCGGCCACCGCCTCGACATGCTCGCCCAGGCTGCGCTGCGCGAGCAGCGACGTGGCGAGGAGGGCAAGAACGACCAGCCAGACGCCATCACCGAGAAGCGCCTGCAAGGCGAAGGCCGGAACGGCGACCGCCGCGATCAAAAGCACCAGCGCGCAGACGCCCATCCGGCGACGGCGCATCTCGGCGTCACCCTCGCGATTGAGCGTGCGGTCGAGAGCCGCGACAAGGCGTCCCATCCACGTCACGGGATGGCCGATCAGACGGAAGAGCCGGTCCGGATATCCGGCGACGCGTTCGATGATGAGAGCGAAAAAGGCGACGAGAAGGGTCATGCAATCCGGGCCTGCGGTGTAACTCCGCTTTTATTGAGGCGCTGTCGCCCTTGCCAGCTCTCTCGTGCCTCGACGCTCCGGACGATCTGCCGCATCCCCCTGGAACAAGGTAAACATCGCGTTCAACATTTATTGTCATTTTTCGTGAAGGATCGCGCCTGAGTTTTGGTCGGGGGGAGAACTCGCCTTCGATCTGTTGTGTATCGTGTACAGGTCGCCATGCGTCTCCTCCGTTCTTCCCTCGCTCTTTTCGTATCCGTCGCGATCGCCGGCTGCTCGACCGGCTCGAGCGTCGACGTGCTGCAAAGCGTCAAGACATCGAACGAAACGACGAGTTCGATCATGAGATCGGTCGTGCCGAAGGCGGCGGTCGGTGCGTCTGCCGCGGGCTATCCGGGCACGGCCGCCGTGACGGCGCTGGCCGAGCCGACGGAGAACAAGGCAGCCGCGATCGAGCAGGTCGCGATGGTGAGGCCGCAGAACGTTCAGCCGCAGGCCGGCCCCCGCCGCACAGTCTACAGCCCGAATTTCCGCGACGCGCATCCGATGAAGTTCGGCAAGGTCACGCCGGCCCACCACGCGGTCCACGGCGTCGACGTCTCGCGCTGGCAGGGAAACATCGATTGGCCGAAACTCCGCAGCCAGGGCGCGAATTTCGTGTTCATCAAAGCGACGGATGGCGGCGACCATCTCGATCCGATGTTCCACAAGAACTGGAAGGGCGCGGAAGCCGCCGGCATCCGGCGCGGCGCTTATCACTTCTTCTACTGGTGCCGCGTCGCGAGCGAGCAGGCGGACTGGTTCATCCGCAACGTGCCGAAGGAAGCAGGCGCTCTGCCGCCGGTGATCGACGTCGAATGGAATGGTCAGTCGGCCTGCAAGAAGCGTCCGTCGCGCATCCAGGTCCAGCAGAAGATGCAGGTCTTCATGGACAAGCTCGAGGCGCATTACGGCCAGCGCCCGATCATCTACACGGCCCCGGATTTCTATGAGGACAATCTGACCGGCGCGTTCAAGGATTACCCGTTCTGGCTCCGCTCCGTCGCCGCGCACCCCTCGGTGCGCTATCCCGGCCGCGACTGGGTGTTCTGGCAGTATTCCGGCACCGGCCTGTCGAAGGGCGTCGGCGAGAACATCGACCTCAACGTCTTCCACGGCAACGAGGCTCAGTGGCACAAATGGATCGAGCGCAACACGCTGGGCTCGCAGATGGCGCGAAACTAGCGCACAGAGGCCGAATACTCCTGCGCGCATCTATCGACGGGCGCGGCGCCACGATACGCTGCATCGCTCGAATGCACCCAAGGGGAGGGCCGTTTGCTTCGTATCGAAAAGATCCCGATCGCCTCGATCTACATTCCGACCGAGCGCCGCAAGACCCTGCACCCGGAGACGGCGCGCTTGCTCGCCGAAGACATTCTTGAGAACGGCATGAAGACGCCGATCCAGGTGCGCCACGACGGCAAGCGTTATGTGCTGGTCGAGGGACTGCACCGCCTGGAAGCTGCGCGCTTCCTCGGCGAGACCGAGATCGACGCCTATCTGGTGCAGGCGCGCAAGCATTGAGAATTTGACTGACCCCGCCCGGCAGGCCGGACGGGGTGTGTTCTGGCGAGACAGCTACTCGCGTGGCGCGGCGTCCTTGCCGCCGCGTTCGTGCTGGCCCCAATGCTTGCCGCCGCGCGGGCGATCCTCGCTTGTGACGAGGCCGTCCTCGTTGCGGTCCATGCGGGCAAAGACCCGTTCGGCGCGCTCGGGGACTTTTGCGACGAATTCCTTGGCGCTCAGTTCGCCATTGCCGTCCGCATCGAGCGTGTCGAACATGGCGGATGCGCGCTCCTGCATGAGGCCGGAAAAACCCTCGAGGTTCATGCCGTCGCGCATCATGTCACGCATTTTGGCATGCACGTCGCGCATCGCCTCCGGCATCTCGGCGCGGCGCTCCGCACGGGCTTCGCGACGTTCCGCGCGCTCTTCCCGGCGCTGCGCAAAACGCTCGCCGCGCGCTTCCTGACCTGCGGCGAATTCCTCCGGCGAGATCATGCCGTCGCTGTTCGTATCGAGACGCTCGAACTGTTCGGTGACGCGCGCGCTGCGGCGCTCCGCACGCTCTTCCTGCGTCATCTCGGCCCTGCCGTCGCGCCGCTCAGTGCGTGGCCCGTCGCGGTGGAGACGGCCGGCCTCGCGGCCGGTCCGCGTGACGATGCCGTCCTCGTTGGGCTTCATGCGCTCGAAGCGCGCCGCCGCGCGCTCGCCAGCGGCGGCCAGGAACTGCTCGCGGGTCACGACGCCATCGCCATCGGCATCGAGCGCCTCGAACCGCGCCTGCTCGCGCTCCTGCATCAGATTGGCGAGATTGGCGACATCCATGCCGTCGGCATCGATCAGGGCGCGCATCTCGGCGCGAAACCCGCCGCGCGCGTCCTTGTCCGCCGTCTCCGCATAGGCGGCGGTGGCGCCGGAGGCGGCCAGAAGGGCGATGATCAGTGTCTTCATGTGGGGTGGTGTCCTCGTTGCGATGTCCCTGCCTCGCACAGTGCCGACGCGCACATTACGGCGCGCTTGCCGGGAGATTACATCGCGGTAATGCAGGGTTAACGCGGGTCTTGCCTTCTCCCCGCAGGCGGGGAGAAGGAAGTGCGCGCACTTCCTCGATGCCACGCCCCGTTTCCGGTCTGGTCATTTCGGGAATCCGTTTGCCGTCCTGCGCGATCATGACGTGTCGGGCCGCTCCATCGCCCAGGCAGCGAGGCCGTGCACGGTGTCGAGAATGTCGTGGATTTCGTGGGTTGGCCGGGGACGCGCGCCTGGCGGGCGGCCGGGACGCAATGGCCAGACGCGGCGGATACGGCGGCTGTTTCGCGCGCTTGCGTGTCCGATATTTTGTGCGCCTGCGTCGCGGGCCGCACGCCAGCGGGCGAAGCGCCGGGCCTGTCGCGGCAGGTCGTCCAGCGCCGACGCGAGCGCGGTGAGGCGCAGAGTGAGGCGGACAGCATCGACCGGGGCGTCGGCTGCGGGCGGGCGGCGGATCGGAAACGGGTCGCTCAGGCCGGGGAAGCAGATGCGCGGAACGCCGCTCCGCGACGATCGCCGAGGCCGGTGCGCGCGCGGCAGCGGGTCGAAGAGCTGAAAGCCGTGGCCGGCCTTGGCCGGGGACGCTTGGGGACCGGCGAGAACCTTCGGCCTGCGCAGGCGCGCCGGCGTAAGCGTGACGACAAGGCCGCGCGCGGCGACGATGACCAGCCGGCGCGCTGCCGCCTCGGCCGGGCGCAGCAGGCGGAGCACGGCGCGGTGGAGATGGCGGGGAAGGGTGCGGTCTGCGCCGCCGCCGCTGGTGATACCGGCCATCGCCCCAAGGCTCGCCAGCACGCGCTTCAGCGCCTGACGGTTCGTCTCGATCGCGGCCTTCCAGTCCATCGCATCCTCCGCGCCTCTTTGGTCAAGGCGGCGGGATTATCGCGCGGGTTTGGGGGAGGTGGATAAAATGGGGCGGGGTTGCGGCGATGGTTTTCGCAAGTAATTGATCGGGCTTGGGAAACGGCTTCGGCGATGTGGAAATCTTTCCACCGGCGATCTCCACCTCAATTTCGTCATTCTCGGGCGACCGGAGCGCAGCGGAGGGAGACCCGGGAATCCATGCCTCGGCAGTTGGTGAGAGACGGGGTGGTCACGGATGGTTTGTGATCTCCGGTGCCCCAGATAAGTGCCGGGTTCTGCACCATCCTGCGATGGAACCGGCGAGGCATGGATCCCCGGGTCTTGGCATCGAGCTGCGCTCGACGCTCCGCCCGAGGATGACGAAGTGGGTGGGGTAGGGTCACCGAAAACCGTCACCGCCTCCGAACTTGGCCCAGCCGAAACCACCCCACCTTAGCGATCTCCACCCCACTTCGTCATTCTCGGGCGACCGGAGCGCAGCGGAGGAAGACCCGGGAATCCATGCCTCGTCGGTTGGCGACGGGCGGGGTGGTCCCGATGGTTCGTGGTCTCCGGTGACCGGGCGCGCCAAGTTCTGCCCCATCCTGTGGCTGAACCGGCGAGGCATGGATCCCCGGGTCTGCGCATCGAGCTTCGCTCGACGCTCCGCCCGAGGATGACGAAGTGGGGTGGGGATGCCCGAGGATGACGAAGTGGGGTGGGGATGCCCGAGCATGACGAATCGGGGTGGGGATGCCGCGAGCATGACGAACCGGGTGGGGGGCGTTCGCACAACCCGAATCCCGGAGCAAACTCGACACGCTTCGGCATTCTGCTGCTCGTATGCGCAAGACACGTCGCACGCTCGGTCAATCAATACGGACGGGTGGTCAATGGAACAGCTATCCGCATTCGATAAACTGCCCATCCCGCCGCCAAGCGCGGCGTCGGCTAACGGGAGAAATACGTTGATCAGGAATGCATCCATCCGGCTCGCTGCGGCCGCCATCGTCATGGGATGTAGCAGTGCAGGCGCCCAGACGGCAGGGGACTGGGTTCTCGGAAACTATCAAAATTCCGGCTACTGGTTTCCAGGCGTCGCCGAGAAGATTCAGAATGGCAAGGTAACGATCCGTTACGATGACGGCGACCGGGAAACGGTCTCCAGCAGGAATGTGCGCCCCTACGACTGGATGATCGGCATGAAGGTGGAGTGCAACTACAAGAATGCCGGCGACTGGTATTCCGGTACGATCGCGTCTCTTGCGGGCGAAAGGATCGGGATCACCTACGATGATGGCGACAAGGAAACAACCAAAACCGGTCGTTGCCGCTCCAGGTAACAGCCCCCCGGCACAGGTGTGGCGCGGCTGGGACGCAACGCAGGTCTCCGCCCACGCGAAACAGGGTGACCAGGGCATGGATCGCCGTGCATCCTTCCGGACGGAGCGGCGATCCATCTCTTTGTTTGAGCATCGGATCAGCCCGAAAACCGGATTCCGCTTTCGGGCCGATGCTCCAGCCCTCTCCTGACGCGCCGCCCCGGCAACACAAACAAAGGAACCTCCGTGAAGACACCCTTCAAAACCGCCGCCATGTCGGCCGCATTGGCGTTTTTCATCTCCGCGCCCGTCGCGGGCGCTGCAGGCATGAAGTTCGATATCGAGAACAGCTCAGACTACATCATTACCGGTTTCTATACCGGCGAGGAGGGGGAGTGGAGCGCGAACTGGATGAACTTCAAGCTCGACGCCGGCGAAACCGCGGCCATGGAATTCAACCATGACGGCGCGTGCGACATCGAATTCTACGTCACCTGGGAAGCCGAAGACGGGTCCAGCATCAAGGGCGACGAGACATCGATCGATATTTGCGATGCGGACACGATCTATTTCGACGGCAAGGAAGCCACGTACGATTGACGGTCAAGCAGTCATGAACAGGAAGGTCCGTGTCGCGTGGCGCGGGCCTCCCGCGCCCTTTCGATTGGGGATGGCGATCCCTTTACTTCCGGGGACAGTAGAGATACCGGTGTTCTGCGGGCAAGACTTTGGCCTGCTTCCCCACCGGTTCGCCTGAGCAGGACGCCGGCGAAGCATCGTTTTCAGGCGTCCCTATTGATCACGAGCGACAAACCCTTCGTATTCTCCTCCGAAGCGACCCGTGACGATACCGCTGCCGGGTTCGGCCGCTACCATGACCTCTATCCGGTGGCGTCGGACGTTGCCATGACGGGCGAGCGCTTTCACGCTGAAGCGCGCGCGCACCAGCTCTCGCGCATGATCGTTCTCGACCGCCGGATCAGCGGCGTCACCCACAGCCGAAGCGCACGTCACGCAAAGCGCGACGGTTTCGACCATGTGGTGCTCCAGCTTCTGGTTTCCGGCCGATGGATAAACGGCGCGCCAAGCGAGGAGCGCCTGGTTCAACCAGGCGAGGTGATCTTCCACGACATGACCCGCCCGCACCGCAACTGTGCCGATGGTGCGCGAATTGTGACGATCAACCTGCCGCGCGACCAGATCGAACGCGCCATGCCCATGAGGCCGGGCGCGCACGGCGCAATCCTTCCCGCATCCGCCTCCCAGCTTCTCGGCGAATTCATGCTCCTGCTGGTGCGGCGCGGTGGCGCGGTCCCGGCCCAGATGGCGGACAGCGCCGGCAGGGCGGTGGCGGAACTGGTCGCAGGCGCATTCGCCAGTTTGGACGGCCAGCATGCGCCGGCAAACCGGGAAGCCCATTTCACCGCCTTGCGCCGCGAGCGGGCCGAGCTTTTCATCGAAGCCCGTCTGGCCGATCAGGCTCTCGACGCCGATCTCGTCGCATACGGTCTCGGCGTCTCCCGAACGGTGCTCTACCAGATGTTCAAAACCTCCGGCGGAGTAGCCCGTTACATCCTCGCCCGGCGGCTGGAGCGGTTGGGCAACGCCCTGCGCCAGCGCTCCGAGACGCGCTCCGTGTCCCAGCTTGCCTTCATGTGCGGATTTTCCAGCGAGAGCCATTGCAGCCGGGCGTTTCGCGCGGCCTATGGCATGCCGCCCGGGCAATATCGCAACGAGGCGACGCGTGAGAAACGCGTCCTGAGCACCCCCGTCGGCCCTGCCCACAGCGAGCTGGACACCTGGCACGCGGCCCTTCGCTAGACCGGGCCGACTGTTAAGCCGCTACTTCTGCTGCTGTGGGCGCGTTCCTGATGCGGGGCTGGAGAATGTACGTGGTGAGTTCAGCCTGACGGCGCTCGCCTACAACATCAAGAGAGCCATAACCATCGTCGGCGTCCTTGGCCTGATCACGGCCTTACGGGCATAATCGGCCGCTCCGGACCATCGGAGCCAGAAAACCTACGGCTCGCTTTCGGTGATTGAAGCGATTCAGCAGTATCGGCGAGAAATGGACGACCCAGCGATGGATCGTCGAATGGTCGATGGTGGTGCCGCGGTCGGCCATCATCTCCTTCAGATCGCGCAGGCTCAGGCCATAGGCGAGGTACCATCATACGCATAGCAGGACGATGGATCGATCGAAATGACGGCCTTTGAACCTAGTATGCGCTCCGCGAGTGGGGCTGACCTCATGCCATCCCAGTGTTGCTGGAAAGTCCGCAACAGAGCCGTTCAGACTGCCCGTCCGGAGGGGGCGTTTTTCGTTGCCGTATTCTTGGGCTGACGGTCCTCGAAAGAAGCCCAAGCGCAGCCAATCGCCAAGATTGCGCATTTGATCAAATTCTTCTTGCATCGCTGTTCCGTTCGCCTATCGTTGGACGAAATGGGCCAAAGAGCCGGCGCGACGTCCGACAATTCGTGCGGCGACAAGAGCAAGAAGGGGATTTTCAATGATCGATCTACTGCGCGTTTGTGCAGCCGCCGGAGCGCTTACGGCGGCCACTTCTCTCCCGGCCGTTGCCGCCGACTTCCGCTTTGCCGGACCTTTGGATGCCTACACGCTCGATCCGCATGCGGTGTCGAACACGCTGGTCTTCGCGGTTCTGCGCAACGTCTACGAACCGCTCGTGCAGCGTGGCCCAGACCTAACGCTGCAACCCGTCCTGGCCACAGAGTGGTCGCAGGTCGACGATCTGACGTGGGAGTTTAAGCTGCGCGAGGGCGTCTCCTATTCCGACGGCAGCGCCTTCAATGCTGACGATGTCGTTTTCTCCTTCGAGCGTGCCAAGAAGGGCGGCATGTCTTCTCACCTGGCCGATATCGCCAGCATCGAGAAGGTCGACGATCTGACGATACGCCTGATTTCGGACGAGCCCAATCCGGTTCTTCCCAACCAGATCGTCAACTGGTTCATGGTCGATGGGGACTGGGCGCGCGACAATGGCGCGGTGGAGCCCGGCCAGGCCGACAATTCCACGGAAGGATATGCAAACCGCAACACGCTCGGCACGGGACCCTACATCATATCCGGCCGCGATCCGGGCGTGCGCACTGATTTCTCTGCCAATGCCGACTGGTGGGGCGAGCGGCAGGGCAATGTCGAGACCGCCAGCTTCTTCGTGATTTCCAACCCGTCCACACGGGTCTCCGCGCTGATCACCGGAGAAGTCCAGATGATCGACGGCGTGCCGCCGCAGGACACCGCGCGTATTGAACAGACGGCGGGGCTGCGCATTGCCGCGACACCGGATTTGAGGACGGTTTACCTTCAGCCCGACGTGTTGCGCGACGCGCTTCTCCATGGCGGGGGAACCGACGGCAATCCCTTCAAGGACAAGCGTGTCCGCGAGGCCATGAGCCTGGCAATCGACACGCAGGCTATCCAGCAGCGAGTCATGCGCGGCTATTCCACCCCTGTCGGGCTACCGATCGCCAGGGAAGTCGCAGGTTCGACCGACGAGCTCAGCGCACCTGCGGTGACTGATGTCGAGCGGGCACGCGCGCTTATGGAAGAAGCCGGCTACGCCGACGGCTTCCAGGTGACGCTCGATTGTACCAACGACCGCTTCATGAACGACGAAGCGACATGCCTGGCGATCGGATCGTTCCTGTCGCAGATCAACATCGATATCACTCCGCGCACGCAGGCGACGGCGCGTTGGGCTCAACAGATCAACCCGCCCGGCTACAACACGTCCCTCGCGATGCTGAGCTATTCGCCCTACACCTACGATGCGCATCAGTTCCTGACCGGCATCGCCGTCACCCGCGACGAGGATGGCGGGCGCGGCGCGTTCAACATCGGCGGGTACTCCAATCCGGAGATCGACCGGCTGACCACGGAAATCGGCGCTGAAACCGACCCTGAGAAGCGCAGCGCGCTTCTGGAGGAAACCCTGACGATCCTCAAGGAGGATCACGCCTTTATTCCTGTCCACCAGTTGCAGATCCTGTGGGGTCTTCAGGAGGGTGTGGACGTCGTCCAACTCGCCGATCTGGCCTATCCGCTTGCATGGTTCACGGTGCCGGAATGAGCGCCGACGCAGACTTCGCCCGCCGGCTCGCCGAGCTAGTTGCGTTTCCTACAATCAGTGCGGTTTCCAACATCCCGCTCGTCGATCACGTCGAAGCCTTGGCGACCGCCAGCGGCGCTCGCACACGCCGCTTCGAGGACCCGTCCGGGGACAAGGCGAACCTTCTGGTTTCGATAGGACCTGAGGCGCCAGGCGGTATCGTCTATAGCGGGCATACGGACGTCGTGCCCGTCACCGGGCAGGACTGGTCGGGCGATCCCTGGACATTGCGCGAACGCGATGGGCGCTTCGTCGGACGTGGCGCGACCGACATGAAGGGCTTTCTGGCCTGCTGTCTCGCGGCGCTGCCGCAGATCGCGCGCATGGATTTGCGTGCGCCGATCCATCTCGCCTTTTCCTATGACGAAGAGGTCGGCTGCACAGGCGTCGGGCCGATGGCCGAATGGGTCGGCGCAAACGCCAGGCCGCGGCTCGCGATCATAGGCGAGGCGACCGGGATGGAACTCGTCAACGCGCACAAGGGTGGCTGCATCGGCTGGACCCATGTCACCGGCAAGTCCGGCCATTCCTCGCAGCCCGAGCGCGGCGTCAACGCCGTGATGATCGCCGCTTCGCTGATCGAAGAGATTTCCGCAATCTACGCCCAGATGCGCAACGGACCGACACTGGACACGCTCGACCCGCCCTACTCGACCATTCAGGTCAACCAGATCGAAGGTGGCAGCCACGGCAATATCCTTGCCGAGCATTGCAAATTTTTCTGGGAGATGAGGCTGGTGCCGGGCCAAAGCTTCGATGCCGTTCTCGATCGTATGAACGCCTTTGCGCGGTCGCTCGAAGCATCGATGAAGATTATCAGCCCTGACACAGGCATCCGCATCGACATCCAGGCGCGCATTCCAGCGCTCGCGCCAAACGCAGATGCCGCGCTGGAAGCCGAACTTTTGAAACTGCTCGGCCGGACGGCGCCGCGGGCGGTGTCTTATGGAACAGAAGCTGGAATCTTTCAGGCTGCCGGCGTGCCCTCGGTGGTCGTCGGCCCCGGTTCGATTGCCGACGCGCATCAGCCGGACGAAAGCATCGCCGTGGATCAAATGGCGGCCTGCACCGATTTTCTCCTCAAACTGGCACGGACCGCAACCAAATGATCCTTCACGCCGTCGAACGCATTTTCCAGACGGTGCTGGTCCTTTTGGTAATTAGCTTCATCGCCTTCATGCTGATCGCCACGCTCGGTGATCCGATCGGACTTCTGCTGCCTCCCGATGCGACGATCGCCGAGCGCAACGCTTTGATCTCGCGCCTCGATCTCGACCAGCCCTTGATCCTGCGATTCCTGTCGTTCCTCGCCGGTCTCGTGCAGGGCGATTTCGGCCTTTCCTACCGCACGCAGGACGAAGTCGGCACCATGATCCTCGAGCGGCTGCCGGCGACAATGGAATTGGCGCTGGTGAGCCTGCTCATCACGGTCCTGATCGCAATCCCGGCCGGCATCATGTGCGGCGTCAAGCCGAAATCACCCTTCTCGCGCGGCATCATGTTCTTTTCGATCGCGGGCATCACGCTCCCCAATTTCGTCGTGGGCATTCTGCTCATCGCGGTCTTCTCGGTTCAGCTCGGGTGGTTCCCGTCATTCGGGCGGGGTGGCACTGTGACCGTCGGCGGTTGGACGACTGGCCTCCTCACCCTGTCGGGCTGGCAGGCCATCATCCTGCCGGCCATCACGCTCGCCACGTTTCAAATGACGTTCGTTATCCGCATGTTGCGCACTCAGCTCATGGAGGTCGGGCACAGCGAACACATACGATTTGCCCGTGCCCGGGGCCTCAGCGAAGCGCGAATCTGGTTCGTCTACGCGATCCGCAACGCGTTGCTGCCGACGGTGACCATGCTCGGGCTTCAGCTCGGCAACATCATCGCGTTCTCAGTGGTGACGGAAAGCGTCTTTGCCTGGCCAGGTTTGGGTTCGCTGTTTCTGCAATCGGTGCAGGCCGCCGACATACCGGTCATCGCGATCTACCTGATCTTCGTCGGCGTGGTCTACATGCTGATCAATCTGGCCGTGGAATTGTCCTATCCGCTCATCGATCCTCGCCTGAAGAGGAAAGACGCATGAGGACGACAGCCATGATCTGGTCGGTTGCCCGCGGCGCACCGGGTTCGACGTTCGCTGCCATCACGATCCTCGCGCTGGTGCTCTACGCCTTTCTCGTCCCCATGTTCACCCCCGATCCGTTCCGGCTTGCCGGCATGTCGATCATGGATTCCTTCACGCCGCCGATATGGATGGAGGGCGGCAACCCGCAATTTCCGCTCGGCGCCGACGATCAGGGGCGCAACCTCCTGACGGCCATGGCTTACGGGCTGCGCACCTCCATCATCGTTGGCGCGTCGGCCGTCCTTATCGGGCTCGTTGTCGGCGGAGCACTCGGGCTGATCTCAGGGTTCATAGGCGGGCGGACAGACGCGGTGATCATGCGTATCGCCGACGTTCAACTCGCCTATCCGGCCCTCCTCCTTGCGATGGTCATCGACGGCATCGCCACCGCGGCGATCGGACGCGATCGGAGCGCAGGGCTTGCAATCACCATCGTCATTTTCGCGATCGGGGTTGCCTTCTGGGTGCAGTTCGCACGCACCATCCGCTCCTCCGTCATGGTCGAGCGCGATCAGGACTACGTGGCCGCCGCGCGCATCACGGGCCGCAGCCGCACCGCCATCGTCCTGCGCCATATTCTTCCCAACGTGATGGCGCCGGTTCTTGTCATCGCAACGATCAATCTCGGCATCGCCATCATCACCGAGGCGACTTTGAGCTTTCTCGGAATCGGCATTCCCCTGACCCATCCGTCACTGGGTGCGTTGATCCGCAACGGCAACGCGTTCCTGCAATCGGGCGAATGGTGGATTTCGGTATGGCCCTGCCTGGTCCTGGTCGCTCTGGTCGTGGCCGTCAACGTCCTCGGCGATCATCTGCGCGATCATTTCAACCCGAAACTGAGGGGACGGTCATGACGGGCGAACCGCTGCTTTCCGTTCGAAACCTGAACATTGCGCTGATGCGCGATGGAACCGGTCTGCCCGTCCTCGACGGCGTCTCCTTCGACGTCGCGCCGCGCGAGGTCCTCGGCGTCGTCGGCGAGAGCGGCGCAGGCAAGTCCGTTGCCGGCGCCGCGATCATTGATCTTCTCGTCCCCCCGCTGATGCGAACCTCGGGCGAAATCACGCTTGGCGGCGACCGGCTCGATCTGATGCGGCCAAAAGCCCTGCGACACGTGCGGGGCAAACGTGTCGGGTTCATCTTTCAGGACCCGATGACCAGCCTCAATCCCGTCTTGTCGATCGGCAAGCAACTGACCGACACGATGGCGGCGCATCTGAAGCTGGGACGAGGCGAGTTGAACCGGCGGGCGCTTCAATGGGTGGAACGGGTCGGCCTGCCGAACCCTTCGCGCATTCTCGCAGCCGCGCCGCACGAATTATCCGGTGGTCAGCGGCAGCGCATTGTGATCGCGCTCGCGCTGTGTGCGGAACCCGACATCGTCATCGCCGACGAACCGACGACCGCGCTGGACGTTTCGGTCCAGGCGCAGATGCTCGACCTGTTGCGCGCGCTTCATGCCGAAACCGGCACAGCGATGATCCTGATTACCCATGATCTCGGCGTCGTGGCCAAGATGGCCGACCGCGTCGCGGTGTTCTATGCCGGCCGCGTGGTGGAGATCGCAACCACGACACAACTGTTCGAAGAACCGCGCCATCCTTATACGGCAGGCCTGATAGGCGCGACGCCGGCGCCGGACGCGACTGGCGCCATGCAGGTCAAGCCGATCCCCGGCGCAATGCCGGGCATAGGCTCGCTCCCCTCCGGATGCGCCTTTCATCCAAGATGCCTTCACGCGGGCGAGGATTGCCGTTCAGTCATACCGCAACTTTCGCAGCACAGCTCGCACCAGGCTGCATGCCATTACCCCTTATCGGCAAAGGTACCCGCATGAAGGCCGACGCAGTTCTGTCTGTCAGCAACGTTTCGAAAACATACGGCAAGAGAGCGAGCCTGCTCGAACGGCTTGCGGGACGGAAGTCGCCTGGGCTTCGCGCCGTGCGCGACGTCTCCTTTTCGATCGGCGCCGGCGAGGTCGTTGGTCTGGTTGGCGAATCCGGGTGTGGCAAGTCCACCCTTGCGCGCCTTGTCGCGGGGCTTATGGCGCCCAGCGCGGGCTCCATCGCCTTCCAGAGCAAAACACCGCGTCTGCAGATGGTGTTTCAAGACCCGTTCTCGTCGCTCAACGGACGCTGGCGCGTGCGCGATATCGTCGCCGAGCCGATCCGAACGCACGGGCTGCGCCGGGGAGCCGAAATCGATGCTCGCGTGGACGAGTTGCTCGAGCAAGTCGGCCTTTCCGCCGCCGACGGCAGAAAATACCCGCAGGAATTCTCCGGCGGTCAGCGCCAGCGCATTTCGATTGCCCGCGCGCTTGCCGGCGAACCCGACTTTCTCATTCTCGATGAGCCGACCAGCGCGCTCGACGTTTCGGTGCAGGCCCAGATCCTCAATCTCCTGCGTGATCTTCAGGCGCGTATCAGGCTGACAAGCCTCTTCATCACGCACAACCTGTCCGTCGTGCGCCTGATGGCCGATCGCATCGGCGTGATGTATCTGGGTGAACTCGTCGAACTGGCACCTGCATCGGACATATTCGAGAACCCGAAACATCCCTATACGCGTCTGCTGATTGATGCAGCCCCTGACCTTAATCCGGCCGACCGCACGCTTCATCCCATTCCCGGAGAACTTCCAGATCCGTCGAAGCCGCCTTCCGGCTGCGCATTTCGCACGCGCTGCCCCTACGCCAAGCAGGTCTGCGCGGACGAGGCGCCGCCTCTGCGCCAAACCGAAGGACGAGAGGTTCGCTGCCATTTCAATCTCGCTCTTCAAAGCCCGGTGGTGTCCGCATGAGTCGTGAACAAGCAATCGCGACCGCGGTCAACGCAATGGAGGATGGACGCTTCCGGGAGCGTCTGGCGCGGTTCGTCTCGATCGCGTCCGCAAGCCGTGTGCCGGAGGCCAAGGGCGATCTCGAACGGTTCGTCGAACACGAGCTGACGCCGCTGTTCAGGTCCATGGGCTTTGCAACACGCCTGTTGCACCATCCCATGGCGCCGGGGCCATGCCTTTACGCCGAACGCATCGAGGGCGTCGGGCTGCCGACCGTCCTTCAATACGGGCATGGCGACGTCGTCGCCGGACTTGATGGCTGGAGCGAAGGGCTTTCGCCTTTCGAGATGGTCGAGCGCGACGGGCGGTTCTATGGGCGTGGCACTGCCGACAACAAGGGACAGCTCAACGTCAACCTGACCGCGCTGGAGGCCCTTCTGGCTACGCGAGGACGACTTGGCTTCAACCTGAAATATTTGATCGAGATGGGCGAGGAATCGGGATCGCTCGGCCTTCGCGAAATCTGCGCCGAACATGCCGACCTTCTTCGGGCGGACGTGCTGATCGCTTCGGACGGGCCGCGCATTGCAATCGACAAACCGACGATCTTTCTCGGCGCGCGGGGCGGTGTTTCTTTCTATATCGAGATCAAGGCGCGCGAGAGCTTCCAGCATTCCGGCAATTGGGGTGGGCTGTTGAGCAATCCGGGTGTGGAGCTTTGCCACGCAATCGGAGCGCTGATCGGCCGGAACGGCGAAATCCGCGTCCCGGAACTGACGCCCGGCTCCATTCCGGACAATGTGCGCAAGCACCTCTCGCGCCTCAGGATAACCCCGACTGCAGACGATCCGCCGATCGAGCCGTGGTGGGGCGAGCCGGGCCTGACGGCGGAGGAAAAGGTTTTCGCCTGGAGCAGCTTCGAGGTGATGGAAATGGAGTGCGGCAATCTTGCCCAGCCGCTCTACGCCATTCCTCCGTCGGCTCGGGCGCGGCTGCAATTGCGCTTTCCGGTCGGCGTCGATGTCGACGCGGTGGTTCCTGCCGTCCGAAAAAGGCTCCAGGAGGCCGGATATCCGCGCGTAGTCGTGCACGAGCCTCACGATGCCATCTTTCTGGCGACGCGTCTCGACCCGGATCATCCCTGGGTCGACCGTGTCGCCGCATCGCTGGAAAGAACGATGAAGGCGCCGCCGGCGATCCTGCCCAATCTCGGCGGCTCGCTGCCCAACGACATTTTCGCGCGCGACCTGCAACTGCCGACGATATGGATACCCCATTCCTACTCCGGTTGCCTGCAACACGCTCCAAACGAACATCTGCCGATCTCGATAGCGGCCGAAGGTCTAGCCATCATGGCTGCGCTGTATTGGGATTTGGGAGAATGACGCCGATTACCGGTCCTCGACGATAGGTCCAAAATCAGGCGGCAGACCACGATGTGGAGCGCCATGCGGCTTGGAAGATTTGTCATGCTCCACCACATTACCCCGGCTGCGACTCCGGATCGGGCTTGAAGCCGGGCCGTTGTCGCAATGGCTATTCGGCGGGTTGGCAGAAGCGGGCTTTCCAGTGATCTGCGTCGAAAGCGGCATGCCAAAGCGTTTCTGAAAGTTCAGGTGAACAAGACCGATCGCAACGATGCGCGCGGCATCGCGCAGGTGATGCGTGTCAACCTGTTCCGGCCGTAGGGCGCATGTGACGCTTACGCGGCCGGCCGGTGCCCCAGCGCTGGATCAGGAACGCGCTGAGCGACAGAAGCACCACGTCAGTGCCATGACGGATGGACTGGGACGTCAATCGGCCAGTGGCGACTCCGTCGCGAAATCCTTCAGGCCGGCGTGCTGACCGTTGCAGGGCCCGCGGTAGTCCTGAATCGTCACCAAACCTTCATTCCCTCGCAATGTCGCTGTCACCAAGTTCACATAGGCACAGCCTTGTTGCCGACAGGCCCCTATTTTTCCAACGCCAGGAAGCCAGATGAAGAAACTTCTTCTCCCCTTAGCACTCGCGCTCGCCGCCTCAGCCAGTCCGGCCGCCGCGAAGGTCACGATCACCTGCCTGGCCAATGCCGGGCACCTGACCCGTCAGCATGAACCGCTGGCGAAGATGTTCAATGAAATGCAGGATGAGATCGTCGTGCAGTACGCTGCGCCAGCCAAGGACTACGCCGACACGCATCTGCGCCTGATGCGCGAATCCGCGACCAACACGCTGCCGGATTGCGCCTTCCAGGCCTATAACCAGCTTCCCTCGCTGGTGCGTGCGCTGCAGGCGCGCAACCAGATCGTCGATCTCAAGTCCCTTCTGGAAAAGGAAGGCGCCGAGTGGGTAACGGCCAACTACAGCGACCGCATGCTCGAGCTCGGTCAGGTCGATGGCATCCAGATTGGCATGCCGTTCAATGCTTCCGTGCCGCAGTGGTATTACAATGCCGACCTGCTGAAGCAGGCAGGATATGACCCGGACAATTTCCCCACGGACTGGGACGGCATTTTTGAGCTCTCCGCCAAGATCCATGCCCTCGGCGACAACATCCAGGGCATGTCCTACGGTGCCGAGCAGTGGGGCGATGACTGGCCCTGGCAGATCCTGATCACTCATCAGGGCGGACGCGTTCTCGATGAAACCCAGACCAAGGTCACATTCGATGAGAACGGTTATTCGCTGAAGGCGATGGAACTGATGAAGCGGCTGGTCGATGACGGCAAGTACGACCCCGCGATGACCGCGAGCGACCAGATGAAGTCGTTCACCAACGGCACCATGGGCCTCTATGCAAATTCGCCTGCCTCGGCTCGCAACATTCAGGAGCTGGTGGGCGACAAGTTTGATCTGCGATCCGTCAAGTTCACGATCATGGACGATGCCAACGGCACTCTGCCAACGGGCGGCAACGCCATGCTGATCACCGCAACGGATCCTGAGAAAATCGACGCCGCCTGGGAATATGCGAAGTTCCTGTCCGGCCCCGAGGCCCAGGCGATAACCGCCAAGAACACCGGCTACCTGCCGACCAATCTGGGCTCGCTCAGCGAGGACTTCCTTGCGCCCTACTACCGAGAGAACCCGTTCTTCGCGACCCCGGCATCCGGTTATGACCGCGCCGGTCTGTGGCAGGGCTATCCCGGGACACAGAGCGAAAAGATCTGGCGTGAGCAAAGGAGCATTTTGCGCGCGGTGATGCTCGGCGAGACGACGCCTGCAGACGGCGCCGACAAGATGAAGGAAGTGGCTGAAGAGTTGATGCAGCGCTAGCCATTCTTCTGGACTTCAGGCCGACAAGACAAAGGATAAAACCATGCCAAAGCTCTCCATTCGCGACGTGCGTAAGGCATACGGCGCCAACCAGATCCTTGCCGGCCTGTCGCTTGATGTCGAGGAGGGAGAATTCGTCTCCCTCGTCGGCCCCTCCGGTTGCGGGAAGTCGACCCTTCTGCGCATCATCGCGGGCCTGGAGGCTCAGGACCACGGCACCATCAGCATCGACGGCAAGCCGGTCGACGCGCTGCCGCCCAAGGATCGAAAGATCGCCATGGTCTTTCAGGATTACGCGCTCTATCCGCACATGACGGTTGCGCAGAACATGGCGATGCCGCTGATCATGGCGTCTTTGCCCTGGCATGCTCGATTGCCCATCGTCGAGCGGATTCATCCCCTCGCACGCCGTGGCCGCCCCGCCGTCGAGGCACATATTCTTGAAACTGCTCGGCAGCTCGGTATCGATCACCTCCTGGAGCGCCGGCCAGCCCAGTTGTCGGGCGGACAACGCCAGCGCGTCGCACTCGGGCGCGCCCTGGTGCGCTCGCCACAGCTCTTCCTGATGGACGAGCCGCTCTCCAACCTTGATGCGAAGCTGCGCACGCAGGTGCGCAAGGAAATCGCCGAACTGCACGACAGCTCGAAGCTGACGTTCGTCTATGTGACCCATGATCAGACCGAGGCGATGACGCTGTCGGACCGGGTGGCGATCATGCAGACTGGCAGATTTTTGCAGGTCGCCCCACCGGTTGCGCTCTACGACGACCCCGACAATGTCGATGTGGCGCGGTTCATCGGATCTCCCGAAATAAACCTGCTTCCAGCTCAAGTGGTCGATCAACGCCTGCGCATCGGCGACCAATTGCTCGGCGTCGCAATACCCGCCAGCGCCAGCGGCGACCTTTTCATCGCCTTCCGGACGGAGGCCGCGTTGCTTGACGGGGATCTTTCTCAGGAGCGCGGAGCGAAGACCTCGGAAGCGCTCGATTTCGATATTACGGGTGTCGAGGATCATGGCGCCGACTTGATCCTGCATGGCACGCTGACCACCGAGCCCAGCGTCGAGTTGCGATTGCGGGCCCATAAGGCGCCCGGGGTCCAGACACCCAGCCTGCGTATTGGCGGACGCCAATCCATTCGCCTGATCCGGGAAGGACTTTTGTTCTTTGGCGCCGACGGCAAGCGCCTGCGCGGCCCCGCTGCCACCCCGTCAGTCGCTCCATCGCCGGCACCAATCGCCGCGCAGCAGCAACAGGTGGCAGCGCTATGACGGCAGCGGCCACGACGCTGGCTCGCAGCCAGCAGCGGCTTGCCTACGCGCTCACCGCTCCCGCGGCGTTGCTCATCCTGGCTATCTATCTGGTGCCTATCATCCTCGTTCTGGTATTCTCTTTCACCGACTTCACGCTTGTGCGAGACGGCATGAGCTTTGTAGGGCTGGAGAACTACCGCCAGATGGCGGAAGACGAAAATTTCGGCAATGCGCTTCGCAACACCCTGATCTATGCGGCGCTTTTTTTGCCAGCAGCATTCGTGATACCGCTCGTCCTGGCCATTCTCATCCAGGATCGGCAGCACTTCCGCTCCGTGCTTGAAGTGCTCTTTTTCCTGCCCGTGACGTCCACGCTCGCCGCCATGGCGCTGGTTTGGGCCGCGTTGATGGATTCCAAGCAGGGCATCATCAACGTTGCGCTCAACTCGCTCGGGTTCGACGCCATCAACTTCCTCGGCGATCCCGACATGGTGCTGCTCTCGCTCGCCATCATCTCGGTGTGGAGCATCATCGGTTTCAACATGGTGCTGTTTCTGGCGGGCCTCACTGCGATACCCCCGTCCTTGTACGATGCCGCGGCTGTGGACGGCGCCGATACGCCGCTCGACCGGTTCTTCCGTGTGACCTGGCCGATGCTTGGACCGACGGCGATGTTCGTTGCGGTCACAAGCTCGATAACCGCGTTCAAGCTGTTCGACACGGTGGCGCTGCTGACACAGGGCGGGCCGGATCGCGCCAGCGAAGTATACCTCTACCTCGCCTTCAAGGAGGGTTTTGAATACTTCAACATGGGCTACGCAGCCGCGCTGTCCTTCGCCTTCCTGCTGATCGTGTTCCTGTTCGCGTTGTTCCAGGCAGGGTCAGCCGATCGCCGCGTTCGGTATTGAGAGTTCCCATGAGCAATTCCACGTACCACGACGCACTCGCCGCCCCGTCGGGGGCTCGCTCTCTCTCCCTGCGACGCTTTGGACATCACGCGGTGACCGCGATGCTGTTCCTTGGCGGGCTGGCGATGACCTTTCCGTTCATCTGGATGATCTCATCCAGCCTCAAGCCGAAAAGCGAGATCTTCGGATCGGACTTCTCGCTGCTGCCGCGCCAGTTCTACGGCTTCATCAACTATGGCAAAGTGCTCTTCGACCAACCTTATCTTCTCTACATCGCCAATTCGCTCATCGTGTGCCTGGGCATCCTGGCGGTCCAACTGGCAACTGCCATTCCGGCGGCCTATGCGCTTGCCAAGTTGCGTTTCAAAGGTTCGAGCATTCTTTTCGGCGCGGTCATAGCCGGCATCACCATTCCGGTGAATGTCACGGCGATCCCGCTCTATGTCGGCATCGTCAAGGTCGGCTTGCTCGACACCTATCTGGCGATGATGTTTCCGTTTTTCGTCTCGGTTTTCGCGATCTTTCTGTTCCGGCAGTTCTTCCGGTCATTCCCGGACAGCATCATTCAGGCCGCCCGGATCGATGGCTTCAGCGAGATGGAAATCATTCTTCGCCTGATCGTGCCAAGCGCGGTTCCGGCCATTGCGGCTTTCACCATCTTCTCGTTCGTGTCGCATTGGAACGATCTCTACTGGCCGCTGATCGTGGTTCAGAGCCAGGACAAGATCACAGCGACCTTAGCCATGATGCAATATAAGGGCGACCTTGGCATCGACTACGGCGTGACCTTTGCCGCAGCCACCATCGTCACCGCCCCGCTGGTCGTCGCGTTTCTCTTCGCCAGACGACTCTTCATTCGGGGAATTACAATGACCGGAGTAAAAGGATGACCAACCCAGTTGTCGGAGCCATCTTCGACATGGACGGATTGCTGATTGACACAGAGAAACTGTCGCAGGCGTCCTATCGCTATGCCCGCGAATGGGCGGGCCTACCACCTGACGACGAGCTGTTCTTCAGCGTCGTCGGGCTCAATTCCCGGGCCGGACATGAACGTCTCGTCGCGGGCATCTCGCATCTGACCGACTACGATCGCTTTAGTGCAGTCTGGCGGGAGACATTCGACGCCAGCTTGGCGGCGGAGGTGCCGGTCAAGCCGCATGTCCGTGACGTGCTTGAATCGCTGTCATCACGTGGCATCCCGATGGCGGTGGCCACATCCACAAACGCCAGTTCCGCTCATGATCGTCTTTCCCGCGCGGGCTTGCGGAAGCACTTTCCGGTCCTCATCGGCGGCGACCAGATCGAGAACGGCAAGCCCGCGCCCGATATCTACCTCAAGGCTGCCGCCACGCTCGGACTTGCCCCGTCGCTCTGCGCCGGGTTCGAGGACTCCGCCAATGGCGTACGTGCTGCGGTGGCAGCGGGACTGGTGACGGTCCAGGTTCCCGACCTCATTCATCCGACGCCAGAGCTTCTCGCCCTTGGCCACCGGGTTGCGTCAGATCTCGCGGAGGCGATGCGCCTTGTCGGACTGATGCCGCATGCCGAACTCGTACCTTCCCTCTGAACGGAGCCTGAACCAGTGCCAAAGATAATCGTGATGGCCGATCTCCACATCGTGCCCGAAACCGAACTCTCCCATTCGCTCGACACGAATGCGCGGACGCAGGAGGCGATTGCCTTCATCAACAAGAACCATGCTGACGCGGACCTGCTGGTGATCGCTGGCGACCTGGCCGATCACGGTGACGCGGCCTCCTATCGTCGGCTCAAGGATCTCTTTGCCGAGATCGATCTGCCCTACGTCGTCACGCTTGGCAACCACGACAACAGGCCCAACTTCCTGGCCGAATTCGGCGATGTAGCCGATCCGGAAACCGGCAAGATGGACCGTTCGGTCACCCTCGACGGCTGCGGGATCGTCATTCTGGACAGTTCCGAACCGGGCGTCGGCAGCGGCAGGCTGAGCGCCGCGCAGCTCGACTGGCTGTCAAAGCGCCTTGCCGACTACGCGTCGATGCCGGTGGTCGTGGTGCTGCATCACAACATCTGCCCGCTTCACAACCAGAACGACAGGATCATCCTGGAGCAGGGGGAAGAACTGGTCGAGATCCTGCGCGGGCATCCGGATGTCCGCACCGTGGTCTCGGGTCATGTGCACATGACCGCTAGCGGGACCTATCGCGGCATCCCGTTCAGCAATTTCGCCGGCAATCATTATTCGATCGAGCCGACGCTTCAAAGCCTGTCCGGTCCGTTGCCCGCTCCTGTACAGCGGCGCGAGGGTCCGGGCCAGATCGCGGTGGTCATCGTCGACCAAGACTCCGCCGTGGTCATCAAGGAGAATTTCCTCGACCGCCACCTCGTGCTGGCACAGGATCTGTTCCCCACGAAACAGCGCGATCCCGAAAAGTTGTCGGAACAGGCTCGGCCCGCGACCGTGCCCGCCTAGGCTCAGGATCTGTATTTTGCGGAGCTTGGCGGTGTTTCCCTTGAGGGTTTCAAGGATCTATCCGCACTGATGGATGCAAGCAGCAATCGTGCTGTATCGGGTTTCACAAGGTCGAACGTTGCATTGACTCGAAGCGGGCTCGTTGGCCCATCCGGTAATCTTCGCAGATCGCTCGTCCCTGCGTTCCCTCGGGACACCGCCCACGTCACCTGATTGGAACGTGGGGGGAGACATCGAAATCGGCGTAACCGGTCCCGGTGCACTGAGCATCGAGGGCGGCGGCACGGTCACCACGACAGTTGGCGTTCTCGGTCTCACTTCGGCCTCCACCGGAACGGCGATGGTGACCGGTCTAGGCTCCACCTGGACGAACAGCGACGTTCTCATTGTCGGCGTTCAAGGCTCCGGCACGCTGATCATCGAGGAAGGCGGCGCAGTGAGTAATACTGATGCCTACATCGGTCATGCCTCGGGTGCGGGCACAGCGACGGTCACCGGTGCCGGGTCCGTCTGGGCGAACAGCGACTCCCTCTACATCGGGGCAACGTGGTCGCGCGATATGCGCAATACGATGGCGTTTGCGGTCATCTCTTACCTTGTGATCCTGTTCGCGGTGTCGCCGCAAGCGGCTGCTGATGCCTTCTTTGAATTCCTTCTTGGTGATGGAAAGAAATCCACGCGCTGGGGCGCTGCCGTTCGACATCCGTTGCCGCGCTAAGGCGCATTCTGTTATCAGACCCGCGAAACCGATTGCTCCAGCGAACCTCTAAGTGTGGAGAAAAGAAGAAGGCCCGGATCCTGATCCGGGCCTTCTTCTTTTCAAGCCGCCAATCCCTTAACGAGGTGAGCGAACTTCGAGTGTCGATCGAGCAAAGTATCCTGACGTTGAGCAAGATTCATTGACGCGTCAGGCTACTTCTCCTGGCGCGTCACTAATTCTCGCTCACCGTGGTACGTAAACTATTGAAATCGCAGGGATTTTATATATACCGCTTCATGGATACTCATCCGCTACTCGCACGAAGGCTGCTCAGAATCGACGCCTTTTGGGCGCCAACCGGATGCTGGGCAAAAGAAACCCCCCGGGCCGAAGGGCACGAGGGTTTTCTCCGCGATCGATGGGAGTAGGGGAAGCCTAGGGGATATCCGACCTCCGATAGAGGGTTTGCCCCAGAAGGTCAGGGTCGGCGACCGGCTCGACTCCTGCGGCGACCAGCGTCTTCTTCACGCGCCGGAAATGGTCGCCCCGTTCCTGAGATAGGACACGCAGAGAGACGAACTCGCGCCTGAACCGGGCAAGTTCATCGGCGCGGACGATCGGCTGCATCCATTTCGTTACGGGGTTCTTGACGATATCGACAGCAATGAATCCCTGATCGACCAAGGCCTTCACCGCGCGCGACTTCGCAGGAAGGAGGCGCTCCAAGTCCCTCATGCTGTAACCCTCATAAGCCGGTCCGGTGACTAAAGGCCGGACCTCATCCGCGTCCACAAGCACGGAAAGAAATCCCGAGTGGCCGGGATCGCGGCCAACCCGGCTGAGCTTGCCGTCAAGTACCAGAGCCACGACATCCATCACTGCACTGCATGAATACCGGGCCGCGGCGATCAGCGGCATCAATTCCGGATTGCCGTGGAGATCCGGATCGGCATCACGCAGCAAACGCTCGAGAAAGCCATCGAGATCGCTCTTCAGGATTGCATGTCCACCCTTGGCTCGGCCACCCGCCATCATCGGCGTAATGAATTCCCGCTCCAGCAGGCCGCGGTCGTGGGGCCGGGGAACGTTCAGGTAATCCCGCGCCCGTTCCATGCTCATGGACTCCGCGAGGCCCTTCAGGAGCGCATCGGCTTCCCCTACGTCGAAGGTGACCTTGTTGTCGGCGGAGCCGGTGAGGCCGGGATCGGTGAGATTCGCCCTCTGCAGCATCCTGCGCATGCGTTTGGGATGCAGCCCGAATTCCTGCGACGCGGACCGGACCGAGTGCTTCCGGCGGGCAGTAACCTGGCGCCCGAAGAGAACGTCGCCGGGGCCGAGGGCCAGCGTATCCAAGGCGTGGTCGACGATGATGTCTCGTACCGGGTCGTATGCCCTGTCACGGCACTCGTGAGCCAGCCAGTCGTACAGGCGCCCATACATGACCTTCGGGCCTTTTGCGGAGCGGCTGTCGCGGAACGGCGCCTGCAGGTCGTCCAGGAACGCCCCGATGCTTTCGGCTCCGTTGTCGACGATGTCGAAGCCCGCGGTCTCGCACAGCCACGCGTCGTCACCATCGATGTCATCCAAAGTAACGCCCGGTCCGTGGACCGCAACCGCGCCGGCGACGAGGGGAAGGTGCAGGGCCGCATACATGGGCAGCCCGTCCAGCCAAGATTCGGTCGTCTTGCCGTCCAGCCGCCGGAGAAGGTAGCGTTCGAACCGCGACGGCGCTCGCAGCGACGCGTTATCCACGAGTGACCGGAGCCGCGGGATGGCGTCCGCAATCGCGCGCGTGGTGTCGTGGACGGTGTGGGGACCATCGAGCTTCCCAATCTCGGCAAGGGCGATGCCGTGCTTGGCGCAGGTCCGGACGCCGCGGATGAGCCACATGCTGCGACGGTGCGGCCGGGCGGCGAGGCGGCAGTCCAGGCGCTCGACGTCATCGGCCATGCACGCGGGACACATCCGCACGCGGTTGCGGACGAGGCTGGACTGCAACAGGTCCTGGTTCTTGTGTCGGAATTCGCGCCTCCGCCCTTCCATGCGGGTGAACGACTCCTCCAGCAGCCGATCGCGCCGCACGCCCGCAAGGTCTGCCAGCGCGCCGACGGATTCCGACTCGCCGTTAATGACGCCGCGCGGGTCGATGCCGAAGTCACGGCAGAACTCGCGCATGTCGTCCCGGCAAGCCCGCGTAGATAGCCGTGAGGCGAAGTCCGACGGGGTCTCGCGGTCCCCGTGCTCCAAGGTCAGCGAAAGCTTCACTTTCTCATTCCCTTCGTGTTGCGCCCCTTCGGCTTGCGTGCGCCCGTGGGCTTCCCCGTATCGTCGAGAACGTCCTCGTAAAGCGCCGATTCGACCGGGACGGCCGTCCAGTCATTGGCAAGGAAGGGATTGAGGTTGTCGTCGTTCCGCATTCCGGTGCGAATGGCGTAGACATCCGCAAAATGGCCGAGGCCAAGTTCTCCGCCGCTTTCCACCGTCAGGCATTCCGCGATCGCGTCCTGCACGTATTCGACGACGATCCCGAACTGGTAAGTCGCTGCATGGAGCAGACGGTGCGCGAACTCTTCCGACTGAAGCTGGGCGCAGCCGACAGACGGACAGAGGGCTACGAGATCCCTCATCGTTTGCCGAACTGCCCCTGCATGGTCGTCGAACGTCAGCGCCTCGAAAGGAAGGACGCGGACGCGCCGTTTCATGGAAGCATCGGCCTGGCAGAAGCGTGACAGCTCAGGCAGGCCTGAGAGAATCAGCCAGATAGGCCAGTCCGCTTCCTGCATCATCCGCTTGAACGTGTTCTCCACTTCTTGGGTCATGCTGTCGCTCTGAATCTCGTCGCCATGCTGAGCCTCGTCGATGTGGAGGATGCGGATGCCGCACTCCGCCATCAGCTCGCGCACGACAGGCCACACCTTGCTGTGCTGAATCTCCCGGCGGCCGTGGTAGCCGAGCTTGCGGGCGATCTCGTTGCCGAGAGCGCCCAGCGTGAACGGGGAGGGCGCTACGACGGACAGCAGCGGGCACCACTCGCCGGGCTTGCCGAAGCCTTCGAACTCAGAGCGGCTGGCGAATGCGTGGGCGAGGGCTCGGCTCTTGCCCGCCCCAGCCTCTCCGGTGACGACGAGCGCGCGGCCACCGCGCACCATGCCTTCCGCAGCGGCCACTCCGGGCTGCTCGCCAAGCTCGAGCAGCATCGAGTCCAGGAGCCAGTCGATCTGTTCCATGAGCTGGTCGTCATAGGCCGTGGGCAGGTACGCCGAGAGCACGCGGCCTAGAGCCTCGTTCACTGCGCGACGCTTGTCCGACTGGTTCGACACGATTCGATTGAGGAACTCGGCGGACCTTCCACCCACAATCTTGGTGTTCGTCATGCTCATCGGTCAGTCCCCCTTCTTGAGAAAATCGGAGCCGAGACGGGTACGGCGCCGCGCCACGGGACGCTGCGACTCGTCGTAGTCATCCTCGTCACCAGCTTCCCGAGCAGCCTCCTCCGACTGTCCGGTCACGCCGGCTTCCTGGCCGGCGTCAGCTTCCAGCGCGTCAATCGCGTCGTCTTCCAGTCCTTCGAACGACCGCCCGCGATCGCCCGCGACCGTGTAATCGAAGTGTTCCACCAACTCCTTCTCCAGCTTCAAAAGCTGCGTGCGGGACATCGCCGATGGGCCGATGCCAGCAGCCGCTGCGGAGTGCCTGCCCGCGTCCCGGAGGTCGCGTAGAGCGGCGTGGACAACATGTTCCCGCAGTTTCGATACGTCGGCATGCTTGCGCCTAAGAGCGGCCATCGCTTCGAGCCAGAGAGCAGCTGAAACTCCCTTCATGTCGACCTCACAGGGCACTGCGAACCACTCCGCGCCGGGCACGTTCTTCGACACCCAGATCATGTCCAGGTCCTCGAGATCGGCCCTCATGCGGACATCTGCCTGTCCAATTGACTTGCGAAGCTTGGCCGTCTCGGAGGAACGGTAGTAGCGTCCGAGGAAACGCACGCCCCGGTTCTGAATACGCCTGTTGTCGGAGAAGCCGAATACGGTCCTGATCACGTGTGGCGCAGGCGGGGGAAGCACCTTGTAAAGTGCGGCGCGCTCTACCCATGCGTCATTCGGGGTCTGGCCACCCAAGCCTGCGTGCGGCGAGTTGTGGTGGACGTCCACGATGTAGCGCACCAGCGCCTGACCGAGTGTCTCCGTCACCATGTTCGCGACGGCACCGGCGTCGTAGTCGCCCTTGTCGTCAACGCCCGAGAACGTCCGGCCTTGGAAGAACTGCATCAACTGGAGGTCGAGCGTCTCGAAAAACCGCTCGCCCATGCCCCGGGCGTCCGGGTGCGAGGCGGGGCCGATTTCGTTGGCGGAGCCGATGTCGCGGACGGCGCAACGAAACCCCGCGTCGATGAACTCTGACCCAGAGTCCGTCGGCACCGTTTCAGGCGTGCAGGCGTGGTGCCAGGTGGAGCGGCAGCCTGCCGCGATGGCGATCTCGCTTTTGTCCCGGCACACCATTTCCAAGGTACGGATCGCGGTGTCTGCGTTCGCGGTCCAGTTCAGCCTTGCGCCGAACACGACCTTCGTTGCCTCATCGACCGCAGCACACAAGACGAGGCGTACCCTGCCGAGCTTGTCAACGAGTTCCTCCGGCATGCCTTCCCAGAACTCATGCGGAAGCTTCAGCGTCCTGAGCTGGACCCGCCAACAATCGATCGAAACACGTTCGCCCGGGAATAGGACGGATTCAATCCTACCGCTCACCTTGTGCTTTCTACGGGCGTATGCAGGGCCGCGGCGCGCTGCCTGGACCGTAAAGCTATCGAGCTTGCGGATTGCGCGCTCGAAGGTGCTCTTCGAGGGTACCGGCATAGGAGGAAGACCCTGTGCAGTCCGCTCCAGGTTCGCGGCCGCGAAGGAAGGAGCGTCGGTGCCGCGGAGGGGAGGATTGCCCTGGACCAGCCTTTGCGCATTCTCCTTCTCAAGCGTCATCGAACCCACCATCAGCTTGAAGAGGATCGCGGCAGAGGGGCGGCTGCGGTCGAGGTATGCCTGCACCCATTTCGCCATCAAAGCGACGGAATGCGGGTCGGTGATCTTCGGCAGACGATGGCCGACCCGGCCCTTGCGGTGGTCGCGAAGCGCCAGGATATCCCATTCATGCTGCTCGAGTACGCGAATCCAGCTGCGCAGGGTCGAAGGAGATGGCGCGTCCCTGCTCATTTGGACCTTCCGGGCGCGGATCGTCCGCTCGGCCGCGCCGCCCTGCTGTTTGAGGCGTGCACGCTCTTTGCCTCTGACGCTCCCGACGACGTCTTCCTCTTCCACGCCGTAGACGAGTGTGGCCATGACCTTGCCGATAGCGCCTTTCAGCGCCTTGTCCGTGAGGCTGGTGTTGCCATCGTCGTACATCTGAACGACGTGACGGCAGAGCTGCCAGTAGAATGCCAGCTCTTCCCGGTCATCGTCCGGCAGGTCGCGGGCCGACTTGATGTCCGGCGAGCGGGCAAGCAGCTTCTGGCGGGACTCCCTGTTCTGTTCGATGCGGGGATCGAGCTTGCCATCCCCGACGAGCTCGCGCAGGTCGTCTTGGGAGAAGACCTGGCGGAGTTCGGGGTTCGCGAGCGGGCTGGCGGTAAGCACATGCCTGTCATGGCTGATGTGCTTGTAAAGAACCTCGTCGAATCTTTCCTTGATTGCGAAGACGTGACCAGGCTCGAATCCATAAGTGGTCGGAGCCGAAGTGCGGAAAGTATTGCCGTTGAAGACGGTCATCATAGTTCTCCTTGTTTGGTGAAGGTCAGGCGCGGGCGCGCCTGACGAAGCATTCGTACGAGACCCGGGCACAGTCCCGGACCTCAAGCATGCCGTCGCCGATCAAGCGGACAGCGGCGTTGAAGGCATTCCCGCCGATGCCGGAGACGGCGACCAGGTCCCGCAGCCGGCACCAGCCATGAAGGCCCCCCACTAGCTTCGCGACGACCGCGTCCGAGGCCGCACAAGCAAGCCTGCGCGCGCGCAGCAACATCCGAGCGTCGTAGACATCGTCCGGGTGGATGTGGTCCTCGGTGCGAAGCAGATAGACGTCGGCGAATGCCTTGCCGATCTGTTCCTCGATGAGCCGTTGAACTTCGAGGATCCGGGATTTTTGGACCTTCGTCTTCGGCTTCACGTCTACCGCGACGCGAGTGGTGTCCTTCAAGGTCAGGAGTGCGTCGAACGTGTGCTCGCCTTTGCTCCCATCAGGCCACCTGAAGGTAACCAACGGCGGCTGGTCGAGGTAGTCCACGACCAGTTCGCTCACCAACGAGATGTAGATGAACCCGCGCTCAGGCTTGCTCTCGTAGACGAACTCGCGGTTGCGTGCGTGGTCGACGACGGAGCCGCGAAAAGACGCGGTGGAGCGCAGCGGGATGGGACGCGAGGCGCGGCTAGGTTCAGGCGGAACCCACGAGCCGCTGCCAACCGTCAGCTCGTTATAGATGAGCTCCTTTCGGCGGCCTTGCCGTCACCCACCGAGTCGGTGAGCACGACTGCCGAGGACAGCCAGTCGGGATGCAACTCGTCAGGCAACGGTGCCCGCGGAATGGAACGGTCGATGGAAACTTTCTTGCGCATGTTCAAACCCCTCTGAAACGCAGACTGCCGGGCTCCGCGGAACAGATCCACGGAGCTTACGAAGACGTCGAGGGACGGACTGGAAGCCGGGAGAGGGGTCCCGGCATGAACATACCGGAGGCCTCAGCCCCTGACTTCGCGGCCATCCCGCTCAGCTATCGATATGAACTTGAACAATGGTGATGCCCTCTGCCGCCGGCAAGTCGCTGCCGTGGAGGGGCCTTTTGGCGTCAATCAATGTAGGAATGCTTACCAGAATATATCGGATTGATAGGATCTGACGTTTTTCGATCGCCCGTTCTAAATGAAGGATTCCGGGGTGATACGATTGGCTATATCACGCTACGGGGCGCGAAGCGTCTGTGGCGACATGGGGGGATAACGTGACGGCCTATACGGACTTTCAAAACTCAATTGCGGCCGCGAATAGCCTCATCGCTATGTACAAAGAGCTTCGCCGTGCACGCGGACTAGGCCAGAGAGGCAGCCTTACGGCGGAAAATGAAGATCTGTTGTGGCTACCGCGATCTGCAATCGTCACGAGCCTCTCGGCCTTGGACGCATATGTGCATGCCGTCTTGTACGAGCGGATACCTCACGTCTTGCAGACGAACCCGATGCCGAACTCATTGGCTGAGGCGATGGTCAACATCGTGCCGATACGGAACGCCCAGAATTTTCGGGACGCAATGCCCGTGATTGCGGTGACGAATCTACATCAGGAACTAGCCAATCGACTGCGGGACAACTCGCTGACATTCCTCTCGTACCAGGCCCCTGAGAAGATCAACGCCGGCTATGACATGATAGGGCACACCGGGATATTTGACTCGGTATCTGCCCTATGGCCCGGTCCAAACAGCACCGCCGATGACCTGAAGCGAAGTCTCGCCGGCTATGTGAAGCGCCGCAATCAGATCGCTCATGAAGGCGATCGTGAGGCCAGTGGTGCGGTTAGGCACATCCAGCCGCAGTATGCGTCCAAGATCGCGGCCTTCGTGGAGAACCTGGTGTTTCGGCTCAATCGCGTTGTTTATCCGAACGAAATTATTGCTCAGCCGGATGCTGCCTAGTTTTCGGACTGGTGGGCTCTTATTCCTCACCATTGCCTCCAACGGCAGGCCCCGGTACGTCGTGCACAAGGTGATCTGTCGGTTGCCGTGTCTGACGGATCACACGCGCGCCCCGAGTTCGACCCCGACATTACCGGGCGATATTCTTGCCCGCATTGTTGGTGCGGCCCGAGTGAACCGCGTCAACGGACGGCGATGCGGTAGTGGACAGCACAAGACGTTATTCCATTGTCAAGTTGGGTTTTCTAATATTAACCAATAATCAGAATTTGATTGACACCCTCTTCCGCCGGGCTGATGCCTATGTCGAAGGGGACCGCATATGAGTATGGGTGCCACAGGGCTCGCGCCCATGACGCCGACTGCTTTTATCAAGAAATGGCGGAAGTCGAATCTTGGAGAGCGGCAGACGGCTCAAGAACACTTCCTCGATATCTGCTCGCTGGTTGGCCACCCAACTCCAATCCATGAGGATCCGAACGGCGAATTTTTCGCGTTCGAGAAAGGCGCCAACAAGCTCGGAGGGGGCAAAGGCTTCGCCGACGTGTGGAAGAAGGGTCACTTCGCTTGGGAATACAAGCGTAAGAACGGCAACCTCGATGAGGCGCTCCTGCAGTTGATGCGTTATGCACCGGCGCTATCGAGCCCGCCCCTCCACATCGTGTGCGACATCGAACATCTTCGCATCCATACCGCTTGGACCAACACCGTCCCGTCCACCTATGAGATCACTCTGAACGACCTCGCGCAGCCTTCAGCACGCGAGATGCTGTACAACGTCTTCTTCAACCCGGAGAAGCTCAGGCCGACCAGAACTCGCGCCGCGGTCACAAAGGAGGCGGCAGACAAGTTTTCCACGATCGCCCTTAGACTTCGGGGGCGCGGCACTCCGGATGAGATCGCTCATTTCGTGAATCAGCTCGTGTTCTGCTTCTTTGCCCAGAGTGTGAACCTCCTGCCGGATGGGCTGTTCACCAAGCTCCTGAGGCGATCCGCCCGCGCACCAGACCGGACCATAGGCTACCTCAACAAGCTTTTCGAAGCGATGGAGCGCGGCGGCGAGTTCGATCTGACCGACATCGCATGGTTCAACGGCGGCCTGTTTGATGGCCGCCGAGCGCTTCAGCTCGATGACGGCGACATCGGTCTGCTTGTCGCCGCAGACAGCCTGGACTGGGGCCTCATCGATCCGACGATCTTCGGAACTCTGTTCGAGCGGTTCCTGGACCCGGAGAAACGCTCGCAGATTGGCGCGCACTACACCGACCCAGAAAAGATCATGCGTCTTGTCGACCCGGTCGTCCTAAGGCCGCTTCGACAGGAATGGGAACAAGCAAGGCAGGAGATCGTCGAACTTCTGACTGGCAATCGCAAGCCGCCAATGCGCAGGCAGCGATCCCGCCGGATGACACGGGAGGAAGCCGCCGGGGAAGTACGGTCCCGGTTCACAGAGCGGTTGCGAAAACTCCGCATCCTGGATCCGGCATGCGGGTCGGGGAACTTCCTGTACCTCGCTCTACAGGGCGTGAAGGATATCGAACACCGCGCCAACCTAGACTGCGAGATGCTCGGTTTGCCCGCTCAGCTTCCGCTCGTAGGGCCGGAAATCCTGCGTGGGATCGAAGTCAACACCATGGCGGCCGAGCTCGCGCGCACAACAATCTGGATTGGCGACATTCAGTGGCAGATCAAGAACGGAATCCGCTCGAAATCAATTCCGATCCTGCGCAAGCTGGATGCGATCGAGAGACGCGACGCCTTGGTAAGGCAGGCAGAAGACACTGATGCAGATCGTGATGCGCAAGGAGATCTTCTGGCCGCTCTAAGGCCAACCGCGGGAAACGCTGAAGCAGAATGGCCTGAAGTAGACTTCATTGTTGGGAATCCACCGTTTCTTGGCGTGCGTTTGATGCGACAAGCGTTGGGTGATGCGGCGGTTGAACGCCTTTTCGAGGTGTACCACGGGCGAGTTTCTCGCGAGGCTGATCTCGTCTGCTATTGGGTGGAGAAATCCCGCGCCGCGGTGGCAGCACATCGAACGCGCAGAGTGGGTCTGGTCACGACAAATTCCATACGTGGAGGCGCGAACCGAAAGGTTTTGGATAGGATCGTCGCTGAGAGCCGACTATTCGAAGCTTGGAGCGATGAACCGTGGGTCGTGGATGGAGCAGCCGTGCGAGTGTCGCTCATCTGCTTTGGCCAAGGTGATGACGAGCTGCGGCTCGATGGCAAGTCGGTTGCTCAGATAAATTCCGACCTTACCGCCGGCGCGACCGATCTTACCAAGGCGCGGCGTCTCGCTGAGAATCAGAACGTGGCATTCATGGGAGACACGAAAGGCGGCGCGTTCGATGTCCCAGGCAGCTTGGCGCGTGCCTGGCTCTCCATGCCGATGAACCCTAACGGCAGGCCGAACTCAGACGTTCTCCGTCCATGGCGCAATGGAATGGATATCACTCGCCGCGGCCGCGACATGTGGATCGTGGACTTCGGCTGGGAGATGTCCGAGCAGGAGGCCGCACTTTACGAGGCGCCGTTCCAACACATCAGAGAGCATGTGTTTCCGGAGCGGTCACAGAACAGGCGTGATGCATACCGCGAGCGCTGGTGGCGGCACGTCGAGCCCAGGCCAGCTTTCCATGCTTCCTTGCACGGTCATTCGCGCTACGCGGCAACACCTCGCGTCGCAAAGCATCGTACATTCATATGGCTTGATCGATCAATTGTGCCCGACTCTCGTATCTTTGCCTTTTCTCGGTCGGACGATGTCTTTTTCGGGATTCTACACTCTCGATTTCACGAGGCATGGAGCTTGGGAACCTGTTCGTGGCACGGCGTCGGCAATGATCCGACCTACAATAGTGCGGGGGTATTCGAGACCTTCCCGCTCCCCGAGGGGCTCACACCGGACATCCCTGCGGTTCGATACGAAAGGGACTCTCGCGCTATCGCGATATCAAGCGCGGCCAAGAGACTTGACGACCTGCGAAATGCCTGGCTCAACCCCAGCGACCTTGTTCAGATCCAGCCCGAGGTCGTACCCGGCTATCCCGATCGAATGATCGCGAAGGACGCAGCGTCCGATGCAATCCTGCGTGACCGCACCCTGACCACTCTTTACAATCGGCGTCCGCAGTGGCTGGTCGACGCCCACTCGGATTTGGACGCAGCCGTTGCCGCAGCCTACGGATGGCCTGAGGATATCTCTGATGATGAGGCGTTGGCCAAGCTCCTGGAACTTAATCTGGCGCGCGAGGCGTTCGAGGCGCGCGCCAGGACAGGGGCGAAGATCAGAAAGCCACGCCGCCCTACACCGGAGGAAGCTCGACGTGCTCCGCAGATGAAGTTGCCCATTGCAGGTAACCGCAAGTCAGGAGTCGATCCACAGCAGTTGATCACCGACGATCGCGAAAACCGGCCGACGGCAGCAGACCGTCCACAAAGGGTCAAACGCCGAGTTTCCTGATCCAGATCAGCTGAGTTGTGCGAAATGTCGTACTCCGGATGTTGATCGCTCGTTTACCCCGGCAAATAAGCCTCCCATCTCGTCCTAGGGCGAGATGGGAGCAACATCTGCTGTTCTCGACGGAATATCGAAATCACGATGCACGCGTTAGCGAAATGGGGAACTATGCCCGAGCAGAAGCGCAAAGGAGCCGCGAGAACCGTGGGGGAGGATTGACGTACTCTTCGTCCGCGGACTCGCGCTCATGGTCATCGAAGAACGAATCCTCCGGAGGTCGGCCCTCCAAAGCAAGCGACCAATCATAAGCGAGATACAAGGATTCGCGCATCGCCGCCTGATCAGGATCACTGGCGATCAGGGGCCTCATCTTGACGATCTGATCGAAGGCTTTGAGTTCCTGTTCCGGCGTTGAAAGGGCGCGAGGAGCAACCAAGGCCCGTGCCCGTGCACCATGACGGCGCAGGGATTCGATACGGGTCTCGTCGAAGGCTTTGTTGTCCCGTAGCCACTCGTAGAACAGGGGATGGATCGAATCTGGGACGTCCGGCGTCTCCTCCATCTTGCCGATGCGGTATAGCCGCAAGCTCTCACCGAGTGCTTCGGACAAAGTGGGCGGAACCGCATTCCCGATCATCTGCATGACGTCTGCTTTGGTTGGCGCCCGTCCTCCCTCAGTCTGCCATTTCCAGTTGGCTGGAAAGCTCGCGAGCAAAGCGAGTTCTTTCTGACCTCCGACAGGAAGATTCCTCGCCGGGATCGTATCGCCCGCTTGCGGGACGTAGTCAGGGCCCCTCCCAAGAACCGCGATTCCTTCGCCCACCGACCGAAGGACGCGAATATCGGCCGGCCTCAGAACATATGGCGCCCGCGTCCCCCTGCCAGTCGTCGACGTAATGGTCGGGCAGTGTTCGTCAGTCCTGAAAAACGACCTGCGTTGCCCGGCATAATGGCCGCGCCGGAAAAAGAGTGGCCCGAATCCTTCGCCCAGAACGTCTCGGATGACAGGCTTATGTTCATGCCGCGTCTGGTCCAGGTATTCGTTTAGCCATCCGTCCGTTTCTCCGACACAACCCGCCAGGATCAGACGGTTCCGCTTCTGAGGGGACCCGTAGTCGCTTGTGGTCACCACACGCTCTGTCAGGCCGTACCCGGAGGTGCGGAAGAGGTCCGTTACTTTGCGAAAAGTTTCTGTCTTCTGGAGCTCGGGAACGTTCTCCATGACGAAAAATCGGGGATGGACCGAGGTCGTGATGATCGCAAAAGCCAGGCTCAGCAGGGACTTCTCATCGTTGTCGCCGCCGCGTCTACCAAAGGGCGAAAACGGCTGACAGGGCGGCCCGCCGACGATCACGTCCGGTTTCAGATGGCTGATCTCCGGCACCCACCGCAGCAGATTGCCAAGATCCGCGTGCATGAACTCGCGCCTCTTGCGATAGCGATGGGCCATCCATTTCGGCATAGGTGTCGGCCCCACGGCGGGATTGTTCGCCGCGTGCACTGCAAGCGCCTCGGGCTTGACGTCGAATGCGCCGACGATGCTGTAACCCGCTTTTCTCATTCCATGGCTGAACCCGCCACAGCCGCAAAATAGATCGACTACTTTCACTTTCGCTCCCCGTCATTTTATGGATTGGAAGGCAGAGGTAGGACAGTCGGGTTTCAATTTCGTTCGAGCGAGGCCACCAAAATGGAGGCCCGACATAAGGGCTCGTTAAGACGATTTTGCTCAGAGGGAATACCTCGCATTTTACGGGTATCGCTAACGTCATCTCAAAGCGTCTGCCTGTAGCCCCTTGATCTATCTAATTTTCAAGGTGGAGGGGAACTAGAGTGGATCGACAGGGTGAGATCAAAGCGGTCGTTGAAGAGCCGTTGACGGACGTAGCTGCCGAGAGGGCTGAGCAGACGGCTGAAATTGCCGACAATCGAGATGACGCGGGCGCCGGGGACGACGTGGCTGCGCCGCCCTTCGATCGCGATTTCGAAGCCCTCTACGGTAGAGAGCTCGTCAAGCTGAAGAAGTCCGTCGCGACTTGGCGAGCGAGACAGGCGCGCGAAGCCTTTCGGATCGGCGACCTTTGGAAGAGCCTTGAGGAGACACTGCCGCGAGCAAGCATTGCTGCATTTCTTGCGAACGAATGCCAGGTGCCCCGTCAGGACGTCGCCAGATACGCGAAGTTGGTTTCCGTACTTGGACAACAGCGTGAAATTCTAATCGACAGCGGCGTAGCCGTGACCGTGATGCTCGAGCTCGCTCAGCAGAATGAGATCGTCCGGCGCGAAGCGTTTTCCATGATCTGCTCGGGCCGCAGTCTTCAGACCAAGGAGTTGCGCGCCCTGAAAAGAGATATCGGGCTGGCTGAATCGGTGCGTAGCGAGAGTCCTGATCAATCGAGGGAGAGGGCATTCAAGGCGTTTGCGGCGAAGAAAGCGCGACACGCAGCGTCGAATTGGCTGCGGGATTTGGAAGGGGTGATCAACGAACTTCTCGAACTCTCCATCATCGACCCCCACGAGGACCGTTCTGAGTCCACTGTCGCACGGGCCGAGCAGCTCTGCGAGAAGGCTCGAGACCTGCATCGCAGGATGCCAGATCACCTTGACGCCAATCTCCTCGCGACATCCGAGACGCCCAGACTCAATGTCGAAAGGGCTGGGTGGCCGCGTGTACTTGTTGCGCTTCAACGTATTGGCGAGCGCGACCTATTCCCGGACGTCGACTGGGACTGGCCGAAAAGCGCTCCACTGAAGATCGATCAGTTGCTGATCTGGGATTTGGCGTGGGCCTTCGGCCACGACAGAGACAACGACCCGCGTGCCTCGCGCAGACGGTTGCGCCTCAGCGGCAGGCTGCCTCTCGACACCGCAGGCGATCATGATCTCGCAACGCCGGAACTCGAGCAGACCGTGTCGGTCCTTGAGATCTGTGCCGGCGCCGGAGGCCAGGCGCTCGGGCTCCATGCTGCAGGATTCGCACATGCTGGGCTCGTTGAAATCGATAGGGACGCTGCGGCGACTCTGCGCCAGAACAAGCCTCTATGGAATGTCGTTCAGGCAGACCTCAGGGAACTCGATCTCGCCGCCTACAAAGGAATCGATCTCCTCGCAGGAGGGGTGCCATGTCAGCCGTTCTCGGCCTCGGGCGAGCGTATGGGCAGACATGACGCGCGAGACCTGTTCCCCCAAGCCTTGGAGCTGGTGAGACAGCTTCGACCGAAGGCTGTGATGCTGGAGAACGTGACCGGCGCGCTTCAGAGCACCAACAGTATGTATCGGCTCGAGATTCTCGCCGAGATGGCGGCCATGGGTTACGACGCCGAGTGGCGGACGCTGTACGGACCCGAGTTTGGGCTTTGTCAGAAGCGGGAACGGGCGGTCCTCGTAGGATTCCGGCCCGGCATCATGCACAGGTTCAGGTGGCCGACTCCACTGCGGACTGCAGCACCGACCGTTGGCGAAGTTCTGAAGGATTTAATGGGTGCAAACGGCTGGAAGCACGTGGATGCATGGGCTGCGAAAGCCAATGGCTACGCGCCGACACTGATTGGCGGCAGCCAGAAAAAGAAGGGTATCGATCTCGCGCAGAAAAAGAGCCGCAAGAGCTGGACCGACCTTGGGGTCGATCCGGGCGGTTTGGCAAAGTCGGTTCCCGACAAAAACTCCCCGGCGGGTATGCGCCCGAAATTGACTCTTCGGATGATGGCCAGGGTTCAGGATTTCCCGGACGTCTGGCAATTCTGCGGAAGCAAGCAGCAACAGTTTCGACAGATTGCGAACGCGTTCCCCCCGAGGATGGCTCGTGCAATGGGACTGGCGATCATGCGGGCGCTCACGGGGTCCGAGGTAGATCTGGAGCGGGCGCTAGCGTCTCCAATCCCCACGGGGCGGGGACTGGATTTGAAACGGCTTTCGCATTCCGATTAGTTGGCGCTGCTGCTCGGCGTCGGGCAGCCTCCGGATCGTTTGCGTGCGTTCTACGAATGCGCCAATCCCGGTGAAGGTAGCTGACGCGATTTCCTCCTGCGTCTTTTGCGACGATCCGGGCGCAGGGGCGGCCTCGGCGCGGGCCCTGTCGATGCAGTCGGCGTAGGCAGCGATTTCGTCCAAGAGAGTAGTGGCGATGCCGTGCGCTTTTTGGGCCTCTGGATCACGCGGAACGGCCGGGCCCCAGGACCACAATGGAACGGGCGTCGTGGTTGCCTACTTCTGCGGCGAGTAGGTCTGGTAATCGCCTCGATGATCGGCGGCGGGCGGCGGGGCTGCGCGCACCGAACCTTGGACTTCGTGTTCTTTCGCAAGGATCGGGGCGGCGATACCGAACCAGCGCGGAGCGGATCAGGGTCCATGTGGTAGCCATTATTGTCGACCCCGAGTGTCAGGACGTTGGCGGCGCGCTGTAGATTTCTCGCTCTCTCGTGTCATGTCGGCACTAGGCGAACAGTTGCCAAATCTCCGCTGGCTTTCCCGCGGATGCAAAAAAGGTGGACGCGTTCTTGCGAAATGGCTCGACGACATCGCGAGCAGACGTGAACCCCGGGCGTCGCCGGAATGATTCCGCGTGTCCCATGACTCGTGACGATCTGCAGCTGGCGGCGCAGGTGAATGACGTTTACACCGTGTTTCTAGTCGATCCGGCGTACCCGGATGCTGCGGCTCATTCCGTCGACGTGCATGATGTTATTCGAGAGCGTCACATTGGGGCGGTACGCGTACCGATACTCATAGTGGTACTCTTCCTGGCGCCATACCGAACCATCGGTGAGGCGAACGATCGTGTCACCGTCCCAACCATTCCACTCGTCTTCGACTTGCTGTCTCATCCTGTCTTCTCCGATAAAGTGGCCGTCAGGCCGCCATAGGCATACGCACAACCTCCGCGATTTCGGCGGCTATCTCCTCGACAGTATGGGTAGCGGTGCTACGCGCCAGACGGTCGGCGAGAGAAGGCGAATAGCCGATCACCTCGCGCTTGGTGACATTGTGCCAGATCGGCAGAAGGATTTGCTCGCCGGAGACGGCACGTGTCACCAGCCCGTCGAGTTCATACTCAGGCCATCCTTTGCCGAAGAAGGCATTGGAAAGGACGACTACGCCGAAGCGGCTGCTTCCGAGACCGCGGTCGATCTTGCGCCGCAGGCTATCGCCGATACGCAGCTCGAACTCGTCGTACCAAACAGACAGGCCGGCTTCGCGCAGGGCGCTTGCAAGCGGGCGGACTACGTCGTCCTTGTCTTCCGAGGCGTGTGAGATAAAAACATCGAACACCCTTCCTTCAGGCGCTTCTGCCGTAGGCACGAGTTCGTCCTCCGCGTTTCGCACGAGCGTTGGAACGCTGTGCAGCGGAGCCTCGTTGATTGTCGGAAGTGGTCGGAGCGCAGCACCCGGAATGACCTGAACGCCTGTCCTGACCGAGCCGCGAAGGCCCTGCATGTCGATCGCGACATGCCAGGTTCCCGAATTCGGAACCTGAAGGCGGACCGGAGAACTTCTCGCGAGGCCGCCGACATAGCGGTGCCGTCGGCCCGCCCGGTAGTTGCTGAAGTTGGGGCCGTCCATCAGCCGGACGTTCGCAGCGTTCCCTTGGAGGGTCACGACGACGACGCTGCCGCGATCAACATGCCCGAGGTTGTAGTGGGTAAAGCTCACCAATCTTCTCCGTTACCTTACGGCGAAAAGATCAGCATGCGAGCGTGTCAGAAGCTGTCACCCTGCAAGTTTGAGACAAGGGGAGCGACTCCGGCTCGGCCTGCGTCCTGCCTCTCCCATGACAAGACGCGATCTCCGACACTTGCTCCACGGAGATACTTCGACTTCGCTTACGGAAGAGCTGGAAAATCTCCGCGGCGGTGATTCCCAACCAAGTTGCGCAGGCGGTCGGGAGCCAACACCTCGACCTTGTCGCCCCACATATACAGATGCCATGCCATCTCCAGATGTCCGGAGGCATGGAAGCGGACCTCCAGCCGGCCATCAGGCAGGTCGGTGACAACCTGCGACGGGTGGAATTCGTAGGATCGTGCTTCGCTTGCGGCATCGGGCGAAAACGTCAGCACGACCTCGCCGAACTCGTCTTCCCGTTCGAAGACGCCGAACGCCCGTTCGGCGAACCGGCGGATGTCGAAGGCCTGCGGTCGGACAAACGGCTGATCGGTGTTTCGCGCATCCGACATCCGGTCCATCCGGAAGTGCTTCGACCGACCTTCTTCTTCTTCGCCATCACGGCCGACCAGGTACCGCCTGTTGCCGATAAGCACCCCGAGAGGCGCCACCGACCGCCTGCGCGTCTTACCGTCATTCGAGGTATAGTCGAACTCGATCAAGGTGCAGCCTTTGATCGCTTCTGCGACGACGGCCGACAGCTTTTCGTCGACCAGCGGACGGGGGCCCGGACGCGCCAGCAGGCCCATCGCCTCCAAAAGAGCCTCGTGGTCGGTCTCGATCCGAATGGCACGGTTGTCGGGAACCAGAGCATGGACAACGTCGCGGATCGTCCGGAGGTGAGAGGCCTCCGCAGTCGCCCCGTCGCGAACCATGGCGTCGATGGCGACGTCCAATGCAGCTGTCTGTTCGGCTGTTATCGTCAGGAAGTCCCGTAGCCCGTTGCCGCGCATACGCCAGCGTTTACGGCCCAGATCATCGATGTAGCTGTCTGCGTCGATGAAAATCTCTTCCAGGGCATGGACCATTCTCTGGGCGGTTCGCATAGCCACATTAAAACGTTCGACGACATCGTCGAGAGTTACCCCTTGACGATGGGCGCGGACCATTGCCGCAAGCTCGATAAGTTTCCTTGCACTTTCAAACGACATCCGTGCCCCCAATGACAGAAATTTTCGCTCAATACTTTTAGCGTATAGTTACCGTCGGATTGGCTTGGGTAACTGGCAATGAGACTGTCAGGCGCGAAAGAAATCGTGCTGTCGCCGACGGACCTGATGCGATTTCAGGGCTGCGAGCATGCGACGGCGCTTGACTTGGCTCTCGTTCGAGGCGACGCGATCAGCCCCGCGGAAGAGAGCGAAGACGCATTGTTGCTGCAGAAGAAGGGGCACGAGCACGAAGCGGCCTATCTGGCTTCGTTGAAGGCGGCTGGACGGCGCATCGCGACAATCGAGAGCGATGGTCATGGTTTTGACGAGGCGGCGGCCGCGACCGTAGCGGCCATGCGCGATGGTTTCGATGTCATCTATCAAGGGGCGCTGCGAACCGGGCGATGGCAAGGCTATTCCGACTTCTTGGAGCGGGTAGAGAAGCCGTCTGCCCTTGGTCACTTCAGCTATGAGGCGGTCGACACCAAGCTGAAGCGGCGCGCGGATCCGAAGCATGCGCTTCAGTTGAGCATCTACTCAAAGGCGATTTCGGAAGTACAAGTCGCCCTCCCTCGCTCGGCCCACGTTCAGCTAGGCAACGGCGAAAGGGCGAGCTTCCTCGTTGAGGACGCCGTCTACTATGCGTCACGCCTTGCCAGCCGCCTCGAAGAGTTCGTCGAAGCTCCTTGGACGACCGTGGCCGAGCCCGTTAGCGCCTGCGGCCTATGCCGTTGGCGTGAGCATTGCGACGCAAATTGGACAGAGGCCGACAGTCTCGTGAAAGTTGCCGGAATGACGCGACAACAGCGTCGGAAGTTGGCGGGTGCAGGAATCTCCACCATGCGGGCGTTCGCCGACTCCGAGTTGCCGATTCCCGGCATCCAGGAAACGGTGTTGTGGAGGTTGAGGAACCAGGCTCGCCTTCAGAGCGCCCGCTGCGATGGCGGTACCCCTTCGTTCATCCTCCGATCGATGGAATCTGGCCGCGGGCTCTTGCGCTTGCCGCGTCCCGCCAATGGCGACCTCTTCTTCGACATGGAAGGCGACCCGCTCGTCGACGGCGGGCGTGAATACCTGTTCGGCGTATACCGTGAGACGGATGGTCGGTCGGAATTCCGCACGTGGTGGGCACACGACGAGCAGCAGGAGCGGATCGCCACGGAAGACGTGCTGGCCTTCTTCACGTCGCACCTTGCCCGGCATCCAGAGGCGTACGTCTATCACTACAACCACTATGAGGTGACCGCATTGAAGCGGCTCGCGACGAATTATGGCGTCGCGGAGCACCACCTCGACCACTTGCTGCGGACCGGAAAGTTTGTCGACCTGTACCGGGTCGTCCAGCAGGGTCTGGTGGCCTCGGAAGCGGGCTACTCCATCAAGGACCTCGAAGCCTTTTATATGGAGAAGCGGGACGGGGAGGTGGCCACTGCCGGAGCCAGCATCGTCGCCTATGAGCAATGGCTCGACACCGGCGACCAGAAGCTCCTAGACGAGATCGCCGCCTACAATGAGGTCGACTGCAGATCGACTAAGGGGCTGCGCGACTGGCTCGTGGAGAAGGTGAGGCCTTCCGAGCTGCCCTGGTTCGTGCCGACGGCTCCTGAAACCTCCGCTCCGGTCGAAGAGCCGGAACGTATCGCGTTGCGCGACAGGATCGAAGCACTCCGCCTGCAGATCGGCGATCGTTTGGCTGATCTCGTTTTCGAGCTGAACGGATTTCATAAGCGGGCCGACAAGCCGGGCTGGTGGGAATACTTCGACAGGCAGGATAGGGAAACGGCAGAACTGATCGACGATCTCGAGAGTATCGGCAGACTGTCCGCGATCCGTCCCGCCTCAGGACAGGAGAGGCGGTACCGTTATCCTCCCCAGCAGACAAAGATGCGGGAAGGCAGCGGCGCCGCCATGCGCGGCATGAAGGGAAAGGCGACTATCGTCGAGCTCGACCGAACGGCACGGGAAATCACGGTCAAGTTTCCTAAGGCCATCGTCCCGCCCGATAGCGTTGACCTCGTTCCTGAGCAGCCTCTTGACGCCAAGGTGCTTCGGGCCGCCGTCGCACGCGTGACGGACGGCTTGATTGCCGCAGGGTTCAAGGGCTCGGCATTTGCGGATTTCCTAAGGCGCGAACCGCCTCGTATCCGCGACGTCCGATCTGGCGATCCTTTGATTCCGGGAAGGGAACGCGTCATCGAAACCGTGGCGGCGATCCGAAATCTGGAGGGCGGATGCCTGCCGATCCAAGGACCTCCCGGTACCGGGAAGACCTATGTCAGCTCGAAGGCGATCTTTGACCTAGTGCAGAAGGGGCGGCGTGTCGCCGTCATGTCGCACAGCCACAAGGCGATCAACAACCTGTTGGTCGAGGTGGCGAAGAGGGCGCGAGAGGCGGGAAGCCGCATCCAGATCGCCAAGAAGATCTCCAAGCCTGAAGACGCGCCGGACGATCCCACGATCATCTCGACTTCGAAGAACGAGGACGCGGTCCTGATGACGGCTTCCGTCGTCGGCGGGACCGCCTGGCTTTTCGCCCGGCCTGACCTCATTGGCACGTTTAGCCATGTCTTCGTAGACGAGGCGGGACAGGTGTCGATCGCCAACCTGATGGCCGCGTCCGGCTGCGCTAGCAACATCGTGTTGGTAGGCGACCAGATGCAGCTGCCTCAACCGATCCAGGGCGTGCATCCGGGCGAGACAGCATTGTCTACGTTGGAGTATCTCCTCGGCGGAGATCATGCCGTGGCCGCCGATCGCGGCATCTTCCTGCCTGTTTCGCGCCGGATGCACCCAGACGTGTGCAGCTTGGTCTCGCGCTTGGCTTACGACGGCCGCCTCGAGAGCGACGAGGACGCCTCGCGGCAGGCGATCCGCTTTGCCGGAGGCGGATTGCCAGCCACCGGTGTCGCCTTCATCGACATTGCACATGAGGGGAATTCACAGGAGAGCATTGAAGAAGCGGATGCCGTATGCGCTGCCTTCGAGCGTCTTCTGGGCGCATCGTTCGTCGACCGGGAGGGCGTGGAGCGGAAGATGACGATCGACGACATCCTCGTCGTCTCTCCCTACAACGCTCAGGTCAACCTGCTGACCTCCAAGCTTCCTGACGGCGCACGCATTGGAACAGTGGATCGCTTCCAGGGGCAGGAAGCTCCGGCGTGCCTGATTTCATTCGCGACGTCCAGCGGCGCCGAGATGCCGCGGAGTATCGATTTCCTGTTCAGCCTGAACCGCCTGAACGTGGCGATCTCGCGTGCACAGGCGCTGGCCATGCTGTTCTGCTCGCCGCGCCTGCTCGACGTCCAATGCTCGACCCTTGAGGAAATGCGACTTGTGAACTCGCTCTGCATGGTTCGTGACCGTGCCGACCGGCGCGCTGTCGGGTAGCGTAGCTGGACGGTTGTTGCTTCACTTCGTGAGCCGACGGGTGGAGACCTCGCGCTACCGGGAGCTACGCACTGTGCTGGTGCGATCATCTTTTTTCGTGCGGACACATCTTGATGCGTTGCGGGGGCACCCTGGGCCGAATGCACCATTCGCTCATCGCAGGATTGTAGAGGCCCGGCAGCGGGAAATATCTGTCGATCCGCAGGAAATCCTTGATGTTCATGGTCGCGATCGGGGCTCCCGTGATGATCGCCACTGCCGCTATCGAAAGGTCTTGGCCCAATTTCAGCTTCTTGGGCGGCGTGGATGGAAACCAGAGGTCACGGAGTGCCGGTACCATCGTCATTCTCCCGTAGAGGCGAGCAGTATCTGAATCCATCGGCAGAAACACAATGTCCGACGCCAGAAGCGATCCCAGCCATTCCGAAAACAGATGCGCTCCGGAAATATCGCGGCTGGCAAGATTGACGATGCCCCTTTCAATTTCGATCACGGCGCCGAACGGGATGCTCATCGCGGTAGGTTCCGATGCCACCCAGTCGACGACGGTGGGGTTCGGCCGTTTGCGCGCAAGCTCGCTGAGCACATTCGTATCCAGGACATACATGCTAGGCAGTGGGCTCAAGGCGACCATCCATGCTATGTAAACAGCTTGAACCTATGTCGGAGTCACCGGCATTCCGTTAATCCGCGGTTTGCTTGTGGACAAGGAACACAATGAGTACTGGTTTGGGCAAGGAATCGGGTGCGTCGAAGGACTCCAACGTCTGGGACGTTCCCGAGGCGCGTAAGAGGTTCGATGATTTGCTAGAAGCGGCGGCTAGCCGTGGTCCGCAGATCATTCGCGACGACAATCGGCAATTCAGGGTGACACTTGACCGGGCGAGCTCTTCGCCGAAGGGTAGGGCGCTGCTTGCGGGAGGCGGTCCCCTTGAGGACGACGATCTCCCCAATGACTGACCGCCGAGAGTGACGACCTACTTCCGGATATCGGTTGTCTGGTGTTAGCAGTACCGGTCGCGCACACGACATTGTTCTGGCGTGGATCAGTCGCTGAATCTGCAGCAACAAGGTAGTTCGCGCCGCGCTAACGACAGATTTTGTCGTCGGTCTGTGTCATTGGGCTGGGCAGTGACCGTGCACTCAAGGTGGACGGCGACAGTCGTATGTAGTGTTCCCGTCGTATTTTTTGCTACAGGGACCCAAGAAGACGGCTAATATGGGTAACGGGCAGGGTGGGGCGTTGGCGAAGACATTCGACGGATTCAATCGGCTATTGGAAAAGGTTCGGGAGTCGAGCCACGACTTCGTGGTCACCACCGAAATATTCCCCAACCTCGACGTGGAACGCGTCGCCCGGGACATGAACCTCGCAGACGAGGGTAAGAACCGCGGTACGCTCGAGCAGCCGTCAAAGAGCTCCAAGTCCCTGGACGATATCGAACTGGCGGTAGTCGGGAAGGTCCAGGATGCGAAGAGCACGGCCTACAACAATCTCGAGGACCAGCTGCAGCTCTTCGCCGCACGGCTAGGCAGTCTCGATTTCGAGGGTCAGTTTTCGGATATCCACAAGGCCAACGCCGAGGGTGTTTCGGATTTCAAGGCGGAGATCGTCAAAGGCAGGAATGAACTCCATGGCCTGAGGCGCGCCCTGAACGCGGCCGAAGAGGACTATGCCGATTTCCGGAAGCGGCACCGGATCACGCGGGCCCCGCGCGTATCCGAAGGCTACGTCTGGTTCTTCAAGGTCTCGTTCCTGTTTTTCCTGTTCCTCGTCGAGTCGATCATGAACGGCATCTTCCTGGCCAAGGGAAGCGACATGGGCATCGTTGGCGGGATCACCGAAGCCTTCAGTTTCTCGTTCCTCAACATCGGCATCGCGCTCGTATTCGCGCTCTTCTGCGTCAGTCTCGTCGCGCATCGGTCGTACTTTCTGAAACTCTTCGGCGTCGTCTCCATCGTCCTCTACGCGGGGCTGGCAGTCGCCCTAAACCTCGGACTCGCCCACTACCGCGAGGTGACCGGAAGCATCCTTGAGGACGCAGGTCCGCTCGTGATGAACAGGATCCTGACCGATCCGCTGGGCCTCACGGACATCAAGTCATGGCTTCTGTTCGGCATCGGCCTGATGTTCTCGATCTTTGCCTCTATTGATGGCTGGTATCTGCGTGATCCCTATCCAGGGTACGCTGGCGTCTACAAAAGGCTGCTGGCGGCGCGCTCGAAGTACTCGACTCGCCAGGAAGAACTGATCGAGGACCTGCTCAGCGTCCGGGACGACCATAACGAGAAGGTCGATTTCATCATCAAGAGCCTGAGTGGGCGTCGCAGGGAACACAACGCAATCATCGCCCATCGAGCGAAGCTGCTTTCGCTGTTCGTCCAGTATCAGGAGCAGCTCGAGCGCACGGCGAACGTGCTGCTGAAGCGATATCGGGAAGCCAACGTGAAGGCACGGTCGGATAGCCCTCCCAAGTACTTCGACAACGCCTGGAAGCTTGATCGCATCAAGCCGACGAAGGCTGGGGAAAGCGAACTGACCGACAAGGACGTCGCGGACTCCATACGCAATGCTCAGGCCGAACTGTCCGAGCAGATCAGAAATATTGCAGCTGTCTGCGACGACGGCATCGACCAGTACCGCGAACTCGACAGGCTGCATCCGGAGACCGCCGCAAATGGCTAGGGGCAGAAGAAGAAAGGGCCGCCGAAGCGGCCGGACCGGAGCCATCGTGGGCGGTGTCTGCCTCTTGCTGGCATCCGTCGTCCTGATCGGTGGCCTTGGCTATCTATATGCTAGGGCGAACTCCCAGGCGAAGCTCGATAAGCAAACGCTGTGCCCGATTGACGGTCCGATAGCCGTGAACGCTTTCCTGATCGACACGACGGACCCGATCTCGAGAACGACGCTGATCGACGTCAAGAACAAGTTCAGTAAGGCCGTCTCGGCAATCCCAGTCGGAGGGTTGCTCGAAATTTACGGACTGACGGAGAAGCCCGGGGAACTCGTCAAGATGTTCGAGGGCTGCAATCCGGGAGATGGCTCCACCGTCGACCAATGGACGAATAATCCAGCTCGACGGCAGCGCCAGTGGGAAGAGGCATTCAGCAAGCCGCTCGACGAAGTCTCCGGGAAGATTTCCGATGGTCAGGCGGGGAACGCGTCACCGATCATGGCGGCCATCCAAAACATCAAGCTCTCGGTCTTCGATCGGTTCGACAAGCCGGGCATGCCAAAGCAACTCATCGTGGCGTCCGACATGATTGAGCACACCAGTCTTTATTCCCAGTACAAGTCGGGGATCGCGTACGATACCTACGCCGATAGCGCGGCGAACGCTGAATACCGGACATCGCTTGACGGGATCGATGTCGCCGTCTGGTATGTGGACCGCGAGGCCAAGGCGTTCAGTGGCCGCGATCACCTCGAGTTCTGGGCCGAATGGATACAACGGTCACACGGCAACATGCTGCCGTCACCGCGGCTGGAGGGCGTGAATTGAGTTACGTTAGACCTGAGGACCGGAATGGCGGATTTCTGCTGAACCTGCCACTCTACACCTTTGCCGCTTTCACCTTCGCGGGTTGCGTTTTCATCGCGATTTCGAAGCTATGGGGCGTGAATCCGTTCGTCGCCATGGTGGTCCCGATACTGCTGATGTTCGGATATCTGGGACTGTCCCTGTTCGCAGGACGGATCCGGCTGCACGGAGAACAGACTGGCGACAACCTCTATTACATGGGATTTCTGTTCACCCTGTCGAGCATGGGAGTTTCCCTCTACCAGTTCACGTCGGCAGCATCGACGGACGATGTCATCCGCAACTTCGGCATCGCGATTACCTCCACGATCGTCGGCATCGCCCTTCGCATCCTTTATAATCAGACGCGGCGCGACGTCCTCGACATCGAGCGCGCGACACGGTTCGAACTGGCTGACATGACACGCCGCGTGCGGTCGGAACTGGAGCAAGCAACGCGGGAGTTCGCGGACTTCCGGCGCGTCAGCAATCAAATGATCAGCGAAGGCTTCGACGAGATCGTCAAACAGGCGGACACGACAGGCGTGCAGCTCAAGGACGCGCTCGAGAAGATGGCTAACGAGGCCATGAAGCCTGTCGAGGCGGCGGCGTCCAAACTCAGCTCGGCCATCGATGCCAGCTTCGGTCAGATCGCGTCGAAGCTCTCCGAGATCGCAGAGAAGGTCGACAATTCAGGTGACGTCTTCGAGAAGGCCAACAGCGGGGTGGCGAACTCTACGACCCAGCTTGGCACTCAGGTGGAGGCGATCTCCAAGAAGCTGGAGGCGGTCATGGTTCCGGAAGCCGTGCTCAAGAACGAGCTCGGTCCGCTCGTCAAAGAACTCGGAAAGATCGTCGTCGATTACGGCGCCAAGACTGAGGCCGTCAGCCGGGAGCAGGCTCAACGTATGGACCTGATCACCGCGTCTGTCGCCAAGATCGTGGAAACGACGGGCAGGTCGGTTCAGATGATGGAGAAGTCCGTCGAGGTCTCTACGGCCGTTCAGAGAAGCACGGACGGTCTGGCACAGCATGTCCAGCAGCAGAACGCAGACATTCAGAAGCTCCTCGAGAAGCTGGTGGCTGAATTCCGCCCCGCTCCGAAGCCTGCCGTCTTTGAGTCCCTTGCGCCTGCCCCGGGCGTGTCCGGAGGTTTGAACGGCGGCAGCTATCATCCTGCGGCAGGAGCGGCCCCGACGGTGCCCCTGGAGGAGGCCATCGCGGCGACAATAGCGACGGAAGTTGTAGAGCCGACGCGGACGGCTCCCAAGAGCGGCACTGGCGTGAATGTGGACATCAATTTCGACGACCTTGAGTCTTCGACTAGGGATGCGGACGCCAAGCGTTGGTGGCAACGCCGTTGAGCATCCAGGGGACATCTGTTTCGGGCGAGCAACGAGGATATGGCCGCGGCCTGATCCTCGGCCTCACGATGGCGGAGTCGATGCTGCTGCTCGTCTTCTGCCTCCTTCTGGCCGCCGGGGCGATCGTCATGCGCGAGAAGGCGGCAACCGAGCAGGCGAAGGTGGACAAGCTTGCCGTCGAGCAGGAACTCGAGGCGCAGAAGGACGCAAACGCCCTGCTTGCCGAAAAGCTCGAGGTCTTTCGCAAGGCGGTCACCGACAGGGATGCGCTCGAGAAGGAGTGGCGCGAGCTAGAACTCGCTAAGGCGTCATTGGCGGAGATTCTGAAAACCGGGCTGACGCTTGAGGAGGTCAAGAAGCAGGCTCCTATCCTTCGCGAATTGAAGGCGCGGGAAGTCACTATTGAAGAGGTGAGGACTGGGGCTGAAACACTCTTCAAGCTCCAGGAACAGGATATCACCGCGAAGGATTTCGAGGTCCTTGCACCCGTTGCCAAGGAACTGCTCGAACAAGGTCTGACAGCGGAAGACATCGAGAAGCTCGCACCGGCGATCAAGGTCCTGCGCGATCAGGTCGTCGTCTCGGCCGCCGAAAAGAAGCCCGAGGACCAACTGCTGGAGATGGTGCGCAAGGCGCAGGCCGCGGACGGTGAAGCCAAGCCGCACGAGTGGCCGCCGATCATCAATCTCAGCGAAACGAACGGCTACTTCTTCCGGTCCGGCAGTGCCGAACTGAGCCCTGCCTTTCTCGCGAGCCTGCAAGGAAAAACCGCGGAGCAGATCGCGGACATTGCCGCTCGGTATGACGTCGACGTTATTGAGGTGATCGGACACACCGACGAACAGAAAATCTCCGGGATCGAATCCAACATGGATGGCGCCCTTCAGGGAGTGCTCAGCGGGACCACGCCCGTGAAAACACTGCGTCCGGCCGACAATGCCGGGTTGGGCCTGGCCAGGGCGATCGCTGTTGCTGAAATCCTGAAAGACGTGCCGGGGCTCGACGGGCTCACCGTGCTCCCGATGTCTGGCGCGCAGTTGATCCTGCCGGACGATACGTTGACGAATGGCGCTCAGGCTGGCGACGTCGCCTCTCGTCGGCGCATCGAGATCAGAGTTCGAAAACGGAATGGCACCGCAGTGGCAACCGACGCTGCGACCGCAGAGGATTGAGAAAGGCGCTGATCTCCTTGTTAGCGACGGGCGCCCCGCCACCCGGCGGCGCGCGCCTCCGCCTCTGAGCAGAACCACCGTTCGCCCTTGCTGGTGGAGATCTTGGTCCTGCCATAATGCTCCTGGCCAGGCAGGTGATAAATCCGTTCGCCCTTCGAACTGATATTGCCCTTGATGTCACAGGCTCCAGGGCTGGAGCTGGACGACACCCCGACAAGCGGTGCTATCTGAGCCGGTGCCTCTTTCGACCCGCGCTGCGCGGCCCGCCATTCCCATGGGGACTGGAATGCCCCGACCCAGATTCCGAGCCGTTCCGCCTTCGCGGCTTCCTGTTGGCCTGTGTAGGCGCCATTGCTGTAACGAGGCCAGTCCATTGCCCACCCGCTCCGGACGAGCGCCTCTTGAACGCTGGTTCCGTCCGCACGGAAGCAGTCGCCGACGAAGCGACCATATTGATCACGCTCGACGAACTCGCATCGGACCGGAGACGAAGCACTCAGAAACTCATCCAACGCGCTCGCTGCCCTGGCACCGCAGCGATAAGCTTTCCCATTGCCGTCTTCGCATGTCTGCGATGACTCCGGCGCATCGACCCCGTTTAAGCGGATGCGTTCGCCGTGGATCTCGATAGTATCCCCATCAATGACGGAGGCACGCCCAACCAGGGTGGCGGCTGAGGCGGAGGTCGTCTGTCGCAGGACCGTCCCGAATCCAAGGGCCTCACCAGTGCCAGAGAGGAAGTTAGCCCCTGCGTATCCAGCCACGCCCACGGCCAGCAGTGCAGCCGCAATCAGCCATCGAGCGCTTCGAGGTGTCCTCCCTCGTGAACGCCTGGCCTTCGAGCGGCTTCTTTGCCGCCGACCAATTCGGATAAGTTCGCCCATGTAACCCCTGATGCCTCGGACACTATGCCCGAAATCACGGCATTCCGCTATTCGTCGAGCGTACCTCGGTTAATCAAACCGACCTCCCACGAGATAGCCATTCATCGACATTCGCCGTTCGACCTCAGCGACTTCACCAACCGTTCCACCACGGGGCCGTTTCGCTCGATGTCGGAACGATCGTATTCGATCTGGAAATAGGCAGCCTGATCCCGACACAACGGAATGGCTCGTTCGTACATAACGCGCTCGCTCCTTCGGCCGGACCAGCTAGCCCACCGCCGCGTTTTGCGTTCGTACGTGATCTCCCAGCCTTCCGCCTTGTCCTGGTCGATGCGCAAACCGACTTCTGACAAGAATTCGCCCTCAGTAATGTGGCTGCCCCAGATCCTCAGCTCGGTGTCGCCGTCAGGCGACACCGATATCCCGCCATCGCCGTTTTCGGACTCTTCCACCTTCGAGAACCCTGGCGGAATGTCGATCCAGTAGCCGAAACGAGCATTGCCGTAGCTGCCCCAATCCGCAGCCGAAGTCGACACAGCGCAAGCGAGCAGCAGTCCGACCGCCAAGAGCACCTGTTTCATCGTCAAAACTCCTGTCCCCCTCATTGCTGAGGCGGCTGAAGGCTGCTGATGCATTCCCCGTAGAACGTCTGCGTGTCGGAACCTGGCGCGCTCACACTGACGCTCGCAGGTAGCCGAAGGGAGAACACGAATTCCTGCGCGCCGTACTGGGCTGTCATCAAACTCGACCCGACGCTCAGCGGGACCGGCGGCGTCTGGCCCACCTGAAGGGTGTTGTCGTCGGCACTCATTCCGCCTCTGAAGGTGAGGATCATCGGCGGCATCTTCTCGAACTGGCAGGCGACAATTGTTGGATCATCCGCAGTTGCGGGAGCAATGGAAAACAGCATCGCTAGGAATGCGATCGCGCCGGTGGTGCAGCGGAGGTTCATCCCATCAATACGGAGCAACCTGGTCAAAACTTGAACTCCGGCATCGGCTGTGAGTAGTCGTTCTCCAGTCGATGCCAACCCTTCAGGATGGTCTACCAGCTAGGCGACTTTTTGGTTGCTCTCTACTAGATGCAACGGCACTGTCGCCTGCGGCAGTTCGTGGATCGTGACGCTCGGACACACCTTCCGCGCGAGGTCGCACAGGTGCCGATGATGGGTGAAGTAGACCACCTGACCCACCTTCGCCATCCCCGCGAAGAGACGAAAGGCCTCCTCTGCACGGAAATCGTCAAAGGTCTCCATGATGTCATCGGCAAGGAATGGCACCGGGTAATGCGAAGACGCGAACTCATGATATCCAGCAACGCGAAGCGCAAGATAGAGCTGGAATCGAGTTCCCTTCGAAAGCGCTGACGCAATTTTCGATCCGCCATCTGCGCTCACGGCGACCAACATCTCGGTGTCCTTGTCAGGCTGGGTCGCAAGCCCTCTGTAGGCACCCCTGCTGATCGTATGGAACGCCTCAGATGCCTGAGCCATCATGGAACTCCGATGGCGCTCCCGGTAAATGCGGAGCGCTTGCTCGGCCGCCGCGACTCCAATCCGGAGCTTCAGATAGCGGACAGCCTTCTCTTCGATCTCGAGTGACACAGTCCGACGACGCTCTTCGATCCGAGCGACGGCATCGTCATCTCCTATCGCATTGACCGCGTCTGCCGCCTTGCTGTGTTCGGTGAACAGTTCTCGGCTCCGTTGATCCTGATCCTCGAAACGGCCTTTGAGTTCTGCCGCCTCCGTTTCAAGGGCTGCCCGATCAGTGTTCTCGAGAGACTTTTCAGCTTCGTCGAGGGTAGGTGATCCAACAGCGTTTATGATGTCCGCCGCAGCGGAATCAGCTTCATCCCTGAGCGTAGCTCGCTGCTCCAGCTGCCGCAGCACGACACCGATGTCCGAGAGCGAGGGCACGCCAAAGAACTGGAGGAGTTCTGCCTTCCGTCGTCCATGGATCGCGGCGGCGTCAGACAACTCGCGCTGCTTTTCCCTCGCTACCTGGACGGCCTGCTCTTTCTCAAGGCGGCGGTTCCTGGCGGACTCGGCCTCGCGAATGCGATGTTCTATCGCCGCGGCGAGATCCAGCGGAGCCGACTGCTGTGCGGGGATGCTCAGTTCATCAGCGAGGCGGCCCACCTCGGCAGTGAAGTCGCCTTGGTCCCGCTCCATCTTCGCGACCCGATCCGCCAGCCCGCTCTTCTTCTCGATGAAGGAGCCGAGATCGCCGACCGCTGACAGGATTTCTCGAACGTCCGCCACCGGCCGCGGGCCTTCGCCGCCCAGCCACGACGTGGAGCACGCCGCCGTCCATTCGGATGTCCACCGCCGATCGTCCGCGACGGCTTCCTTATGGATGCGCTCGCGGTCTCCCAGTTCCCGCGCACGGTCTTCGAAGTCTTGCCGGAGCCGCTTGATTTCGGATGCCCGGTCGACGACGGCCTGCGCAGACACTGCGAGCGCCTCGAAGCTGGCGTTCGGATCATGCGACACGCCACAGGCGGCCAAAGCGGCCTTCAGGCGGTCGCCAACGGCTGCACCATCGGCCTTCGCCGCTGCCCGGTCGCGCTCGACTGCACGAATTGAAGACAATGTTTCAAGAGCGAGATCGCGCGAGTCTAGCCAAGACTCAAGCCGTTCGGGGGACGTGTCTCCCCGGAAGCCCGGCGTGATGCGCAAGAAGGCCTCGGCGATTTCGCCGTTGAAGCTTTGGAGGTGCGTTTTCGCGGCTTCCAGGAGCTCTTCGGCGCGGGCAATGTCTGCGTCCAAGACAGCAGCGGCTTGAAGGCCTTGATGAAGTCTCGCAAGTTCATTGACATGCACGAGGCGGGCGTTCGTTGCGAGGTCGTCGCGCCGGAGGGTATTTTCAAAGACGTCGGCAGTGCTCTCGTCCAATTTCCGGCGATGCTCTGCCCATGCCTGCTCGCGGGCCGCCCGAACGGTACCAGCTTCGTGGTCAGTCACCACGCCTGCGACGGCTTCCAACGCATCGAGTTCGGCGGTCAGGTGCTGCCGGTCCGATGCCAGACGCTCAACCTCCTGCTGGTGGCGCTCGACCGTCTTTCGAGCCGTTGCCAGGTCAGCCTTCCACTGTTTGACGGTAAACTTGTCCGGCACCGCCATCTCGAGAAGTTGCTGTGGGTCCCCGGTCCATGGTGTCAGGCCCCGCAGCCTCGTAGACAGCGTCTCCTGATGTGAGGCAAGCGCACGGTCAGCCAGTCGCAGACGGACGCGGTGGTCGTCGGCTCGCAGCGCGGCCAGCGCAGTCGCGAGACCTGCCATGACGGCGTCGCTGTCGGGTGTGACGACTGTTCCTTGTCCCGCTGCCTCGAGCTTCTCTCGAGCCTCGTCCAAACGACGCCGGGCGCCTGAAACCTCGCCTTCAGCCGACCGGAGCGACGACGTTACGCCGGAACGGCTCTCGATAAGTTCGCGGAGGGAACCGATCACGGACGTCCGGAGAACCAGCCGTGCTGGATCGGTCTCATCTTCCCGGCCAATCCGACGCAGAATTCCTGCGATCGCGGCGTCGGCCTCACGTATCTGCAATCGACGCTCGGGAATGTCCTTCGCCGCGGTGAGATAGCGAGCCCGCAGGTCAGGCAGCCGCGACGCGCGTTCGGCAAGCCTCAGTGCAACATCGTCGACGGACTCCTTCTCCAACTCCGACACGAGTTCATTGATGTTCTCGACTGCGCTTTTCGAACGCGTCGCCAGCTCGATCTCATCTTTCTGCAGCGTTGCAAGTTCCTCTGCCACTCCGATAGGGGCCTCCGGCAGGGAATCAAGGGGAGCGAGCTTCTCACGGACGGTTCGCAGGGTCGTCAGGCGCGGTAGCGCCGCGAGCAGACGTTGAATCTCGTCGATCCGCGACTGAATTCGGCCGCGGGTGGCGATCGTTTCTTCATACTGTGACGAAGCACTTTCTCGCGCCCCGACCAACTGGGCATATCGGCTGGCCAGCGTGTCGATCTTTGTTCGCTCGTCTTTGAGGGCCTCTAGCTGACTCTTCAGTTCGCCGAGTTCTCCGCTCCGCGCTCGCTTCTTGTAGAAGCCGTCGGCCTCCGTTCTCAGGTCGCCAAGCCGATGGCTCAGGTCAGCCAGGCCAGCACTGGCCGAAAACAGGAGCTCGCCGAGATCGCCTTCGCTCGCCAGGATGCTTTCGCCGCCTGCTTCCAGCGTGTCGTCGTCGAGCGAGAACATGGTCCGGTACGACTCCCGATCGATGCCTCCGAAATCACCGCGCAGCACGGCTTCGGAAATCGGCTGGTCATCCGCATCGAGGAGGCTGTTCTGTGGGCGCTTGATACGAAAGACTTCCCGCTCGCCCGTAGATAGCTCCAGAGCCGCGCCGAGCCGCATCGAAGGATAAGAATGCAGGAAGCCATAGGGGCTACGCGTCTCGATGCCGAACAGGAGGTCGAGCACGCCGGCAAGTGCTGTCGACTTCCCGGCTTCGTTCGGACCGTACACGATGTGCAGGTCCGGGCTGCCTTTGGTGCGCTGGCCGAAGTCGATCACGTGATCGGTGAATTTGCCGTAGCGGGTGAGATCAAGACGACGAATACGCATCAGGCGGCCTCCACGTCCGAGTCGGCATGCAGGCGTGCGACTACGTTGTCCGCGCCCTCATTCAGCAGGTCAGCAACGACGATGTCGAAGGCGGCCTCGTCCTCTCCAAGTATGTGTCGGCATTCCGGCGGCAGCTGTCCTCTCAGTTCCTCGGCGACGTCGAATGCCGCAGCCTTGAACGCATCCGAGCCTGCTACCTCGTCCGAGATCAGGCGCCGCAGCTCCGCCAGCGGATCTCCGGAATCGACCAGCGCAGCCGAGGGCGGTTGGCACTGGACCTCGAGTTTTTCGACCCAACAGCGCCCGACCGTGGATGCCCGGTCATCGGCTTCGGCTTTGAGGAGATCTATGTCGCGCCGCATGCGCCAAGCGAGGGGAGTGGTGCCCGTCAGGCGGACGCGCGCAACCAGGTGATCGGAAGCGGCATCCGTCCGGCTCCGCTCCAGCGCCCTTCCGATTTCCCGAGCAAGGCCGATCCAGTCTTCAGTCTGGCTCGTATCAACTTCAACCCGTTCGAACTGCGCGACGCTCGTGAAACGCTCTTCGATCCGGACTGACAGATCGTCGGTGACGGTCACGAGTGATACCGACTTGACGCCGGCTTCGTTGATGTCGCGCCCCTGCGGCATACCGGGCATGACCACGGTGCATTTCCCTTCGAATACCGATCGTTTGTGGATGTGACCCAGTGCCCAGTATTGGAAGCCCGTCGCCTGGAGGTCGGCGAGGCTGCATGGGGCATAGGGATTGTGGCCACTCGATCCAGAGAGGCTGGTGTGAAGGATGCCGAGGTTGAAGGCGCCCTCGATCGCGGGCTTGTACTTGCCGACGAGACTTTCAGGTGCCTGCGGCTCGGCAAAGCTCAGGCCATGAACGAAGACGGGGAAGTCGCCTCGCGCTCTCTCGACCGCAATGGCTTCGGCCCGCCCGCTGAACACCTTCACCGTTTCCGGAAAGACCAATTCCTTCGTGATCTGCGAGACGGCGTCGTGATTGCCCCTGATGATGAAAACACGAATGCCCGCTTCGTGCAGCCGACGCACCTGTTCCGCGAGAAACCGCGCCGTCTTCATCGATGTCTGCTCGCCGTCGTAGAGATCGCCAGCCAGCAGCAGCGCGTCGACCTGCTCTCGAAGGCAGAGATCAATGACACGCACGAATGCCTGCCGGGTCGCATTCCCGATCAGGTCGGCGAGTTCCGGGCTTCGCATAGCCAAAGATCTGAGCGGAGAATCCAAATGGATATCCGCCGCGTGAACAAATCGATACGCCACTTACCCAACCTCCCGCTCCCAATCAGCTGCCGATGATTCCCCAAGGAACCGTACGTTTGCATGCCATAGCGGTGTTGGGTGCCAATTCCTGTCATGTGTCCCCAGGAAACTGCGCTGTTAGATGAGAAGGGAAGGATGGAAGGCGGCGCGCGGTGCTTTTGGCGGGTCCATGTTCCAAGAAGCGTAAATTCCGCAGTATTCGGGAGTAACCGCCACTAGCTACCGGATTCGCGTTTTCTCTCTGGCAACAAGCATCCGCGAAGGGTGGAACCTTGCCGTCTGGATTGACTGCCGGATGTGTAAGAATTTCGAAAACCGATCTGGGCATTTTTCCCGCAACGTCGTCGACAGGAGCGGTGCTTCGGTCATCACGTGCATGGTTTGGGAGATATCATGGCAGGCGAAATATTCATCTCGATGACTGGCGACCGAAATGAACTCTGGGCGGAATGCCTGCAGCGGAACCTGGTCGCGCTTGGTTTCGACAGGCCGTATTTCGAGGCATGGCATGGAGGAGACTACGAAGGCTATCTGGCGCTCGAACGGGCGGCGGCGCCTGCGGGTTCTCTCGACGGAGACATCAAGGCTCGCGCGACACTCTGGTTCAATCGCGCCACACGGCTCACGGAGAGCGAAGGTGACGTCTGGTTGCATCGCGACGGCAACAACCTTTATTGGGCTGAAACCACCGCGGATGCGCCAGTGTTCGAGCCCTACGATGATCAGGTGATGATCGCGAAGCCGGTCGGCGGATGGTTACGGCGAAACAGGAAGACCGTCGCCCTCACATGGAATTCAATACACCCGAAAGCCAAGGACTACCTGGTCACGCAACAGGCGATCTTCAGGGTCGCGAACGAGGACATGAAGGCCTACCTGCGTGCGCTGATCGAGGGTTCTAGTCTGGACGCGTGGCACACACGTCCGGACTGGAGGGAGCGGCTTGGGGAGGGCAAGGGCAAGTCGCTTGGAAAGAACGTTGAGCTTTCCGAAATGGCGATAACCCGCATGATTTTTTCGATCAGGGACACCGTCAAGAATTCGAACGGTCAACTCGTTCTGAAGACCCTGAAGGACAAGAAACTCCTATGCTCGGAAGCGGAGATGCGGTCCCATCTCGCCGATCTTATGAAGAGCCAGCAGGGACTCTGTGCGATCACGAAGCTCCCGATGCACCTCGACGGACAGGACGGTTTTGAGCACGACATGCTGGCCTCAGCTGATCGCATCGACAGCAATGGTCATTATGCAATCGGGAACGTCCAGCTGGTGTGCCGATTTGTGAACTTCTGGAAGTGTGCCCAGGAGAACGGCCGATTTGTCGAGCTCCTGAACCGTGTCGTAGCCCGGCGCGTATCCGAAGGGGTCACGGCGTGTGGAGAGTTAGCTTCATGCACTTAAGCGCATCCTGACTGGCTGGGTGCCTCTCAGACCCAGCCTGTTATTTGGGGCGGTTGCTACCGAACGGTGGACCGATCTTTGAAGTAGCCCTCCCGGCATCCGACCCACCATCAAGCATAAGGAAGCACGATGTACCGAATCCGACCTGATACCGGGGAGATCTTTGAGCTCGAGGTCTTCGAGGGCGGGACTTACGCGGGCGCGGATCCGTCGTTCGGCAAGGAACGCCATCACCTCAAGAATCGCGTGGTTTTCCGCTCTTTGGACGAAGTTCGTGCAGCATGGCTCAAGGGCTGGCCTATCTGGATGCGAGGAAGGACTACAGCGCACCGAAACCTGGTGAGCAAGGGCATCATTGACGCGCCGGCCCCGAGAGAGAATCCGAATGTCGTTCGCTCTCCTCGCGCGCCCATGCCGACGGAAAGTGTCAAAGCCGAGCCTCGCGAAGCGTTCGGCGACGAGGCGTCGGTCGCTTCGCTAGATCTCGACCGCTTCATGACGCTCCTGCACTCGATGACCGTCGACGAGTTGGAGAGCGAAATCGAGCGCCCACGTCGGCTCCTTATCAGCAGCCACAGTAGTGCGGGCACGGAATTCTCCGTCGCTTGGGCCCCGTTCGAGTACGTTAACCCGACAGCTCGGATCGTGATCATTGGGCTGACGCCGGGCCGAAGGCAGATGCGGGATGCCTTGTTCGAAGCCCATCGGGCATTGCGGGAGGGAGCTGGTTTGAGCGAGGCAATAGCTCGGGCGAAGGTTTACGCCAGCTTCGCGGGGCAAATGCGGTCGAATCTCGTAAAGCTTCTCGATGCCACCGGCGTGCCTGACACCCTCGGCATTAAAACGTCAGCCGCCTTGTGGTCGGAGCACGCGGCCATGGCGCATTTCACCTCGCTGATCCGTTATCCCGTCTTTGCGAATGGGGACAACTATGGCGGCACACCCGATCCGAACCGAGTTCCTTGGTTGATTCGGAACGCGAACATATGGCTGGCGGAGGAACTTTACCAGGTTCGGGGCGCGCTCGTGGTGCCGATGGGCGAAAAGGTATCCAGTGCGGTTTCCGAAATAGCCAAGCGGGCAGGGATCGATGGTTCCAGGATTCTCGATGGCTTCCCTCATGCAAGCGCGGCCAACAACGGTCCGATTTCTCGGTTTCTCGGCGCGAAAGGTGAAGCCGACCCGTGGCGGAGGCGGTTCCGTTCCGTCCGGACGAAGTTGGAACGGCTCCGCGCGTAGGCCGTGAGTGGCCGCCTATCGTCCCGGCGCTCGTCTGTCTGTAATGACGTCTTCGAACTCCGTCCTTGTCTGTTGACCGCGTTCTTCTCGTAAAGAGCCGTATGTCGCCAGTCGTTCAGGAACGTCATGACTTGTGGCGGTTCGAGTGTCTGAAGGCAAAGGATCATGAAGCAGACAGATAGGGAGCTTAACGCAACCAACGCTTCTGAAGTGCGGAAGAGTATTTCCGAGGCAATTCCACGTTGTCTAGGTTATCCGAAACATGTCATGATTTCGATTAAGTACCCATAGGGGCGGGGCGCAAGCATGGAATGGCTTCTGATCGGCGCGGCTTTGGCCGCCTGGCTGATCTATCGGGGACGCAGGCAGAGGCACGCGGAAGCGTCAACGCGGGAACTCAGTGAACTCGCGCCGGAGCGAATTGCCTTTGGCGGCAGCCCGCCCGCAAGACGGACCAGCCAGCCTTGGAGCGACCCTCGATCTCACCCCGATCCGCGTTTCACTGAAGGCTCCAACCAGTGGGAGCGACGGCCTGCACCGGAGCCGCGTTTTGCCGACAACAGGCATCCGCACCGAACCCCCACCAGATGGATACCTCCCGGAGAGGGCGTCCGCGTGGCAGGCTTCTCAATTGACGCAGGCATGCTCTATCTCGGCGGCTCGTTTTCCGGACGAGGTGGTGCCGAGAACTGTCTAGTTGATCCCACCTGCGAGGTGGCGAAATCCGGAAGCGATCCCGAAGGGCGCACGCTGCCCTATTGGCCCTCGTATCAATCGATCTCTCCAACAGCGCGCCGAACGTATCTCCAGTGGCTCACGGCCGGAAGAAACGACCCGTCGATAGGCATCGGCTATGTCTTCATCTTCTTCTACGGCCTGGAACGTCGCCTCTTTGTCGACGGGGCAAAGGACGAAGCGGCTGTCCTTATTGAGGAAGTGCGGCGCCTGCTGGCGCTCCACGGAGAGAACTATTCCTTCAAGAGCTACGCGACGAAATTCCTCGACGCCGCCGAACTCGTCCGTGGCCCGGACATCTACCGTCCCGCGTTGTCGCCCGATCTGCGAAACGGCTACGAGATGCCGCTATCCGTGCGTTTGTATCTCGGCCGAAAACTTGCCTCCAAGGAACCCTTCGACAGCAGGGATTCACTCCTATGGGTGCTTTCGTTGCCTGACACGAACCTGCGTACTCCTGCCACGCGATGTTTTGAGGAACTCGTCGAGCTCTGGCACATCCGCTTCGCGGTTAGGCACCCTGAAGGGCTCAAGGTAAATGCCCCGAAGACCCGACTGAAGCTCGACTACCGTGCCGCCAGCGGCGGTTTCGAATGCAGGCTGGACCTTTCGGACAGCGCGGGACCGTTGCCGGACATCACGGCGATCTCAGCCCCGCTGGACGGCTTGAGGGATATCCTCAACTCCTGCACCGAGGAACTCGCCTCTTACAGCCGGCTGCTCGGGAGGACGCCGGAGGCGAGGGGAACGATCGACGCCGCCTTCCTCCTGCCGAGGGAATTGCTGACGTCGCCCTCTGTGATGGGAACGGCCGTTGTAAAGCGCCTCGAGCATCTGTTCGGTGGCCGAAACCTGGCCGCGGTCAGGTTCCCGCAGCTGGCAGCGGCGCTGGGTCTCCACCATGATACAGCGGGGAAGTTGTCGGCTGGGCTGTGCAACCAGATCGGAGCGTTTCTCGACAAGCTGGACATAGGTTTCGAGCCGGATCGCCGCTACGGCTCTCGCAATCTCGACGCCGAGAGTCGGATGCTGCTTTTCAAGGCCAAGGGCGGCGCGCCCGTCGATGCCGCCGCGCCGGCCTACGTCGCCGCTCGCGCAATGGTCGACGTGGCAGCGCTCGCCGCCGCCGCCGACGGAAAGGTTGAAGCCAGTGAGTTCGAAGCCATCAAGGCGGACATCCGCGCATTCCCGGGATTGGGCGGCGTGGAACGGGGCAGGTTGATGGCGCATGCCAGCACGCTGCTGACGGACGTTCCGGGTCAGCAGTTGGCCATGCAAAGGATGCGCCGGATTACGCCTGGTGCGCGTGATCGCGTGATTCGATCCGCAACGTCCGCGATTCTCGCGGATGGTCACGCGGGTCCGGACGAGGTCAAGTTCCTCGAGCGCCTCTACAAGTCCTTGGGTCTTCCTGTCGAGGACGTGTATTCGGTGCTGCACCGAGGTTCTGTGGTGGTGGACGAACCCGTTTCCGTCGTGCCGGAACAGCGATCGAGCGGGACTCCGATACCCCCACGTCCATCGGCCAAGTCAGGGGCGGGCCTTCAGATTGACCAGGCAAGACTTGCCCGGATCAGGTCAGAGACTTCGGCGGTGTCGGAATTGCTGGCTGGAATCTTCGTGGAGGAGGAGCCGGCTCCAGTGCCTCCGGCTCCGGTGCACGACGAGAATGCTCAGAATGGAAACCGCCGCTTCGAAGGGTTGGATGCTGCTCATGCTGGCCTTCTCTCGAAGCTGCTGACGGCGGGCGAAATGGAGCGTGCAGATTTCGAAGAGGCTGCGCGTGGATTTCGGCTGTTGCCGGACGGCGCGATCGAAACGATAAATGACTGGGGCTTTGAACGCTTCGACGAGCCGTTGATCGAGGGCGATGACACGATCTCGATCGTTGAACACGTCAAGACAGAACTGCAGGGGGCGGAAGCAGCGGAATGACAGAGCGAGCAATCAGGCCGCGGGACCGCGACGTTATCCTTCAGGCGTTGGCCGCGGGCGTAGTGCCACGAACCGGGTTGCGTCACGTTCAAGTAGGCCGCGCTGCCGAGGTGGGCGCATTGGTCAGGGACATTGACCGTCTGTCGGACAGCGGCGCTGCGATCCGCTTCGTCATCGGTGAATATGGCGCCGGAAAAACTTTCTTCCTCAATCTCGTTCGCCTGATTGCCCTGGAGCGTAAGTGCGTGACCATTCATGCAGACCTTGCGCCCGACAGACGCATCCACGCCTCGGCTGGGCAGGCGAGGGGCCTCTATGCAGAGGCTGTCCGCAACATGGCGACGCGCACAAAGCCCGAGGGTGGCGCGCTAGCAAGCATCGTCGAACGGTTCGTGACCGACTGCATGAACGAAGCAGGGAAGAGGTCCAAGCCGGTGGAGACCGTCATCGATGAGCGGCTCGCCCAGCTGCAAGAACACGTTGGAGGCTATGACTACGCCACGGTGCTCAAGGCGTATTGGCGCGGCAGCGAGGATGGCGACGAGGTCCTAAAGGCATCGGCGCTTCGGTGGTTGCGCGGAGAGTACTCGACGAAGACGGAAGCTCGGCAGGCGCTCGGCGTTCGCAACATCATCGACGACAACGACGTATATGACGCGCTGAAGCTTTTGGCGGCGTTTGTGAGGCTGGCAGGGTACTCCGGGCTGCTCGTGGTCTTCGACGAGATGGTGAATCTCTACAAGCTGCAGAGCAGCCAGGCGCGCAACCAGAATTTCGAACAGATCCTGCGGATGCTCAACGACGTGCTGCAGGGAAACTTCGCTGGGATCGGGTTCGTTCTTGGCGGTACGCCGGAATTCCTCATGGACACGCGACGCGGCCTCTACAGCTATGCTGCCTTGCAGTCGCGCCTGGCCGAGAATTCATTTGCGCGGGATGGTCTCATTGACCTGTCCGGCCCGGTCCTGCGGCTTCAGAACCTCACTCCGGAGGACCTGCTGATTCTGCTTTCGAACATCAGATCGGTGTTCGCGCACGGAGACCCCGCAAAGCACCTTGTCCCCGACGATGCTCTTCCCGCATTTATGGAACATTGCAACAGGCATGTCGGTGAGGCCTACTTCAGGACTCCTCGCAACACGATCAAGGCGTTCGTCCAGTTCCTCGCGGTGCTCGAGCAGAATCCGGGAACCGATTGGCGCGAACTCGTCGGAAAGGTGGACGTGGTGGCCGACGCCGAGGCGTCTCGTGATGCCGAAACGGAGGATGGCGAAGGCGGCGGGGACGAGGATCTTGCCTCCCTCAGGCTCTGAAGCGACAACGGGCTTCGACCGCCTCCACCCTGACATCCGTCGCTGGATTTGGGAGCAGAAGTGGGAGGAGCTCCGGGACGTTCAGGATCGCTCGATCTCAGCCGTGCTCGATGGTGAAGGCGACCTCCTGATCGCCGCGTCAACGGCTGCTGGCAAGACCGAGGCCGCGTTCCTTCCCATCCTTACGAAAGTGGCTGATCGGGAAGCAAAGGGCTTCTCTGTCCTCTATGTCAGCCCGCTCAAGGCGCTGATCAACGACCAGTTCCGGCGGCTCGACCAGCTTTGTGAGAGGCTTGATATCCCTGCTGTGCGCTGGCACGGAGACGCGCCGCAGTCAGCGAAACATCGTGCGCGGCAGAACCCTCGCGGGCTGATCCTTATCACGCCGGAATCCATCGAGGCGATGCTGATCCGCCGCCCCGGTGACGCGAAGACGATGCTCGGAGCAATCGATTTCGTCGTCATAGACGAACTCCATGCTTTCCTGAAAGGACCGCGAGGCCTGCATCTGGCGAGCTTGCTGCGGCGCGTGGACCGCCTTTCTGCAAAGCCCGCCCGCAGGATCGGACTCTCGGCGACGATCGGCGACCTTTCCATCGCCGCCGCATGGCTCAATCCTGCAGAGCCGAAATCGGTGACCATCGTCGAGTCATCTGCGGACGCGCCCGAGTTAAAGCTCCAGATTCGAGCCTATTCCGATCCAGATGACGTCGAAGACGTGGACGGTCTCGAGACCGAGGAAAAGATAGTGGCGCTCGATCTCATTGCCGACCATCTCTATTCTACGCTGCGCGGCGCCAACAATCTGGTGTTCGCCGGGTCACGAAAACGCGTCGAGGCGCTCGCCGACAGGCTGCGGACGCGATCTGAGGCGCGTACGGTTCCAAACGAATTCTTTCCGCATCACGGCAGCCTGTCGAAGGAGCTTCGAGAGGAACTCGAAGACAGGCTGAAGAAGGGCGGTCTGCCCACGACAGGCGTCGCTACAACGACGCTGGAGCTCGGCATCGACATCGGCTCCATCAAGTCCGTTGCTCAAGTCGGGGCCCCAAGATCGCTGGCGTCATTGCGCCAGCGGCTGGGCCGCAGCGGTCGCCGGCGCGGCGTGCCTGCCATCCTTCGGATGTATGTGCGCGAGCAGGACCTTGGCAAGGACGCAGACCCCTTGGATCACCTGCGGCTGGAGACTGTTCGCGCGGTTGCCGCCGTTCGCCTTCTCGTCGCGAAGTTCGTTGAGCCGCCGTCGATAGACAGCGCGACGGCTACCGTGGCGCTACACCAGACACTCTCGGTGGTCACCCAGGAGGGCGGGGCGAGGGCAGACCGCCTGTTCGACATCATCTGCTCTGCCGGCCCGCTTTCCGCGCTCCGAAAGGGTGACTATGTCGAACTTCTCCGCGGCATGGCCTCTCCCGAGCAGCGTCTTCTGGAGCAGGCCCCCGATGGCACCATCATGCTTGGGGAGATCGGCGAGAGGCTGACGGCGTCCCGCGATTTCTACGCCATCTTTTCGACCGACGAGGAATGGCGGCTGGTGTCAGGAGGGCGGACGCTCGGCACCATCCCGATCTCGAACCCCGTCGGTGTCGGCGTAGTCATAGCGTTCGCGGGTCAACGATGGCGCATCACGACTGTGGATGACCGTAGCAAGGTTCTCGAAATCGAGAGGCACCGCTCCGGCAAGATCCCCAAGTTCGACAACCTTATGAACGAACCCGTGCATGACAGACTGTCGGCGGAGATGCGTTCGGTGCTGCAGGGGGACGACATTCCCGCCTATCTCGATCCCGCGGCCAGGCATTTCCTCTTCAAGGGTCGAACGGCCTACAAAGACCTCCAGCTTGACGAGACCAGGTTCGTGCCTGCAGGCAAGGACACTCACGTTTTTACCTGGAGAGGCACTGAGACCAACTCGGTTCTCGCCTTCACCCTCGTTTCAGCGGGCCTGGATTGCGCCTTTCACGACGTTGGCGTGACGGCGATCGAAACGACGCCTGACGAGGCTGCTGCAATCGTCCGTCAGGTCGCCGACAACCCTCCGGACATCAGTTCGATCGCGGAATTCGTGGAGAACCTGCAGGTCGCGAAGTTCGACGAGATGGTTCCTGTAAGCCTGCTAAGGCGCCTGTGGGCGCGGGCGCATGCGAGCCTCGGAGACGATCTTTGTGCGATGGCCCGGGAGCTGATTGCCTAGACCTATCGCGGTTTTCGGTGCTGCATTGTCCGCAGCCATCGTCTTTCTTGCACACACATACCGGCTGTTTACCATGCGCCAAATACAGGTTTGACGGCCAGGCGATCGTTCTATATTTGTTCCGTCATCATGACCCAGGCACATCACCTCATACGCTGATCGATCGCGCCGCCGCCTTTGCGGCATTCGGTTGCCCGTAGCGTATGGAGTGTAACGTGACTGTCCATGTTGAGGTAGAAATCCAGTCATTGCAGAGCGTTCGCGATTCCGCGTCCCCCTTGCGATTTGAACCGCTCGGGACTGTTCGGTGCGCCGGAACGCCGCTATTTAGAACCCAGCTCGCCCGTGATCTCGGTTGCTTGCTGGACGTCGACCCTGATGTCGTTTCCTGGAAGTGCCTACCCGTGCTCCTGCGGGACGGAGCGAAAACCCATGTCCCTGATTTCCAGGTCGTAAGAGGGAATGGCACCTGCTTCCTCGATGCGGTCGATCCCGCAACCCCGCAATGCGGTGACTGGATTGACGAGGTTGCGACCCGCGTCGGCAATCGGCGCGAGACTGCCTTGGATGCGGAAATCCGGTCAGGGGCCAGGCTCGTCAATGCCCGCGATCTCCTTCGTTACGCAAGATGGCGCTGTCCCTTGGGCGATCGCATAAGGCTGCTTGCCGCCTTGGACGAGAACAGCTCCATGACCGTCGCGGAATGTCTTCCTGCCTTTCGGGAGACACCGCCGATAGCGGGGCTGTCGTCGCTGATCCTGCACCGCTTCGTTGAGATCGATCTCGATGAAACGCGGATTGGCCCCGAAACGCAGGTCCGGCGCAGCCACGGCTGACTTCTAGCGCGACGAGCGCTCTCTTCGACAGGTAGTCACGATGACAAAGCTCCATCCACTTCAGGCGCTCGCCGGAGGCAATGACGCTGAATTCCGGCGCAAGCTCTATCGCTATCTCCCGCGTTTCCTTGCGTACTGCTCCATCATGCATGCGTGCCGTCCGGTCTGGCAGTTCCGGGCCTTCGAGCCTGTCGTGCTGGGCCTCGTGTTGCCCGATGGGGCGGATGCCAACGCCTATGAAGACGCGGCGCGGTATGCCGCTCATGGTCCGGCCGTCACGACGTATGCTGGCGGTCTGGACGGCACCGAAGTCCGATTGAAGACCAGCGACCGAAAGCGGTCCTCGGACGCCGAACTTTCAGGGGCGCTGGCCAAGAAGTCGCGCGTGATCCTGGTGGCCCAGGACGCTGCCAGCGTGCCGGAGACCTTCCGTATGGCGGCCGACGCGGTCATCGAAATCGGGCCGATTCAGCCGCGCCACGTCATCGCGGGGGCAAAGCTCTGCCTCGGCCTCACGGTCACGGCGGAACAGGCCGGATTCATTGCCACCGTGCCGCTAGATGTCGTCGCCGTCGCGCTACGAAGGGGCAGGCCCGTGACGAAGGCGATCGACCTGATGAAGAAGGCTATGCTGCCGAAGCTCCGGGATTTTTCCGGGCCAACACTGGATGACCTCCACGGTCTCGGCGAGGCAGGCGACTGGGGGCGTGAACTGGCTATCGATCTCGCGGACTGGCGATCAGGCAAGATCGGCTGGGAAGACGTCGATCGCGGCGTTCTCCTGAGCGGACCGCCCGGGACGGGCAAGACCACCTTCGCGGGCGCTCTAGCGCGCACCTGCGATGTCCATCTCGTGCTCGGGTCGATCGGCCGCTGGCAGGCCAAAGGCCACCTCGGCGACATGTTGAAAGCGATGCGCGCAGCATTCGACGAGGCCCGTAAGAACGCACCGTCCATTATCTTCCTGGACGAAATCGACGCAGTCGGCGATCGCGAAAAATTCAGCGACCACAATTCGCAGTACTGCACGGAGGTCGTCGCCGCGCTGCTCGAGTGCATCGATGGAGTGGAGGGCCGCGAAGGCGTCGTTGTTGTCGGCGCGTGCAACCACCCGCACAGGCTTGATGCCGCGCTCCTCCGAGCCGGCCGCCTCGACAGGCACGTCCGCATCCCCTTGCCTGACCAGAAGGGGCGGGAGGGCATCCTCCGCTGGCACCTGCAGGGCCTCCTTCCCGGCGCGAACCTGTCGGGCATCGCGGCGAGGACGGATGGCTGGAACGGAGCCTCGCTCGAGCAGCTGGTCCGCCAGGGCAGACGTCGGGCGCGACGGGCACGGCGGGACCTGACACTCGAGGATCTCGTGGCCGAGCTTCCCGTTCGCGTTGCGATCCCGGAGGACCTTCGCCGGAGGTCGGCTCTTCACGAAGCGGGGCATGCCGTCGTTTGCCTTGTTCTCGACGTTGGCGATCTCGTCTCGGTCACCATCGCCAGCACCCTCGCGCCGACCGTAGGCGAACTTCAGGATGGTGGGGGAGTATTCATCCGGCAGCGGCCGATGCGGGAACGCACGCGGTCGCAGTTGCTCGACGACATCTGCCTTCGGCTGGGCGGCCTAGCGGCTGAGGAGGTCACATTGGGCGACCGCTCGGCGGGAGGCGGCGGGGGGCGAGGATCCGACCTTTACGACGCGACCCGATCTGCGCTGACGGTCGAAGCTTCCTACGGCCTCGGCGAAGGCTTCGCCTACCTCGCTTCCGAGGACGAAGACGAACTGTTCAACGCCCTCCGGTTCGATCGTTTCCTGCACGCGCGAGTGGACAAGGTGCTGGGCGAGCAGTTCACCCGGGCGAAACGCATTGTCGGGACTCATCGCCATGAGGTCGAGCGGATCGCGGAGGCGCTGCTCGTCAGGGGGACACTCTCGGCGGATGAAATCAGCGATCTGTTGAATCAGCAACCGCGGCTGAGGCTGGTCGACGATGCGGAGATGAAGGCGGGCTGAGAACCGCGGCTAGGTCACGGCTTGGCACCGGATTTTTTATCTTTCACCCGCTTGTCCGGCTTATGCCGGATTAGCGGAATTTCAGGATGGCCCTCTCGGACGACCATCCGCGTGGGCCTGCGCGCCGGAACGAAGCCTTCGGCCACGAGGGCATCCCAGTACGAGACCTTTCCGGCCCGTTTGTCATCCGTAGGGGCCGTCGGTTTGTTGTCCTTCTCCGTCATGACGCTCCTCTTTGATGAGCAAAGGTATCATACTGCGCCTTCCGGAACACCTGCGTCTTTCATCTGCTGCGTCAACTCCCTGAGGGTGCGGGGCGCAAAACCCGTATCGGGGCAGTCGACCCCGACATCGCGCGAGCGGTAGTAATTCGGCATCTCGCCGTGACAGTGGCCATAAAAGTGCCAGCCACCCTTTCTGATTTTCGGCCACGTCCGGCAGGCGTAATGCGCTAGGAAGACGTGCTGCCCCCCATCCGTGATCTCAAGTTGATGGGCCGGCGGCTGCGCCCACTCCAAGGATGCGATGACCGGGTGAACGAGGTTCGGCCTCTCGCAGTCATGGTTGCCCAACACGAGCATCTTTCGGCCCATGAGCCTCGCGAAGATCGAGCGCACGCGGGCACCATCTTGCAGCCCCATCGAAAAATCGCCGAGATGGAAAACGGTGTCCTCGGGTCGAACTACGGCATTCCAGGCGCGGATTAGGAACTCGTCCATTTCCACTGTGCTGAGAAAGGCCTGGCGCAGGCTGACGGGGACAGCATCAGCGCATGCGAAAAATGGGTGTCTGCGGTGTAGCGGAAAATCATCGGAAGCAATCTCTCGAAAGTGGCGTGGAACCGCGCGTCCGGGACGCGCTGGCGGTATCACATCGCTATTCGTATCGAGAGTTTCTGCATGATCTTCATTCCGGTCCGATCACCGCACACGCGTACGGAAGTTCAAACACAGATATCGGAATCTCCTTCCGACGTCCAGCAATAGCCGAGGTGGGCTGGAGACTGACTGCAGCTAAGCCTGAATTTTAGAACGTTGGTCGACGGATTTCTTAATTGACTGGATGGTGCGTCCAGCAGGGAAAGTGTCGTAGCGGTGGGCAGGCGGCATGCCGCCTGCCCACCCGTTCCAGGGCAAGCGCTTGCAGCGCCTCGTCGACTGGTGCCTTGTGCAGGGTGACCGTTTCAATACCAGAATACGCCTGTCTGCCACATAATCGAAGCGTGTGATTTAGCTGTGCGCGGCAAGACGAGCCGCAGAAGAACGGTTGCAGAACGCACGAAATGAGTGAAAATGCCGTTTGTTCGACCTGATCGGGTCAGGGGCGTGCGGGGGAGAAGAATTGGGGCAACGCCTGCGAGGCGGCTACCAAGCATCATATACCTCGACTTTCCGCATGCGTTTTGAATCATGGTCTCGTGGTCGAGCGGCGCAATCACCTGCGCCTCGTGCGCCAAGAAGAATAGCGGAAGTCGATGAAAAACGAAGCCCTGCTGGAGCTTGTTAAACAGAAGGTTGAAAATCTCCGGCCCAAGCTGCTCGACCTAAGCCGCCGAAATCCGCTGCTGGCGACCAAGCTCTCACCCCGGTCGAACGCGCACATCCGTGCTGTCGACGAGCTCCCCGAAGTTTTGTTTTACAAGTTGAACAACGGACAGACGATGCGTCTCGTCCCTCTGCCGGAGATCGATGCCGACCCGCGGGACGAAGAGACCAAGACGTTTCGCGATGCGCTCGCCAACGCCCGCATCACCGATGACGCTTATCTAGCCGAACTCGATGCGATTGAACGTGACGCTGACGACTATCTCGACCACGCCCGCGCGATCGAGCGCGCGTTGAAGGATCGTATCCGGGTGGATCTCGGTCTTCCGCCTCGGCCCCAAAAGGCCGATGTCAACCTGGCGCAACATGCGCGCAACAACGGCATCACCCCATCATACGAGCTGCCTGATCCCGAGGACGAGTCGGAACACGACCGCCATACAGACGATGATATCCAGACTTTGCTGCTTCCAAAGGATTTGGAGCGCAAGCTTAATAACGTCACTTCCAAATGCCGCACGTGGATTCAGGAAACAGGTATCAACGTGCTGCAAGTGGCCTATGGCTTCCTGGAGTGGTCCGAGCCCAACCAGACGGACACGTCGTACGCGCCTCTGATCCTCTGCGGCGCCCAGATCGAAAAGAAGCGAACGCGGGAAGGCGTCGAGTTCCGAATTTCCGGGACGGGCGAAGAGCCCGAAGTAAATGCCGTCCTGACCGAAAAAATGCGTATCGAGTTCGGTATCGAACTGCCGCCCTTCGAGGGTGCCTCTGTCGAAGACTATCTGGCCACAGTCGCCAAGATCTCCCCGAAGCAGATTGTCTGGCGGGTACGCCGGCAGGTTGCCATTGGTGTTTTCCCTTCGGCGCGGATGGCGATGTATCACGACATCGACCCCTCAAATCCGGCCTTCCCGGACAACGAGATCGTCCGCTCGCTGCTCGGGGGAATGAATTCGGAATCCGCGCTGCCGTTCGCCGAAGAGTACAACGTCGATGAGCCGGATATCGAGCGTTGCGTGCCCTGCGTCGTTCTCGACGCCGACTCGTCGCAGTTCAGCACCCTCGTAGATATTGCGAACGGGAAGAACCTCGCCGTCGAGGGGCCTCCCGGCACCGGGAAATCGCAGACGATCGTGAATGCGATCGCCGCCGCTCTTGCCGAGGGCAAGAAGGTGCTCTTCATCGCAGAGAAGCTTGCCGCGCTGAACGTTGTGCGCTCCCGTCTCGAAGCGGTGGGACTCGGCGAATTCCTGTTGCCACTGCAGGCTGAACGGTCAACGAGGGAGCAGGTCATTGGCTCGGTCCGGTCACGTGTCGAGATGCGACGGCCGGCGGCGATCAGAGATTATGATCGGCAGCTCGAGGAATACAGGCGAATCCGTTCTCAGCTCGCCGAGTACATTGACCTTCTGACTCTGCCGTTCGCCAGCAGCGGTTTGACCATCCACGAGATACTCGGGAAGAGTATCGCCACGAGTCCGTGCCTGGAGGGCATGCCCGCGGAAGTGGTTGCGGAAACCGACATACCGGACAGCTTTCTGAGCTTGGCCGGGATGGGACGTTTGCGAGCGCTGGCGGTTGCTGTGGAGAAAGGAGCGCAGGGCGCCGCGCAGGCGGCTTCGTATTGGAAGTCCACAGGCCTGGTGCATGCGGAACGCTTTACAGTCGAGGAGTCGTGTAATCTCGCCCTGAATTCGGCGCGTGCATACCGGGGCCTCGCCGCGTTAAGGGATGGTCTTTTGGCTCACGGGATCGATCCGCGAACGGACAATGAAACGCTGGAGACTCTGCAGCAGGCCTTGAACGGACTACTGAACTTGCCGAGCGAGCTTCCTCGAGACTTGTTGGTGCGCTTGCTGGATGGCGGAAACCTCGATCGGCTATCCGCTTTTCTTGGCGAATGTGACGCAAGCCTCGAGTCGGAACGTGAGCTGACGGAAATACTCGACGCCGAACTGTCTGGCGAAACCTTGTCGCTGGTGAAGCGCGTTGCGGGAATTTGCGCCGCCGCGTCGCTGGAGACACTGGACCTGGCCGAACTCGAAGCCGAGCTTGGCGAGCGCCGCGAGACGTTGGACAGGGCGAGGGGCCTTGAGGCCGCCATGGCCCCGCTGGTTCGCGCGTGTCCGGAGGCCGCGAACTGGAAGTTCGACAGCATCGCGAAGGCTCACGGGGCGATCGCCAGTGCCGGGCGCGAAGCCCTAATGTGCAGAAACGCCGCGACTGGCGATCCAGCTGCGACGGCGATTCTGAGAAAGCTATGCTCCGAGGGGCGTGCCCTCCAGGCAACCAAGAACGGCCTGGAAAGCCGCGTTTCCCTGAGCGTGGACGCGCCGCTTCAGACGCTGGTGCAGACGATCGCCTCGCTCAGGGCTGGCGGCATCTTCGCATTTTTGTCCGGGGAGTTTCGACAGGCCAAGAAATTGGCCCGATCTCTGTCACTGTCAGACCGCTTCGACAAACGTGATGCCCTCGAGCGGCTCGAAGCCCTCGCATCCTATCGCAGGACCGAGCGGGAGTTCGTCGAGAACCCGCAGGCAATCGCAGTGTTCGGCCTGCACTTCCGGGGCACCGGAACCGACTTCTCGCCATTCGAGCGCCTGACCGAGTTCTACGAGGTGGCCCAATCGATGGCGGGACCAGAACATCGTTCGTTGCGCACGTTCTTGCGCGACGCCGACTTCGACGATCTGGAGCTCGTGCCGCCAATATCCGGGAACGTCCCCGTGGACAGTCTTCAGACCCTGCAGCGCGACCTCGTTGTCGCTCAGAAGGAGATCGACGATCTCGCCGAAGCCTTGGACGCATTGCGGCCGCTGCTCGGGGCGTTCCGTGACCCTGCATCGTTCGATCCCAATGCGCTGCCCGAGCTAGAGACAAGGCTGGAAGCGCTGCTAGTCCACCGAAAGAAGCTCGACGGTGACAAGGCCGTTTCGAAGTTGCTTGGCGGGAAGTTTCAAGGAGCGCGGACGGCGACCGCTTCTCCAGGAAAGGCATGCGCGTGGGCAAGGGAGTCGTTGCCGCTTCGGGAGCAGGTGACCTCGGTCCTGAACACGGGTCGGCCCGCAGAGGCGGCCGAGCATGCCAAGCGCGTGCTTGACGCCGACGTCCGCGCACGAGGCCTGCTGTCCGAGCTGTGCGAGATTTCGCGCATGGATGCACTCCACTTCACGAATGACCGTGACGAGAATGCCATCGCGATGTTCCTGGAGAGCGCGTCCGCTGATCAGGACGGGCTGTTTGCCCATGCTGTGCTGGCGACGGCGCTCGTCGAACTGAAGGGAACAGGAACGTATCCGCTCGTGGCCTATCGAATGCAGGCGGGCGTCCCTGACGGGTTGGCGGCGCAGTTCGAGGCACTGGCAGTACGCAAACTCGCCCGGGCGGTCTATGCCGAACATGGTTCGACGCTTTCGCGCTATCCCGGGAATCGCCTCGACGACCTCCGGGCGAGCTTGGCGAAGCAGGACAGGGAGATCATCAAGATTGCGCGTCAGCAGCTGCGGTGGAAGGTGCACGCTGACGCGAAGCCGCCCTTCGGCAATGGCACCGGAAAAAAGTCCACCTGGACGCAAATGGCGCTGATCGACAACGAGATCAACAAGCAGCAGCGCTTCATCTCCGTCCGCGATCTGACCCAGCGCGCCGGCCGCGCGCTCCTGGAGCTGAAGCCGTGCTGGATGATGTCGCCGCTGGCGGTGGCGCAGTATGTGCCCAAGAATGCGATCACGTTCGACCTGTGCATCATCGACGAGGCATCCCAGATGCCTCCGGAGGCATCGATCGGCGCCCTGCTTCGGTGCAAGCAGACGGTTGTCGTGGGAGACACCAACCAGCTACCTCCGAGCAGCTTCTTCAAGAAAATGATCGACGACGAGGAGGCGGACGAGGACGAGAACGTCCTGAACGAATCCATCCTCGAGATGGCGAACGCTACCTTCCGCCCAGCAAGAAGGCTGCGGTGGCACTATCGCTCGCGCCACTCGGGTCTCATCAAGTTCTCAAACCGCCTCGTCTACGAAGACAACCTCATTGTCTTTCCTTCGGCGACCGAATCCATGGCCCGGATGGGCGTTGAGTTCAGGGCGGTCGACGGCCTCTACAAGGCGGGAACGAACCCGATCGAGGCCCGAACGATCGTCGACGCCGCGCTCGATTTCATGCGCACCGATCCCAACCGCTCCCTGGGCATCGTCACGCTCAACCAGAAGCAACGTGACCTGATCAGCGAGGAGTTCGAGTATGCCCTCGGCCGCGACCGTCACGCGCTGGCTTACGTCGAGGCGTGGAAGGAGAAGCATGACGGGCTGGAAGAGTTCTTCGTCAAGAACCTCGAGAACGTGCAAGGCGACGAACGTGATGTGATGTTCATCGGCACCGTGTACGGGCCGGAGGCGAGGGGCGCTCGGACTGCCCAACGGTTCGGTCCGATCAACGGCCTCGCCGGAAGGCGCCGCCTGAACGTGCTCTTTTCCCGCGCCAAGGAGAAGATCGTCACCTTCTCCTCCATGACCGCTGCCGACATCCTCGCCGAGGAAACGGGTAATGCGGGCGCCCATATGCTGAAGCGCTGGCTGGAATACTGCGCCAGCGGCTTGCTCGACGGCGGCTCGGAAACGCAGCGTGAAGCCGACTCTGAATTTGAAGTGTTCGTAATGGATCAGGTACGGGCCATGGGCTACGAGCCTGTGCCCCAAGTCGGCGTTGCCGGATATTTTGTCGATATCGGCGTCCGGCATCCCGATTGGCCGCATGGGTTTGTGCTCGGGGTCGAGTGCGATGGTGCCAGCTATCACTCGGCTAAATCCGCACGTGACCGTGATCGTCTTCGTCAGGAAGTGCTCGAAGGCCTAGGTTGGCGATTCCACCGTATTTGGTCGACTGACTGGTTCAATAATCCCCGTCGGGAGGCGGAACGCTTGCGCGCGGTTCTGTCGGCTCGGATGGAGGAGCTGAAAGCGCGCGAAGCTGAGTTTGCTGTGCAGCCCGCCCGTCCAGAGCCATCGCCCGTTATCGAGTTGCCCGAACCAATGCCGGATCCTGGACCATCGCTATTCGATCAAATCGGAGCAGAGGTCCTGACGCTGCCGATCGCCAAGTCCACGAATGATCGAGCCATTGAGATCGGCGACACTGTCCGCGTTCGCTATCTGAATGGCGACTGCAAGATCCTGCAGCTCACCATCAGCAAGGCAAAGAGCGACCCCGGCAGCGGGCTCGTGCACTTCGATGCGCCCATCGCCAGAGCTTTGCTTGGCGCGGAGGAGGGTGATGAGGTTGAGGTATTGGCCGGGGCATATGTTCGGCCCGCGGTGGTCGAGAGCATCACGAAGAATGGGACGTAGCTGGTCCAGCCGCCAAACGCCGACTTCGATCTAGCCGGCCGCTTCGTGCTCATCCTCGACAACGACCAGATCATCGAGATTTTCGTCGTATTCATAGGCGACGCCGTTCAGCTGGAGTACGCCTTCGTCCGGTGGCAGTGGAGGAGCCCCATCGGCATGTGCTTCACAGGCCACGTACAGCCACCGATGCTTGTCGCGGAGATTGCCCGGCTTGCCGCAGGTCTCGCAGTATCGGTAGGAACGCGAGTCCGCGAGATTCTCTGCCTTGTCGAGCGCGATCTGGACATCGTCGGTGACGACGCCCTCCGGCATGGCATCAATTCTCAGGCTTCCGTACTTTTGGTAGATGCGCCCGAGACCCAGGCTTGCTCCCAGCGGGAGGGCCCGTCCTACCTCGTCGAAATACTTGTCAAGAACCTGTTCCCATCCCGGTCCGCACTGGAAGTGCTGTCGTTCGGGAATGAGATCAGGATATTTCGTCTTCAAGCGCGGGAAGTCTGTCACAGGCAAGCCTTTCACGTGTGATGTTGACGCGACCGCGGCAGCGGTAGCAAACAGGAGGTGAAGGTTCCGTTCATCCAGAAGGGCAGGGCCTCTAAATCCATCAGCATTGCCCATTGCCGCCCGCCGCAGAGGCTGAAGCCTCAGCCTGTCTGGTTCCTTTCGTCACCACGACGACAATCGACGGAGACGAACGGTCCAGGGAGGTTGCTGTGTCAGAACCGCGCATACATATCAGGAAGTCCCGCACCATGGCGCAGGGCCGGGCGATCTACGAACAGCTTGGATATCCGGGAACGATCTACCGGGTCACCAGGCTCACCATGGTCAACGGACCCTATTCGTACGAGATTTACGGCGCCTGGTTTCCAGAAGCCCAGGTTCTTCACGTGGCCAGGCAGGTTCCGCCTGCGTCCCGCGAACTGAACGGCGTCAAGGCGACGGCGGGCATCGCCGTGTTCGTGCCCTCTACCGAGGAAACTGACGGCCGAGGAATTATCTACCCGCACGTATGGTATCTACGGATCGACGAGCCTGGAGACAGCCTGATGCAGATCGGGGAAGTCTATGCCACCTCTGGTTTAGGCCGCGAGACGGTGCTCGACCACAGTGGGACAGAGTTCCAGGAGCACGCCGCACTCGTGGCATATTCGTCGGAACCGCCAGCAAGGGCCTTCGCGTAGCACTCCGCTGTCGCTTGGCCGCGTGCGCCCTGCAACTAGAAAACTGCCTCATGCCGCTGCCTCCCGAAGCATCCCTATGCGGCGAGGTCGAGATCGGTTGCCTCTTGTCTCGCGATCTCGATCCGCCCCGGGGAACTGATAGCAAACAGAAAATGGAGGATTCGTTCATCAGCGGAGACTGCAAGGCAGGTGAGCCTGCCCGTGGCGTATGCCCCTGTATCGATGCCTATCCGGCAACGCCCGCTCTCCGGTAGGCGAGACGAGGTCGGCGTGTGGCCGTGGACGACAACGTGCGACAGGTCGCCCTCGTATTGGAGGAACGGTTCCCGGATCATCATCATGTCCTTCGGATCCTGTTCCGCGATGGGGCGCGAGGGATCGATCCCCGCGTGAACGTAGGCGAAGCGGCTGTCGACAACGATGGGTGATGAGTTCCGTAGCACATCCACGTGCTGGGCAAAGTTTGCCCTGAAAGCGGCGGCAGTCTCGGCAATGGTGTTTTCGGAGAGGAGGCCGTAGGACTCCAAGGTCACGTAGCCGCCGAGGTTTAGTAGCCACTTCTCGAACCTGGTTTCGTCGACCGCGTCAGCCGTCATGAAATCGAGGAGGTATGCATCATGATTGCCCCGGATCAGCCGCGATCGCGGCCATCTCACCAACGTTTCGCAGACCAGGTTCAGCGCCTGCCTACTCGATGGTCCGCGGTCGACAATGTCCCCGAGGAAGAGCACGCGGGGTTCGCTACCGGATGCGTCCGATTCCTCAGCGATGGCATCGAGGAGCGAGGAGAGAAGGTCGGCACGGCCATGGATGTCGCCTATGGCGTAGGTGGTGTATGTCAACCGGGGAGTCCTTTCAGATTCGTACGTAGCCGCTCCACGGTTAGGCCTTTGTTAACCGAAAGCGCGACCCCACGGGGCATGCTTGAGGCACAAGACCGATCGGGGAAGTGATCAGGCCGATGGCTCGATCACCAGCTAAACAACTTCCGGTCAACCACACCTGCCATTTTGAGGGGTGTTCGCTCTCGGTGCGTTTGTTATTCCAGCGCTCGCAAAGCTGCTCCCTTCAGTACGGCTTCGAATCCGTCGCTGCCTTCCTGATGCTTGGCGAGAGCATGATTGGATGCCTCTTAGGGCGGTAAGAAGCCCTGGTTCCCAACGCCTGGTAGGAGAGCGTCTACGGCCGTCCCCTGAATAATCCAAGACCGTGCCGCCGAGGACTAGCTCCACGGAGCCTTCGAGTTTGATGGTCTAAAGGCTCTTGAAAAATCTCAAGTAATGCTCTAAACAGTGTACATGGCTTTGCCACGGGGTCAGGCTTTACGCCGACCGCCTTAAGGGACCTTCGGGTCCCTTATGTGTTTCTAGGGTTCACCCATTCCTTGTATGGATCATCATAGCAGGAGTACTTAACAGCGATCGTCTCGTCGCCATTGCTTCTCAAGTCGATGATCTGCCCTGCTTCTGACAAACGGTCATGCGCTCGATTTTTTAGGCCAGTTGGGCGGTGACCGAGGGGGTGTAGTACGAGATCGGCCAATTGTAGCATGGGATTGCTTTTCCCATCTGGCCAGATGGTCAGAAGCGTCTCCGTTAGCTCGTCTTTCGTTAAAGGCCTATGCTTCGATGAGTTTGTCGCATCAAAGCCAGTTCCGTTTTTGAGAAGTCCCTTGAAATAATTTTCGATTAGGCGGTCTTCGGTCGCTCCTGTGCGCTCGTAGGCAATGGAGAGTTTCCGGCCGACGAGCCTCGCGTACTTGGCCGCACGCTCGACGGCGATGTCGAAGGCTGTCCGGCACATCTGCCACCGCGAACCTTCGGCGTGCTTCTCATAATATCTATCGCGATAGCCAGGACGGCAGATCACGCAAGCATGGCCTGTAATGCGCTCATCGATGATCAGGGCCTCCAGCTCTTCGAAGAAGCGGTTCTTCCGCTCTTCGTCCTTTTTCAAGAAACCGAATTTTCCCTTTCCTGATCGAATCTTATTTCCGTGCAGTTCCGGTACATCCCAGCGTTGGCAAAACTTAATGGTTGCATCAGACAGCGCCTGGACCGCCTCTGAAGGAACGATTATCCCACCTAGGCCAAAGCTGAATATATGAGCCTCCATAGGTAGGGAGTCACTTGGCTTACACATGGTACGAGTTCCGAAATCGTCCATGAAAAAAGTTAGATGAGGCTGTTCATCGTTCACGGTATTTCTTTCCATTACAAATGCTTTCGGCACTGAGGTCTTGTGACAATTACATCTGCCCGGGTTTACAGATTGTATTGCGTACGAGTCTTTTGGGCGTCGGCAGTGGGCACGTACCACAGAAGCAATTCCTTGGGTGTCCTGCCTACACGAAGCGGCTGTCGACGACGATGACCGAGATCACGGTGAGGAGAAGTCGCGATAGCCACGGAGGATAGCGAAGGCAAAGGAGCGGATGCATCGCCGTGTGCAGGAGTTGATCGAGGATCGGCAGCGACGAACGGCCGATCCGATCCACGCGAGCATCGCAGAGGCGCGAGAAGGGATGCCGGTCGACGAGGCGCTGGAGGCGTCGGTTGGGCCGATCAAGGTGCCGTCTCCGAGGTCGATCCGCCACGGATACCGGCGTGCCTCTCAACACCCCAATACCGAGGTCCCTTTTGCGCGAAAAGCCAGGGTCACGATTCCGCGGTCATTGACAGCCAAGCAGGCTGCAGCAGAAGACAACGTGTCGCTGAACCAACTCCTCTCGGCGTTCATTGCCGACGGTATCGGCCATCGGCGCGCCATCCTATGGGCATTTGCCAGGACCATAGTCGGTTGGTTGCGGAAACTCGTCTGTGTCAAAGACGAAGCCTCCGCAGTCCGCGAGAGCTTGGAATGTGCAGGTGTCGAGAACGATACGCCGCGGAACGATGTCCGCCGGTCTTCGTGTCATCGCCGTTTTCATCCTAGACCAGTCGCTGTTTCGTCCCTTCGCAATTTCGGGCGCCGCAGCGCCCGAAATTGTTGGGTTTCCGACCTAAGCTGGGAGGGTGAGCCAACTTCGTGTGTCGGACGAGCCATCTATCATGACGTAGAGCGAGATAGCGTGACGCGTCAGGCTTCTGCTGCCGAGCGATCAGCTACATCCGCTGGTCGCGCCGCAGGTGTCGCATTTCTCGCAGGTGCCGTTTCTCACCATGGTGAAGTTCTGGCATTCCGAGCAGGAATTGCCCGTATAGCCCTGCATCATCGATTGCTGGCGGCGTTCGGCGGCGAGTGCCTTGGCGGCGGAGGCTTCTTTCGCGGCGGCGTCGGTGAAGAGGGCGGAGGCCGACGACTGCGTTTGCGTCATCTCCTCTTCGAGAGCCACCTCGTCCTCGAACTCCTTCGCGCGTTCCTCATAGTCGCGCTTGAAGGCGGTGGCCTCCTCGCGCAGTTCCGAGACGGTCTGCTTGAGCGCGGTGACGGTCGCGCCGGCCGAGATCGCCCGGATGTTGGAGTTCGACGTCGCGGTCGGCGCGGCGCGAGCAGGGGCGAGGGTCTGGCCGCCCATGCCCTTGGGCTCTGTGGCCGAGACCACCTTGAGCGGCGAGGCGCCACGCGTCAGGCCCTTGGAGAAGGCGGTCGTCTTGCCTTCGGTGATGCCGCGCCCGAGCTGCGTGTTGGAGAAGTCCGACGTGTCGACATGGGCCAGATCGTTGCGGCCGAGATAGGACACGGCGAGCTCGCGGAAGATGTAGTCCAGGATCGACGTCGCGCTCTTGATCGCGTCGTTGCCCTGCACCATGCCGGCCGGCTCGAACTTGGTGAAGGTGAAGGCGTGGACGTATTCCTCCAGCGGCACGCCGTATTGCAGGCCGAGCGAGATCGCGATGGCGAAATTGTTGAGAAGGCCGCGCAGCGTCGCGCCCTCCTTGTTCATGTCGATGAAGATCTCGCCGAGGCGGCCGTCATCATATTCGCCGGTGCGCAGGAAGATGGTGTTGCCGCCGATCTTCGCCTTCTGGGTGTAGCCCTTGCGGCGCGACGGGAGCTTCTCCTGCTCGCGGTAGAGGCGCTCGATGACGCGCTCGACGATCTTTTCGGTGACGATGGCAGCGCGCGCCGCAGCAGGTGCCGCGATCAGCGCTTCCATGACGTCGTCCTCGTCCTCCTCGTCATCGGCGATGAGCGAAGCGTTGAGCGGCTGGGAGAGCTTCGAGCCATCGCGGTAGAGCGCGTTGGCCTTCAGCGCCAGCTTCCACGACAGCATGTAGGCTTCCTTGCAGTCGTCGACGGTCGCCTCGTTGGGCATGTTGATCGTCTTCGAGATCGCGCCCGAGATGAAGGGCTGGGCAGCCGCCATCATGCGGATGTGGCTCTCGACCGAGAGATACCGCTTGCCGATCTTGCCGCACGGATTGGCGCAGTCGAAGACGGGCAGGTGCTCGTCCTTGAGGAACGGTGCGCCCTCCAGCGTCATCGCGCCGCAGACGTGGATGTTGGCGGCTTCGATGTCCTTCTTCGAGAAACCGAGCGCCGGCAGGACCTCGAAGGAGAAGTCGTTGAGCTGCTCGTCGGTGAAGCCGAGCACGTCGCGGCAGAAATCCTCGCCGAGCGTCCACTTGTTGAAGACGAACTTGATGTCGAAGGCGGCAGCCGTCGCGGCGTTGATCGCGGCGATCTTCTCGTCGGTGAAGCCCTTGGCCTTCAGTGTCGAGGGGTTGACGCCCGGCGCCTGGTTGATGTTGCCGTGGCCGACCGCATAGGCCTCGATCTCGGCGATCTGCGCCTCGCCATAGCCGAGCGTGCGCAGCGCTTCCGGCACGGCGCGGTTGATGATCTTGAAGTAGCCGCCGCCGGCGAGCTTCTTGAACTTCACCAGCGCGAAGTCGGGCTCGATGCCGGTGGTGTCGCAATCCATGACGAGGCCGATCGTGCCGGTCGGCGCGATGACGGTCGCCTGCGCATTACGATAGCCATGCTCCTCGCCGAGTTCGATCGCGCGATCCCAGGCCGCACGGGCGTGCGTCACGAGGTCCTTCTGCGAAATGTGGTCAGGCTCGAGCGGAACCGGGTTGACCGCCAGCTTCTCGTAGCCGTCGCGCTCGCCATAGGCGGCGCGGCGATGGTTGCGCATCACGCGCAGCATGTGGTTGGCGTTGCGGTCATAATCGGCGAAGGCGCCGAGCTCGCCCGCCATCTCGGCCGATGTCGCATAGGCGACGCCCGTCATGATCGCGGTGAGTGCGGCGCCGATGCCACGACCCTGATCGGAATCGTAGGGGATGCCGGAGGTCATCAAGAGGCCGCCGATATTGGCGTAGCCGAGGCCGAGCGTGCGGTACTCGTAGGAGAGCCGCGCGATCTCCTTCGACGGGAACTGCGCCATCATGACCGAGATTTCGAGCACGATGGTCCACAGGCGCACGGTGTGCTCGTAGGCCGCGATGTCGATCGTGCCATCCGCATTGCGGTAGGGCAGGAGGTTGATCGAGGCGAGGTTGCAGGCCGTGTCGTCGAGGAACATGTATTCCGAGCACGGGTTGGAGGCGCGGATCGGGCCTGCCGCCGGCGAGGTGTGCCAGTCGTTCATCGTCGTGTTGAAGTGCAGCCCCGGATCGGCCGACGCCCAGGCGGCGTAGCCGATCTTTTCCCACAGCTCGCGGGCCTTGAGCGTCTTCATCACCTTGCCGTCCTTGCGGGCGGTCAGGTTCCAGTCGCCATCGGTCTCGACGGCGCGCAGGAAGTCGTCCTTGAGCGAGACGGAGTTGTTGGAGTTCTGGCCCGAAACCGTGAGGTAGGCCTCCGAATCCCAATCGGTGTCGTAGGTCTTGAAGTCGAGCTGCGTGTAGCCCTGCTTGGCGAACTGGATGACGCGCTTGACGTAGTTCTCCGGCACCGAGTTCTTCTTGGCGGCCTTGATCTCGCGCTTCAGCGCCGGGTTCTTCAGCGGGTCGAAGCAATCGTCATTGTCGCCGTCGCAATTGACGCAGGCCTTCATGATCGCGGCGAGGTGCTGCTTGACAATCTTGGAGCCGGTGACGAGCGAAGCGACCTTCTGCTCCTCGTTCACCTTCCAGTCGATATAGGCCTCGATGTCGGGGTGGTCGGCGTCGACCACGACCATCTTGGCCGCGCGGCGCGTCGTGCCGCCGGACTTGATCGCGCCGGCCGCGCGGTCGCCGATCTTGAGGAAGGACATCAGGCCGGACGAACGCCCGCCGCCCGACAGCTTCTCGCCTTCGCCGCGCAGGAAGGAGAAGTTCGAGCCGGTGCCCGAACCGTATTTGAACAGGCGCGCCTCGCGCACCCACAAATCCATGATGCCGCCCTCGTTGACGAGGTCGTCCTGCACGCCCTGGATGAAGCAGGCATGCGGCTGCGGATGCTCGTAGGCCGACTTGGACTTGGTGAGCTTGCCGGTGAAGGGATCGACATAGTGGTGGCCCTGGCCGGGGCCGTCGATGCCGTAGGCCCAATGCAGGCCGGTGTTGAACCATTGCGGGGAGTTCGGCGCGACGCGCTGCGTGGCGAGCATGTAGGACAGCTCGTCCTTGAAGGTCAGCGCATCGTCCTCGGACGCGAAATACTTGCCCTTCCAGCCCCAATAGGTCCAGGTGCCGGCAAGACGGTCGAAGACCTGACGCGCATCGATCTCGGACGTGTAGCGCTCAGCTTCGGGCAGCTTGGCGAGTTCGGCCTCATCGGCCACGGAGCGCCACAGGAAGGACGGAACGTCGTTTTCCTCGACCTTCTTGAGGCGGGCGGGGACGCCTGCCTTGCGGAAATATTTCTGCGCGAGGATATCGGCGGCGACCTGGCTGAACTGCGCGGGAACGTCGATATCCGCGAGGCGGAAGACCACCGAACCGTCAGGGTTCTTGATCTCGCTCGTGGCCTTACGGAACTCTACCTCTGCGTAGGCCGACTGGCCCGGCTTGGTGAAACGACGATCGATGCGCATCTTCTTTGTCCCTTGGATATCTAAATATAGTGCCTGATGGCCGGGAACGCACGGCGTTCCGCAAAGCCTCCTGACACCAGTCCGCCAATTGCCGCCACCCACCCGTGACGACGCTTTCCCACCTCGGACGCAAACCGGCTTCGCGCGGCTGTCTGGAGCCGTTCGTGCCCTGAATCGCCCTCGGCGGACCCTCTATCTGACGCCTTGTTGTGATTCTCGATGGCGACTCCCCGTCACCATTCCGTCACATTATCTAGTGGTGACTGTGGGCGCAAACACTAAATATAGCGTTAACAAAAGATTTCGCCAAGCCTTCCACCGCGTCCACGGACACCTGTTCGAACGGCGCAGAACGCACCGCTCCCGACCGCGGTGACCGGCGGTCAGACCCCTGAAACGAAAGCAAATCTGGAAAAAACGGCTGGGCTACAAACTTGCCTGCCGCGTCCTCAACAAGGACGCATGGCCCATAAAAGGCGACTCGCACGGAGTCGTCAAGGGATCGTTTCTGTAACTTTTATGACCCCAACATCTTGTGTGAAGGAATGTGGATATCGGGGAGAAACCAAACCAGCATTTGTGCTTTCCACACCCGTTGCCGCGTCAGGCGTTGCGCTTCGCGCTGCTCAGGCAAGCGCGTCCAGAAGCAGGAAGACGCCGGCGGACAGAAGCGCCGAGGCGGGCACGGTCGTCACCCATGCGGTGACGATCGTCGTGACGTGGGCGCGCCGCACCAGCTTGCGCCGCGCGATCTCCTCGCGAGAGATGGGCGGCCCATCGGTCTGAAGATCGCCGGTCTCCTTGTCCTCGTCGTCTTCGACGGTTGCCTGCGATGCCCGCTCCGCACGCCGCCGCTCGGCCTTGCGCTCCAGATAGGCGCGGCGACGCGGCGAATTGGCGGTGTACCATTCACGGAAGAAGCCGACGCCGAAAACGGCACCGACCGCGATGTGAGTCGAACTGACCGGCAGGCCGAACCAGGATGCGACGATGACCGTGACGGCCGCAGACAGCGCGACGCAGAAGGCGCGCATCGGGTTGAGCTTGGTGATCTGCTCGCCGACCATGCGAATGAGTTTCGGTCCGAACAGGACAAGGCCGATCGAGATGCCGAACGCGCCGATCACCATCACCCAGAGCGGGATCGTCACGGTCGCGGAGAGGCCGTCGCCGGATGCCGCATGGACGATCGCGGCGAGCGGGCCGACCGCGTTGGCGACGTCATTTGCGCCATGCGCGAAGGAGAGGAGGGCGGCCGAGCAGATCAGGGGGAGATGGAACAGCGTGCGCAGCGACTGGTTGCGGTTTTCCAGATGTTCCGACTGCCGCCGGACGCCGACCCTGGCGATTCCCCAGACGAGCAGGAAGCTGCCGACGCCGAGAATCGTCAGATGCAGGTCCGAGAGATGGATGACGCGCCTCAAGCCCTTGGTGGCGAGATAGACCGCGAAGGAACCCGCCATCACCGCGACGAGCAGCGGCACCCAGCGCCGCGCGGCGGCGATCTTGTCGTCCTGATAGATGATCGCGGCCTTGATGAAGGCGAGGCAGACCGCCGCCGCGATACCGCCCAGCAATGGCGAAATGACCCAGCTCGCGGCAATGCCGCTCATCATGGACCAGTTGATCGCACCGAGGCCGGCAGCGGCGACACCCGACCCGACAACGCCGCCCACCACCGCATGCGTGGTGGATACCGGCGCTCCGATCCAGGTGGCGAGATGCACCCACAGCGCCGATGAGACCAAAGCGGCCAGCATGAGCCGGATGAAGGCGTCGGGGGTGGCTACCGCTGACGGCGCGACGATGCCGCTCGAAATCGTCGTGATGACGTCGCCGCCGGCGATCAACGCGCCGGCACTTTCGAACACGGCCGCAATCGCCAGCGCCCCGCCCATCGTCAGCGCCTTCGCGCCGACGGCGGGACCGACATTGTTGGCGACGTCGTTCGCGCCGATGTTGAGCGCCATATAGCCGCCGACAGCGGCGGCCGCGACGATGATCACGGCGCGCGGCTCACCGATGGCGAAGAACGAGGCGACGATGGCCGAAAGCGCCAGGAACAGAAGTGCGAGGCCAGGACCGACGAGGCTGCGCGCGACGAAGCTCGTCGCCTCCTCGACATGGACGAGCTTGTCGAGGTCCTTGTCGAGCGTGTTCTTGCGGGCTTCGGCGGTCGTGTCGGCCATGGAAATCCTGCCATTCGATGCGGCGCCGGGAAAGGCGGTCGGACAGACGACTAGGAAACGCTCGGGCGGATCACAAGCGAAAGGGCTTCATCGCCGCTCTCAGGCGGCATATTTCCGTGGATTAACGCCGAAACCGGCGATCAGCTCGCGCAGATCGGGTTCCTCGACGAGACGTGCGGCATCCTGCGGCGCGAACCAGCGGCGCTTGCGCTTCTTGCGCTCGGGCCATTTGTCGGCGATGCGATCGACTTCCATCGGATAGACATGGACCTCGCAGCGCCACTCCATGCCTGAAGGGAGTTGCTTGCCATAATAGAAGCGGCCGACTTCCTGCTTCGAGATCGCACCGTCGATGCCGGCTTCCTCGGCCGCTTCGCGCGCGGCGGCCTCGTAAGGGGTCTCGCGCTTCTCGGGCCAGCCCTTCGGCAGAACCCAGCGTCCGGTGCCACGGCTCGTCACCAGCATCACCTCGAACCCATCCGCCGTCTTGCGCCACGGAAGCGCTGCGACCTGCACGCGGCAAGGCATTCCGCCGAACATGCGACGTATCCGGTCGAGGAGGTGATTTCGGGTGGTGTAGCTCACTATCATGGGTTGGCGATCGGTTGGAGGACAGTTTCGTTTGCCGCCTCACAAATATTGCGGGTAATGATGTGTTTATAAAGCAAAAAAAGCGTAAACACGTCTAAAAGTGGGTTATTCGCGGGCAAAGTGCAAGTGAGCGAAAGTCTCGCGCAAGCTTGAGGCGCCGAATCGAACGTGCACAGGCGCGTGGGACCGGCGTATCGCCGCTCCCGAAACATCGTCAGGCGATCACGAATACCCGGCGGATCGCCATTTCGACCCGGAAAGAGACCGAATCAGCCCGCTTGCGGCGTGCCGGCTTGCGCGGCAGGAGAGGCAGGACGTCGTCGATGCCTCGGACTATCCGCGACCGTCTTCGGCGATCGGCTTCTGGTAGGTGAAGCCCATGTCCCAGGGGAAATAGATCCACGTGTCTTGGCTGACCTCGGTGACGAAGGTGTCGATCATCGGACGGCCCTTCGGCTTGGCGTAGATGGCGGCGAAATGCGCCTTCGGCATCATCGCCCGCACGATCGCCGCGGTCTTGCCGGTGTCGGTGAGGTCGTCGACGATCAAGACGCCTTCGCCCTCGTTTTCGAGCAGCGTCGGGGTGATTTCCTTCAGGACCTGGAGTTCACCCTGCGACGTATAGTCGTGATAGGAGGCCACGCACACCGTTTCGATCAGGCGCACGCCGAGCTCGCGCGAGATGACGGCGGCGGGTACGAGGCCGCCGCGCGTGATGCAGACGATGGCTTTCCATTCAGGCCGGATGCCCGACAGCCGCCAGGCGAGTGCGCGCGCGTCGCGGTGGAACTGGTCCCAGGAAACCGGGAAGGCCTTTTCGGGAAGCGACATGGAAGCACTCCGGCTGCGCAAAGCGTGGTTGGAATGCAGCCGGAGTTACAGGCAAACAGGCGCGATTGGCAAGGCCGCAGGTGCGGCCATCCACATCGCGCGAGCGCCGGGTCAGCGCGCCATGAAGGTCGCGGTCGGCATCGACTTCAGGAGCGTTCGCGTCGCGCCGCCGAAAAAGAACTCCTTCAGCCAGGACTGGCTGTAGGCGCCCATCACCAGAAGATCGGCGCCGCTTTCGGCAATGTGGTTCTCAATCGCCTCGCCGGTGCTGAGATCGCCGCTGGTTTCGCTGGCGAAGGTGACCTTCGCGCCGTGGCGGGACAAAGCCGCCGCGATATCGACGCCCGCCATCGCACCGTCGTCATGGCCGGTGTCGCGACGGTCGAGCGACAGGATTTCGGTCTCCTGCGCGGCGACGATGAAGGGCAGCGCGTCGAATGTCGCGCGCGCGGCCTGCTGGGTGCCGTTCCAGGCGACGAGCACCTTTCTGAACTCCGGCTTGACCGAAACCGCATAGGGCACGAACAGAACCGGCCTTCCGCTCTCGTAGAGCAGCGCCTCGACATTCGCCATCGAGCCGGAATCGGCGTCGGGGTCCGTCTGCTGGACGATGATCAGGTCGGCGGCGCGTGCGGCCGTCAGCGCGCTGACGGCGCTGTCGCCCGAGACGTTCTCCATCGCCTGCCACTCGTAGGACGCGCCCTCGCGCGCGGCGCGTTCCCGGAACACCGCCTCGATCTCGGCGCTGCGCCGGTCGTTGATTTCGACGCTCGCCGTCAGGAAATCGGTGTCGGGAAATCCCATCGGCGTGACATAGGGGACGGGGATCGCCTCCGCATGCACGCCGATCAGATGCGCGGAAAAGCGCGCCGCGAGCGGCAAGGCGCAATCCAGCACGCGATCGACATCCGACTTGTTCTGGAGCACGGCGAGTAGGGTCTTGTATGTCATGTCAGCCTCCATGGGACGTCTGCAAACAACATATAGTCACCTGCCGTGGTTCCCGCATCGGGCATCGACGACGCTTTACGCAGGCTCCGAGCCGAGCGCGTCCACCATAGCCTGAACCTCCGAAGCCGCGGCGTCCAGCATCTCCTGGCTGCGGGCACGGACGACGAGTTCGGTCCAGAACGTGCCATCGAGATATTTGGGATACGACCCGATGATCGTCTCGGGATATTTCTTCTGGATGTCGCCGAGCGGTCCGCCGATGACGCCTTCGCCGAACGGGCAGTGGATCGTCGCGGAGATGAGTTTCTGGCCGGTCGACAGGGTCGGTACGACATTGTCGAGCATCGCCTGGAAGATTGCCGGCACGCCGGCCATGACATGGACGTTGCCGATCCTGAAACCGGGCGCGAGCGAGACCGGGTTGTCGATGTGCTCGGCGCCGCGCGGCATGCGCGCCATGCGCTTGCGGGCCTCGGTGAACTCCATCTCGCGCTTCTGGTAGTGTGCATCCATCATCGCATAGGCGCGGGCGTCGTATTCGCACGGCACGCCGAAGGCCTTCGATATCGAATCCGCCGTGATGTCGTCATGGGTCGGGCCGATGCCGCCGGTGGTGAAGACATAGGTGTAGCGCGCGCGAAGCGCGTTGACCGCCGCGACGATGTCGTCCTCCTGGTCGGAGACCACGCGGACTTCCTTGAGATCGATGCCGATCGCGGTCATGACGTCGGCGAGGTGGCCGATATTCTTGTCCTTGGTGCGCCCGGACAGGATCTCGTCTCCGATGACGATCATGGCGGCGGTGATGATATCGGCCATGCGGCGCTCCCTGGCTCTTTGCGGAGAAAAGGCATAGCGCCGTGGCGAAAGCACCGCAATGGCAGGCTCGGAAGCGAAATCGCTTGGGCCAGCGGTTTTGCAGGCGTGTCCGCGCATGCTAACCACGGCGCTCGCCGTTCAGCCCCCATCGCCTGGAGCCCAGATGAAAGCCGTTCTCTACGAAGCCTTTGGCGCAGCACCGAAGATCAGTACGCTGCCCGACCCCGCGCCGGAGCCGGACGGCGTGGTCATCGCGGTCAAGGCGACGGGTGTGTGCCGCAGCGACTGGCACGGCTGGATGGGACACGATCCCGATATCGTGCTGCCGCACGTTCCCGGCCACGAACTGGCCGGCGTAGTCGCGGCGGTCGGGCGCGACGTGCGCAACTGGCGCGTCGGCGACCGCGTGACCGTTCCCTTCGTGTCCGGATGCGGGTCGTGTTTCGAATGCACGTCCGGCAATCACCAGGTCTGCGATCACCAGTTCCAGCCGGGCTTCACCCATTGGGGCTCGTTCGCCGAGCTGGTGCGCATCGACCATGCCGACATCAACCTCGTGCGGCTGCCCGAGGCGATGGACTATGTGACGGCGGCGAGCCTCGGCTGCCGCTTCGTGACGTCGTTTCGCGCCGTGATCGACCAAGGGCGGGTGAAGGCCGGCGAATGGGTCGCGGTGCATGGCTGCGGCGGCGTCGGGCTGTCGGCGGTCATGATCGCGGCGGCCGCCGGCGCGCATGTCGTCGCCATCGACATCGCCGACGACAAGCTCGACTTCGCGCGGTCGCTGGGAGCGGTTGCGACCATCAACTCGCGCAACGTGGCGAATGTGGTCGAGGCCGTCGCCGAGATCACGTCGGGCGGTGCGCATCTTTCACTCGATGCGCTCGGACATCCCGATACGTGCTTCAATTCCATCGCCAATCTGCGCAAGCGCGGCCGCCATGTGCAGGTGGGCCTGATGCTCGCCGATCACGCCACGCCCAGAGTTCCGATGGCCAAGGTGATCGCCAATGAACTCGAAATCCTCGGCAGCCACGGCATGCAGGCGTTCCGCTATCAGCCGATGCTGGCGATGATCGAGGCGGGCAGGCTGAAGCCGGACCTGCTCGTCGGCCGCCGCATCGCGCTCGATGAGGCGCCGGAGGCTTTGACGTCGATGGACAGCTTCAAGGGTGTCGGCGTGACGGTGGTCGACCGCTTCTGATCCGCGTCTTGCCAGACGGGTTTGCACGTCTAAGGTAAGCGGATCAGGCTTGGGGACGTCCGGATCATGCTTTCAGCCCTTATCGGCGTCGTCGTCGCGACCCTTGCAGCATGTCTGCTGGTGGCGCTCTATTTCGTCTACGTCACGCGGCGGATTGCGCGGAATGCCGAGCAGAAGGTGCCGCCCGTCGGCGCTTTCATCACGGTCGATGGCGAGCGCATCCACTATGTCGAGCGCGGCGAGGGGCGGCCGATCCTGATGATCCACGGGCTCGGCGGCACGCTGCATCACCTGCGCCGGCCGCTGATGGAGGTGTTCGGCGACGGCTATCGCCTGATCGCGATCGACCGGCCGGGCTCGGGCTATTCGACCCGGGCAAACGGGCGAAGCGGCGGACTTCGCGAACAGGCGGATTTTATCGCCCGTCTGATCGACGCTCTTGGCCTCGAGAAACCGCTTCTGGTCGGCCACTCGCTGGGTGGCGCGGTGGCGCTGGCGACAGCGCTCGATCATCCGCGCAAGGTTGCGGGACTGGCGCTGATTTCGCCGCTCACGCACACATCCGAGCCATCGTCGGCCTTTGCGGCTCTGGCGATCCGCTCACCGCTCAAGCGCCGGATCATCGCCAACACGATTGCGCTGCCGATCTCGATCCGCAACGCGCCGATGGTGCTGGACTATGTGTTCGGCCCGCAAAAGCCGCCGGCGGACTACGCGGTGGCGGGTGGCGCGCTGGTGGGTCTGAGACCCTCGCATTTCTACGCCACGGCGACGGATTTCACCGCGCTTGAACGCGAACTGCCCCGGCAGGAGACCCGTTATGGCGAACTCGATATGCCGGTCGGCATTCTCTACGGGACGCAGGATCGGATCGTGGATTACCGGACCAACGGTGTTGCCATGGAGGGCAAGGTGAAGGGGCTCGACCTCGAAATCATCGACGGGATCGGCCACATGCCGCAATATGCGGAAACCGCCCGCGTCGTCGCCTTTATCCGCCGGATCGCGGAGCGCGCCTTCGCCCGTTGAGCGTGTCGCGATTTGGTTCCATTTTTTTTAAAGACTTGCGGAACCGGATGGGAACGGGTTCGTTACCAACGAAACATTCTGTGATGTGAGGCGGCGTCATGACCATAAACACGACATTCCACGAACCGGTTCTCCTGCGCGGCAATGGGGGCGTTACCTCGATCCGAACCGCCGTGGAGGCATCCGAGGCGTTGCAGCTCCAGTGGCCGGAGGCTCGCGGCAAGTGGTATCATGCGGCAAACCGCGCCTGTGCGTCTGCTGCCGAAGGCCGCACGTCGCCGCATGTCGCGCGCCGTATCTTCCTGCAGGCCGCGGAAGAATCACGCGTCCGCGCGTAAAATCCCGCATCGCCGTCTCGCACGCCGCGCCACAGTCCGCATCGTGGGCCTTGCGCCTGCTTGCCCGTGAAACCCTTGCAGCGAGCAAATCGCGCAGGTAGGGGAACGGAGCCGCGGGCGTGGCGAAACTGGTAGACGCAAGGGACTTAAAATCCCTCGGCCTTGGTCATGCGGGTTCGACCCCCGCCGCCCGCACCATTTTCTGATCTGATCCGCATCGTCCGATGTCACCACTGCGGTAATCGCCGCTTCGGATGCTGGCGTTTCGTGCGCGGGCTTGGCACAGTCGCGACAAACCGGAGAGTAAGCATGCCGCAGACACGATCGCCCGCTTTCACGAAGCCGAAGCCCTGGACGGATGTCGCGCCGCTGCTGGTCGATGTCGCGACGGGGCGCAAGAAGGCGGATCTCGTGGTGCGCAACGGGCGGTGGGTGAACGTCCATTCGGGCGAGATCATCGATGGCACCGATATCGCCATCGTGGCCGGCCGGTTCGCCTATTGCGGCCCCGACGCCAGCCACGCGATCGGCGAGGCGACGACCGTGGTGGACGCCGGCGGGCGCTATCTCGTGCCCGGCCTGTGCGATGCGCATATGCATGTCGAGAGCGGCATGGTCACCGTCACGGAATTCTCGCGCGCGGTCATCCCGCACGGCACGACGTCGATGTTCATCGACCCGCATGAAATAGCCAATGTGCTGGGGCTGGCCGGGGTGCGGCTGATGCATGACGAGGCGCTGGCGATGCCGATCAACGTGCATGTTCAGATGCCGTCCTGCGTGCCGTCCGCGCCGGGACTCGAGAACGCCGGCGCGGAGCTTTCGCCGGCCGATATCGCCGAGGCGATGACGTGGGAGAACATCATCGGGCTGGGCGAGGTGATGAATTTTCCGGGCGTCGCCGCCAACGATCCGACGATGGTGGCGGGCATCGCGGCGACCGTGAAGGCCGGCAAGACCGTCGGCGGACACTACGCCTCGCGCGATCTCGGGCTGCCGTTCCACGGCTATGTCGCGGGCGGCCCGGAGGATGATCACGAGGGCACCTGCGTGGAGGACGCCGTCGCGCGCGTGCGGCAGGGCATGAAGGCGATGCTGCGGCTGGGCTCGGCCTGGTACGACGTTGCGACGCAGATCAAGGCCATGACGGAGCTCGGGCTCGACTCGCGCAATTTCATTCTTTGCACCGACGACAGCCATTCCGGCACGCTCGTTCATGACGGGCATATGGACCGCGTCGTGCGTCATGCGATCGAGCAGGGGCTGAAGCCGGTCACCGCGATCCAGATGGCGACGATCAACACCGCGCAGCATTTCAGGCTGGAGCGGGACATCGGCTCGATCACGCCGGGCAGGCTGGCCGACTTCCTGATTGTATCCGATCTCGCGGCGCTGGCGATCGACGCCGTTTACGCACGCGGCGTCAGGCTCGCCAGCGAAGGCAGGCTGGAGATCGACATCCCAGCCTACGACTATCCCGACACCGCGAAGAACACGGTGCATCTCGGCAAGACCCTGTCGGCGCAGGACTACGACGTCGCAGCCCCCGCCGGCGCGAACGAGGTGCGGGTGCGCGTCATCGGCGTGGTCGAGAATCAGGCGCCAACGAAGGCGCTCGAGGCCGATCTCGCCGTGCGCGACGGGTTCGTGGAGATGGATCGGGCCGGTGACGTCTGCCAGATCGCGCTGGTCGAGCGCCATCGCGGGACGGGGGGCGTGGTCAACGGCTTCGTCTCGGGCTTCGGCTACACGAAGGAGTGCGCCATCGCATCAACGGTCGCGCATGATTCGCACCACATGATCGTCGTCGGGACCAACAAGGAGGACATGGCGCTGGCTGCCAACCGCCTCGGCGAAGTCGGTGGCGGCGTCGTTCTGTTCTCCGAGGGCAGGGAACTGGCGCTGGTCGAGATGCCGATCGCCGGCCTGATGTCCGACGAGCGCGCCGAGATCGTCGCCGGGAAAGCTGCGAAGCTGACGGTGGCGATGCGCGAGGTCGGCTGCACGCTCAACAACGCCTACATGCAGCACTCGCTTCTGGCGCTCGTCGTGATCCCCGAACTGCGCATCTCGGATGCGGGCATCATCGACGTGACGAAATTCGAGAAGGTCGACCTGTTCGTGTGACAGGGTGAGGGCGGGTCGCCGCCCCGCTCACCCGTCCAGAGTCAGCTCCAGCGACATGCGTGTCCCGCCGCGACCGTCGCCATAGGAGATCGTCGTGCCGAGCTGGCTCGCCATCGCGGACACGATGCGCGTGCCCAGGCCGGTGCCCTTCGCCTTGCCGGTGCCGTCCCAGCCGACGCCGTCATCCTCGACCAGCAAGGTGGCACGGTTCTCGGATGCCTTGCGGATGACGATCCGAACCTCGCCGGCCGCATTGTCCGGGTAGGCGTATTTGTAGGCGTTGGTGAGGAGCTCGGTGACGATCATGCCGATCGAGATCGCCCGGTCGGTGGGGATCGTCAGCGGCGCGAGGTCGAGCCGCACGCGGGATTGGTGCCCAGCGGCCTTCATCGCCGTGTCGAGTTCCTCCACCAGCGTGGAGAGATAGGAATCGAGCGAAACCGAACGCACGTCGTCGGAGGTGTAGAGACGGCGATGGAGGCCTGCGATCGCGGAGATGCGGGCCTGCGTTTCGTTGAGCGCGTCCTTGGCCTTCGGGTCCGTAACGGCAGACGCCTGCATGCGCACCAGCGCCGCGACAAGCGCGAGGCTGTTGGCGACACGATGGTTGACTTCGGTGAGCAGGATTTCGGCGCGGTCGCGCGCGGCGCGCACTTCCTGCTCGGCGAGTTCCTTTTGCCGCTCCAGCCGCGCCTTCTCGATCGACTGTTCGATGGCGCTGGTCAGAAGGACGATGAAGTCCTCGCCGACGGTCTTGAGGACGTAGTCCGCCGCACCGGCCTTCAGCGCCTCGACGGCGACCGTCGGTTCCTGCGATCCGGTGACGTAGACGACCGGCGGCGGCGAGGGGGCAGCCTGCAACTCGGCCAGAACGCCGATGCCGGTTCCGGCATCCAGGAAATGGTCGAGCACTACGACGTCGACGCCGCCCATGGCGATGCGATCCATGCCGGATTGGGCGTCGCCGGCATGTTCGTATGCGTAGCCGCGGCGCGTCAGCGCGCGCTCGACGAGCCGGGCAAGCGCCGGATCGTCGTCAATATGCAGAACCCTGTACGTCCTGTTCGGCACTCTATTCAGTCTCCGGGACCTGCATGACAGAGAAGAACAGACCGAGCTGGCGAATCGCGTTCGCGAAGCCTTCGTAGTCCACCGGCTTGGTGATGTAGACGTTCGCGCCGAGATCGTAGCAGCGCTGGATCTCGCGTTCGTCGTCGGTCGTGGTCAGCACGACGACGGGCGAGCGCTTGGTGTGCATGTTGCCCTTCACCTTCTCGAGGATGTCCACGCCGGTCATGTCCGGCAGGTTCAGGTCGAGCAGAACCAGAAGCTGGCGGCCGGAGCTGACATTGCCCGAGCCATCGGGCCCGAGCAGATAGTCGAGCGCGGAGGTTCCGTCGGTAAAGGGGATGATCTCGTTGCTGACACCGGCGCGGCGGATGTTCTTTTCGATCAGCCGCGCATGGCCCTCGTCGTCCTCGACCATGATGATCGTGACCGGCTTTGCATTGCTCACGTCTCTTTACTCCTTGTCACTGTCCTGACGTCGATCGGCAGGAGAATGGAAAATGTCGTTCCGACGCCATGTTCGGAGGACAGCGAGATGTCGCCGCCAAGTCCGCGCACGAGCGTGCGGACATGGGCAAGGCCGATGCCTTCGCCGGGCTTGTCCTGCTGGCCGGAGCGCCGGAACAGGTCGAACACCCGCTCGTGGTCCTTGGCGGCAATGCCGCGCCCATTGTCCGAGACGTCGATGAGAACCTGGCCGGCAGGCGCGCGCCGCGCCGTCACGTTGATTTCGAGCGGGCGGTTGGCACGGTATTTCACGGCATTGTCGATAAGATTGCCGAGTATCTGCTCCAGCGACATCCGGTCCGTGACGAGCGTCGGCACTTTGACATCAAGCGTCGCGGTGCCGTCCGCCTCGGCGATCTGATGCTGGACGGTCGCCAGATTGGCCTCGAGCAGCGCCTTCAGATCGATCGTCTCCGGCTTGAGCGGCCGACGTCCGTCTCGCGAAATCTTCAGGATGGCGTTGATCAGGCCGTCCATCTTGCGGGTCGACGAGCGGATGAAGCCGATCGCCTCGGGGAGATCTTCGGATGCGGCGGTGCGCGCTTCCTGGATTTCCTGCTCGCTGAGCGTGTCGCCATCGGCCAGAACATAGGACTGGATCGACTTCATCGTCTCGTCGAGCTCGGCGGTGAAACCCATGATGTTGACCAGCGGCGCACGCAGATCGTGCGTGACGATATAGGCGAAGCGCTGGACCTCTTCATTGGCCCGGACAAGATCCTGGGTGCGTTCCTTGACGCGTTCTTCAAGCCCCAGATTGAGCGTGTCGACTTCCGTGCGCGCCTCGACGAGTTCGCGTGTATAGGCGAGTGCCGTCCAGACGGAGCCGCCGCCGACGACGACGATCGCGAGGCCGCCCAGAATGCTCACCCACTCGAGCGCTTTCGAGCTCGATCGCTGGGCTGCGCCCCCCGCGGTGACGCGTTCGTCGGCCGCTTCGATGGTCTGGTCGAAGAAGGCGCGGGATTCGTCCATGATCCGCTTGCCGCGATCGGTCTGCACGATCGCGAGGGCGGCGTCGCGTCGCCCGTCCCGAGCGAGCTGGATCGTCTCGGCCATTTCCCCGATCTTGATGACGAGCCCCTCGCGAAGCCGCCGCATCGGCTCCTGTGCGGCCGGATTGGATGCGAGCGCCTGCGCGAGGCGCTCGTAGTTGGGGAGAATATCCGAGACGGCTGCGTCATAGGGCGCCAGGTAATTTTCCTCGAGCGTGAGGAGGTAGCCGCGCTGACCGGTCTCGGCATCCTGGAGCCCCGTCCTCAAATTGACAGTCGCGGCCCGAATTTGCCGCGCTTCCAGAACCTCGTCGAAATAGCCCTGTGTTCGCTCGACAAGCCAGATCGTCGTGCCGACGATGGCAAGCAATGCGAGGAGGCCCGCGATCAGCAGGATCGCACTGGTTCGGACGAAAGTGGCTCTTGTTATCGGCACGGAGTCGCTCTTGCAGGTGGTTCGGCAGTACTTCGCTCAAACAGGGAGCCGACTCCATTAAAAAAAGACATAGAAGCTTGTGAAAAAAGCGTATTGCAAGCACTTACCGGACGCGATGCCCCGAAAATCCACCCATAAGAGCTTGCGCTTGGCGTGGATCAGCCGCCGACGGCGACGCTGATGACCTCGAGCGGTGTCGTGATGATGATTTCAGCGGCGGTGCCGACCGTCTGGCCCAGGCCCTTGGTGAGACGGTTTATGCGGTCGGCGACCATGTCCTCGCCGGTGCCGAACTCGTCGCCCTCGTCGAGGCGGTCGCCCAGCAATTGCACCAGCATCGGGTTGTCGGCGAACTTGGCATGGTTGAGCCGGTCGCCCGACGACAGGCCGGAAACGTTCACCACGACGACGCCGAGCTCGGCGAGTTCCGCGTCATTGTCGAAGTCGCCGACGCGCGGGCGGTTGCCCGCGATGATCGATGACACCTGCAGCGCCCGGTCGTCGCGCGAGAGCATGACGAAGAACGGCCGCTCGGGCTTTCCGATTCGCCGAAGCTGGCTTTTGAAGACATCGACGTCGATATCGGGCGCAGCCAGCACCACATCGCCGAGGCTTCGGGCAATATCCCGTTCGTCGGTGATGGCGATCTGACGCAGCGCTTCCATCGTCGCCCAGTTGCCCATCGAATGCGCGACGATGTCGATGCGGGTCGCGCCGTTGGCGCGCAGGAGCTTGAGGGTTTGTTCAAGCCCGTCGCGGCCGATGGTGGCGGAGTTGTTGTCGTAGATGTAGTCGACCGTCCGGCCCGTCGATGCCCAGGTAAAGAGAACCGGCGTCCCGGTATATCCGGAATCATGAACGATCTGCGCCATGCGGTAGACGGCATGATCGAACGACGTCCGATAGCCGTGCACGAAGACGAGCGCGCGGCCTTTGGTGCTCGCAAGCCGTTTTCGCAGCGATTGGGCGAAATCGCCCTCGGTCGGAAAGACGCCGACTTCAGACGCAGCGAAATGCTTCGCCGCGTCCCGTCTGGCGCGGCCGCGCGGCTGCTCCAATGCGCCCGTGGTATGAATGGCCGGGACGGTGACCTCGATGCGGGCAAAGCCGAGTTCATCGCCACGCTGGCCGCTGAAGACTTCCGCGGGATCGCTGGCGGGCGCGCGTGACGTGGTGACGAGGATGGAGTGGCTGGCTGCGATTTGCGAGGCGTTTTGCGCGGCCATGACGTCGAGCAGGCTGTGGGACTGATTGCCGCCGCAGCCCGCGACGGCAAGCGTGAGGAGGATCATGCAGATCAATCGGAAGGGCATAAGACCAGGCGACGACACGGACGGATGTTCCCCAAAGCGTTGCATCACGTCGGTACTGACTATCCGAGCGGCAGTCCATTCACAATGCGCGGCGGTCAGCGACTCCAGAAGACTGGGGTGAAGATGACGAGGACCGCGAGAATTTCGAGCCGCCCCATCAGCATCAGCAGCGACAGGATCCATTTCGCCGCATCGTTCAGCGACGCGAAGTTGCCGACGGGACCGATGACGTCACCCAGGCCGGGGCCGACATTGGTCAGCGCCGTCAGCGCGCCGGTCGTCGCGGTGACGAAGTCGAGACCGGTCGCCGACAGCAGGATCGCGCCGATCAGCCAGATGACGACGAAGGAGGCGATGAAGAGGACCACCGCGCGCTGCACGCTTTCGTCGACCACCCGGTCGCCATAGCGCACGCTGAGCACCGTGTTGGGGTAGACTAGCCGCCGCAGGCCGTTGTTGAGCAGTTCGAACAGGATCAGGAAGCGATAGGCCTTGATGCCACCCGTCGTGGAGCCGGAGCAGCCTCCGAGGAATGTGGCGACGAATATGCCGACGACCGCGAGCGGTCCCCACAGCGTATAGTCGTCGCTGGCGAAACCGGTCGTCGTGATGATCGACATGAAGTTGAAGACGGAGTGGGTGAGTGCGTCGAAGAACGGCACGTCGTCACGCACCCGCAGATAGATCGCCACGGTCACAGCGAAAGCCAGCGAGTAGCATGCAAAGACCTTGATCTGCGGATCGCGGATCGCGTCGAAGCGACCCTTTACCGCAAACAGGATCATGATGGAGAACGGCAGCGCGCCGATGAACATGAAGAAGGAGCCGATCCAGAGGATGGCCGGCCGGTCGGAATATTGCAGGAACGAACTGTCGTGGGTCGAGAAGCCGCCCGTGGCGAGCGTTCCCATCGCGTGGTTGACCGCGTTGAAGCCGCTCATCCCCGCCGCGGTGTAGGAGATGGCGCAAACCGCCACGAGCGAGGTGTAGACCGCGAAGAGGCTGATCGTGAACGTGCCGAAACGCTCGAACGGGCGGTCCTCGATGTCGGACGATTCGATCTTGAAATAGGTCACGCCGCCGATGTTGAGGAGCGGCAGGAGGAAAAGCCCGAACGCGATGACGCCGAGGCCGCCCATGAAGGTGAGGAGCGATCGCCACATCAGGATGCCGGGCGGGGCCATGTCGAGGCCTGAGATGACGGTTGAACCGGTCGTCGTAATGCCCGACACGGACTCGAAAAATGCGTCCGTCACGCTGAGCGACAGCGACGACAACATGAACGGCACGGCGCCGGCAATGGCCGTCGTCAGCCAGAGCAGGTTGACGAGGAGAAACCCGAACCGCGCCGACGGCACGGGGAGCCGACCCTGCGTCGCCATCGCCACGGCAAGCGCCAGTCCGCCCGTGAAAATCGCGGAAAACGCGAACACCTGCCAGTCGTCGTTGCCGTAGTAGATATCCACGAAAGCCGGGATCAGCATGGCAAGCGAGAGATAGATGGCAAACACCGCGGCAATGTGAATTGCGGCACGAACGGCGGAATACTGCACGAGAGGCTGCCTCGGTTTGCCTTGCGCGGTCTGCTCGTCGATTCTTGGTCAACCCTGCCGCTGCGGCGAAGAGTGGCTTCACCGCGCCGAATATGCAATAGCGCCGCACATGCCAAGGCGTTGCGCGGCGGCATTGGAACGGGACGAACAGATGAGCGGATTTCCTCACCAGGTGGCGCGTGCCGCCGCTGCGATGCGCGCGGTCTTCCCCGAAACGCCGCTTCAGGAGAATGACTATCTGTCGCGCAGGACCGGCGCGCGCATCTTTCTCAAGCGGGAAGACCTGTCGCCCGTCCGGTCCTACAAGATACGCGGCGCTTCCAATTTCTTCCGCAAGGCGCTGGCCACCGGGGACGGTCCCGAGAGCTTCGTCTGCGCCTCGGCGGGCAATCATGCGCAGGGTTTTGCGTTCGTCTGCCGCCAGTTCGGCCGGAAGGGCATGGTCTTCATGCCGGTGACGACGCCGCAGCAGAAGATCGACAAGACGCGGATGTTCGGCGGCGGCGCGGTCGAGATCAAACTTGTCGGCGACTTCTTCGACGAGTGCTACCGCGCAGCGCAGGATTATGCGCAGGAGACCGGTGCGCTGATGGTGCCGCCCTTCGATCACAAGGACATCATCGAGGGCCAGGCGACGGTGGCGCATGAGATCGCCGCGCAGATGCCCGACGGCGTGACGCCGGACATCGTCGTGCTGCCGGTCGGCGGCGGCGGCCTGGCGGCGGGCGTGACGCGGTATTTCCATGAGACGTCGCTCGATGCGCGGTTCGTGTTCTGCGAGCCGGCCGGCGCGCCCAGCCTCAAGCAGAGCCTCACGACGGGAAAGCGCGCGAAGCTGGGCGGGGTCGACAATTTCGTCGACGGCGCCGCCGTGGCCGAGATCGGCCGCGAGAACTTCCGGCTGCTGAAGGAGTTCGACCAGAGCCAGGTGCATCTCGTCCCCGAAGACCGTCTTTGCGCGACGATGATCGAGATGCTGAACGTCGAGGGCATCGTGCTCGAGCCTGCCGGCGCGCTGTCGATCGACGCGCTGAAGGATCTGACGCGCAAGGAGTTGAAGGGCAGGGCGGTCGTGCTGGTTGTGTCGGGCGGCAATTTCGACTTCGAGCGCCTGCCGGACGTGAAGGAGAGGGCGCTTCGGTTCGAAGGCCTGAAGAAATACTTCGTCTTCCGCTTCCCGCAGCGCCCCGGCGCATTGCGGGATTTTCTCGACCTGATGGGTCCCGATGACGACATCGCGCGTTTCGAATATCTGAAGAAGTCCGCGCGCAATTTCGGCTCGGTGCTGATCGGCATCGAAACCAAGGACGCGAAGAACTTCGACGTGTTGCGCAAGCGCTTCGCCGAAGAGGGCTGGGCGTATCAGGACATCACCGACAACGAAGTGCTGGCGGGGCTGATCATATGAAAAACACGGTCTGGATCGTTCTGTTTCGCGGCGTCGGCGGCAAGACGCAACTGCCGACCGCGCCTCTGCGCGCGAAACTCACCGAGGCCGGTTTCGGCAACGTCGCGACCTACATCAACTCCGGCAACGCGATCGTCTCGAGCAGCCTGTCGCGTGACAAGGCCACGGAGACGATCGCGGATATTTGCCGCGCCGAGTTCGGGTTCGACAAGGACATCCACCTGCGCTCCCGTGACGAATGGGCGAAGCTGATCGCGCAGAACCCGTTTCCCGACGCGATCGAAACGCCGAACTTCCTTCATGCAGCGGTTCTGGCCGGCGATCCCGCGAAGGGCGCGCTCGACGCGTTGCAAGCGCTCGCCAGCGGCGGCGAGCGGATCGCCGTGGTCGATCGCGTCGCCTATCTCCACACGCCGAACGGCTTCGGCACCTCGAAACTGGCCGTACGGTTCGACAAAAGCATCGGCGTGCCGAACACCGCCCGCAACTGGAACACAGTGCTGAAGCTCGCGGAACTGGCGGAGGCGGCAGCGTCTGCAGATTGATCCGCACATCCGCGCTTTTGTGCGCTGCACAAATGACCGGTTGCTTTTCTGCGCGAATTGTCCCATATGCGGCTTACAAGGCGCATGGGCCGGTTCGACCGGCCTTCCTTTTTGCACAGGACTGGTTGCGTCTACGTTTTCCCCTCGAGGCTCGTTGGCCGAAGGTGGCGAACAGCCCCGCCGTATGATGCGCGCGGGGCGCGACAGCGCAGCCGAGCGAAGCGAATGCTTCGCCGCCTTGTCGTTCACATAAAGATTCAAGCGACAGGTTGCGCCCTGCCGTGGACCCATTTGCGGCCCGGCATGTGCCGGCGCACGCACGAAAGAAGATAGTTTTGACAAACGAAAACACCATGCCAGCCGTCGACGCGTCCAGCCTTGAGGGTTTTGAGGCTCTCGGCATCACCGGCGTGCTGCTCAAGGCGACGCACAATGCGGGCTTTACCGAGCCGAAGCCGATTCAGGTTCAGTCGATCCCCGCGCAGCTCCAGGGCCGTGACATTCTGGGCATCGCCCAGACCGGTTCCGGCAAGACGGCTGCGTTCAGCCTTCCGATCCTTGCCAAGATCGTCGGCCTCGGCACCAAGCGCGCTCCGCGCACCTGCCGCGCGCTCATCCTGGCCCCGACCCGCGAACTGGCCGTCCAGATCGAGGAGACGATCCGCGTCCTCTCCAAGGGGCTGCACGTATCGACCGCGCTCGTCCTCGGTGGCGTGTCGCGCTTCTCGCAGGTCAAGCGCATGGCGCAGGGCGTCGACATTCTCGTCGCAACGCCGGGCCGCCTGACGGACCTCGTCCGCGAGGGCGAAATCAGCCTCGTCGACACGAAGTTCCTGGTGCTCGACGAAGCCGACCGCATGCTCGACATGGGCTTCATCCATGACGTGAAGCGCATCGCCAAGGCGACCCACAGGGACCGCCAGACGGCGCTGTTCTCGGCCACCATGCCGCATGAGATCGAGCAGCTTGCCGCAGGCCTCCTGAAGAATCCGGCGCGCGTCGAAGTCGCGCCGCAGGGCACGACCGCAGGCGAGATCGTGCAGAGCATCGTCATGGCGCGCACCAAGCAGAAGCGCAAAATCCTGTCCGACATGCTGGCCGACGAGGCGATGCGCTCCGTGCTCATCTTCGCGCGCACCAAGCACGGCGCCGACCGCGTCACCAAGGATCTCGAGCGCGACGGCTTCAAGGCCGCCGTCATCCACGGCAACAAGTCGCAGAACGCCCGCCAGAACGCTCTGAACGGCTTCCGCGAGGGCAAGGTCCGTATCCTCGTCGCGACCGATATCGCAGCACGCGGCATCGACGTGCCGGGCATCAGCCACGTGGTCAATTTCGACCTGCCGGACGAGGCGGAGAGCTACGTTCACCGCATCGGCCGCACCGGCCGCAACGGCGCGGACGGCATCGCCATCACGCTGTGCGACCCGAGCGAGAACGCCAAGCTGCGCCAGGTCGAGCGCATCATCCGCATGAAGCTGCCGGTTGCAGCCAGCCATCTGGACCAGCCGGATCCGGCGCCGCAGAAGCGCGATCCGAATGCGCCACGCCAGGAAGCGGCCAACGACGATCGTTCGGACCGCAAGCCGAAGCGTTTTGGCGGCAAGCCCTCGGGCAACCGCAGCTTCGCCGGCAAGCCGGCCGGCAACAAGCCGTTCCGCGGCAAGCGCAAGCCGCAGGGCGCACGTCGCCCCGCCGAACGCGCGGCATAGTTGAAGTTGGGCCTGGCACAATTGCGCCGGGCCTGCTGATCCACTAAGGCGTTTCCCGTCGGCTTGCTTCGAGCCGTCCAATAAAGACAAACGACGGGAAACGCTCATGGCCGGCTTGGCGGCACTCGCGATCGCCTATGTGCTGTCGCAATTCTATCGCTCGTTCCTTGCGGTCCTGACGCCATCGCTGATCAGCGAGCTCGGCGCGACGAAGGCGGAGCTATCCTTCGCGTCCGGCGCGTGGTTCATCACCTTCGCACTCTCCCAATTCGCCATCGGCGTTTCGCTGGACCGTTACGGTCCGAAGCGAACGGCAGCCGTCCTGCTCGCGGTATGCGGCGGCGGCGGCGCGCTTGTCTTTGCATCAGCCACAACGCCCTGGATGGTCACCGTGGCCATGGCGCTCATCGGCATCGGCTGCGCGCCGGTGCTGATGGCTTCCGTCTTCATCTTCGCGCGCACCTATTCGCCGGCCCGGCTGGCGATTCTCATTTCATGGATGATCGGGTTCGGCACGCTGGGCAACGTCATCGGCGCGTCGCCGCTGGCAACGGCAGCGGACGCCTTCGGCTGGCGGCCCGTGCTCGTGGGGCTCGCCGTCGCCACGTTTGCGACCGCAGCCGCGATCATGGTCTTCGTGCGCGACCCGGCGCGGATCGAGCATAGCAGCGACAACGGCTTTGCCGGCTATGTCGAACTTCTCAAGTTGAAGGTGCTGTGGCCGATCCTGCCGATCGTCGGGCTCAACTATGCAGCCGCAGCCGGCATTCGCGGCCTCTGGGCCGGCCCCTACCTTGCCGACGTCTATGGCGCCGACGCGCTTGTGATCGGCCAGGTGACCCTGTTCATGGCGCTTGCCATGGTGGCGGGCAGCTTCATCTACGGCCCGCTCGACACGGTCTTCCGCACCCGCAAATGGGTTGCGATGGTCGGAAACGCCCTGGCTCTGGTGACCATCGTCTTCATCGCGATCAACCCCGTCACCGGCATCGTCACGGCCGCCATTCTCCTGATGCTGATCGGCCTGACAGGTTCGAGCTTCGGCCTCGTCATGGCGCATGGCCGGGCGTTCCTGCCGGCGCACCTGACCGGACGGGGCATGACGCTGCTCAACTTCTTCTCGATCGGCACCGTGGGGTTGATGCAGTTCGCGACCGGCGGCGTGGTGACGGCGAGTGCGGATCCGGGCGACCCGGCCGCAGCCTACGCGGCGCTGTACTGGTTCTACGCCGCGATGCTCGCGCTTTCCCTGGTCATCTATTCCTTCGCGCGGGACGCGAAGCCCGAGCAGGTAGACGAGGCTATCGCGGCTGAAGCGAGCCGATCCACGCGCTGATCCGCCCGGCAACCAGCGCCGTGGTGGAGGGCGACAGCGCGTCGCCGGCGATGACGTGGTTGTTGGGATCGTCCGAACCCTCCACGATCATCGTCTCGTGCGCAGCCCCCCAGCGCTCGGCGATGGCGCGTGTCCGCTCCGGCTGAACGACCTTGTCCGCATCGGAGAAGATGAAGAGGCCAGGGGTCGCGACCGTCTCGACGGGTGCTGCCCGCGCCAATTCCGTCAGCGCTGCCATCGGCAGGGTCGCGGATGTGGGATAGCGGGTCGTCCAGTAGCGCCCATGCGCCTCGCTTCGCGGCTGAAATTCGCGCTCCCTGCCGGCGACCAGATGGGCGATCTGGCCACCCCACGGCATCGTCAGAAGCCACGCGCCCGCGTTCTGCACGCCGTAATTGGGCGATATCAGCACCATGCCTATGACATCGCGCGAAAGCTCGGGGTCGGTGGCCGCCCATGTCGCGAGCGAGGCACCGGTCGAGGTCGCGATGACGACCACCTTTTCGCCGATCGCGCGGCCGATGGCGATGGCCTCGGCATAGTCGTTGACCCAGGCGTTGACCGTCGCCTCCGCCATCGCTGGACCGTCGCGGCCGTGGCCGGCAAGGCGCGTATAGAAAAGGTTGGCGCCAAGCTCCGCCGCGACCTTGTCGGGCATCGGCCGAAGCTCGCCCTTTGAGGCCGAAAATCCGTGGATATAGACGATTGCGAGCGGGGTCTTCGCGCGCGATTGCGGATAGGCCCAGACGATTTCCTTCGCGAGGTCGGGGCGCAGCCCGGGAACATCGGCTTCCTCCGCCTCGATATAGGCCTGCGGGTCAGGGCCGATGGCGGTCGGGTCGAAGCTGACGGTCGTATCGGCGTCCACCCTCGGACCTGTCAGGTAGAGTGCGAGCAGCACGGCAAGCGCGAGCGTCACGAGGATAGCGGTGATACGGAACACATGTCTCTCCGGCGGGCTGGCAACCGGCACCGACCGGTCCAGTCTGGCGGCACAGTGCCGAAACCTCCGCGCCGTCGCAAGCCTTCCAGCAGGTTTGGACCGCGCGGCGGGCTCGATCGCCGTGCATCCTTACGGACGCACGAGTGGCGATCTATCTCTTTGTTTGAGCATTGGAATAACCCAAAACCGGATTCCACTTTCGGTCCGATGCTTTAGCGGCGCTTGCGGCCGAACTGGCGCTGGTCCCATCCGGTGATGCGCCGGATGAGGCGGTAGTGAAGTTCGTTGGGCAGATAGCTCATGACCTTCAGAACCCAGGTCAGCCTGCGCGGGAAGGTGATCTCGAAGCCGCCCGTGCGAAATCCGTCGGCCATGCGTTGCGCGGCCTTTTCCACCGGCATCAGGGCCGGCATCGGAAACTTGTTCTTGTCGGTCAGCGGCGTCGCGATGAAGCCCGGATTGACCATCTGCAGCCGGATGTTGAGCTTGTCGAAATCGTAGCGCAGCGACTGGGCGATGGCGTTGAGGGCCGCTTTCGACCCGCCATAGGCGGCGGCAGACGGCAGTCCGAAATAGCTCGTCACCGAGCCCACGATCGCGATCTGGCCGAAACCGCGATCGCGCATGCGGTCGGCCACCGGCACGAGGCCGAACATCACGCCCAGGAGATTAACCTGGAACGTCGAGACGAAATTGTAGGTTTCGAGCCGCTCGCCATGGGAGGGGTAGTAATTGCCGGCGTTGAAGACGGCCAGAACGATCGGCCCGAGATCGGCTTCTATCCTGGCGACGATGCGATCCATGCCCTGTTCGTCCGTGACGTCGCACAGATACGGCACGATGCGGCCCGACAGGTTGGCAGCCTCTTCCGCCAGGGTGTCCAGCCTGTCCAGATCGCGCGCCGTGACCGCGACGACATAGCCTTCCCTCGCAAGGTCGAGCGCCAGTTGGCGGCCCAAGCCGGTGCTCGCGCCGGTAATCCAGGCTGCGCCGTCCCTGGGGGTTGCCCTGTAAAGCGTCATGATGTCATCCGAGGCTGGTTCGGTCTGGAGGGTGGTAGTCGCTATTGGTGATGGGTGGAAGGTCGGCGTGCGTCAATCCGTTGTCGAAATAGAACGCTGTCTTGGAAAATCCAACCTTGAAAGCCGTCGCTTCCGTTTCTAGGGTCGCGCGAAACACAGTGACGAGGAAATTCCCATGACAAGTTCGGTGATCGACGTCATCGGCAATACGCCGCTGATCCGCCTTAAGCGCGCATCGGAGGAGACCGGCTGCGAAATCCTCGGCAAGGCAGAGTTCATGAACCCCGGCCAGTCGGTCAAGGACCGCGCCGGTCTCTTCATCATTCGCGACGCGGAACGGAAGGGCCTGCTGCGGCCGGGCGGCGTGATCGTCGAGGGCACGGCAGGCAATACGGGCATCGGCCTGACCGTCGTGGCGAAGGCGCTCGGCTACCGCACCGTGATCGTGATCCCCGACACGCAGAGCCAGGAAAAGAAGGACGCGCTGCGTCTCCTGGGCGCCGAGCTGATCGAAGTGCCGGCCGTCCCCTACAAGAACCCGAACAACTACATCAAGGTTTCCGGCCGGCTCGCCGAACGGCTTGCGAAGACCGAGCCGAACGGTGCGATCTGGGCCAACCAGTTCGACAATGTCGCCAATCGCGACGGCCATATCGAAACCACCGCCATCGAAATCTGGAACCAGACTGAAGGCAAGATTGACGGCTTCGTTTCCGCCGTTGGCACGGGCGGTACGCTCGCCGGCGTCGCAACTGGCCTCAAGGGCAAGAGCAACGCGGTCAAGATCGCGCTGGCGGACCCGCTGGGCGCCGCGCTCTACAGCTACTACACGACCGGCGAACTGAAGTCGGAGGGCTCGTCGATCACGGAAGGCATCGGGCAGGGCCGCATCACGGCCAATCTCGAAGGCTTTGCGCCCGACTTGTCCTACCAGGTGCCCGACGAGGACGCGCTGCCGATCGTCTTCGATCTGGTGCAGGAGGAGGGGCTTTGCCTCGGCGGCTCGAGCGGCATCAACATCGCAGGCGCGATCCGGCTCGCCCGTGACCTCGGACCCGGCCACACGATCGTGACCATCCTGTGCGACTACGGCACCCGCTACCAGTCGAAGCTGTTCAATCCGGAGTTCCTGCGCGGCAAGAACCTGCCCGTTCCCGGCTGGATCGAGAAACCGGTCGACATCGACGTGCCCTTCGAAGAGGTCGCCTGATGGCGCTCAAGACGGAGGCGCTGTTTCGCGACGACGCATACCTGCAATCGACGGAGGCGACGGTCGTCGCGGTCAACGAGCGCGGCGGGATCGTGCTCGACAGGACGGTTTTCTACGCGACCTCCGGCGGACAGCCGGGCGATACGGGCTTCTTCGAGCGCCCCGACGGTTCGAAGATCGCGATCGCCGCGACGGTCACCGGCGAAACCAAGGACGAGATCATCCATGTTCCCGCCGCCGGCGAGGCGGTGCCCGTGCTTGGCGAGACGCTGACGATCGCGATCGATTGGGAGCGCCGGTTGAAGCTCATGCGCATGCACACCGCCTGCCATCTGCTGACCGTGGTGTGTCCCTATCCGATCACCGGCGCGTCGGTGAGCGAAGAGGACAGCCGCGTCGATTTCGACGCTGCGGACGCCGGATTCACCAAGGAGGACGTGACGGCCCGGCTGATGGACCTCGTCCGCGCCGACCATCCCGTCTTCACGCGCTGGATCACCGACGAGGAACTGGCGGCCAATCCGGGGCTGGTGAAGTCCAAGAACGTCCGCCCGCCCGTCGGCACCGGCCGGATCAGGCTCGTCGGCATCGGCGAGGGCGGGGCGATCGACACCCAGCCCTGCGGCGGCACGCATGTCGCCTCCACGGGCGAGATCGGCGAGATCCATATCGGCAAGATCGAAAAGAAAGGCCGCGAAAACCGCCGCTTTCGAATCCGATTTGGCCCGCTGCCTGCATCCTGAGCGACGACATTTCGTTTCGCCGGCGGATATGCGATATCGGGTGACCGATCAGCAGGGTGTGACCATGGCCGAAAAAAGTCCCTTCGTCGTTTCCGCAGACTGGCTTCAGGAGCGGCTTGGTAAGCCGGGACTGTCGATTGTCGATGCGTCCTGGTATCTGCCCGCGCAAAAGCGCGATGCGCGTGCCGAGTATGATGCGGGGCATGTTCCGGGTGCCGTCTTTTTCGACCACGACACCGTCGTGGAGCCGGGCGCGACGCTCCCGCACACGATGCCTTCGCCGGCGCATTTCGCGCAGTTCGCCGGGTCGATGGGGATCAGCAGGTCCGACACGATCGTCGTCTATGACGGGCCGGGCATGTTTTCCGGCCCGCGCGCCTGGTGGATGTTCCGGACCATGGGTGCGAGGGACGTTTACATGCTCGATGGCGGTTTCGACCGCTGGAAGGCTGAGGGGCGGCCGGTGACGGCCGAGCCGACGAAGATCGCGCCGACCTTTTTCGAGGTCGAGGACGACACGGGCCGTGTGGTCACGCTCAGTGAGATGCGCGACGTGGTCGACAGCGGCTCAGTGCAGATCGCCGATGCAAGGCCAGCCGGCCGTTTCGCCGGTACGGACCCGGAGCCCCGCGCAGGCATACGCTCCGGCCACATGCCGGGCGCCCGCAACGTTCCCGCGACCAGCCTGTCGCGCGACGGAAAACTGCTTCCGGTCAACGAGTTGCGCCAGGTTCTTGAATCGGCGGGCGTCGATTTGACCAAGTCGGTGGTGACCTCGTGCGGCTCGGGCGTCACGGCGGCGGTGATTTCGCTGGCGCTCGCTTCGGTCGGTCACGAGGACAACCGTCTCTATGACGGCTCGTGGACGGAATGGGGCGGCCTCAGCGACACGCCTGTCGTCACCGGAAACGACTGATATGCCGCGCAAGACTGGCGAAGCGAAGGCGCTGAGCGCCCGCATCACGCATCTCGAAATGCTGGCGCCACCTGCCCATCGCGTGCAGATGCCGATGGGGCCGAGGCTGGCGGTCATGCGCGCGCGGACGATGCCGCTTGCCTTCTATCGGTATCTCTACGAGCAGGTCGGAAAGGCGCATCACTGGCTGTTCCGGCGCGATACACCTGACGGGGAATTGGCCGCGGCGATCCATGCGGAACACACCGAAATCCAGGTGCTGTACGTAGACGGTTCGCCGGCGGGCTTCTTCGAGCTCGACCTGTCGCGTTTGCCGGAGGAAGCGGAGGTTTTGTATTTCGGCCTGACGCCCGATTTTCAGGGAAGGGGGTTGGCAAAATTCTTCCTGTCGGAAGCGGTGTTTGCCGGTTGGGCGCACCAGCCGCGGCGTCTGGTGATCCACACCAACACGCTCGACAGCCCGCGCGCGCTCCAGCTCTACCAGCGCATCGGCTTTTCGCCTTACGCGTTCTCCGAGGAAAGCGTCACGCCCTGGGCGTGATGGGGCGGCGTTAAGGTTCCTGAACGCCAGACAACAGCGCGTTCAGCTTCGTTTCAGTTCGGATTTGCGATTGTCGGTGTATCGAACGAGGCATCGCCTGACGCAGTCTGAAGGAGACGACCAATGATCCGCCGCATTTTCATCGCCGCAACCATCGCGGCCATAGCACTTCCCGGCTTCGCCACCGCGCAGTCGTCCATGCCGTCGGCAGACAGCATCATGCGCCAGCTGGAAGCCGCGCCGCAGAAGCGCGTCCGTCCGAACGAGCGTGTCACGGTGCGCGAATTCAAGCGCCGGCCGGAGCTTCGCCGCGCCGCGCCGTCGATCGAAATCCAATCGATCAACTTCTCCTTCGGCTCGGCCGAAATCCCGTATTCGCAATATGGCAAGGTCGAGCAGATCGCCAATGCGCTGGACCGGATCATCAAGCGTCGTCCGGGCACGCGCATCCTGATCGAAGGCCATACGGATGCGGTGGGGTCCGATCATTCCAACCTCATCTTGTCGGAGCGCCGTGCCGACTCGCTGAAGCGCGTGCTGGTCCGGGAGTTCAACATCCCGTCGCGTGCGATCGAGACGGTCGGTTATGGCGAGGACTATCTGCTCGTCCAGACGCAGGCGGAGAACTGGCAAAACAGGCGCGTCACGCTGCGCCGTGTCGACGAGTTCCTGCGCTAACCCTTTCGAACAGCCGCGCGGATTTCCGTCCCTCCATCCGCGTGGTTTTCCCGGCCCGCCAGCATCCCCTGCTGGCGGGCCGTGGCTTTTGAAGGCGTGTTTCGGGTGGCGGCATGCCGCCTGCGGACGCAAGGTCGGTCATCATTTTCGCGATGGAGACCACGATGGGCCTGATCCGCTTTCTCGCAATGCCGACCAATCAAGCGCGCGCGTTCCAGCGCGGTGAGCCGGACGCTTACGGCCATGCGCCGGAGCAAAAGACATCGGATGGCTCGGGCATTCCGTGCCGGCACTGCCTGCGCCATGTCGAGGCGGGGCAGGATTATCTGGTGCTGGCATACCGCCCGTTTTCGACGCTTCAACCTTACGCCGAAACCGGACCTGTCTTCCTTCACGCCGACGAATGCGAGCGGGCGCCTGAAGGCGACGTCCTGTCGCCGATGTTCCGCGCGACGCCGGACTATATCCTGCGCGGCTACGGTCCTGATGATCGGATCGTCTATGGAACGGGTGGGGTGATCCCGACGCACAAGATCTGCGGTCGCGCGCACGAACTGTTCGAGCGGGACGACGTCGCCTACATCCACATGCGCTCGGCGCGCAACAATTGCTACCAGTTGCGCATCGAGCGGGACGAGGCTCCGGCGACTTCCTCTCCCGCAGCGTAAAATGCACGGCGGGAGAGAAGACGAATGACGTCTACTGGCCCTGCTGGCGGTAGGCTTCGATCGCTTGCGTGACGAGGGCGCGCGCGGTTTCGGCTGTGTCGAAGCCGCCGAGTTCCACGACCTTGCGCCCTTCGGGCAACTGCTTGTAGACGCGGAAGAAGGCTTCGAGGCGATCACGCTCGATGGCCGGCAGATCTTCCAGCGTCTGGATGGCGTCATAGGTCGGGTCGATGTCGGTGGTCGGCACGGCCACGATCTTGTCGTCCTGCTCACCGCCATCGATCATCTTGAGCACGCCCACGGCGCGGACGCGAATGATGGCGCCCGGAACGATCGGCTCGCGGGAATAGACGATTGCGTCGAGCGGATCGCCATCGCCGCCGAGCGAGCTCGGGATGGAGCCGTAATTCGCGGGATAGACGACCGGCATCGACTGGTAGCGGTCGACGATGATGTGTCCCGTCTCGGCATCGATCTCGTACTTCGTCATGCTGCCCTGGGGGATTTCGATGACGGTGAAGAACTCGGCCGTGTCCTCCGGCTGCGGATAGGCGAAGGGCGAGACGTATTCCTGCGCGCCGGCAAGGGCAGGGAGGGCGATGGAAAACGCTGCGGCGAGCATACTGGGGCGGGAAATGGTCATTCGGGTTCCTTTGAAATTCGTGAACCCGGACGCGTTACAAGCTGCGCTTGAAGCGCGTGTGACACTTCATGGGGACAAAAAAGGCCCGCCGGTGATGAGACCGGCGGGCCATGTCGCGCGGGAGGATGCGCGAATCGGAAACGGCCGTCAGGCGGCGAGCACGACTTTCGGCTCCGCCATCTCGTAGCCCAGCGCTTCGGCCACGGCACGGTTGGTGATGCGGCCCTTGTGGACGTTGAGGCCGTTGCGCAGATGGGCGTCGTCGAGGATCGCCTTGATGCCACGGTTTGCCAGTTGCAGGCCGTAATGCAGCGTGGCGTTGTTGAGTGCGTGCGCCGAGGTCACCGGCACCGCGCCCGGCATATTGGCGACGCAGTAATGGATCACGCCATCGACTTCGTAGGTCGGGTCCGCATGGGTCGTGGCATGGCTGGTCTCGAAGCATCCGCCCTGGTCGATCGCGACATCGACGAGGACCGCGCCCTTCTTCATGCCCGACAGCATCTCGCGGCTGACCAGCTTCGGCGCTGCCGCGCCAGGGATCAGCACGGCACCGACGATGACATCGGCGGAGAAACACTCGTCCTCGAGCGCCTCGACCGTCGAATAGCGCGTGTGGACGCGGCCGTTGAAGATGTCGTCGAGCTGGCGCAGGCGCGGGATCGAGCGATCGATGATGGTGACGTCCGCGCCGAGGCCAACGGCCATCTTCGCCGCATGCAGGCCGACAACGCCGCCGCCGATGACGGCAACCTTGCCCGGCAGAACGCCCGGCACGCCGCCGAGAAGCACGCCACGTCCGCCATTGGCCTTCTGAAGCGCGGTTGCGCCGGCCTGGATGGCAAGGCGTCCGGCGACTTCGGACATGGGCGCGAGAAGCGGCAGCCCGCCGCGATCGTCCGTGACCGTCTCATAGGCCATCGCCGTGACACCGGAATTGACGAGGCCCTTGGTCTGTTCCGGATCGGGAGCGAGGTGGAGGTAGGTGTAGAGGATCTGGCCTTCGCGCAACTGGGCCCATTCGCCGGGCTGCGGTTCCTTGACCTTCACGATCATGTCGGAGCGGGTGAACACTTCGGCCGCGGTTTTGGCGATCTGGGCGCCGGCGGCCATGTAGGCGGCATCGTCGGCGCCGATGCCGGCACCGGCACCGGTTTCGACCAGAACGTCATGACCATGCGCGACATATTCGCGAACGGAGCCCGGTGTCAGGCCGACACGGTATTCGTGGTTCTTGATTTCCTTCGGGCAGCCGACGCGCATGGACGCTCCTCCTCATCGTCGATCAGTTTCGCACAGTAACGCATGGGTAACACGGCATGCGCCGAACGTGTTTGCGTATCGGGCTGTGCGAAGGCGTCGAAACCGCATATGGTTGCGTTCAAAGGGTCAAAATTCGAAGGAAACAGCGTCTATGCCGCTCGACAGGATCGATATCGCCATTCTCGAAGCGCTTCAGAAGGACGGTCGCATGTCGAATGCGGCCCTGGCCGAGAAGGTCGGGCTGTCGCAATCGGCCTGTTCGCGCCGTCTGGACGGGCTGGAGAAGGACGGCGTGATCCGCGGCTACCACGCGCGTCTGTCGAATGCGGCTCTCGGGCACAAGATGACGGCGATCGTGCATATCTCGCTGTCGGGGCAGTTCGAAAAGACGCTGAGCGAGTTCGAGGCGGCGGTTAGGCGCTGCCCGAACGTTTTGTCCTGCCATCTGATGTCGGGCGAATATGACTACATCGTCCGCATCGCCGCGCGCGATCTGGAGGACTACGAGCGCATCCACAAGGAGTGGCTGACGGCGATGCCGCACGTGACCAAGATCAACTCGTCCTTTGCGTTGAGAGAGGTGATCGACCGGACGAATATCGGCATGAAGCCGGAGATGGCGTGAGGCGCTGGATGGGCAGTCAAAAGTGCCGGTAATTTGACCGGGTGTGATTTAAGAATTACACTCAGGAATGATCCGGCTTAAGCAAACCGAGACTTTCCGCAAATGGGAGCGAAAACTCAAGGATCGGAATGCGAGGGCAATGATCGCGGCTCGCCTATTCCGTCTCGCCAATGGCCTTGCCGGAGATGCGTCGCCGGTCGGTTCGGGAATCAGTGAGCTTCGAATTCACTATGGCCCCGGCTATCGCATCTACTTTCAGCGGCGAGGCGAGGAAATCATTGTTTTGCTTTGCGGCGGCGACAAAGGCACGCAAGACCGAGACATCAGAGCAGCGATCCAACTCGCCGCCGAATGGGACGACTAGAATGGCAGAAAAGCTCTACGACTATGATCCCGCCGAGGCGCTGAAGTCCGATGAGGCGATCGAGATTTTTCTCGGCGACGCATTCGAAACCGGCGACGCGCGCTACATTGCAAAGGCGCTTGGCGTCGTTGCCCGCGTCAAGGGCATGACGAAGATCGCGCGTGAAACGGGACTTGCGCGCGAGCAGCTTTACAAATCGCTCAGCGAGAATGGCAATCCGACGCTCGAAACCACTTTGGCGGTGATGAAGGCGATAGGCTTCGAGATGACGGGCAAGCGGCACGCTGCCTGAGACGTCTAAAGTGCGACGGTCAAACCGCTACGCGTCTCCTCGTTATGTCACAGCGCTGTTACGATAAATTGCTGGACTGGCGGGGTGTCAGGGGCAAGACTTGCGCGTCTCAGGCCACGACGAGATCGCCCCCAGACGGAGAACCCTCATGACCGCGATGATCCCGCCCATGTCACGACGCACCTTCCTGGCGGGGTCCGCCGCCACCGGGGCCTTTATCGTGCTGCACCCGTTTTCGGCGCGTGCCCAGGCGAATCAGGCGCATCTGCGCATCATGGAAACGACGGATCTGCACGTTCACGTCTATCCGTACGACTATTACGGCGACAAGCCGAACGACACGATGGGTCTGTCGCGGACGGCATCGATCATCGATCAGATCCGCGACGAGGCGACCAACGCCATGCTGGTCGACAATGGCGACTTCCTTCAGGGCAACCCGATGGGCGACTACATCGCCTATGAGCGCGGCATGAAGGCGGGCGACGTCCATCCGGTGATCAAGGCGATGAACGTGCTCGGCTACGACGCGTCGACGCTGGGCAATCACGAGTTCAGTTACGGCCTCGACTTCATGATGAACACGATCGCGGGCGCCGACTTCCCCGTCGTCTGTGCGAACGTGACCAAGGGCGAACTGGCCGCAAGCGCCCGCGACGACGATCTGTTCCTCAAGCCTTATGTCATCGTGGACAAGATGCTGCAGGACGGCGCCGGGTCCGACCACCAGATCCGCATCGGCCTCATCGGCTTCGTCCCGCCGCAGATCATGAGCTGGGATTCGCGCCATCTCGTCGGCAAGGCGGCGGCGCGCGACATCGTCAAGTCGGCCGAGGCCTGGGTGCCGCAGATGAAGGAGGAGGGCGCGGATATCATCATCGCGCTGTCCCACTCGGGCATGGGCACGCCGAAATATGAGGAGAACCTCGAAAACGCATCAATCCTTCTGGCGGGGATCGAGGGCATCGACGCGATCGTCACCGGCCACAGCCATCTCGATTTTCCGGGCCCGAAATTCGACGGCGTCGAAGGCCTCGACAACGGCGCCGGCACGATCGGCGGCAAGCCGGCCGTCATGGGCGGCTTCTGGGGTTCGCATCTCGGCCTGATCGACCTGATGCTGGAGCGCGACGGAAATGCATGGCGCGTGGTCGGTTCGACCAGCGAGGCGCGCCCGATCTCGCAGCGCGTCGACGGCAAGACTTCTGCGCTGGTCGAGAGCAAGCCGGAGGTGGAGGCCGCGGCTAAGGAAGAGCACGAGGCGACGCTCGCCTATGTGCGCACGCCCGTCGGCAAGACGTCCGCGCCGCTGCATTCCTATTTCGCATTGGTCGCCGACGATCCTTCGGTGCAGATCGTGAGCCAGGCGCAGATCTGGTACATCACCGACATGCTGAAGGAGACGGAGTACAAGGATTTGCCGGTTCTGTCGGCTGCCGCGCCCTTCAAGGCCGGCGGACGTGGCGGGCCGGACTATTACACGGACGTGCCGGCGGGCGATGTCGCGATCAGGAACGTCGCCGACCTCTACCTCTATCCGAACACAGTGCAGGCGGTTGCGATCACCGGTACGCAGGTGAAGGAATGGCTGGAGATGTCGTCCGGCATCTTCAACCAGGTCAACCCCGGCAAGGCCGACCAGGTGCTGATCAATCCCGGATTCCCGTCCTACAATTTCGACGTCATCGACGGCGTGACCTACAAGATCGACCTCTCGAAACCGGCGAAATACGACAGCGAAGGCGCGGTCATCAACGCCGATTCGAACCGGATCGTCGATCTCATGTTCGACGGCCAGCCGATCGATCCGCAAGCGCGTTTCGTCGTCGCCACGAACAATTATCGCGCCGGCGGCGGCGGCGGTTTCCCGGACATCGATGCCTCCAAGCTGATCTTCGAGGCGCCGGACACCAACCGCGACGTCATCGTGCGCTACATCGTGGAACAGGGAACGATCAACCCATCGGCCGACGCCAACTGGACGTTTGCGCCGGTCGAAGGAGCGACCGTCATCTTCGAGACCGGACCGAAAGCCGAGACGTTCATTGCCGACGTGAAGGGCGTGACGATCGAGGCGGCAGGCGAGGGCGCGGAAGGCTTCTCAAAGTACCGCATCACGCTGTAACATCGCTCTGCCGGCCTGTGTGAAGAGCCGGATGGAGGACAGAGGATGGCGCTCGATCCGGTGACGCTTGCGATCGTGGCGGGCACGTTCCTGCTGGCAGGGCTGGTGAAGGGGGTCATCGGCCTCGGCCTGCCGACCGTCAGCCTCGCGCTCCTCACCGCGACGATGGGCTTGCCGCAGGCGATGGCCCTGCTGCTGGTGCCGTCCTTTGTGACGAATGTCTGGCAGGCGCTTGTCGGCGGAAACTTTCGCGCCATTACCATGCGCATATGGCCGTTTCTCGTGATGGCCACCGTCACCGTATGGATCGGCGCGCTGGCCCTGACGCGGCTCGACGTGTCGATCCTGTCGGCAATGCTCGGGTGTCTGCTGATCGTCTACGCTGTCGTCAATCTCGCCGGCATCCGGATCGCGGTTCCCGCTCGTCATGAAGTGTGGGCCGGGCCGGTGATCGGGGCGACCAACGGCGTTCTGACGGGAATGACCGGCTCCTTCGTCGTGCCGGGCGTCATGTTCCTGCAGGCGATCGGTCTGCCGCGCGACATGCTGGTTCAGGCGATGGGCATGCTGTTTGCCCTGTCGACGCTGGCTCTCGCCATCGCGTTGGGCGGAAGCGGGCTCCTGAGCGCCGATCTCGGCTGGACCTCGGCGCTTGCCGTCGTGCCGGCCATCGGCGGGATGATGTTGGGTCAGGCCGTACGCGGACGGCTGTCGGAAACGATGTTCCGCCGCGTCTTTTTCATCGGCATCCTGCTGATGGGGCTCTACATCGTCGCCGGCGCGCTTTGACGCCGCCAAACCAGCCTCAGGCCTTATAGACTACCTGCCGCACGTCGATATATTCGGCGCGGAAGCCTGCCTCGCAATAGTGCAGGTAGAACTCCCACAGCCGCCTGAACCGGTCGTCGAAACCAAGTGGGACGATCTTTTCCCACGAGCCCCAGAAGCGGGTCCGCCATTCGGCGAGCGTGCGCGCATAATCCTGCGGGAAGATTCGTTCGCGCGCGAAGGTCAGGCCCTGATCGGCGCCGAGGCGCTTGAGGATCGACGGCGTCGGCAGCATGCCGCCCGGAAACACATAGCGCTGGATGAAGTCGGGCCGCGCGCGATAGCGCGGATAGGCGTCTTCCTTGATGGTGATGATCTGCAAACCGGCCGTCCCACCCGCCTTGAGGCAATCCTTCACCTTGCCGAAGAACACCGGCCAGTAGCGCTCGCCCACCGCCTCGAACATCTCGATCGATGCGACGCGGTCGTATTTGCCGGTTTCGTCGCGATAGTCCTGGAACTTGATGTCGACGAGGTCCGACAGGCCGGCCTTCTGGATGCGTGCCCTGGCGAAGTCGTGCTGCTCGCGGCTGATCGTCAGGCCGGTCACCTTGCAGCCGATCTCGCGCGCGGCGAATTCGGCGAATCCGCCCCATCCGCATCCGATCTCGAGCACATGGTCGCCCTGACCTATATTGGTATCCTGCGCCAGCGCACGGTATTTCGCGGTCTGCGCGCTCTCCAGATCGTTCGCGCCGGTCGAGTAGAGCGCCGACGAATAGGTCATCGTCGGGTCGAGCCACTGCTTGTAGAAAGCGTTGCCCAGATCGTAATGGGCGGAAATGTTCTTCTTCGAGCCGGAGCGCGTGTTCTCGTTCAGCCAGTGTCGGAGGCGCTGGATCGTGGTGAGCAGCCAGTTCGCACCGCCTGCGACCGTCTCGCCGGCGTCTTCGTTGACGACGAACAGTTCCAGGAACGAGGTGACGTCGGGGCTTTCCCAATCGCCGTCCATGTAGGATTCCGCAACGCCGATCGTCGCGCCGGAAAACGCGCGACCGGGCAGGTTCCAGTTCTTCAGGATGATCTCCGCGTCGGGGCCGGGACCCGTGCCGCCGACCTTGAGGGCGAGGCCCTCCGGCGTTCTGACCGTCAGCGATCCGCGCGGGATTTCCATGGCGACGGACAGCATCATGCGCGCCCGCGCCGGCAATGCCCTCGTCGCCTCTGAAAAATTCTCGCGGTTCAGATGTATCACGTCGGCGCCGTTGGAGACCGACTTGTCGTGTTCCGTCTTCCCAATACCTGTCATCGTGCCAACCGCCCCTCCGGACAAGCCTCGTTCAGGATCATTCGCCTGGCACGAACGCGCCTGCTTCATCGCGGTAGCGCGCGGTCTTCGGCGCCGGCGGGCTGCGATGGACGCGCGCTCCCTTCACCCAGAGCCTCCTCGGCTCGCGGTGAATGCCTGCGACAATCTTCCACGTCATCAGGGGGAACTTCAAGAGGCAGACGGCTAACGACCGATCGTCCAGATGCGAGGCGTGGCCGATGAAGGGCGCCGGCAGCAGCGATTCGCCTCGTTCCGTCTCGTGGATGCGCAGGCAGGGAGCAGAATCGGACTGAACACGTGACCGAGGATGCGGGGGGAGGCGAGCAGCAGGATGCGATCCGCGCGTTCGGACCGGCCTGCCGCAATCAGGGGGCGGTGAACACGCGCACGTGCGAAGCGTCAGGCAACACGTTCGCGTCGCGGTCCGCGCGCCGCGTGTTCAGCCGAGACCGCGGGAACTGCATCCAATACGTGTTCGACATCGCGCCGCGTCAGGCCGATCGTGAATCGGTAGGTCGAGCCGTCAGAATGATACCCTGTCGCCACGATGGACAGCATCAGGACGCCATCTTCCAGATCGAGATCGGTACTTGCAACGGGACGGTTGAATATTTCCCGGCGCCTGCCCGGACGCTTGGCCGGCTCAACGACAACATACATGCTTGCTCCGTAGGATCGACAACGATCTGGCCACAATAGGCACCACGCAGCCCCGCACATCATGCAATTGAATGATGGACACGCCAAAAGACCGATGCGCAGGCTGAGATGCGCTGCGCCATGTCTCGGGATTTTCGGAAAAAGTGGCTCCCCGGGCCGGATTCGAACCAGCGACCAACCGGTTAACAGCCGGTTGCTCTACCACTGAGCTACCGGGGAACAGCTGCTCGTGTGAACGTGGCTGCCTATAGCAAACAGTATTCCGGTTTGCAAAGCGCCTTTCGTCGATTTTTTGCGATGGCATGTGTACGACTTATGGCGTTTGCATAGTGCGCGCATCATATGTCGCACCCCCGGTGCGTGGTCAGGTACGTTGTGACCCGGCGATCATGGATGATGGAAACGGCAAGACGATGAACGAAACGGACGATTTTCGCGAGCAGCCGACGCGCAGCATCACGATTCTGGGCCGAACATTCGTGATGCCGCGCTCGCGCCTGTGGCGGATCGTCATCGGCGTCCTGCTGCTGATCGGCGGAATTTTGGGATTCCTGCCGATCCTGGGGTTTTGGATGATTCCCCTCGGCCTGGTCGTGCTGTCCTATGAATTCGCCATGGTCCGGCGCTGGCGCCGGCGCTCGGAAGTCTGGTGGGGCAACAAGCGCGGCCGGCGGCGCAACCGAGGCGAGTGACTGCCATCCGGGCAGAACGGTCGCGCCGAAAGGGTGACGCCCATCGTTACCTCTCTGGAACGATGTCGAAGGAAAGTTTTGCGAAAGGAGCCGGGCGGCTTGACGGCAATTTTGCCGCAACCTATTGAGGCGCCATAGAACGCCCTGTGCGATGAGGCCTCGTGGCGGAGTGGTTACGCAGAGGACTGCAAATCCTTGCACCCCGGTTCGATTCCGGGCGAGGCCTCCATCATTTTCAGAGCGATCTTTCCATGAAGCGCGCGCCGCTGGCGCGGGGCGGGTGATGCATGACGGCTGATTTCCACGAACTACGCGTCAAGATGGTCGATGGCCAGGTTCGCACGACGGACGTGACCGACGCCGCAATCATCGATGCGATGCTGAGCGTGCCGCGCGAAGAGTTCGTTCCGGCTGGCCGTCGTCTTCTTGCCTATATCGACGAGGACGTCGAGATCGCGGCAGCCGGGGATGGCCGCCCCGCGCGATACCTGATGGAGCCGTCGCCCTTTGCCAAGCTGATTCAGCTCGCCAAGATTCGTCCCGGCGACTTCGTGCTGGATGTCGGCTGCGGCGCCGGATATTCGAGCGCCGTGCTGTCGCGCATGGCAAGTTTCGTCGTGGCGCTGGAAAGCGACGCAGCCCTCGCCGCACAGGCCAATACGGCGCTGTCGGGCCATGGCTATGAGAACGTCGCGGTCGTCGAAGGGCCGCTGGCCGAGGGGCATGCAGCCGAAGCGCCCTACGACGTCATCGTGCTGGAAGGCGCCGTTGACGCCGTGTCGCAGGCGCTGCTCGACCAGCTCAAGGATGGCGGGCGTCTTGTCGCCATCGTGGGTGAAGGAAATCCTGGCCGGGCGACGCTGTACGTGAAGGAAGAGGGGCTCGTGTCGAGCCGCCATGCCTTCGATGCCTCTGTAAAGCCGCTCGCAGAGTTCCGTCGCGCCGCCGCATTCCATTTCTGATTCCGGTGAGTAAAAAGTCCTGAATTGTTACCAATGTGTAACGGTACCCCGCGGCGAATTGGTGTAGCGTCCGCCGCGAAGGGTGTGGTGCTGGCCTCGGCAGTGCCATGTGGAGGGGATTGCACGCCGGTTTCCGGCATGATTTGATTCGGTTGGGTTGCATCAAGGCAAGTCACATCGAGATGCATATGAGGTGGTCGTGTCTTTCGTTCGCAATCGTCTAGTCGCAGCGCTGCTCATGTCCGGAGCCATGCTGGCCTCGCCGTCGGCGATGGCGGAATCGATCCATGGTGCCCTGGCAAAGGCTTATTCCAACAATTCCAGCCTGAACTCGGCCCGTGCCGGTGTTCGCGTGACCGATGAGGGTGTCGCGATCGCGAAGTCGGGCTGGCGGCCGGTCATCGGTGCGACGGGCAGCTTGAACTACCAGACGCAGTCCGGTGTCGAAATCACCACGGGGTCGTTCGGCGTCCAGATCCAGCAGTCGCTGTTCGACGGGTTCCAGACGCTGAACAATGTCCGATCCGCCGAATCGCGCGTCTTCGCTTCCAACGAAAGCCTGCGCAATACCGAGCAGAATATTCTCTTCAATGCCGCCTCGGCCTATGTCGATGTGCTGCGCGACCGCCAGATCGCTGTGTTTCGCGAGCGCAATCTGGACTTCCTCGGCGAGCAGGTGCGTGCGGCCAACTCGCGCTTCGAAGTGGGTGAAGGCACCCGCACCGACGTGGCGCAGTCGCAGGCCCAGCAGGCAGCGGCAGTCGCCCAGTTGAGCGCGGCGCGCGCACAGGTGCAGGTCAGCGAAGCGCTGTACCGCCAGATCGTCGGCGATGCGCCGGGCCGTCTCGAAGGCGCGAGGCCGCTTGGGCGTTTGCTCCCGAACAGCATCGAGGCCGCCTTTGGGATCGGCCTCGTGGAACACCCCGTCATCAAGGCAAACCAGCATCTGGTCGATGCGGCCGCGTTTCAGGTGAAGGCAACGGAAGGCACGCTTCTGCCGCAGGTCAGCGCTCAGGCCGGCGTGTCGCGAAGCTTCCGTGATTCGAACCTGCCTGGCGTGGGCGGCGGCACCAGTTCGCAGGACGGCACGACGGATCAGGCTTCGGTCGGTCTCAACCTGACGATCCCGATCTATCAGGGCGGCCGCGTGTCGGCGCAGGTTCGCCAGTCGAAGGAAACCCTCGGCCAGGCGCGCATCGAAGTCGACGTGGCGCGTGACACGGTGCGGCAGGCGATCACGGCCGCGTGGACGCAGTACATTGCAGGCCAGCAGGTCGTCTCGGCGAACCGCGAGCTCGTTTCTGCCGCCCAGCTTGCGCTGAACGGCGTCAGCGAAGAGCGCAATGTGGGCCAGCGCACCACGCTTGACGTCCTGAACGCGCAGGCCGACGTGATTGCTGCGCAGATCAATCTCGCCTCCGCAGAGCGTGACGTCATCGCCGCGAGCTATGCGATCCTCTCGTCGATCGGCTATCTGACGCCGCAGCGCCTCGGCCTCAATGTCGAGGTCTATCGCGTCGAAGAGCATTACGACGCCGTCAAGGACAAGTGGATCGGCCTCAAGACCCCGGACGGACGCTGAGCCCGGACGGGCAGCGCCACCGGCGCCGCCAAACTTGTGCGAAAGCTGCGTCTGTTCTCGGCGGGGGATTCTCTCGATACGCCATGTCGTCTAGCCTGATGCATGATTCGGTCGATGTACGGGGCATCGGCGGGACCGGAAATCGGGTCACATGAGGCGGCGGACGTGACAATGGGACAGACTGGCAGCGCACAGCGGGAACCTTCCATGGAGGAGATTCTCGCTTCGATCCGACGGATCATTGAGGACAGCGACACCGTCCAGCAGCCCGGCGCTGAAGATTTGGCCAAACTCGATGCCGAGCCCGCCGCAGTTGGCGTGGACGATATGCCGCCTGAGAGCGAAATCGAGGCGTTTCGCGCCGAACTCGACGACGTGGAGATCAATCCGGAGCCGGCCCGACCATCCATGTCTATGGCCGATATCCAGGCATCGGTCGCGGTTGTACCACCCGTCACGCCCGAGCCGAAGGCTGCCGAAATCCATGCCTTCAACACCGCGTCGAAGCCGGACTTCGGCTCATATCAATCGACGCTTGAAAACGAGCGCGACGCGCCCGAATCACTTCCCGAAGACGCGCCATTCGACGCGCGCGTCGAGCCGGTATTCGTCGCTGAGAAGCCGGCCCCCGCGCCATCGGCCGGAGACGCGCGCTCGGCCATCATATCCGACCAGACGGGGCGTCAGGTCGCGGCCGCGTTCGGCGAGTTGTCCGAAGCCTTTGCCGCGAGCCGCCGCCGCTCCTTCGACGAGATGGCCGAGGAGATGCTGCGTCCGATGCTGCAGGACTGGCTCGACAACAATCTTCCGACGCTGGTGGAAAAGCTGGTGCGCGAGGAAATCGAGCGCGTCGCACGCGGCGGGCAGGGCTGAACCGCGCTACGCGAGCGTGATGTCCGTCCTGGGGAAATCATCCCCCTTGCACAAAAGGGGGATATCCAGGGTTTTGGCGCAGGCATAGGCGAAGCAGTCGCCCATATTCAAAGCTGCCGAGTGATGCCCTTTACCGAAGAGCCGGGATGCGCGCAGTGCTTCGCGGCCGATCACATCGTCGATGCTGACCGTTTCCAACCGAAACCGGGTTAGGAGATGGCGAACCATTTCCTCCGTGTTGTCCAACGGGATGTCGGCTTTCCGATGCAAGCCTCTCACTGCCTCCCAAATGCTGATGGCGGAGACATAAATAGTGTTCGCGCTTGCCATTCGGCCGAATAGTGATTCCCAGCCAGGTTCTTTCGCTATGATGGCTATGATGGCCGACGCATCGACGAACATCAGAGATCGCCGCTCAGTTCGTCAAAAAAAGCTTTGTCGGCTTCATTTCCTGTCTTGGGGTATTTGGCGAACTCATCCTGCAACGCCTTGATCTTCTCGATCAGCGGAATTCCTTCTTCCGAACGACGCAGTTCATTCTCGATCGCCTCGCGAATGGTTTCCGTCAAACCCTTGCCCCTGAGTTCGGCCAAGCGGCGCACGGCGGCGTCAGTTGCTTTGTCTCGTATGGAGAGAGCCATGGTGCGTGCCCTTATATACGTTGCTTTTACATTGTATATACGCTCTTGCCGGCGCGGATCAACCGCCCCAGTTGACTCGGCACGACCCATCCGGTTTACACCGGCCCACGAATTCCCTGAGATTGCGGACGTTTTCCATGCTCGAGAAGACCTACGATTCCAACGCGGTCGAACCCCGGATCGCCAAAGCCTGGGAGGATGCGGACGCGTTCGCCGCCGGCGCCGGATCGAAGCCGGGCGCCGAGGCGTTCACGATCGTGATCCCGCCGCCGAACGTTACCGGCTCGCTGCATATGGGCCATGCGCTCAACAACACGCTGCAGGACATTCTGGTCCGCTTCGAGCGCATGCGCGGCAAGAACGTGCTGTGGCAGCCGGGCATGGATCATGCCGGCATCGCGACCCAGATGGTCGTCGAGCGCAAATTGACCGAGCAGCAGATCCATCGCCGTGACCTCACGCGCGAGCAGTTCATCGACAAGGTCTGGGAGTGGAAGTCCGAATCGGGCGGCATGATCTTCAACCAGTTGAAGCGGCTGGGTGCGTCCTGCGATTGGGGCCGCGAGCGCTTCACCATGGACGAGGGCCTGTCCGAAGCCGTTCTCGAGGTCTTCGTCACGCTCTACGAGCAGGGGCTGATCTACAAGGACAAGCGCCTCGTCAACTGGGACCCCAAGCTTCTCACCGCGATCTCGGACCTTGAGGTCGAGCAGGTCGAGATGAACGGAAATCTCTGGCATTTCCGCTATCCCATCGAAGGCAAGACCTACGATCCGCTCGACCCGTCGACCTACGTCACGGTTGCGACGACGCGGCCGGAAACGATGCTGGGCGATACCGGCGTCGCAGTGCACCCGGAGGATGAGCGCTATACGGCGCTCGTCGGCACGAATGTCGTCCTCCCGATCGTCGGCCGCAAGATTCCGATCGTCGCCGACGACTATTCCGATCCCGAAAAGGGCACGGGCGCGGTCAAGATGACGCCGGCCCACGATTTTAACGATTTCGAGGTCGGCAAGCGCCATCATCTGCGCATGGTGAGCATCCTCAACCAGGATGCGACCATCAACATCCTCGACAATGACGACTTTCTCGAAGGCGTCGAGGCGACGGATTTGCGTCAGGCCGTCTGGGCGCAGCTTCACGGGCTGGATCGATTCGAGGCGCGCAAGCTGATCGTGCAGATCATGGAAGAGGGCGGCTACCTAGACAAGGTCGAGCCGCACCGGCACGCCGTGCCGCATGGCGACCGCGGCGGCGTGCCGATCGAGCCTTTCCTGACCGACCAGTGGTATGTCGACGCCAAGACGCTCGCCCAGCCGGCGATTGCCAGCGTCCGCGAGGGCCGCACGAACTTCGTCCCGAAGAACTGGGAGAAGACCTATTTCGAGTGGATGGAGAACATCCAGCCCTGGTGCGTGTCGCGCCAATTGTGGTGGGGCCACCAGATTCCGGCCTGGTACGGCCCGGACGGCCACGTCTTCGTCGCGCGCAGCGAGAAGGAAGCGCTGGACGTCGCGGTCGAGTATTATCTCGCCGTCGACACGCCGTGGAAGGCGTGGGTCGAGGAGAAATTGGAGAACTTCGAGCCGGGCGAAATCCTGACCCGTGACGAGGATGTTCTGGACACCTGGTTCTCGTCCGCTCTCTGGCCGTTTTCGACGCTGGGCTGGCCGCAAAAGACCAAGGAACTCGACACCTACTACCAGACCGACGTTCTGGTGACCGGCTTCGACATCATCTTCTTCTGGGTTGCCCGCATGATGATGATGGGCCTCCACTTCATGAAGGAGGAGCCGTTCCACACCGTCTACGTGCATGCGCTGGTTCGCGACAAGAACGGCGCCAAGATGTCGAAGTCCAAGGGCAACGTCATCGACCCGCTGGAACTGGTCGACGAATACGGGGCCGACGCGCTGCGCTTCACGCTGTCGATCATGGCGGCACAAGGGCGCGACGTGAAGCTCGATCCCGCGCGCGTGGCGGGCTATCGCAACTTCGGAACCAAGCTCTGGAACGCGACGCGGTTCGGCGAGATGAACGGCGTGGCGCATGACGCCAACTTCCGCCCCGAGAACGCGAAGCTCACGGTCAACCGCTGGATCCTGACGGAATTGTCGCGTGCGACCGCGCAGGTCACCGACGGCATAACGAGCTATCGGTTCAACGAGGCTGCGGGCGCCGCATATCGCTTCGTCTGGAATCTCGTCTGCGACTGGTATGTCGAGTTGCTGAAGCCCGTCTTTAATGGCGAGGACGAGGCGGGAAAGGCCGAAAGCCGTGCGTGCATGGCCTATGTGCTCGACGAGATTTACAAGCTGCTGCATCCGATGATGCCGTTCATGACCGAGGAGCTCTGGGCACAGACAGCCGGCGGCGGCGTGATCCGCGAAACGCTGCTGTGCCACGCGGACTGGCCGATGCCCGATTTCGAGGACGCGGAAGCCGCTGCCGAAATCAACTGGCTCGTCGATCTCGTCACCGGCATTCGTTCGGTGCGGTCCGAGATGAACGTGCCTGCCGCCGCGATCGCGCCTCTGGTGCTGGTGGGGGCGAATGCCATGACGCGCGAACGCGTCGCGCGGCACGATCCGGCAATTCGCAGGCTGGCGCGCATCGGCGAGGTCGGCTTCGACACAGCCGCGCCCAGGGGCTCCGCGCAATTGGTGCTCGGAGAGGCGACAGCATGCCTGCCGCTCGGCGACCTCATCGACCTCAAGGCCGAGGAGGCGCGTCTGTCCAAGGATCTCGCCAAGAATGCGGACGAGATGGCGCGCATCGACAAGAAGCTCGCCAACCCGAACTTTGTCGCCAAGGCAGCGGAGGATGTCGTGGCGGCAGAGCGCGAAAAGCTGGCGGAGTTCGCGGAAGCGCGCACGCGGCTGGAGACGGCGCTGGCACGGGTTCGCGACGCGGGCTGATACGGTTTTGAGACGGGTGAATCAGAAGCGTCGGCGAAAGCCGGCGCTTTTTCCGTGATGGGCTATCGGCTTACCGCTTTCGAGGGTGGTCGGCAGGGGTGACCGAAGTCGGATGGCTGAGTTTCAAGACCCCGCGCCACATTTTCAGGCAATTGTTGCCACAATGTTACAATCAAAAATAATGCAATCCTATCAATGATTTGCATCTCTTTTCCGATTCAAGTTGGTAACGAATTGGGCGCTTTCGACAAAAATGTCTGTCGGCGCGGCGTTCATCCGTAAAAAAACCGCTTCTCGTATGGCAGCGAAGCAGGCACCTTCCTCCGTGGTTGTGCCGAGGTGAGCGGCACGGGGAGAAACTTCATGACACATTTCCACATTCGCGCGGTTCTGGTTGGTGCGGCGATCGCTGTAACCGTGACCTCTGCGGCGCAGGCCGGTGGCTTCGGCCGCGGCACAGCCGACACGGACATCCTGTTCGAACCCGGTAATTTCGCCGCACGCGCCGGCGTGACCTTCGTAAACCCGAGCCGTAAATTCTCGGCGCATCCGGTTCCGGGCCTTGTCGGCAAGGATTATACGGAAAGCTATGTGATACCGTCGGTCGCGTTCAAAGCGCAGCTTTTCGATCCGCTGAGCTGCGCGGGAACCTACACCCAGCCTTATGGCGGCAACGTCAATTATGAGGGACGTCTCACGCCTGGCAAGCTGACCGAAAAGTTCCGTGTCGACGAATATGCGCTGACCTGCGCGGTGAAGTTCGGAGTCGGACCGGGCAATTTCTACATTCTCGGCGGCGCATTCGCGGAGCGTTTCGAATATGATCGCGTCAATTCGGTCATCCCGGGTGTCGCGAACGCGGATCTCGCGCTGAGCGGCAGCGACTACGGCTACCGTCTCGGTATTGCCTACGACGTGCCGGAAATCGCGCTGCGTACGCAGTTGCTCTATCGCTCCAGCACGTCCTATGGCGCCGACGGCAACTTTTCCATCCCGCTGTTGGGCGTTTCGGCCGATGCGTTCGGGACGGGCAACCTGCCACAGAGCCTTGAGTTCAAGGTGCAGAGCGGCATCGCTCCCGGTTGGCTCGCATTCGGTTCGGTCAAGTGGACCGACTGGAGCGTGCAGCAAGCCCTGGTCGTCTCCGTGCCTGGCTTCCCGCCCGCCAACAGCGAAGACACCTACAACTGGAAGGATGGCTGGACGGTTACCGGTGGTGTCGGTCACGCCTTCAACGACCGCATTTCCGGTCTTGTAAGCCTCTCCTGGGACAAGGGCGTGAACACCGGCTGGGATCATTCCAGCGACACGTGGACCGCCGCCCTCGGCGGATCGGTCAAGGACACGTGGGGCGGTGAGTTCCGCGGCGGCGTCGGCGTATCCTACCTGACCTCGGCAACCCAGGAATTCGGCGACAACGCGGGCAGCGTGGTCGATTCCGGTTGGGCCTATGCGCTCAACGTCGGCTACAAGCTGAGCTTCTGATCGCAGGCATCGTTCAAACCGACCATAATTTGAGACAGGGCCCGATCGTCGATCGGGCCCTTTTCTATTGCGCGGAGGCCTGAATTCACCGCAATTGCGGGTTTATCGCGCGATCCGCCTTGAATTTTGCGCCGAGATGCCTCATCTTCCCGCGCAGTCACCCGGGCCGGGCCCCTCTGACAGACGAGGCGTCGTCTGTGATGTCGGACCGATCGACGACGCGCGGACGCAGCGCTACCGAAAATCCAAAAACATGTTTGACCATGAATGGCTCTGGCCTGGATTCCTGGCGTTCGTCGCCTTGATCCTTTTCTTCGACCTGTTCGTCCTTCACAGGAAGGACCACGTCATCTCCACCCGTGAGGCGCTTCTTACGGTTGGCGGCTATGTCTCGCTTGCGATGCTTTTCGCCGCGAGCATCTTCTACTTCGAGGGGCAGCAGCGCGGCTCCGAATTCCTGACCGGCTACCTTGTCGAGCAGGCTCTGTCGCTGGACAATATCTTCGTCATCGCCTTGATCTTCTCCTACTTCAAGGTGCCGGCGGAGGCGCAATATCGCGTCCTCTTCTACGGCATTGTCGGCGCGATCGTGATGCGCCTGTCGCTCATCGTCCCCGGCGTCAAACTGGTCGACCAGTTCTGGTGGGTGGGCGCGCTGCTCGGCATCGTGCTGCTCGTCTCCGGCTACAAGATGATGATGTCGGATGGCGACATGGCCGATCCGGGCAACAGCCGCGTCGTGAAGTGGCTGCGCTCGACCGGTCGCGTGACCGAGGATTACGAGGGCTCGAAGTTCCTCACGCGGCGCAATGGCGTGTTGTTCATGACACCCTTGTTCCTGGTGTTGATCACGGTCGAGATCACCGATCTGGTGTTCGCGGTCGACTCGATCCCGGCCGTGCTCGCGATCTCGAACGACCCGTTCATCGTCTTCTCGTCGAACGTGTTCGCGATCATGGGCCTGCGTGCCTTGTTCTTCGTGTTGTCGGGCATGATGCGTGAGTTCAGGTTCCTCAAGCACGGCCTGTCGCTGGTCCTGATCTTCGTCGGCTTCAAGATGCTGGTCCAGCATTGGTACAAGCTGCCGTCCGAGATCGCGCTTGGCGTGGTCGGTCTGCTCATCCTCGGATCGGTCCTTCTGTCGATCATCATCAAGGATGAAGATCAGGGCAAAACCCCCGAAGAGGTGGCCGATCTCGAGCGCAAGGCCCATGCGGCCGAGGGCCCGGAGAGCTAAGAGACCGACAATCCGGCGGCGCGGCAAACGCGCTCGCGCCGTCAGAGTTCCTTAACCACACAAGCCGCGCTCCCCCGGGAGTGCGGCTTGTTGCGTTTTGGCAACACTTTCTGAACAACCCATCCGCTATACAGGAGGGGCAAATGAAATGCCCACTTCCCGCCATAAACCCGGCGCACCTCGAAGGTCTCTTGGAGCAGGCGCCGGATAAAGCGCAAAAAACGAGACAACAGCCGCACCGTTTGCGGCAGGGATGATGATGGACGCACGCGCGATCTCGAAGGCAAAGCTGCCAAGCCGTCATGTGACGGTCGGGCCTGCACGCGCGCCGCATCGCTCCTATCTCTATGCCATGGGCCTCTCGCAGCAGGAGATCGCGCAGCCGCTGGTCGGCGTCGCGTCTTGCTGGAACGAGGCTGCGCCCTGCAACATCTCATTGATGCGCCAGGCGCAGGTTGTGAAGAAGGGCGTCGCCGCCGCAAACGGCACGCCGCGCGAATTCTGCACCATCACCGTCACCGACGGCATCGCCATGGGCCACCAGGGCATGAAGGCGTCTCTGGTGTCGCGTGACGTCATCGCCGACTCGGTCGAGCTGACCATGCGCGGCCATTGCTACGATGCGCTCGTCGGCCTTGCCGGCTGCGACAAGTCGCTACCCGGCATGATGATGGCGATGGTCCGTCTCAACGTGCCGTCGATCTTCATCTATGGCGGCTCCATTCTTCCGGGCACCTATCGTGGCCGCCAGATCACGGTTCAGGACGTCTTCGAGGCCGTCGGCCAGCATTCGGTCGGTTCGATCTCGGACGAGGATCTGCTCGAAGTCGAGATGGCGGCATGCCCGTCCGCGGGTTCCTGCGGCGCGCAGTTCACCGCCAACACGATGGCGACCGTCGCCGAGGCGATCGGTCTGGCGCTGCCCTATTCCTGCGGCGCGCCGGCACCCTATGAGATGCGCGACCGGTTCAATTTCGCGACCGGCGAGAAGATCATGGAACTGGTGGCGAAGAACATCCGCCCCCGTGACATCGTCACGCTGAAGGCACTCGAGAATGCCGCGGCTGTGGTCTCCGCGACCGGCGGGTCCACCAACGGCGCGCTGCACCTCCCGGCCATCGCGCACGAGGCGGGCATCAAGTTCGACCTGTTCGACGTTGCCGCGATCTTCGAGAAGACGCCCTACATCGCCGACCTGAAGCCGGGCGGCAAATATGTCGCGAAGGACATGTTCGAGGCTGGCGGCATCCCGCTTCTGATGAAGACGATGCTCGACCACGGCTATCTGCACGGCGACTGCATGACGGTCACGGGCCGTACCATCGCCGAGAACCTTGAAAAAGTCGCCTGGAACGACGGTCAGGACGTCATCCGCCCCGCCAACAACCCCATCACCGTGACCGGCGGCGTCGTGGGGCTGAAAGGCAACCTTGCGACCGAAGGCGCGATCGTGAAGGTCGCCGGCATGTCGACACTCGCCTTCACCGGCCCGGCGCGCTGCTTCGATTCGGAAGAAGAGTGCTTTGAGGCGGTGAGCAACCGCGATTATGCCGAAGGCGACGTGCTCGTGATCCGCTACGAGGGCCCCAAGGGTGGCCCCGGCATGCGCGAAATGCTGTCCACGACCGCCGCGCTATACGGGCAGGGGGCGGGCAGCAAGGTGGCACTCATCACGGACGGACGCTTTTCCGGTGCCACGCGCGGCTTCTGCATCGGGCATGTCGGTCCCGAGGCAGCCGTTGGCGGCCCCATCGCGCTGCTCCGCGACGGCGACATGATTTCGATCGATGCCAACAAGGGCACGATCGACGTCGCGCTGAGCGACGAGGAACTGGCGGCCCGCCGCAAGGATTGGAAACCGCGCGAGACCGACTACCAGTCGGGCGCGATATGGAAATATGCCCAGACGGTCGGGCCGGCCCGCGACGGCGCCGTGACCCATCCCGGTGGCGCGAAAGAAACGCACTGCTATGCAGATATCTGAGGTCGTCAGGGCAGGCTTGTTGACTGCGGTCGCCGCCGGCGCGCTCGGCGTCGCGGTGCCGTCGGCGCACGCCCTCGACCAGTCGGTCATCGGCACTCCGCAGGAGCAACGCAGCCCGTGGGCGGTGTTCCGCTTCGGCTTCTCCGCCTACAAGAGCGGCCACAAGGAGCAGGCTGTCGAGGCCTACAAATATGCGGCCGAGAACGGCCAGCTCGGCGCTCGCTGGAAGCTTGCGCGCATGTATGCCGAGGGTGATGGCGTCGCGCGCAACGACTACGAGGCGTTCAAGTTCTTCCAGGAGATCGCGGCGCAGGATGTCGAGCCCGGCTCGCCGGACGAGAGCTATGTCGCCGACGCCTTGGTCGCATTGGGCGGCTATGCCCGCACCGGCATTCCGGACTCGCCGATACAGGCCAATCCGGCGGCCGCGCAGGATTACTACATGCGTGCGGCCGCGACCTACCGCAACCCGAATGCCCAGTACGAAGTCGGCAAGATGTTCCTCCACGGCGAGGGCGGGATGAAGGCGAGCCTCCAGCAGGCCGCGCGCTGGTTCCAGCTTTCCGCCGAGAAGGGCCATGCGGGCGCCCAGGCGACGCTTGGAAACCTGCTGTTCCAGAGCGGCAAAGCCGTGCGTGGACTGGCCATGATGACCGCCGCGCTCGAACGCGCCCAGCCATCCGACAAGGGGTGGATACGCGGCATGCAGGAAGAGGCCTTCGCGCTCGCCGGCGAAGCCGATCGCCGTACCGCGATCGCGCTGGCTCAGGACATGATCGCCAAAGGCAACTGAGGTTTTCGGGGCATTTCCGTCGAAAGCCTCAGTGCGACAGCCTCTCCCGCGATGAATCTCAATTCAGCGACAGCACCGCGATCGTCGGGACGTGATCCGACGGCTTTTCCCATGCGCGCACATGCTTCTCGATCGAGGCGGATGTGAGCTTGCCGGCGGCCTCGGGCGACAGCATGAGGTGATCGATGCGGATGCCGTTGTTCTTCTGCCAGGCGCCGGCCTGATAATCCCAGAACGTGAATGTGTCGCCGGCGTCGGTGGTGGCGCGGATCGCGTCGGTGAGGCCGAGGTTTTCCAGCCGCCGGAACGCCTGTCGCGTCTCGGGCACGAAGAGGGCATCGTTGATCCACTGTTCGGGATGCCTGGCATCGATCGCTTCGGGGATGACGTTGTAGTCGCCGGCGAGCACCAGCGGTTCCTCCAGCGCCAGCCGCTCGGCAGCCCATCGCTCCAGCCGCGCCATCCAGCGCAGCTTGTAGCCGAACTTGCGGTCCTCATCGACCGGATTGCCGTTGGGGAGGTAGAGCGAGACGACGCGGATCACGCCCGTCCCGGTCGAGAACACGCCCTCAATGAAGCGCGCCTGCTCGTCCTCGTCGTCTCCCGGCAGGCCGCGATTGATCTCATCCGGCTTCTGTTTCGACAGGATGGCGACGCCGTTGAAGCCTTTCTGGCCATGCGTCTCGACATGATAGCCGAGCGCCTCGATCTCCAGTCTCGGAAATCCTTCGTCGACCGACTTGATCTCCTGAAGGCACGCGATGTCCGGCTGGCTTTCCTTGAGCCAGTGCACGAGGTTCTCGATGCGTGCCTTGACGCCGTTGATGTTCCAGGTCGCGATCTTCATGCTGTCGAGCCTCGGCGTCGATGTGGTCGAGCGTCTTTTCGCACAATCTTGAGCGGCTGCGAAGAACGTTAGACACGATGCGACGCCATTCCTGCCATCGAGAATGGCCAACCATGAAAAAGGGCCCCGCTTGCGGCGGAGCCCTTCTCGATTGCTGTCGTGGTGAGCCTACTGGTTGAAACCGGGCCACTCGCGCCTGATCTCACGCAGCGCTTCGCGCTCGCTGCGATTCGGCCGGGCCTGCTGGGGACGATCGTCGCGGCGGACCTCGCGCGGGTTATCGCGTCTGTCGTCGCGCCTGTCGACACGATCGTCCCTGCGGTCGTCACGGCGGTCCTGCCGGTATTCGCGGCGATCATCGCGATTGTCCTGACGCCATTCACGGCGGTCGTCCCGCCCGTCCCGACGCCAGTCGCGACGATCATCGCGCGCTTCGCGTCGCCAGTCGCGACGATCCTCCCGATAGTCGCGGCGGACTTCGCGTGGGGCCGGACGATAGCTGGGGCGGTCGAGATAGCGGTCGTTGTACCAGGAACGGCCGCGATAATAGCGGTCGTGGTAGGTATAGGCGTCGAAGCCGACCACAGGCACGCCGATCGAGATGCCGACGCTGGTCATCGGTCGGTTATAGTAATCGCCGCCCTCTCGGTAGGCGAGATAGTCGCCCGAAACCCAGCCGCGGTCGCCACCCCAGCTTATGTCGCACCAGTTGTACCCGGCGATGCAGCCGATGACCGAGACGGGGCTTCCGGCAGGGATCGTGTCGAAGCGCTGATAGGCCGAACCCGGCCCCGTGCGGACATTCAGATCAGTGGTCACGATGGCCGCCGTCGCGGCCGCTGCCACTCCCGGTACCAGCATCGCGCCGGCGAGGAGGGCTGCTCTAAGGGTGGTATTCAGCATGGATGTCTTCCTTCTTATCGCTCGCGCCAGGGGAGGCGAGCGCCACCGTCCCAGCGCGAGGAACCCCGCATGCGCACAATGGTTCCATCACACTGAAGGGAGCTTGAACCGTCCGTTCATCGCGCGTTCACAAACGCAACCGACAGCGGCGGGACACGCCGACCGAAGAAGATCCGATTCGTATAAAATGGCGGTCAGATCGAGAACGATGTCCCGCAGCCGCATGACGCAACGGCGTTCGGGTTCCTGATCTGGAAGGACTGGCCGATCAGGTCGTCGACGAAGTCGATCACGGAGCCGCCCATATAGATCAGCGACATGTCGTCGATCAGGACGGTCGCGCCGTCCTTTTCGATGGCGATATCATCGTCGTTGCGGGTGTCGGTCAGGTCCATCTTGTAGGAAAAACCGGAGCAGCCGCCGCCTTCGACCGCGACGCGCAGTGCAATCTTGCTCGGTTCGGCTGCGAGGATTTTCACGATCCGCTTCGCAGCGGACTCGCTCATCTCCACACCCTTCATTCCAGACTTGGCATCAACGCCCATGGCGGTCACCTTGCGTTCGCATATGCACCATAGGTATGAAGCCGGGCGGGGCAAGTCAACAAGTCGGCATGGCCGGCGTTAGGTGCGGGATTTGGCAACGAGCTTTGATGGGATCGGCTTCGGCTATCGGCCGCGCGCGCCCTATGCATGCGACCCGGCGGCGTCGCGCGGGCGCTTCTATGACGAGGCGGAAAGCCCGACCCGCACGCCGTTCCAGCGCGACCGCGACCGCATCATCCACTCCACGGCCTTTCGCAGGCTGAAGCACAAGACTCAGGTCTTCATCGCGCATGAGGGCGATCACTACCGCACGCGGCTGACGCACTCGATCGAGGTTGCGCAGATCGCCCGCGCGCTGGCGCGCGCGCTTCGGGTGGACGAGGACCTGGCCGAGGCGATCGCGCTGGTACACGATTTCGGCCACACGCCGTTCGGCCATACGGGCGAAGACGCGCTGAATGCGATGATGGCGCCGTGGGGCGGGTTCGATCACAACGCCCAATCGCTGCGCATCGTGACGCGGGTCGAGCGGCGCTATGCAGAGTTCGACGGCCTCAACCTGACATGGGAAACGCTGGAAGGCCTGGTCAAGCACAACGGTCCGCTGACCGATGCGGACGGGCAGCCGCTCAAGGGCGAACTGCCGCAGACCATCATCAATTTCAACGAGCTGTTCGACCTCGAACTCGGGCGGTATGCGTCGGTCGAGGCGCAGGCTGCCGCGATCGCCGACGACATCGCCTACAACACGCATGACATCGATGACGGGCTGCGGGCCGGTCTGCTGACGCTCGACATGCTCGAGCCGCTCGCGCTGCCCGGCGGAATCCTGCGTCAGGTGCGCGAAAAGTACCCGACGCTGGATCTGGTTCGCACCGGTCACGAGCTGATGCGTCGGCAGATCACGGCAATGGTAGAGGACGTGATCGCGACGGCGCAGGCCAATCTCACGCAGATCGCACCGCGATCGCCAGCCGACATTCATGCGGCAGGCCGCGCGGTCGTCACCTTCTCGCCCGTCATGGCGGCTCAGGAGAAGGAATTGAAGGCGTTTCTCTACGCCAACCTCTACCGCCATCCGAACGTCATGGCCGTGAGGGCGAATGCGGACCGGATCGTGCAGGACCTTTTCGGCCATTACTTCGCCAATCCGCGTGACATGCCGGAGGGGTGGCGCGAGGGTCTGGATCGCGCCGAAGACCGGGTCAAGGCGCGCGACGTTGCCGACTTCATCGCCGGCATGACCGACACCTACGCGATCAAGGAACACCGCCGTCTGTTTGACCGGACTCCCGATTTGGGCTAGGCGGAGCGCGACTTCGTGGCCCGCTAGCGCCTCTTTTTCCGCATCACGACCGAGTTTGATCCATGAATATTTTCGCGCAGTTCGCGTCGCGCATCGTCAAGGCAGTCGAAACCCTTGAACTGACTCCGCAATCGGGCGGTGCGCTCGACCTGTCGCGCATCACGGTCGAGCCACCGCGCGATGCCAGCCATGGCGATCTGGCGACCAATGCGGCGATGGTTCTTGCGAAGGCGGTAGGCGAAAACCCGCGCGCGCTGGCGGAACGGCTGGCGGTGGTCCTGCGCAACGACGCCGATGTGTCCGCCGTCGAAGTGGCGGGTCCGGGCTTCGTCAATCTGCGTCTGGCGGACGGTTTCTGGCAGGCAAGGCTGGGCGATATGCTCGACGCCGCCAGGGATTACGGCCGCTCCACGCTGGGCGCCGGCAAGAAGGTCAACGTCGAATATGTGTCGGCCAACCCCACGGGCCCGATGCATGTCGGCCATTGCCGGGGGGCGGTCGTGGGCGACGCGCTCGCCAACATCATGGCGTTCGCCGGCTACGACGTGACCAAGGAATACTACATCAACGACGCAGGCTCGCAGATCGACGTCCTGGCGAAGTCGGTCATGCTCCGCTACCGCGAGGCGCTTGGCGAGCCGATCGCCGAGATTCCGGCGGGCCTGTATCCGGGCGACTATCTCGTACCCGTCGGCAAGGCGCTCGCGGACGAGTTTGGCGCGAGGCTGAACCGGATGCCTGAAGACGAGGCGCTGGCGCTCGTCAAGGAACGCACGATCGACGCCATGATGGCGATGATCCGCGAGGACCTCGCAGCGCTCAACGTCCATCATGATGTCTTTTTCTCGGAACGGACCCTGCATGCCGACAACGCATCCGCGATCCGCTCCGCCATCAACGATCTGACACTCAAGGGGCATGTCTACAAGGGCAAGCTGCCGCCGCCCAAGGGCGAGAAGTCGGACGACTGGGAAGACCGCGAGCAGACGCTGTTCCGTTCGACCGATGTCGGGGACGACATGGACCGGCCGCTCGTCAAATCCGACGGTGCCTACACCTACTTCGCCGCCGATGTCGCCTACATGAAGGACAAGTACGCGCGCGGCTTTGAGGAGATGATTTTCATCCTCGGCGCCGACCACGGCGGCTACGTGAAGCGCATGGAAGCGCTCGGCAAGGCGATTTCCGGCGGGAAGGTCGAGGTGACGATCCTGCTTTGCAATCTCGTGAAACTGTTCCGGGATGGCGAACCCGTCCGCATGTCGAAGCGGGCAGGGGAGTTCGTCACCTTGCGCGACGTGGTCGACGAGGTTGGCCGCGACCCGATCCGCTTCATGATGTTGTATCGCAAGAGCACCGAGCCGCTCGACTTCGACTTCGCCAAGGTGACCGAGCAGTCGAAGGACAACCCGGTCTTCTACGTGCAGTACGCCTCGGCGCGGTGCCACTCGGTCTTCCGGCAGGCCAAGGAGCAGCTTGGAGAGAACTGGATCGAGCGCGAGACGATGAAGGCGGCCGCCGTGCGGCTGACCGACGAGGGCGAGCTTTCGGTCATTCGCAAGCTGGCCGAGTATCCGCGCCTGCTTGAAAGTGCAGCCCAGTCGATGGAGCCGCACCGCCTTGCGTTCTACCTCTATGACCTTGCTCAGACCTTCCACGCGCACTGGAATCGCGGCACCGATAACCCGGACTTACGTTTTGTTAAGGTTAACGATCCAGAGTCCACCCATGCCAGGCTGGGTCTGGTGCAGGCCGTGGCGGATGTTTTGGCATCCGGTCTGGCGCTGATCGGAGCGGATGCCCCGTCCGAAATGCGCTAGGTTCTCAATACGTTCTGACACCTTTTACCCACATTGCGCTGGTAAGGGCCAACCCTAAGTGACGTCGCCGGCGTCCGACCCAGTATGAGTGCGGGAAAAAGCATGGCAGACAGCAACAACACCCGACGCGTAGAATTCGCAGACAACGATCCGTTCGCGGAACTGACGCGTATCATGGGCCACGATCCCCGGGCGAAAGAGCCCGAGGCGACCGTTTCCGACGATTCGGCTTTCGACATCGACCTCGAAAAGGAGTTGATGGGCGAGCTGGATTTTTCCGATTTCGACGCGGAGTCAGCCGCAGCCGAGCCTGCGGCGACGCAGGCCGAAGCGTGGCAGCCTGCCGCGTCCTGGGCACCTGAAGAGCGTGCGCCCGTAGCGGGTGAAAACACCTCCGCCGACGAGGCATTCGCCGCCTATGATGCGAGCGCCGTCGACTATGACGACGACACGCAGGCTTTCGGCGACGAGGGTGATGCGCTCGGCGCGTTGGAGGCGGAACTCGGCTTCCAGATGGAAGACGCGCTTGCGCTTGACGATGTGATTGGCGACATGGAGCAGGCGAGCGTAGACGATCGCGCCGATGCCGGCCGTGGCTATGATGCGTCGCCTGTATCGTTCGAAACGGCTCCGGTTCAGGACGCGCCTTCGGCAATAGAGCCTGACCTGTCGCTGGATGACGATTTCGGCGGTGAACTCGATCGCGAGTTGTCCGCCCTTGGCGATGTCGAGGAAGCGACGGCCTCCGATGGAGATCAGACGCCGCTGACAGCAACAGTCCCGGACTGGACACGCAGCGAGGACCAGCCTGCGTCCGAAGCAGCCGACGAATTCGATCTGGCCGATCTCGACATCGAACTCGACGCGATCGGCGACGATGCCACCGCGGAGCCGGCAGACATGGCGCCTGCGCTCGACGCGCAGCCCGAGTCGGTCGCTGCCGTCCCCGATTGGAGCGACGAGCCTGAAGCGTTCGACGCGCCGGTGGACGGGTTCGACGGCGAGGACGAGATCGTGTCCTACGAAGCCGAACCCGAAGTCGAGCCGGAACCTGTGGTGTATTCGGCAGCACCCGCCGAACTCAGCCTCGAAGACGAACTGGCCGCTCTCCTGTCCGATGAGCCGCCCGCGTCTGTTCCCGTCGCCGCTGCGCCAGTGGTTGCCGCTGCTGCACCTGCCATTGCCGCCGCCGCGCATCAGTCCGACCCTTCGGAGGAGAACTGGCATCCCGCAGTGAACACGTTTGGCCGCGCGAACTTTTCGCGTTCGCCGGTTCACGAGATGCCGACGCCTCCCGTCGAGAACGCGATGCCGGAGCCGGAAACGGCGTTTTCGGACGACGATTTCGACCTCGGCGACGATGATTTCGATCTCGCTGACGACACGCCGGAACTGACGCCCGTATACGTCGCGCCTGCCGCTGCGGATACGCCTGCACCGGCATCTTCAGTGAGCTATTCGGCACCGGCTGCTGCACCCGTCGCCCCGGTCTCCATGCTCGACGAAGCCGATTTCGCGGACATTTTCGGCGACGAGGCGGATTTCGAAACGACGGTCGAAGAAACCCCGAGCTACGCTCCTGCGCCGGCCTACACGCCCGGTCCTTCGACGTCCTATGCGTCGCCCACCGCGCGAGCAGTGCCGGCCGATGATGTCGAGAAATCCGCGCGTGCCGGTATCGATGCGCTGGCATCGTGGCGCCCGGAACAGGCGGCTGCCGTTGCAGCGGCTCCGGTTGCGGCCGCTGTCGGCATGTCCGCCTTCTCGGCAGCCAGGAGCCGTGGTCCGGAAGCGCCCGATGTCGAGACCGTCGACGTGTCCGAGGCGGCTTTCGCCATGCAGGACGACCTCGATATCCCGGATCTCGACTATGGGGCGTCGGACGCGACCCCTCGCTTGTACGACGACCTCGAAGGCGAGATCGCGCAGGCGTTCGGCGACGTCTCCTTCGACGATCAGGACACGGCTGCGTCCGCGCCCTTGCCGTCCGCCGAATGGGCCACCCCGATGACTGCATCGGCGGCGAGCGCCACCCAGTCGTCCGGCCCGGCTATGCCCGCTGCGACGGATTACGAGCAGGCGGCTCAGGCCTATCCGCTTGGCGAAGGCCAGTGGCAGGCGGGGGACGCGTTCGATGACGGCTTCGACTACGAAACCGATCTCGAGCAGGCTGTCTCGATGGCAGACTATGACGAGGTCGAGGAACGCAAGCCGGAACCGCGCAACCGTGGGCTCCTGATCGGGGCGATCGTCGCGGGTGTGGTCGTCGTCGGCGGTATCGGCGCGATCGGCATGTCGTTCATGGGCGGCGGTTCGGATTCGCCTGCCGTGGTGCGCGCCGACACCGAACCGATGAAGGTGCGCCCTGAAAACCCAGGTGGCGCGACGGTCCCGAACCAGAACAACGAAGTCTATCAGCGTGTCGGCGGCGGCACTGCCGCCGCACCGGAGCAGGAAAGCCTGATCACGACCGCCGAAGAGCCGGTCGACGTCAATGCGCAGTCCGAACCGGCCTTGCCGCCCGGCATCGTCGGCGGGGGTGAAGATATCGCCGCCCTGAGCGACGGCGAAGGCTTTGATGCGGACGAGCCAGCCGGCGCGCTCGCGCCCGCAGCAGGTGCCGACCAGGCTGGTGCCAAGGCAGAGGATCGCATCGTTCCGACACCCGAGGCCGAAGGCGTTGGGGCATCGAACGATCTCGTTGCGGTCGCTCCACGCCGCGTTCGCACGATGGTCGTGCGCCCCGACGGCACGATGGTTCCGCGCGAAGAGCCGGCGGCTGCCGCTACGCCCGGCGCACCCGTCGAGAATGTGATGTCCGCCGAGCCGATCGCAACGCCGTCGCTTGCGCCGGCTGGTTCCGGGCCGCTTGCTGCTCCGGCTGTCGCCGGTGCCGATATCGCGACGCCTGACAGCGTTGGCGTCGTCCCGTCGCAGCGTTCAGAGCCGCAGGTCGCAGCCGCTCCGGTTCGCGCCGATCCGCCTGCCGCACAGCAGCCGGCGACGCAGACACCGCCCGCGACGCCCGTTTCGGCGCCAGCCGCAGCGGCACCTGCCGCGGCAGCCACGAGCGAATGGTCCATGCAGATCGCCTCGCAGCCGACCGCAGAAGGCGCGCAGACGACCTATCAGGATCTGGCACGCCGCTACGGTGGCGTTCTCGAGGGCCGAGGCGTGAACATCGTTCGCGCCGACATCGAGGGGAGGGGCACCTATTACCGCGTGCGCATCCCCGCCTCGAACCGCGACGAAGCCATCCAGCTTTGCACGCGCTACAAGTCGGCCGGCGGAAGCTGCTTCGTTTCACGCTGATCCGATCGCACGTAACAACGAAGCCGCCGCGCACATGCGTGGCGGCTTCTTGCATGTGGGCAAGGTGCACGAACACAAGGTTCCCGCTATGATTCACGCCATGAGCGAATCAAAATCCATCATCCTCGGTGCGGCCGGTACGACGCTCTCGTCTGACGAGATCGCCTTCTTCCGCGACGAACGGCCCTGGGGCTTCATCCTCTTTGCGCGCAACATTGCCGATACCGCACAGGTGCTCGATCTTGTCGGCGCGATGCGCGACTGTGTCGGGCGGCCGGATGCACCGGTGTTCATCGATCAGGAGGGGGGCCGCGTCCAGCGCTTCCGCAAACCACTCGCGCCTGATTATCCTCCGGCATCCGCGCTCGGCGCGCTCTACGGCCACGACCGCGATGCCGGTCTGCGCGCCGCTTGGCTCATGTCGCGGCTGCACGCATTCGACCTCCTGAAGTACGGCGTCAACGCCGACTGCCTGCCCGTGCTGGATGTGCCGGTGGAAGGGGCGCACGACGTGATCGGCAACCGCGCCTACGGCAAGAACCCTGCCATCGTATCGGCCATGGGCCGGGCGGCGATGGACGGTCTCGTCGCCGGCGGTGTGCTGCCGGTCATCAAGCATATCCCGGGTCACGGCCGCGCCTTTGCCGACAGCCACCACAATCTGCCGGTGGTCCATGCCTCAGTCGAGGAACTGCGCGCGCACGACTTCCCGCCCTTCGCCGCATTGGCCGACGCTCCGATGGCGATGACGGCGCACGTGGTCTACACCGCCCTCGATGCGGATCGTCCGGCGACCACGTCGCCGACGATCGTCGCGGACATCATCCGTGGCGAACTCGGCTTCGACGGGCTCCTGATGAGCGACGACGTCTCGATGAAGGCGCTTTCTGGGGATTTCGGCGCGAGAACCGACGCAATCCTTGCAGCCGGCTGCGATGTGGTTCTTCACTGCAACGGCGTCATGGACGAGATGCGCGCGGTTGCCGCCCGCACCTCCATCCTTGAAGGTGAAGCGCTTCGCAGGGCCGATCGCGCACTGGAAGGCCTTGGTGCGCGGGATGACGCCGACGAGGCGACGATCCGCACGGAATTCGCAAGCATGTTCGAGGCAGTGGCATAGGACGGTAGATTGGGCGACACCAGCGAGCAGAGACCGGCGAAGGCGATCCCCTTCGAGAAGCTCTGGGCCGACAATGACGAGAGCCGCGGCGTTTCGGAGCCCGCGCTTGTCGTCGATGTCGCCGGCTTTGAGGGTCCGCTCGACCTGTTGCTGCATCTGGCGCGCAATCAGAAGGTCGATCTGGCGAAGATCTCGGTCCTCGCCCTTGTCGAACAGTACATCACCTTCGTCGACCACGCCCGGACGCTGCGCCTGGAGCTTGCCGCCGATTATCTGGTGATGGCCGCGTGGCTGGCGTTCCTCAAGTCCAAGCTTCTGATTCCCAAGCAGCCCGGTGACGAGGGCGAAAGCGGCGAGGAACTGGCGGCGATCCTGCAATTCCGGCTGAAGCGGCTTGAGGCGATGCGTGACGCCGCGGCGCGCCTCGTCAACCGAAACCGTCTGGGCCGCGACGTCTTCGCGCGCGGCATGCCCGAAACGGTCATCATCGACAAGCGCAATGAATACAATGCGTCGCTTTACGATCTGCTGACAGCCTATGCGTCGCAGCGCCAGCGTCAGGCGATCACCAACGTCATGATCGCCAAGCGAGGCGTGTGGTCGCTCAAGCAGGCGCGCGAAATCCTGACGCGCCTTGTCGGCGACATGCGTGACTGGACGGCACTCGACGGTTTCCTGATCCGCTACATGACGACGCCCGAAGAGCGCGCGACCGCGATTGCGAGTTCGTTCGCCGCCAGCCTCGAAATGGTCCGCGAAGGCGCCATCGAAGTCAGGCAGGACGGCGCCTTCGCGCCGCTCTTTATGCGTGCGCGACGGCCGGGGCCCGCAGTGCCGCAGACGGAGGCCGTGTGATGAAGGAAAACGGCGCGACCATCATCCCCTTTGCCCTCGACGCGGAAGACGAGGGTAACGAAGCGGGCGTGGAACTCGCCGAAGCCGTTCGCATGGCAGAGGCGATCGTCTTCGCATCGGCCGAACCCGTGTCGGCGAAGGCGTTGGCGGCACGGCTGCCGGACGGCACGGACGTACGTGCCGTCATGGCCCGGCTTCACGGGCTCTACGAGCATCGCGGCGTCAATCTCGTGACGATCGGCGACGGCTGGGCCTTCCGCACGGCCGGCGATCTGGCGTTCCTGATGAGCCGCGACGCGGTGCAGCAGAAGAAGCTGTCGCGCGCCGCACTCGAGGTGCTTGCCATCATCGCCTACCACCAGCCGGTCACGCGCGCCGAAATCGAGGAGATCAGGGGCGTCGAGACCTCCAAGGGCACGATCGACACGCTCATGGAGACGGGCTGGGTGAGGATGCGGGGACGGCGGCGCACGCCGGGCCGGCCGGTCACCTATGGCACGACGGACGCGTTCCTCGATCATTTCGGGCTCGAGGAAATCCGCGACCTGCCGGGCATCGACGAATTGAAGGGGGCCGGCCTGCTGTCGTCGCGCATGCCGTCCAATTTCGCGATTCCACAGCCGCCGTCCGATCCCGACCTTCTGTCTGACGACGAGGACCCGCTGACCGATCTCGATCTGGAAGAGCTTGGATTGCTGACGCCGCGCATCACCGACGATTGATGTGTCGTCGCCTGAAAAGGTTGCCCATCCTTGCTCTCAAGGGGTAAGGGTGCGTCACGACACACAGACGCGGATCGGGGCACCATGGCAGGAAAGGCGGCAGCTTCGCGCGTAACCGCCGGCGTTTCGTTCGCCGCTCGATTGGCTTTTGATCGCATCAGCCATCAGTTCTCCCCGACCGCGCCGACATTGCACGACGTATCGCTTGCTGCCGAACCCGGCGAGGTGTTGTGCCTGCTCGGACCATCGGGCTCGGGCAAGACGACGCTTTTGCGTATCGCGGCCGGCATCGAAGCGCAGACGCGGGGCAGGGTTCTCCTCAATGATCGCGAAATCGCGGGCCCGGACATCTTCCTGCCGCCCGAAAAGCGCTCGATCGGCCTCGTCTTCCAGGATTTCGCGCTGTTCCCGCATCTGACCATCCTGGACAATGTGCGGTTTGGCCTGACCGCTCTTTCCGGGACGGACGCGAAGAAGGAGGCGATGATCTCGCTCGCGCGCGTCGGCCTCGAGGATTACGCGCAATCCTACCCGCATATTCTCTCGGGCGGCGAGCAGCAGCGCGTTGCGCTGGCGCGCGCGATCGCACCGCGACCGGCCGTGCTGTTGATGGATGAACCGTTCTCGGGCCTCGATTCCAGGCTGAAGGATTCGGTGCGGGCCGAGACGCTGGCGATCCTGCGCCAGAGCCGTGCAACCGCCATAGTCGTGACGCATGATGCGGAAGAGGCAATGCGCATGGGCGATCGGATCGCGCTTCTGAAGGACGGCCGGCTGGTTCAGCTCGGCACGGCGGAAGAGCTCTACAACCGCCCGACAAGTCTTTTCGGCGCGGGATTCTTTTCGGAACTGAATATTTTCGAAGCCCGCACGTTGAACGGTAGAGTGGACACGCCGCTCGGCACGTTTGCCTCGCCCGGCGTCGCGGACGGTTCCGCGGTATCGGTCGCGGTTCGGCTCTCGGCCTTCGATGTGTCGGAAACGCAGGGAGAAACGCCTGCTCGGGTGGTGTCGCGGCGCTTTCTCGGCGTCGTGGAATTGCTCGAATTTGCCGTTCCCGGCGCCGACCGACCTGTTCGGGCACGCATAAGGTGCGGCGCTTTGTCCGCATCAGTGCGTGAAATCTGGCTTACGGTCAGGAAATCTGATGTGCTTGTGTTTGAAAGAACGAGCGAAAGCGCATAAATCATTCCAAGGGTCGCAAAGCGGCTGCTTGGGGAAACATTCGAAAGAGAGTGAACTATGGGTACCTTCTCTATCTGGCACTGGCTCATCGTTCTGGTCGTCGTGCTGCTTCTGTTCGGCCGCGGCAAGATTCCGGAGCTGATGGGCGACATGGCCAAGGGCATCAAGAGCTTCAAGAAGGGCATGTCCGACGAGGACGAGGCCAAGACCGTCGAACATCGTGATGACGAGACGATCGTCACCCCGAAGGAAAAGGTCGGAAAGACCACCTCTTAAGGCCTCTGGCGCGTACGCAGGTTTCCGCGTCGGGATTGAAAAGCGATGTTTGATATCGGTTGGTCCGAGATGCTCGTGATCGCGGTCGTTATGATCGTGGTCGTGGGCCCTAAAGAATTGCCGGGGATGCTCCGCACCTTCGGCAAGACGACTGCGAAGTTGCGCGCAATGGCGGGCGACTTCCGCAAGCAGGTCGACGAGGCGCTCAAGGAAGCGGAACTCGACGATCTGAAGAAGATGGCCGACGAAGCCCGCAAGCTCAATCCTGCCAACGAGATCCGCAAGGCGATGTCTCCGATGGAGCAGGCCGCCAAGGACGTTCGGGCCGGGCTCGATACGGCGATGAACCCGACCAAGCCCGCGCCGACGACGCCACCCGCTTCAACCGAGGCGATCGCGGTCGAGCCGTTGAAGCCGGGTGCGGCTACCATTCCGGGTGAGACGGCTGCGCCTAAGTCGACGCCGGTCCCATCCGCCGCCAAGGCGAATGGCGCGACGCCCCCTGCGGCCAAGACGGCATCACCGAAGGCGGCCAAGCCAGCCGCCGCCAAAGCTGCTGCGAAAGCGCCGGCCGCCAAAGCACCGGTCGCAAAGACGGTTTCAAAGCCCAAGGCTGCGCCGAAGGCGGCCGCCAAACCCAAGACCGGCGGAAAAGCATCGTGAGCACCGACGACGATCTCGACAAGTCATCCGCCCCGCTGATCGAGCATCTCATAGAGCTGCGCACGCGACTCATATGGGCGCTCGGCGGCTTCTTCGTCGCGTTCCTGATCTGCTTCTTCTTCGCAAAACCGCTGTTCAACATGCTGGTCCAGCCCTTCCAGTGGGCGACCGCATGGGCCGGGCTCGACGCGAGCAAGGTCGATCTGATCTACACCGCGCCGCAGGAGTTCTTCTTCACGCAGATCAAGCTGGGTATGTTCGGCGGCATCATACTCGCCTTCCCGCTGATCGCGACGCAGGTCTACAAATTCGTCGCGCCGGGGCTCTACAAGAACGAGCGCTCCGCCTTCCTGCCGTTCCTCATCGCGTCGCCGGTGCTGTTCCTTTTGGGAGCCGCGCTGGTCTACTTCTTCTTCACACCGATGGTGATGTGGTTCTTCCTGTCGATGCAGCAGATCGGCCCCGATCAGGAAATCCAGATTTCGCTTCTGCCGCGCGTGTCCGAGTATCTCGGCCTGATCATGACGCTCATCCTGGCGTTCGGGCTGGTGTTCCAGTTGCCGGTCGTCACGACGCTGATGGCGCGGGTCGGGCTCGTCTCGGCGCAAGGCCTCGCCGACAAGCGCAAATGGGCGATCGTCATCGCGTTCGTCGTTGCGGCCGTCCTGACGCCTCCCGATCCGGTCAGCCAGATCGGTTTGGCGCTTCCGACGATCCTGCTCTACGAGATATCGATCTGGCTTGCCCGGCGTATCGAGGCGACCCGCGAGCGAGAGCAACGCGCCAAGGAAGCCAAGGAAGCCGCCGAAGAGGCGAATGAAGCCGCCGAGGCCGCCAAGCAGCAGGTCAATCCGGCCGAGTAGGCTGGGACACGCAGGCACCTTGCTTGGTGCTTGCGTCCGCGCCGATTGCGGGCTAACCCCTCTGCGCCTTTGCGGCTCAAGAGGACGATCCCAGCCATGCTCGACATTCGATGGATACGCGAAAACCCCGAGGCTCTCGCCGCAGCGCTGGTCAAGCGCGGGCAGTCGCCGGAGTCCGCGCAATCGGCTGTCGACGGGATCATCGAGAAGGATGAGGCACGACGCGGCCATCTCGTATCGCTGCAGGAAAAGCAGGAACGCCGCAACGCCGCATCCAAGGAGATCGGCAATGCGATGCGCTCCGGCGATTCCGCGCGGGCCGAGGAATTGAAGGCCGAAGTCGCGGGCATCAAGGAGTTCATCCAGTCGGGCGAGGCTGCCGAGCGCGAGCTTGACAAGGCGCTGGCCGACGCGCTCGCCGTCCTGCCCAATCTGCCGTTCGACGACGTTCCGGTCGGCAAGGACGAGAGCGACAATGTCGAGGTTCGCCGTGTCGGCGAGCCGAAGCGCCAGAATTCCGCGAAAGAGCATTACGAGCTCGGCGAAGCCCTCGGCATGATGGATTTCGAGCGTGCGGCGAAGCTGTCGGGCTCGCGCTTCACTGTGCTGTCGGGGCAACTCGCCCGTCTCGAACGCGCGCTCGGCCAGTTTATGCTCGACCTGCATACGAGCGAGCACGGATACACCGAAGTCCAGCCGCCGCTGCTGGTTCGCGACGAGGTTCTGTTCGGCACCAATCAGTTGCCGAAATTCGAGGAAGACCTCTTCTTCGTGAAGCACGGGGAGGGCCGTCTGGGCCTCATCCCCACTGCCGAGGTCTCGCTCACCAACCTCGTTCGGGAAGAGATCGTCGCGACCGACCGTCTGCCGCTGCGCTACACGGCGCTGACGCCCTGCTTCCGCTCGGAAGCGGGTTCTGCCGGTCGCGACACGCGCGGCATGCTGCGTCAGCACCAGTTCTACAAGGTCGAGATGGTGTCGATCACCGACGCTGACTCCTCCGTTGCGGAGCATGAGCGGATGACGCAATGCGCGGAAGCCGTGCTGAAGCGGCTGGAACTGCCGTTCCGCACCGTGGTCCTGTGCAGCGGCGACATGGGTTTTGGCGCGCGCAAGACCTACGACATCGAGGTCTGGTTGCCCGGGCAGAACGCCTATCGCGAGATTTCGTCCTGCTCCGTCTGCGGCGACTTCCAGGCGCGACGCATGAATGCGCGCTATCGCCCGGAAGGCGGCAAGGGCCCGGTCTTCCTGCACACGCTGAACGGCTCGGGCGTCGCGGTCGGCCGCGCGCTGATCGCCGTCATGGAAAATTACCAGAACGAGGACGGCTCGATCAGCATTCCGCAAGCTTTGCTGCCCTATATGGGAGGCATAACCAAGATCGAGGCGGCCTGATGCGCATATTGCTGACGAACGACGACGGAATTCACGCCGAGGGGCTGGCGGTTCTGGAGCGCATCGCGCGCCAGCTCGCCGATGAGGTCTGGGTCGTGGCGCCGGAAACGGACCAATCCGGTTTCGCGCATTCGCTATCCCTGTCCGAGCCGCTGCGCATGCGCAAGGTGCGCGACAAGCACTATGCCGTGCGCGGCACGCCGACCGATTGCGTCATCATGGGCGTGCGCAAGCTGATGCCCGAGCCGCCGGACCTGATCCTGTCTGGCGTCAACTCCGGATCGAACGTCGCCGACGACGTGACCTATTCGGGCACGATCGCAGGCGCGATGGAGGGCACGCTCCTCGGCATCCGCTCGATCGCGCTGAGCCAGGGCTATTCGGTGACCGAAGAAGGCCGCACCGTGAACTGGGAGACGACGGAGACCCACGCGCCGGCGCTTTTGCGCAAGCTGCTTGCGGTGTCGCTGCCGGAGAACGTGTTCCTGAACCTCAATTTTCCGAACTGCGGCCCCGATCAGGTCAAGGGCGTCTCGGTCACGAACCAGGGCAAGCTGGTGCATGGCCTGTGGCTCGACGAGCGGAAGGATGGGCGCGGATTCCCCTATTTCTGGCTGCGTTTCGGCCGCGAGCCGGGAGAGCTTCGCGACGGAACCGACATCGCCGCGATCAAGGCCGACCACATCTCGGTCACGCCGCTGCACATGGACCTGACGGCGCACGCCGTGAAGGACCAGATCGCCAAGGCGCTCGCATGACCATGGATGCGTCGGATCGCGAGAAGTTCGCCGCCTTCCTGCTGCGCATGCGCTCCATCGGCCTCGACAACCGCGACTTGATCGCCGCTATCGAGGCGACCCCACGCAGTGCCTTCGTGCCCGCCCAGTGGCGGTCGGAAGCCTGGTCGGACCGGATGGTGCCGATCGAATGCGGCGAGGCTATCGAGGGCATCGACCTTCAGATGCGTGTGCTTGCCGCACTGGCGATCGAGCCGGGCCAGCGTGTCCTCGAGGTCGGCACCGGTTCGGGCTATACCGCCGCCGTCATGGCGCGGCTTGCCGGCCGCGTGCTCACGCTCGATCGGTTCAAGACACTCGTCGAACTGGCCCGCCAGCGCAACGAGGCGCTGGGCATCACCAACGTCATCGTCCGGCAGGCCGACGGAACGCATGGCGCGCCCGCCGAAGGCCCGTTCGATCGTATCGTCGTGTGGGCCGCCTACGAGACGCTGCCGCGCGGATTCGTCGATCAATTGTCGTCCGGCGGCGTCATGGTCGCGCCGATCGGGCCGGCCGAAGGCGTTCAGGTGATGGAGAAGCTGACCAAGCTCGGCAGCCGTTTCGAGCGCGAGGCCGTTACGCAGGTGCGTTTGCAGCCGATCGCCAGCGCCGTCGCCGCCGCGATCTGAATTTTCTCACGCACTTTTCTCAAATATGCCGCATCGCTTAACTGACCAGTAACATTAACGCGCTTTAATCATGCCAGTCTTTGGTATCGGGTAATGCGGGTAGTGTGATGCGTCACGGAGTTTCAGGCAGTTACCAGCGCATGTTGGCGCGAGGCGCCGCGGTCCTCCTCATCGGTGGTCTTGCCGCCGGTTGCAGCTCCGATGTGATGCGCTTCGAGGAATCGATCCTGACAGGATCGGCTCGACCCGGCCAGCAGGTTGCCTCGGCCCAGCAGGCATATCCCGGCGATACGGCGCAGGTCGACCGGACCTATACGGGTTCGGTCGCGAGCAGCGGTCGCGGGGGCGGTATCCTCAATCGCGCAGGCATCAATCCACGGCCGCAAGGCGACGTTCAGGCCGGCGGCACGATGATGGCCGGGGCCGTGGGCCAAAACACCTATCCTCAGCAGCAGGTTTATGCGGCCGCGCCGCAGCCCGGCTACACACCACCCGTGACGAGCCAGGGCGTGACGTCGTCCACGCTGCCGCCAGTGGTCGCTTCGAATCAACTCCCGGCGCCTTCGGCCCCGCAGGCCAGAGCGGCGCGTGTGGAATCCGCGCAGCCCTTGCCGACCGGCCAGACCAACGTCGCCGGCGGTACGCTTGGCACGCTGCCGGCCAACAATATGCCGACACCCGGACAGGCGCCGGTGGAACGTGTGGCGGTTCTGCCTCAGCAGCCCAAGCTCAAGGAACAGCAGGGCACGCCAGCCGCTTCGACAGGGACCCAGACCGCGAACGCTTCAGGTGGCGGCGGATATACGGTGGTTTCGGGCGATACCCTCAATGGGATTGCGCGCAAGACCGGCGTCAGCGCTGCGGCCATCCGTCAGGCGAACGGGCTGGATAGCGGACTCATCCGCATCGGTCAGACGCTGACGATCCCTGCGGGCGGCAATGGCGCGGTCCAGGTCGCGGCTCAGCCGAAGCCGGATGCGACAACGACCGCGGCGGTGGCCGCTGCGAAGCCCCCGGCTACGGAGCCGAATGCGTATACGCCGCCCCAGAAGGCGGAGAAGGTGATCCAGCAGGCCTCGCTCGACACGTCTTCCGCGCCGGACGCCTCTGGTATCGGCAAGATGCGCTGGCCGGTCCGTGGTCGGGTGATCTCCGGCTATGGCGGGTCGTCGGGCAGTGGGCGCAACGACGGCATCGACATCGCCGTTCCCTCGGGCACCCCGATCAAGGCGGCCGAAAACGGCGTCGTGATCTATGCCGGTGACGGCCTGAAGGAGTTCGGCAACACCGTTCTCGTTCGCCACGAAAACGGCCTGGTGACGGTCTATGGCCATGCGAGTGAAATCAACGTGCAGCGCGGCCAGAAGGTTCGGCGCGGCGAGGATATCGCCAAGGCTGGCATGAGCGGTTCCGCCGACACGCCGAAGCTTCACTTCGAGGTGCGCAAGGATTCGACCCCGGTCGATCCCACCACCTTCCTGGAATAGACGTCTCAAACAACAAGAAGACGTTTGGCGGTCTGTTGTGTCTCCAGTCCGGATCGCCCATCTCGCCCGCCCTTTGGCGGGCGTTTTGTATCTCAGGCCTCGCGCAGCGCCTGACCCATCCGGCCAGCGAGATCCTGGACGAACTGGAACGCGACGCGGCCCGACCGGCTGCCGCGCGTCGTCGCCCATTCCAGCGCGTCGCGGCGCAACGCGTCGGCATCGACCGCCAAGTCGTGATACCGGACATAGCCGTCGATCATGTCGAGATACTCGTCCTGCGAGCATTTGTGAAAGCCGAGCCACAGGCCGAAGCGATCCGACAGCGAGACTTTCTCTTCGACGGCTTCGCTCGGATTGATCGCGGTCGAACGCTCGTTCTCGATCATGTCACGGGGCAGGAGATGGCGGCGATTCGACGTCGCGTAGAAGATGACATTGTCGGGCCGACCCTCGACACCCCCTTCCAATGCAGCCTTCAGCGACTTGTACGACGTGTCGTCATGATCGAACGACAGGTCGTCGCAGAAGAGCACAAAGCGGAATGGCGACGCCTTGAGGATCGTCATCAGGCGCGGCAGCGTGTCGATGTCCTCGCGGTGGATTTCAATCAGCTTGAGGGGGCGTTCGCCCGCCGGCTTGTCGCGGTTGATCGTCGCATGGACCGCCTTGACCAGCGACGACTTTCCCATGCCCCGCGCACCCCACAAAAGCGTGTTGTTGGCCGGGAGGCCGTCGGCGAAGCGCGTGGTGTTGTCGAGCAGGATGTCGCGCACGCGGTCGACGCCGCGTATGAGCCCGATATCGACGCGATTGACGCGGGACACCGGTTCCAGCGCGCCAAGCTCGGCAGACCAGACGAAACAATCCGCAGCATTGATGTCGGCTGCTGCGGGCTCGCGGGGCGCGAGACGCGAAACCGCCTCGATCAGGCGGTCAAGCTTCTGTTCGAGGGATTCTGACTGGAAATTGGTCATTCGGTAAGTCTTTCTGGTCCCTGACAGTCGATCAAACCCGCCTAACATGCGCGTGAAGCCGCGAAAAGCCGTGTTTCGGCGGTCTTGCGCGGTTGCATTGGCGCAGCGACCGACTATATTCCGGCCAGTTTTCCAAGGGGCCGGTTTGCCGGTCCCTTCGCACATTTCTCAGGAGATTTCGATGTTTGTTACCCCGGCTTATGCGCAGGCCTCGGGCGGCCTTGATCAGACGCTAATCAGCATTTTGCCGTTCGTCCTGATTTTCGTTATCATGTACTTCCTGATCATCCGGCCGCAGCGCACGCAGATGAAGAAGCGCGGCGAAATGCTTGCGGCGATCCGCAGGGGCGACACGGTCGTCACCGGCGGCGGTTTGGTCGGCAAGGTGACGAAGGTCATTGACGACAACGAGCTCGAAGTCGATCTCGGCGGCATGAAGGTTACCGCGCTGCGTGCAACCATCGCCGACGTGCGCGTGAAGGGCGAGCCTGTCGCCAACCAGAACGCCAAGAAGTAATCCATTGCCGGGCGGGGCACTTGTTTCCCGCCCTACTTGACGAGGTACAATGCTCTATTTCTCGCGCTGGAAGTCGATTGCTATCTGGTTGGTCGTCTTTGTCGCATTCATCGTGGCGGCTCCCAACCTTCTTTCCCAGTCGACGCTGGCTTCGCTGCCGAATTGGCTGCCGAAGAGTCAGATGACGCTCGGCCTCGACCTGCAGGGTGGTTCGCACATCCTGCTGCAGGTCGACCGCAACGATCTCATCAACGATCGGCTCGACACGGCGCGAGATGATGTTCGCATTGCATTGCGCGATGCACGTGTCGGTTATACCGGCCTTTCGAGTTCAAATCGCACGGTGCAGGTTCGCGTCCGCGACGAGGGCCAGATCGCTGCGGCTCGCACGGCTCTGAATGCGCTGACCCAGCCGGTTTCCTCAGGCCTGTTCGGAACGGGCTCTGTCGCGGAACTATCTATGGCAGAGCCAGAGACCGGTCTCTTCCGGTTCACGTTGACCGACGAGGGTATCGATTATCGTCTCGGCACTGCGGTCAGCCAGTCGGTCGAGGTCATCAACCGGCGTGTGAACGAGCTCGGCACGACCGAGCCGATCATCCAGCAGCAGGGCAATGACCGTGTTCTGGTGCAGGTGCCGGGCCTCGACGACCCCCAGCGCCTGAAGGACATTCTCGGCCAGACCGCCAAACTGACCTTCCAGATGGTCGACCAGACCATGCCCGCGCAGGAAGCCATTCAGGGCCGTCCACCCGCAGGCGCCACGGTCATGTATTCGACCGACGATCCTCCGGTCCCCTATGTCATCGAGAACAGGGTCATCGTTTCGGGTGAAAACCTGATCGATGCGCAGGCGACCTTCGACCAGCGCACCAGCGAACCCGTCGTCTCGTTCCGCTTCGACAATCAGGGCGCGACGCGTTTCGGCCAGACCACGCAGCAGAATGTCGGCCGCCTCTTTGCGATCATCCTCGACGATCAGGTGATCTCGGCGCCGCAGATCCGCGAGCCCATCCTCGGCGGCAGCGGCCAGATTTCGGGAAACTTCACCGCCCAGAGCGCGAACGACCTCGCGGTGCTGCTGCGGGCAGGTGCGCTCCCGGCCGACCTGACGATCGTCGAGGAACGCACGGTCGGCCCGAGCCTGGGTGCTGATTCGATCGAGGCCGGCACCTTCGCGACCATGATCGCGGCGGTTCTCGTGTTTGCCTTCATGCTTCTGGCGTACGGCAAACTCGGCGTTCTGGCGAGCATCGGGTTGGCTGCGAACATGATCATGATCATCGCGATCTTGACCGCACTCGGTGCGACGCTGACCCTTCCAGGCATCGCCGGTATCGCACTGACGCTCGGCATGGCGGTCGATTCTAACGTCATCATCTTCGAGCGCGTGCGCGAGGAACGTGCGCAAGGCAGGTCGCTAATCCAGTCGCTCGATTCGGGGTTCCAGCGTGCTCTGGCCGCCGTCGTCGACGCCAACGTCACGACGCTCATCGCGGCCATCATCCTTTTCTACATGGGGACGGGTCCGATCCGCGGCTTTGCCGTGACCCTTGCGATCGGTATTGTGACGACGGTTTTCACCGCCTTCACGCTGACGCGCTGGCTCATCTCGGTCTGGCTGCGCAGGTCGCGTCCGACCGAATTCCCGGCTGGACTGGTTCATTACCTGCCGCTCGATCCGAAGCTCAACATCATGCGCTGGCGCAACTGGGCATTCGCCCTGTCTGGTGGTGCAAGCCTTATCGTGGTCGGCGCGTTCTTCACCAACGAGATGAACTACGGCATCGATTTCCGTGGCGGCTCGATGGTCGAGGTCCAGGCGCGCGACGGGGCGGCCGATCCGGGCGACGTTCGCGCCCGATTGAGTGCGCTCAACGTGGGCGACGTTCAGGTTCAGGAGTTCGGGAACAACGAACTCATGATCCGCGTACAAGGCCAGGATGGCGGCGACAACGTCGAGCAATCCGTCGTATCGCTCGTGCAGGCGGAGTTGCAGGCGGACTATGATTTCCGCCGTATCGAGGTGGTGGGTCCGACAGTCTCATCCGAACTGGCGATAAACGGTGCGATCGGCGTGCTCGCGTCGCTGATCGCGATGCTGATCTACATATGGTTCCGGTTCGAATGGCAGTTCGGTGTCGGAGCGATCGTCTCGACGCTGCACGACGTCGTCATGATGATGGGTCTCTACATCATCCTTGGGCTCGAGTTCAATCTCGCCAGTATCGCGGCCATATTGACGGTGGTTGGTTATTCGATCAACGATACGGTCGTCATCTACGACCGCGTTCGGGAAAACCTTCGAAAATACAAGCGGATGGATGTCGTCGATCTTCTCAATCTGTCCTTGAGCCAGACGCTGTCGAGGACGTTCATGACCGGTCTCACCACGCTGTTCGCGCTTTCCGCGCTCTACATGTGGGGTGGTGAAGTCATCGCCGACTTTATGTTCGCGATCCTTATCGGAGTTCTGGTGGGCACATACTCGTCGGTTTTCATCGCCGGCCCGATGTTGATCCTTTTCAAGCTTCGCGCGGGGATATTCGACAGCGAGCAGGACAGGCTCGACGCGACGAAACGCGAAATGACTGCCAGAACCTGACGGTGTCATGAACAAGGGCATCATCATCCGCGAGGCGCATTTTCCGGGGCGCGCGCCCATCGACGCCTATGGCAATGGCGGCTTTCGCTTCGCGGACATGTCGCATCGCGGATCGATCCTCTGCCTGCCGTCCGGCATCCATGGCTGGCAGCCAGCCGACCCGGCGACGCTTGGCAAGGATGATTTCCTGCGGGTGATCGAGGAGGCGGACGATGTCGACATCCTGCTTGTGGGCATGGGCTCCGATCTGCGCCCGCTTCCCAAGGATGTGCGCCAGCGCCTGCGTGACGCCGGCATCGCCGCCGACCCGATGTCGACCGGCGCGGCGGTGCGAACCTACAATGTCCTGCTCGCCGAGAATCGTCCCGTCGCGGCAGCGCTTCTCGCCGTAGACTGATGCAGGACGACCCGCAGGCGTGGTCCCGGGCCCTGCGCGCCGCCGACCAGGACCGCTTTCTCTCGACGCTCTATGCACCCGTCGGCCTGCGCGAGCCGCTTTCGGTCCTGTACCTCTTCAACGCGGAGATCGCGGCCATTCGCGATCGCATCCACGAGGCGTTGCCGGGCGAAATCCGCATCCAGTGGTGGCGCGACGCGTTGGCGGGAGGGGGCCAGGGCGCGGGCGGACATCCTCTCGCGACAGCCCTTGCCGGTATCATCGATGAATACGGACTGCCGCTGGACGCGTTCGACCGCTATCTGGAAGCGCGCATCTTCGACCTCTACGACGATCCGATGCCAACACGCGGCGACCTTGAGGGGTATTGCGGCGAGACCGCATCCGCGATCATCCAGCTTGCATCGCTGATCCTGGAACCTGAGGCCGCCCCGGCATTCTCGAGCGCTGCAGGGCATGCAGGCTGCGCACAGGCGATTACGGGGATACTGCGCCTGCTGCCGGTCCATCGGGCGAGGGGGCAGTGCTATATCCCCGCGGACATCCTCGCATCGGTCGGCGCGAGCCGGGATATCGTTCTGGACGGGAAAGACAAACCCGCCGAGCAGCGCGCCGTTGCGGCGATGGTGGCGCTGGCACGCGAGCATTTGCAGAAGTTCGAGAAGGCCGCAAAGGGCATGCCGTCGACGCTGCGGCCGGCATATCTCCCCGCAGCACTGAGCGGCATCTACCTGGACCGCATTGCAAAACCAGGGTTCGACGCGTTCTCGGCACGCGCCGACATGTCGGTCTTCCGCCGTCATGTGACTCTGCTGCGCCGCGCTGCCCGAGGCTGGGGCTGAGGCTGTCTTTGACGTAAGCGTAAATTCTGGTCTAGAGTCTTCTCGGAGCATGCTCCGGGAGGAATTCGGGTCCAGATGAGCCTTGTGACGCTCGTCCTCATCGTTGCGATCGGCATCGCGGCCGTGGTGCTGTCCGTGCACCTGACGGGCGGCAGCAAGCGTGCGCAACTCGACGGCGAGGAACATGCCCGCGCGCGCCTCGCCGAGGACTATCCGTCGATCGCAATCCGCACGGTTCACCTGACGGCCGACCGTACAGCCGCCGTCATGACGCTTGGCGATGGTCGAATGGGCATCGTCCAGGCGATCGGCGGCAAGTTCCTGACGCGGCTTCTCGCGCAGGGCGATCTCGTCGGAGTGCCCCGAGCAAGCGATCGCACCGTCGCGATCCGGCTCGCCGACTTCACCTGGCGATGGGGCGAATTCACGTTCGAGGATCGCGAGACGGCGTTGCGCGTCGAGGCGATGTTCGGTGCGCTGCGCAAGGCGCGCCGTTGGGAGGAGGTGGCATGAACGACTATCAGTTTCCGTCGGTGACGCAACTGGCGATACCGTTCTTCGTCGTTGCGATCCTTCTCGAGCTTTGGCTGGTTCGCACAGGACGCGCGAAAGGCGAGTTCGAGACGCGCGACACGCTGACGAGCCTCATGATGGGCACCGGAAATGTCGCGGCCGGCATTTTGCTGGGCGTGGTTTCCTATACGGCCCTGCTGTGGTTGTGGCAGTTCCACTTCTTCGATCTCGGTCTGTCGCTCTGGGTGTTCGCCACAGCCTTCCTGCTCGATGATCTCCGATATTACTGGTATCACCGGTTCGCGCACCGCATCCGCTGGGTTTGGGCCGAGCACGTCAATCACCATTCCAGCCAGCACTACAATCTCTCGACCGCGCTGCGGCAATCCTGGACCGGGCTCTTCACCGGCATGTTCGTGCTGCAGGCGCCGCTCGTCCTGCTGGGGTTCCATCCCGCGGTGATCGCCTTCGTGTTCGGCTTCAATCTCGTCTGGCAGTTCTGGATCCACACCGAGACGATCGGGAAGATGTGGAAGCCGATCGAACTCGTCTTCAACACGCCGTCGCATCACCGCGTCCACCACGCGACCAATCCGCGTTATCTCGACGCGAATTTTGCCGGCACGTTGATCATCTGGGACCGCATGTTCGGAACGTTCGTGGAGGAACTGGAGGAGGATAGACCGCGCTACGGCATCGTAAAGAACATCGGCACCTTCAACCCCGTGAAGGTCGCGTTTCACGAATATGTCGGCATCTTCAAGGACGCTTCAGCAAAGGGCCTCACGATGCGCCAGCGCCTCGGCTATCTCTTCATGCCGCCCGGTTGGAGCCACGACGGATCGCGCGAGACCTCGGACATGCTCAAGGCCGACTATGTACGCCGCAACCCCGGCGAGGCGGGCAAGCCGGGATTGCCGGTTGCGACCGTCATCGGACCTGCCGAGTAGCTATTCCGCAGCCACCGCAGCGTCCGTGGTCCCGAGCCAGGCGCGACAATCTGCAAGCGCGCGAGCCGACATTGCGCGCTTCTTTGCGACGGACTTTTCCTTGCCGCGGAAGCGGCCCTCGAAATCGTCGGGGCGAAGCTTCGTGCCTGGCTCAAGCGGCGGGAACAGGCCGAAATTGACGTTCATCGGCTGGAAGGACCGTTTGCCGGGCTCATCGTCGGAAACGATGTGGCCGCCGGTGATGTGATTGAGAAGCGCACCGAATGCGGTGGTGACCGGCGGCATGGTGATCGCATGCCCGAGACGCTCGGCAGCGGCGAAACGGCCGGCCAGCAGTCCGATCGCCGCGCTTTCCACGTAGCCTTCGCAACCGGTGATCTGCCCCGCGAAGCGCAGACCTGCGCGCGAGCGCAGTTGCAGCGAACCGTCCAGCAGGGTCGGCGAGTTGATGTAGGTGTTGCGGTGCAGCCCGCCGAGACGCGCGAAATCCGCGTTCTCGAGGCCCGGAATGGTCCGGAAGATGCGAACCTGTTCGGCATGCTTCAATTTGGTCTGGAAGCCGACCATGTTGTAGAGCGTGCCGAGCGCGTTATCCTGACGCAACTGGACGACGGCATATGCCTTGACCGACGGGTTGTGCGCGTTCGTCAGGCCCATCGGCTTCATGGGGCCGTGGCGCAGGGTTTCCGGCCCGCGTTCCGACATCACTTCGATCGGCAGGCAGCCGTCGAAATAGGGCGTGCCTTCCCACTGCTTGAATTCCGTCTTTCCGCCGTCGAGCAGCGCCTGGACGAATGCGTCGTACTGCTCCTTGTCCATCGGGCAGTTTATGTAGTCCTTGCCGGTCCCGCCCGGGCCGACCTTGTCGTAACGCGATTGGAACCAGCAGGTGTTCATGTCGATCGTGTCGAAATGAACGATGGGCGCGATGGCGTCGAAGAATGCGAGCGCATCCGCGCCGGTTTCTGCCCGGATCGCCTCGGCAAGAGAAGGCGCGGTGAGTGGACCCGTGGCGATGATCGCCTGGTCCCAATCCGCGGGCGGAAGGCCGGAGACTTCCTCGCGCGCGATGGTGATCAGCGGGTGGGCCTCGAGTTTTGCGGTGACCGCTTCCGCGAAACCGTCACGGTCGACGGCGAGCGCGCCGCCGGCCGGCACCTGATGGGCGTCGCCCGATGCCATGATGAGCGAGTTCGCCAGGCGCATCTCCGCGTGAAGGACGCCGACCGCGTTCGTCTCGGCATCGTCCGACCGGAATGAATTGGAACAGACGAGCTCGGCGAGGCTGTCGGTCTTGTGCGCGTCGGTGCCGCGTACAGGGCGCATCTCGTGCAAAATGACGGGCACGCCCGCCTGTGCGAGCTGCCATGAGGCTTCTGAGCCGGCGAGGCCTCCGCCGACGACGTGTACTGGCTTGATGGTCATGAAGGGGAATTAGTCCGCGCGCGCCGCGAATGCAATGGATCGGAGATCAACATCGTGAGTGTGCAGCGCACAAAAAAATAACACCCGCCGCGGGAGGAGGTGCGGCGGGTGTCATTATGTTGGCCTTCGACTGGGAGGAGGTAGTCTCCGGCCGTATTCGTCAGGGTCTGGGAGGAGGTAGACCCTGGCGAAATCTCTTGAATTCTTAGACCGACTTGCGGGCGACGAAGGGGATGTCGCCGCGGGCAATGCCGAGGTCGTTGAGTTCGCGGTTGGACAGGCGGCTCAGCTCGGTGACGGTTTCACGGTAGCGGCGCCAGTTGCGGTAGTTGCGGATCAGGTTCATTTCGTTACCTATAAGCGTTTCGTCGTGTTTCATTGTTCTTGCGATGAGTGGAAGATAGCCACGACCGAGACGCTTTTGAAGTGAGGATGTTGCATAGCACCAATGCGTTTTGTGCAATGCAACATTAATGGCTGTGAGGGTATGTGGCGCAAACGTGTCCGAGTCGGCTATGTAGCCGTAATCAGGGCACAATCCGGCGCTTGTCTGGCACGAACGCCGGACCTGTCCGGCCGCAGGAGGGTCTGCATGGCGGGCTATACGACCAAGGTGAAACGCGACATCGAGCGCTGGCTTGAAGCCGGCATGATCGATGCCGGCACAGCCGGAGCATTGTCGTCCGATATCGAGCGGAACGGGGCAGGGCGGATCAGCTTTGGTTCGGTTCTGTCGATGATGGCCGCGGCTCTGTTCGCCGCCGCCATCCTGATCTTCATCGCCGCCAACTGGGAGGATTTTCCGCGCCTCCTGCGCGTCGGCTTGCTCTTTGCCTTGATCGTTCTCGGCTATGTCGGCGGTGCGTTTCTGAAGATGCGCGGTCATGACGGCTATGCGGAGGCCGTGTGGGTCGTTGCCGCGGCGTCATTCGGCGCGTCGATCGCCCTGATCGGCCAGATGTACCATCTGTCGGGCGACGAGAAGCAGGCGATCCTGATCTGGTGCGCGGGCACGGCACTTGCCGCCGCCGCGTTGCGGTCGAGCGCCTTGACGGCCGGTGCGGTCCTGCTCGCGGTAACCTGGCTTCTGATGAATGCCTGGGAGCACTGGTCGATGCGCGACCTGCCGTTCTCCTACCTTCTGATGGCGCTCGCGCTTTACGCCCTGTCGTTCTGGACACACAGCGCGCCGGCAAGACATCTGGTGGTGCTCTCGATCTCGCTGTTCGTCCTCCTCCTTTATATAAGAGACGAGACGTTCAACGGGCCTTTGATGCTGATCGCGGCCTCCGTCGCACTTTTTGCCATCGGCCAGACGCTGCCGGCGCAATCCCGTCGCTGGTCGGGGCTTGGCTCCGGCCTTCCCGTACACGCGCTCATCGCGTTCCTGTTCGGCATAGGGATCATGCAGGTTGCGCTGATCGAGAAGCCCGAGTTCCTGATCGCCTCGATTGCCGCATTCGCCGGCATTGTGGCAGCCCTGCTTGTCGCGGGGCGCGAAAGCTCGATGCTGCGATGGCTGGCTTATGCCGCCTTCATCTTCCAGCTCTGCTTCGTCTATGTGGTGATGCTCGGCTCGATGATCGGGACGGCCGGCTTCTTCGTCGTCGGCGGGCTTGTGCTCTCGGTTCTCGCATGGATCATCACGCGTCTGGAGCGGCGGTTTTCGCAGGCAGGAGGCGTGTCATGATCAATCGTCGTTGGCTTCTCGTGGTGGCACTTGCCGTGGCGGTGGTGCAGATCGGCTTTCTCGTCTCGATGATCGCGGGCAGGGCAGCAATCCTGCGGGGCGGACAGGAGGTTCTGCTCGAAGTCCGGCCGATCGACCCGCGTGACCTGCTTCGCGGCGACTATGTGATCCTCGGCTACAACATCTCGTCCATCCCGGCAGAACTCTTCGCCGAGAAGCCTGCGGGAGACGAGGGGGCGGACGAGAGCGTCATTTTCGTGCGGCTCAAGGCCGACGATGAAGGCGTCTGGCAACCGATCGCGGCGCGATATGGCGAGAAGCCGCAGCCTGAAGCCACCGAGGGCGAAATCGACATCAAGGGCAGCGCCAGCGCCACCTGGTTCGAAGGCACCACCTCGGTCGATGTCCGATATGGCATCGAACGCTTCTATGTTCCCGAGGGCGAGGGAAAGGCGATCGAAAACGATCTGCGCGAGCGGCCGTTTCGGATGCGCGTGGCCGTTGCAGAGGACGGCAGCGCACAGATCAAGGCGTTCATGGACGGCGATACGATGCTTTACGCGGAGCCGCTCTATTAGGCGTCAAGCTTCCGGATGCGGTGATCTGGGCGTCGGCGGACGTGCATTCGATGCTGCTCGTCACGCGCAATACGAAGGATTTCCCGTCAGAAGCGCCGGGCATCCGCGTGCCCTATGCGCTGTGATGATGGTTCACAAGAACATCCGGACCGCGCTACGCTAAGCCGGCTGTGCCCGAAAGACCTAGACAGTGCGGCCAAGGCTCTGCTAGAGGCCGCGTGAGTTGCGGATGTGGCGGAATTGGTAGACGCACTTGGTTTAGGTCCAAGCGCCGAGAGGCGTGGGGGTTCGAGTCCCTCCATCCGCACCAGGTGACGCGTGCCAAGGCTCTGCCATGTGTGCTAGAGACGGCGCACGAACGAACAGGTGAGTGAAATCGATGCAGGGTGGGATTTAGGTTCCCGTGACGAAAGTCGTGAAGGTCCAGGTCCTTTTACCGGCAGCAGAGCCACTCCCGGCAAGAATTTCCGGCAGGCTGGACGGCGAGACGCTGGACCGGCGGCATTGATGAGACAAGGGTTTTGAGATGCAGGTAACCGAAACGCTGAACACCGGCCTGAAGCGCCAGATCAAGGTGACCGTTCCCGCCAAGGACATGGAAGCCCGCCTCATGGAGCGGCTCACTTCGGCCAAGGACAAGGTCAAGATCAACGGCTTCCGTCCCGGCAAAGTGCCGATGCAGCACATGCGCAAGATGTACGGCAAGTCGTTCATGGCCGAAGTCGTGAACGAGATCCTGTCGGATTCAAGCAAGTCGGTTCTCGCCGATCGTGGCGAGAAGGCTGCGATGCAGCCTGAAGTCACCATGACCGAGGACGAGAAGGAAGCCGAGAAGATCCTGGCCGGCAATGCCGACTTCGAATTCTCGCTCGATTACGAAGTCCTGCCTCCGATCGAGGAGAAGGACCTGTCGTCTATCAAGATCACCCGTCAGGTCTATGACGTGCCGGCAGAAGAGATCGACGAGCAGGCCATGCGCGTCGCCGACTCCGCACGCACCTACGAGCCCAAGAAGGGCAAGGCCGCCGACGGCGACCGCGTCACGATGGACTATCTCGGCAAGATCGACGGCGTCGCCTTCGAGGGCGGTGCTGCCGAAGACGCCGATCTCGTCATCGGTTCCAACCAGTTCATCCCGGGCTTCGAAGAGAAGCTCGTCGGCGTGAAGGAAGGCGACGAGACGACGATCACCGTCACGTTCCCCGAGCAATATCCAGCCGCGCACCTCGCCGGCAAGGAAGCAGCGTTCGACATCAAGGTGAAGGCCGTTGCCAAGCCGGGCGAACTGGAGCTGAACGACGAAGTCGCCAAGCAGCTCGGTCTCGAAAGCGCGGAGAAGCTGCGCGAGATCGTTCGTGGCCAGATCGAGAGCCAGTACGGTTCCGTGACGCGCCAGAAGGCGAAGCGCCAGTTGCTCGACGCGCTCGACGAGACCTACAAGTTCGAAGCGCCGTCCAAGCTCGTCGAAGCCGAGTTCAACAACATCTGGTCGCAGGTCAACGCCGACCTGGCCCAGGCCGGCCGCTCCTTCGAAGACGAAGAGACGACGGAAACCGAAGCGCGCGCCGAGTACCAGCGCCTCGCCGAGCGCCGCGTGCGCCTTGGCCTCGTTCTGGCCGATATCGGCGAGAAGGCCGGCGTGCAGGTCACCGACGACGAGTTGCAGCGTTCGCTCTTCGAGCAGATCCGCCGCGTGCCGCAGAGCCAGCAGCAGCAGGTCTACGACTTCTACCGCCAGAACCCGTCGGCGCTCGCCAATATCCGTGCGCCGCTCTTCGAGGAGAAGGTGGTCGATCATCTGCTCGGCGTGATCACGGTGGACGACCAGAAGGTCACCAAGGAAGTGCTGCTCGCCGAAGACGAGGACGAGGGCGCGGTCACAGAGAAGAAGCCAGCCAAGAAGGCTGCTAAGGCAAAGACCGAAGCCAAGGCCGACGACGCGGCAGCCGAGGAAGGCGAGAGCAAGAAGAAGGCCGCGCCGAAGAAGAAGGCAGCCGCCAAGGACAAGGGCGACGAATAGTCCCCAGTCAGTGCATCAATTCGAAAAGGCCGTCCTCCGGGGCGGCCTTTTTGCATTCGGCGGACGGATGCGCGGTTCGGTGAACGGTTCGGCCACGTTCACGGCAATCTTTCCGCTTTACGTGCGAGCCTCGCGGCGCGATGAGTCGAGCGGCAAACCAAGGAGGCTCGCATGAAAATCCTGCTCATCGGTGCAAGTGGAATGGTCGGCTCGCGGATTCTGGCGGAAGCGGTCTCGCGCGGCCATCAGGTGAAAGCGGCGGCTCGCAATCCCGCCAAGGTCGCGAAAGCTCCGGGCGTCGAGGCGATTGCGCTCGACGCCAACAATTCAGATGCAATCGCCACTGCGGCATCCGACGCCGACGTCATCGTCAGTGCCACGAGCCCGCGTTCCGGCGGCGATCCCGTCGCGGAAGCCTTAGGCGTGGGCAAAGCGCTCGTCGCGGCAGCCGGTAAGACCGGAGCGCGTGTGTTCGTCGTCGGCGGTGCGGGAAGCCTGTCGCTGCCTGACGGCACGCCTCTGGCCGAAACCCTCCCGGACGCCTATCGCGGTGAGGCGCTCGGCATGCGCGGGGTTCGCGATCTGCTCAAGGCGAGCGCGCTGGACTGGACGTTCCTGTCGCCGGCAGCCGTGATCGCGCCTGGCAAACGGACCGGCGTCTACCGCCTCGGCTCGACGACGCTGATGAGCGATGACAAGGGCGAGAGCCGTATCAGCGCCGAGGACTATGCCAAGGCCGTCATCGACGAACTGGAATCGCCAAGCCATAGCCGACAGCATTTCAGCGTCGCGTACTGACCGGCGCGCCGCGCTTTCAGATCAACTGCATGCCCTTGAGGCTCGCGTGACCGTTGCGCCCCACGATGATGTGGTCGTGGACGGTCACGCCCAGCGGTCGGCCGGTATCGATGATCGTCTTGGTCATCTCGATGTCCGCGCGTGACGGGTTGGGGTCCCCGGACGGGTGGTTGTGCACGAGAATGATCGCGCTTGCCGACAGTTCGAGTGCGCGTCGCATGACCTCGCGCGGATAGACCGGCGTGTGATCCACGGTGCCTGACTGCTGCACCTCGTCGGCGATGAGCACGTTCTTCTTGTCGAGGAACAGCACGCGAAAGTGCTCGCGCGGCTCGAACGCCATCGCTGCGCGGCAATATTCGATCACCTGCGTCCACGAGCCGAGCACCGCGCGCTTGGCGATCGCGCCCTTGGCCATGCGGCTCGCCGCTGCGGCGATCGCCTTGATGTCGCCGGCTGCCGCTTCCCCGATGCCGTCGACCTCGCTCAGGAGCCGTTCCGGCGCGCCCAGCACTTCCGCAAACGAGCCGAAGCGGCTGATCAGCGCCTTGGCGGGGCCTTTCGTGTCGGCACGCGGTATCGAGCGGAAGAGAAGCAGTTCCAGAAGCTCGTAATCGGACAGGGATGCCGCGCCGCCCTCGCGAAAACGCGCGCGCAGCCTGTCGCGGTGTCCGTGATAATGCGGTTTTTCTTTTGGCGGAGCCTTGGCTTTTGCCGGCGCTGCTACCGTGCGTTCAGGCACACGATGCTGATGCGCCATCGGGAATTCGGAAAAGAACCCGCGCTCGTCGTTGTCTGTGTCCGACATCGATCCCCCATCACCAGCCGCAGGCTCATGATAGGGAAGATCGTTCAGGCGGCAAGTCCCGGCCGGTCGAGGCCGCCGGGCGAGAGCGTGAAAATCTCGCAACCGTCGGCGGTGACGCCGACGGTGTGCTCGTATTGCGCGGAGAGCGACCGGTCGCGCGTCACGGCAGTCCAGCCATCGGACAGAACCTTCACATGCGGGCGGCCAAGATTGATCATGGGTTCGATGGTGAAGATCATGCCTTCGCGCATCTCGACGCCTTCGTTCGGGCTGCCGTAGTGCAGGATGTTCGGCGCGTCATGGAACAGCTTGCCCACGCCATGTCCGCAGAAGTCGCGCACGACGGAGCAGCGTTCCGCCTCGGCGAAGGACTGGATTGCCGCGCCGATCGCGCCGGTGCGAAGGCCGGGCTTCACCGCCGCGATGCCTCGCATCAGGCATTCATGCGTCACTTCGAGCAGCCGCTCGGCGGCGCGCTTGATCTGGCCGACCGGATACATGCGGCTGGAATCACCATGCCATCCGTCGAGAATGTAGGTGACGTCGATGTTGACGATGTCACCGTCACGCAACGGCTTCGCGTCCGGAATGCCGTGGCAGACGACGTGATTGATCGAGGTGCACGAGGACTTGGTGTAGCCGCGATAGTTGAGCGTTGCGGGCATCGCGCCGTGGTCCATGCCGAATTCGAACACGAACCGGTCGATCTTGTCCGTGGCAATGCCGGGCTCGACCATCGGGACGAGTTCATCCAGGCAGCGCGCGGTCAATGCGCACGCCTTGCGCATGCCCTCGAACGCGTCCGCGCCGTAGAGCCTGATCTGACCTGTGTTGCGAAGCGGAGCCGTGTCCGCATCAAGATAGGTGACCATGATAGTCGCCGCTCCAGTCTGTCGAAATATGGCACCCATGTCGCATCGAAGCGGCCAACCTTCAAGCCCCGTTGCTGCGCCTCCAGCCATTTGCGAGCGCGGTCGCCTTGCGCCCGACCGCCGCGCGGGCCCGGTCGAGCGCTGGGCGATCGTGGAACAGCAGCGTGGAGAGCGCCGTCTCCGCTTCGACCCGCAACTCGACCGCAGCCTGATACTCGGTATCGCTCGCCGATGCCGGCGGCGTCTCGAACAGGAACCGGGCGTTGGCGCATCGCTCGATCCAGATGGCGATTTCCGGCCCGAACGGCGCAGCGAATTGCAGGGACATGCCGGGCAGGGGAAGCCCGTCGAGCGTCGTCGTCCATGTTTCGCCCGCCTTTACAGGAAAGGCGCGCGTGACCGTTCCCGTGGTCACGAGATCGCCCGGCAGGATGCCGCGCGTCATCGGCGCGCGTTCCATACCCAGGACGAAGTGCCGAAGCGCGGAGAGAGGGCCTCCAAGGACGTTTTCGGACGCGCCCGTGTCGACCGCTTCGCCGTCCCTCGACAGCGTGATGCGGAAATCGGCGAGCCGCCTGACCCAGACGCTCCTGCCTTCATAGGCGATGGAATGCATCGGGCCGTGGACGAGAGCGCCGTGGAGAGCGAAGGCCGCGACCGTGTCGGCGGCCTTGAAGCGCCAGCCGGGGAACAGCGACTGCACGATCTCGAAGCCATGACCGACTGCGTCGATGCAGCCGATCAGGTCGGAATCGTCCATGTCGCCGCGCGGCGTTCGTGCGAGGCGAAAGACGATCTCAGGCTCGATACGCGGCTCGACGAAGTTGTCGGCATCGAGCTGGATCGGGGCGTCTACGGATGTCCATTCATGGATGGTCGCATCATACATCGGCCCCCAGATCGGAGCGTGGACATCGTATTCGTCCCATATGGTGCGGTTGGTGAAGCCGATCTTCCACCCGGCAGGCCTTTCGCCGCGTGCGATGCGCGCCGCAAGGACCGCGTCGGACGCGGCATAGGCTTCGGCGAGACCAAATGTCGGCCGCGCATCCACGATCGGCGCGATCTGTCGCCGATCGTCCAGCGCTTCAAGAATGAAGTGTGCGATCTCGCTCATGCGTGCAGTCCCCTCGAGAGGGATAGTCCACGCCAAGGCGGGTCTTGTCCAGATTGGATCGGGACAATGCTGGGTATTGTCCCGATCCGTTCCTGTCTTGCGGCTTGGATCAGGCGCCGCCGTTGGGCCAGCCGGATACCGATTTCACTTCCAGGAAGTCTTCCAGCCCGAACGTGCCGCCTTCGCGACCCAAGCCGGACTGCTTGTAGCCGCCAAACGGGCTGCCGGGCGCACGGCCGGTGCCGTTCACCTGCACCATTCCGGAGCGCAATTGGCGCGCCACGCGACGCGCTCGCTCCTGATCGCCGGTCTGGATGTAGCTGGACAGGCCGTAGGGCGTGTCGTTGGCGATCTCGATCGCATCGGCTTCCGTGTCGAACGGGATCATGGCGAGGACGGGTCCGAAAACCTCTTCACGCGCGATCGTCATCTCGTTATCGACATCGGCGAACACCGTCGGGCGGACATAGTAGCCGCGATTGAAGCCTTCGGGACGGCCGGGGCCGCCGGCGACGACGCGCGCGCCTTCCTTGATCGCGACCTCGATGAGGCCCTGCACCTTGTTGTACTGCGCTTCGGAGACCAGCGGCCCGATATGATCGCCATCGTCCGCCGGATTGCCGACCTTGACCGTCTGGGTGTGACGGGCGGCGATCTCCACCGCGCGCTCGTAGACCGGCCGCTCGACGAGCATGCGGGTGGGGGCGTTGCAGGACTGGCCGGTGTTCTCGAAGCAATGGTCGAGCCCACGAACCACCGCTGCCTCAAGGTCGCTGTCGGCAAAGACGAGGTTGGGCGACTTGCCGCCGAGCTCGAGGGTTACGCGCTTCACCGTATCGGCCGACGACTTGGTCACCGCGATGCCGGCGCGCGTGGATCCGGTGAACGACATCATGTCGATGCCGGGATGCCTGGACATGGCTTCGCCGACGCCGGGGCCATCGCCATTGACCATGTTGAACACGCCCGCCGGCAAATCCGCCGCATCGAGGATTTCGGCAAAGACGATTGAGGACAGCGGTGCGATCTCGGACGGCTTGAGCACGACCGTGCATCCGGCTGCGATCGCCGGGATCACCTTCAGGGTGACCTGGTTCATCGGCCAGTTCCACGGCGTGATGAGGCCGCACACGCCGATCGGCTCGCGCAGGATGCGCTCCTGCGGATTGCGCTCGTCCAGCGCGTGTTCGAATTCGAAATCCTTGAGCGTGCGGATGAATGTCTTGATGTGGCTGACACCCACGGCCGCCTGCGATTCCAGCGCAAGCTTGATCGGCGCGCCCATCTCGTCGGAGATCGCCTTCGCCATGTCGGCAAGGCGTGCCTTGTAAGCGGCAAGCACGCGCTCCAGGGCGTCGACGCGCTCTTCGCGGCTCGTCGGCGACCAGGAGGGGAATGCGCGCCGTGCAGCCTCGACCGCCTTGTCGACGTCGGCCTGCGCGCCAAGCGATATCACCGCAAAAGGCTGCTCGTCCGCCGGATTGATCACCTCGATCTCGCGGGGCGCGGCAGGGGCGGTCCATTTGCCGTCGATGTAGAAGTCGGTCTTGCGCAGCATGTTGGTCTCCTTGAGCGTTGGCAGCCCGTATATGGGACTTACTAGCTGAAAATCAGCCCGGCGACTGCCACTGAAACGACGGACATTGGGGCAGGCAGCGATCAGTGGAGCGGGAAAACGACACGAAACCCGACATCGGGCGGCGAAAGCGTCCACCTGTCCACAGCCTATCTGCCCGATCGCTAAAATGCATCCTATCGCGTTTTCGAAACGGAAACGGGCGGTGGGGCAAACCAGCGACAGGGCAGCAAGGGCAAACAGGAGGCTACGGTGAAATCGAATTTCCCAACGGCACGCCGCCATCTTGAAGATGCCTTTCGCCTCATCTCCGGTGAGGACGAGTTGAGCGAGAAGTCGCGACAGGCGCTCGAGATTCTTATCGACGCATTTCTTGCGGCCGAGTTTTCGACCGAAAAGCGCACGGACAACGTCGTCGAATTCGATACGCGTCGCCGCCGCAGCGCGCGCTGACCGATTCTCCCGTCGTGAAAATGCACGCTTGACCTTCCAGTCACTGGAACCGGCATCCTGCGCCTTGTGTTCTCGAACAGGAGTTTGACATGAACAGGATTGCAGCAGGTGCCGTTGCGATGGCGCTGGGGTTCGGCTCTGCGGCAGGGGTATCCCACGCCCAGACGAATCACGGCGCACACGGCGAGGAGACCATGCAGGACATGAGCGCGGCATCGCAGGCCTACATGGATGCGATGACGGCGATGGACGACGCCATGGGCGACATGGAGATGACCGGCAAACCCGGCGCCGACTTCGCGCTGATGATGATTCCCCACCATCAGAGCGCCATCGACATGGCAAAGGCCTATCTCGAAAGCGGCGACGGTGATCCCGAACTGACCAAGCTCTCCAACGAGATCATTGCCGCGCAGGAAACCGAGATCGCATTTCTGAGGGACTGGCTGGAAAAGAACAAGGAATAAAGGTACCGGATCGGCTGCGCTGGACCTGACATCGGCCCGCTTCGGCGGGCCTTTTCGCATCTGCGAAAGTCGGCGGGTTTCTGGTACGCCCTAGGGGAATCGAACCCCTCTCTGCACCGTGAAAGGGTGCCGTCCTAACCGATAGACGAAGGGCGCTGACCAGAACGAGGTGGGTTATAGTGAGCATCACGCTCGCGGGCAACCCGTCTTTTTCCCTCGTATGCGAAAAAATTGTCGTTTGCCTGCGGCTATTTGCGGCGGCGGCAGCGCCAGTTCCAGTCGCGCTCGGGACCGACGTCGATATGCACCGAATTCGTGTGGCAATAGGTGCCGACGCCGCCACGGCCGGGCATGGTCCGCACATACTCGGCCAGTTCCCACTTGCTGACGCCCTCGACCTGCACGTCGGCGGCGGCGCAATACATGTGCAGCGAGTTGCGTGCGCCACGTGCCTTGCGGTTGCGGTCGGGATTCCGGTAGCCGGACGTCACGACGGCCTTCTTGCCGTAATGCTGTTCGACGGTTTTGAGGACGCGAACGAGCGAAGGCTTGAGGCAGGCGACATCGACGTTTTCGGTCTGCTTGATCAGTCCGTTTGGCGCTAGACGCGCCAGGCCCGCGGCCGACGCGACCTGATAGCTGTCGTCGCCTTCATGAAGATCGATGTCGCTGTCGTCATCGATGCCCGAGCGGCGCGAGATTTCGAACAGGCCGCTCTGGCGCACGCCGGGAAGGGCAGGGCTGTCGGCTGCGGCGCTGGAAACGAGCGGCTTTGTCGGCTCTCCTGTCGAGGCGAGCTGGACGAGCGGCTTTGCAGGCTCGTCGCCGCGTGCCTGTTCGCGTGGCTGCACCAGCGGACGCGAAGGCGCCGGTGCCGCACGCGCCGACGATGCGCCGAAGAACGACGACAGGAAGCCGCGCTTCTTCGGTTCGACGGCTGCAACCTGTTGTTGTGGCCCAGGGCCGTTTTCGACGAACTGCGTCGCCTGAGCGCCTTGCGCCGCGGCGGGAGCGCCCTGCGGCTGGCCGGCGGCATGGGCTGCGGCGACCTGCATGTCCGGTGACATGCCTTGCTGGGCGGCACTGTCCGGCGCTGCGGCTGTCGCCACGGCTTCGGTTTGCGGAGCGGGCTGTGCCGCCGGATTCTGGGCTGCCTGCTGCGCCAGAATGGCGTCTGCCTGCGCCTGGAGAGACTGCGGCTGAAGCGACGATTGCGCATCCGGCGCCTGCATCTGCGCGGCGGCGATGGTCTGGGCTTCGACTTCCGAAAGCGGTCGGCCGGATGGAGCGGACGCGATGGCGTCGGGAAGCGAGGGATCGCCTTCTTCCATCACATACTGGCTGGCCGGGGCGACGTTTTCGCCGGTCGCGGAATTGACGGTTGGCTGGGCAAAGTCGGCGGTACCCTGATCGGCGATTTCCTGCGCCATCGAGGCGAAGCCGTAGGGCTGCTCACTACCAGAGGTCGCACATGATGCGAGGAGGACCGAGGCGAGGGCGGCGAGCACGGCGTTCGTGCGGCCGCGTCCGAGGCGCGTTTCCTCAACTTTCAATGTTGAACCCCTTCCAAGAGCCGGACACGAAATCATGTTGCGTGCCGACTAATGATCAGCACCACGAATTCCCCCTGCCCGGAGACGAGACGTACCGAATCTCGAACCATTCCGCAACCACCGAGCTAAGTATGAATTGAGGCAAGATCATGATTTTGCCGCGAAATTGCCCAATTTTGGCGCGCCGCCAAAATCAGGCGCGGACCTCTTGCCGATAACGCCTTACCAAATCGTTTACGGAAGAGGCATCGCCACGCCCTGGCGGGCCTCAAACGCGGACGCGAACATATTCCCCGGGGGCGTCGCCGAGCGCGTTCAGCCGCTTGCCTCCCGGCTTTCGCGCGGCGACTTTGGTGCCGTCCTGCCGCTCGATCCAGGCCTGCCAATGCGGCCACCAGGAGCCCGCCGTTTCGGTAGCTTTGGCCACCCAGGTATCGAAGTCGCCCTCCGGCTTGCCGCCGCTCCAGAACTGGTACTTATTCTGCGAGGGATGGTTGACCACGCCGGCGATGTGGCCCGAGCCGGCCATCACGTAGTCGACGGCGCCGCCGAAATAGCTGCTGCCCAGAAAGACCGAGCGCGCCGGGGCGATATGGTCCTCACGGGCGGCGAGATTGTAGACCGGGACCGTGACGTCGGCGAGCGACAGCTTCTGGCCGCCAAGCGTCATCTCGCCTCGCGTCAGGTTGTTTTCGAGGTAGCAGTTGCGCAGGTAGAACGAATGGTTCGCAGCACTCATCCTGGTCGAATCGGCGTTCCAGTAGAGCAGGTCGAACGGCATCGGATCCTTGCCGCGCATGTAGTTGTTGACCACGTAGGGCCAGATCAGGTCGCCCGAGCGCAACATGTTGAAGGCGGTCGCCATCTTCGTGCCGTCCAGATAGCCCTTGCCCTCCATCGACCGTTCGAGCGCGGTGATCTGGTCGTTGTCCACGAACACCTTGAGGTCGCCCGCGAAGGTGAAGTCTACCTGCGTGGTGAAGAAGGTGACCGAGCGGATGCGCTCGTCGCCTTCCTTCGCCATGAGGGCGAGGGCGGCGGCCAGCAATGTCCCGCCGACGCAATAGCCGATCGCGTTGACCTCGCGCTCGCCCGTCGCGTCCTCGATAGCGTCCAGCGCGACGCCCAGTCCTTCGCGAATATAGGCCTCCCAATCCATGCGCCCGTGCCGCTCGTCCGGGTTTACCCATGAGATGACGAAAACGGTGTGGCCTTGCTCCACCGCCCATTTGATGAACGATTTCGCCGGATTGAGATCGAGGATGTAGAACTTGTTGATCCACGGCGGGCAGATCAGCAGCGGACGCTTCAGGACCGTGTCGGTCGCCGGCTCATACTGGATGATCTCCGCGAGGTCGCTGCGGGCGATGACCTTGCCGGGCGTCGTCGCGATGTTCCGGCCGACTTCGAAGCGCGAGTAATCCGCCTGGCGCAGCTTGAGGTCCCCGCCACCGGCCGTGATGTCCTCGGCAAGCATGCGCATGCCGCGCACAAGATTCTCGCCGTTGCTGGATATGGTTTCGCGAAAAATCTCGGGGTTGGTGAGAATGAAATTCGAGGGCGAGATCGCCTGCGTGATCTGCTTGACGTAGAACTGCGCCTTGTGGCGCGTGTGTTCGTCGAGGCCGTCGGCGTGCTCCACGAGGTCGCCGGCCCATTTCGACGTGACGAGATAGGTCTGCTTCAGGAAGTCGAAGAACGCGTTTTTCGCCCATTCCGGGTCCTGGAAGCGCTTGTCGCCCTTCTCGGGTTGGACCGCGTCCTCGATCTCGGCGTCGCCCATGCGCTGCATGGCGTTCGTCCACACATTCATGTAGCCGGAGAACAGCCGCGTCTGCGCTTCGAGCGCCCGCGACGGGTCCGACAGCCAGTATTCGGTGAGCTTCGAGAAGGTCTTGACCATGTCGGTGACCGGTTCGGCCATCGTGTCGCGCACCTCGCCCTTTTCGCGCGGGCCGGCCCACGCGGCGGCGGCCTTGCCGGCCTCCTCGATGACGCGCGCGAGGTTGACCGCGAAGCGCTCCGGGTCCTTCACCAGATATTGCTCCACGGACGCCGGTCCCTGCGTATGGCTGCTGTTCGAATCGTCGACCTTGGCCATGCTGTGCGTCCGTCCTCCTTCGTGCGCCGTATCCGGTCGAGCGCGTTGCAAATGCGCTCCAGTCTGTTCCTTGCATCGGATCGGTGATTAAACCGAATTCCCCTTTGGTCTCCGATGCTCTAATGCGTTTTCTTGACACATTACCATGGGACCAAACGTCCAGCCACGCTCTATATGGGCGCGAGAAGATGGAAGAATGACAATGCCGCGCATCTCCGCTCATATGGTGAAGTTTGTCGCAGGGGCCATGCTTGCGGCAGTCGTTGCCGGCTGTTCGACGGCATCGCCGCCAAACGCAGGTGCCCAGCAGGCGGTCTTCGCGACACCCGGCGAATATCCCAACCTCAACGTCCCGCCCCAGCCCGCTCGCGAGCAGATCAGTGACGCGAAGAAGGCTGCCGACACTGCCGAATTGCGCGCCAGACGTGCGCAGGCGGGCGCGTCCGCCGCAACGCGCGTGCCCGACACGAGTTCCGAGCTTCGTCGCATCGCTCAAAGCCACGGAAATGCTGCGCTCGCCGAGATCGAGAACGAGTGACTCTATCGACCGGTTCGACGTTTGGGTGTATAGGCCGCGACCGTATTGACCCCGCAGGCAGCGGGGCGCGCGCAAGGGAAACGCAATGGAAGAGTTTCACAAGGTCCGCCGGCTTCCGCCCTACGTCTTCGAGCAGGTCAACCGGCTGAAGGCCTCCGCGCGCGCCAATGGCGCCGACATCATCGATCTCGGCATGGGCAATCCCGATCTTCCAACGCCCAAGGCCATCGTCGACAAGCTGGTCGATACAGTGCGCGACCCGCGCACCCATCGCTATTCGTCGTCGCGTGGCATTCCCGGCTTGCGCCGCGCGCAGGCCAACTATTACGCGCGCCGCTTCGGCGTGAAGCTCGACGCCGAGCGCCAGATCGTCGCGACGCTGGGCTCCAAGGAAGGCTTCGCCAACATGGCGCAGGCCATCACCGCGCCGGGCGACGTGATCCTGTGTCCGAACCCGACCTATCCGATCCACGCATTCGGCTTCATCATGTCGGGCGGCGTCATCCGCTCCATGCAGGTCGAGCCCGACGCGGGCTTCATCCCGGCGCTGGAGCGCGCGATGAAGCACTCGATCCCCAAGCCACTCGCGCTGATCATGAACTACCCGTCGAACCCGACGGCCTATGTCGCGACGCTCGACTTCTACAAGGACGTCGTCGCCTTCGCGCGCAAGCACGACATCATCATCCTGTCCGATCTCGCTTATGCGGAGATTTATTTCGACGGCGCGCCGCCGCCCTCGATCCTGCAGGTCCCCGGCGCGATGGACGTGGCGGTCGAGTTCACCTCCATGTCCAAAACCTTCTCCATGCCCGGCTGGCGCATGGGCTTCGCGGTCGGCAACGAACGCCTGATCGCAGCGCTGACACGTGTGAAGTCGTATCTCGACTACGGCGCGTTCACTCCCATTCAGGTTGCCGCCACCGCCGCGCTCAACAGCGACGGTTCGGAGATCGAGGAAGTGCGTTCGATCTACCATCGCCGCCGCGATGTGATGGTGGACGCGTTCGCGCGTGCCGGCTGGCCGATCCCGGCGCCCGCCGCGACGATGTTTGCCTGGGCGCCGATCCCGGAAGCGTTCCGGCATCTCGGATCCCTCGAATTCTCCAAGCTGCTGGTCGAGAAGGCCGACGTCGCGGTCGCGCCCGGCATCGGATTCGGGGAGCATGGCGACGATTTCGTCCGCATCGCGCTGGTCGAGAACGAACACCGCATCCGGCAGGCCGCGCGCTCCATCAAGCGCTTCCTGTCCACCGCCGGCGAAACGCCGGACAACGTCGTATCGATCAGCGCGCGGCGCTGAACTGTTTCTGAAATACCAGTTTGAGGGATGCCGGGGGCATGAGCGAAGCTTTGCGTGTTGGAATTGCCGGTCTCGGCACGGTTGGTGCGTCGGTGGCGCGGGTTCTGTCTGACAAGGCAGCCGAACTTACCCGCCAGTGCGGCCGAACCATCGTCGTTGCAGGCGTCTCCGCGCGCGACAAAAGCCGCGATCGCGGCGTGGACGTGTCCGGCGCGCAGTGGTTCGACGATCCGATCGAACTCGCCAAATGGGACGGCATCGACGTCTTCGTGGAGCTTATCGGCGGAGACGAGGGAGCGGCACGCAGTTCCGTCAAGGCGGCGCTCGAGGCCGGCCATCATGTTGTCACCGCCAACAAGGCGCTGCTTGCCAAGCACGGCCTCGAACTTGCGGGCCTCGCCGAGAAGAAGGGCGTGCTTCTCAACTACGAGGCTGCGGTCGCGGGCGGTATCCCGATCATCAAGACGATGCGCGAGGCGATGGCCGGCAACACGGTCACCCGCGTCTTCGGCATCCTCAACGGCACCTGCAACTACATCCTGACGCGCATGGAAGCCGAGGGCATCTCGTTCGAGGAGTGCCTGAAGGACGCGCAGCGCCTCGGCTACGCCGAAGCCGACCCGACATTCGACATCGAGGGGCAGGACACGGCGCACAAGCTGGCGATCCTGACGAGCCTCGCCTTCGGCTCGAAGATCGCCGCTGACGATATCTATCTCGAAGGCATCTCGAACATCACGCAGGCCGACATACGCGCGGCGAGCGAACTCGGCTATCGGATCAAGCTGCTCGGCGTCGCCGTGCGGACCGAGACCGGCATCGAGCAGCGCGTGCATCCGACCATGGTTCCGACCGCCTCCGTCATCGCGCAGGTCCATGGCGTCACGAACGCGGTCGCAGTCGAGACCGACATTCTGGGCGAACTCCTGCTGTCCGGGCCCGGTGCAGGCGGCAACGCCACGGCGTCGGCGGTTGTCGGCGACGTGGCCGATATCGCCAAGTCGCGTCCCGGCTTCCAGCATGGCCCGGTCTTCGGGCGGCCGGTCAAGGAGCTTTCGCCCTACAAAAAGGCGCGCATGCGCAGCCATGCGGGCGGTTACTTCATCCGCCTGACTGTGCATGACCGCATCGGCGTGTTTGCCGCGATCGCAAAACGCATGGCCGACAGCGATATCTCGCTCGAATCCATCGTCCAGCATTCCGATGGGACCGACACGGCTGCGCAGAAGACCGTGATCCTGGTCACGCACGAGACGACGGAGGCTGCGGTGCGCAAGGCCGTCGATGGAATCACCAAGGACGGCCATCTGGTCGACAAGCCGCAGGTGATCCGCATCGAGCGGGCCGCCTGAGACTGTCATCCACATTCAATCGATTGATGTTCTAAGCGGTGTGAAATCGCCCTTGCGGGCGGCATTCCACTTTGACAGAACGGGTCAGCCCAGCTTCCCGTCACCTCGGGCAAACGCTTGAATCTCACGCAGGATTAACACGATGGCCAAAACCGCTTCGTCCGGTCTCGACCGTATTCTGACCCTCGAACTGGTGCGCGTCACCGAGCGCGCCGCCGTCGCTGCTGCGAGATTGCGCGGACGTGGCGACGAGATGGCAGCCGATCAGGTTGCGGTCGATGCGATGCGCTCGGAACTCAACCGCCTGCCGATCGCCGGCACGGTCGTCATCGGCGAGGGCGAGCGCGACGAGGCGCCGATGCTCTACATCGGCGAGGAAGTGGGCACCGGTGACGGTCCCGGCGTGGACATCGCGCTTGATCCGCTGGAAGGCACCACGATCTGTGCCAAGAACCTGCCGAATTCGCTGGCCGTCATTGCGATCGCCGAAAAGGGCAGCCTGCTCTACGCGCCGGACGTCTACATGGACAAGATCGCCATCGGACCCGGCTATGCGCAAGGCGTGGTCGACATCGACGCGCCGGCCATCGAGAACATCGAGAACCTCGCCAAGGCGAAAGGCGTGCCGGTCAGCGAGATCACGGCCTGCATTCTCGACCGACCACGCCATGCCCGCCTGATCGAGGCCGTGCGCGCGACCGGTGCGGCGATCCGCCTGATCGGTGACGGTGACGTGGCGGGTGTCATCCACACGACCGATCCGGACGAGACCGGCATCGATATCTATCTCGGCACGGGTGGCGCGCCGGAAGGCGTTCTTGCGGCTGCGGCATTGCGCTGCATCGGTGGCCAGATGCAGGGACGGCTTCAGCTCAACAGCGAAGACAAGGTGGCGCGGGCGGCCAAGATGGGCATCTCGGACCCGAACAAGGTCTACAGGATGGATGAAATGGCGCGCGGCGACGTCCTCTTCGCTGCGACCGGCGTGACCGATGGAAACCTGCTCGCCGGCGTCAAGTTCGGCCGCGATTCGATCCAGACCCACACGATCGTCATGCGCTCGTCCTCGGGCACGGTGCGCGAGATCAAGGCGCGCCATCAGGATCTGGACAAGTTCTGAGCGGCCTTTGGAATCCGCGCCGCTTTATCCTACCGTCCGCGCTTGAGCGGGAGTGGTGATGAACGACAGGCGATATTTTCTCGACGTGCGGAAGTCGGCGACCGGGCTTGCCTGGGCGCATCGGCTCGACCAGCGGCAGGAGAACGTGGCGCTCGCCATCGCGCAGAGCCACGGCGTGCCGGATATCGTCGCACGCGTGCTTGCCGGGCGCGGCGTCACGCAGGACGACGCGCCGGGCTTTCTCGATCCGACGATCCGCGACCTGTTGCCCGATCCGCGATCCCTGACCGACATGGATGCCGCAGCCGGCCGCATCGCCGATGCCGTGATGCGGCGCGAGCGTGTCGCGATCTTCGGCGATTACGATGTCGATGGCGCGACGTCCTCGGCCTTGATGAGACGGTTTTTCGACCATTACGGCGTCGAATCCGAAATCTACATTCCCGACCGCATCTTCGAAGGCTACGGCCCGAACCCGGACGCCATGCGTGAGCTCGTCGGGCGCGGGGCGCGGCTCATCGTTACGGTCGATTGCGGCACCAACAGTGCTGCCTCCGTCGATGCCGCGAATGAGGCGGGGGCGGAGGTCGTCGTGCTCGACCACCATCAGGTGGGCGGGGCGCTTCCTGACGCCGTCGCCATCGTCAATCCGAACCGCGAGGACGACCTGTCGGGGCAGGGGCATCTCTGCGCGGCCGGCGTGGTCTTCGTCACGCTGGTGCGCACGGTGAGCGTACTGCGCGAGCGCGGTCATGCCGAAAAGGCGCCGGACCTGCTCGGATGGCTCGATCTGGTCGCGCTCGGCACCGTGTGCGACGTCGTTCCCCTGACCGGCGTCAATCGCGCCTTCGTGGTGAAGGGGCTCATTGCCATGCGCCGTCTCGGCAATGTCGGGCTGTCGGCGCTTGCGCGTGTCGCCCGCATCGGCGAGCCGCTGGCTGCATTCCACCTGTCGTTCATCCTGGGCCCGCGCATCAATGCCGGTGGACGCATCGGCGACGCAGCACTCGGCAGCCGGTTGCTTGCCACCGACGACCCTGTCGAAGCGCAACAGATCGCCGAGACGCTGGACCGTCTGAACCAGGAGCGGCAGGGGCTCGAGCAGGCCATGCTGGCGGAAGCGCGCACCGAAGCCGACATCGAGCTCGCGTCAGGCCATGGCCCGGCGATCGTGGTCACGGCGAGCGATAGCTGGCATCAGGGCGTCGTGGGGCTGCTCGCGGCTCGGCTTAAGGAACATGCGCGCCGGCCCGCTTTCGCGATCGCATTCAACGCGAATGGCTTGGGCTCCGGGTCCGGCCGTTCGATCGCGGGTTTCGATCTCGGACGCATGGTCCGCACGGCCGTCGAGCGCGGGCTTCTGGTCAAGGGTGGCGGCCACGCCATGGCTGCGGGCATCACGGTCGAGCGCCCGAAACTTGGAGCCTTACGGGCATTTTTCGAGGAATGGGCGGCTGACGAAGTCTCCCGTCTGCGCCACGAGGAAACGATCGACATCGACGCCGCGCTCTCCGCCGACGGCGCGACCTTCGATCTGCTGGAATCCCTGGAAAGTGCCGGACCGTTCGGCTCCGGCCATCCGGCGCCGATGCTTGCCCTGCCTCGCCACACGCTCGCCGACGCACGCCAGGTGGGGACAAATCACATCCGTGCGGAACTGCGCTCACAGACCGGCGCGCGCATTCAGGCAATGGCCTTCCGCGCCGTGGATTCCGATCTTGGGAACTTCCTGTTCGCCAATCGCGGAAGGCTGATCCATGTGGCCGGCAATCTGTCGGCCAACACCTGGAATGGCATGAAGTCGGTGCAGTTCAGGATCACGGATGCGGCGTTGGCTTAAGCCGAGTTTGCATTTGTATAGCAGAATGCCTACATTCTTTCGGGTGTGGGGGCAGCATGAAGATCAGTGGATTCCACTGGGATGAAGGCAATTGGCCGAATGCGGCAAGCATGGAGTCGATAGGCAGGACATAGAGTTTGTCTTGGACCAGCAGCCGCTGATACTGCCCGACCGTAGCGGCTCGCGGGAAGTTCGCTTCAATGCCGTTGGCAGAAATGGTTCCGGGCGCCATGTGTTTATCGTGTTTTGCCTGCGTGAAAGTGGTGAATCGCTTTTGATGCGGCCGATCAGCGCCCGCTATATGCATGAGAAAGAGGTCAGGACTTATGACCGCACACGAGAAACTTAAGCCATTTCCTCGTTTTGAAACGGATGAGGAGGCAGAGAAATTCGTCGCCGAAGCAGACCTGTCGGAATATCATTTCTCGCAGTTCAAGCCGATGCAGTTTGAATTTGAGAGGAAGTCCGAGCAGGTCAATCTTCGTATGTCCGCGGGACTGCTCACCAAGATCAAGCAGCGTGCAGAGGCGCGAGGCATCCCGTATCAGCGATTTATTCGCGAGATACTGGAACGCGCCGTATAAGGCTGACGGCTACCCCAGAACCGTCTGCAACCGCTCCAACTCGCCCAACTGCGCGCGCGTGACCTCGTAGCCGAGCCGGATGGCCTCGTCCGCGCGGTGGAATTCCGTCAGGCCGATATGCCCGAGCTTGGGCAGCAGCGACATGTCCGGTGGGTCGCCGGCCATGCGGGCGCGCGAAATGCGATCCTGGATGATGTTGAAGGCCTCGACCATCACGCCGGTGATGCCGATGCGCGCGTTGCGGTCGTTCGAGCCGCGATCGACCACGAGAGGACCGTCCTCGACGTCGTCGGCGCTGTGCTTGATGACCGCTGCGCGACCGAACAGATCGTAGTGCAGGTTGACCGCCACGACGAGCGGCTGCTCGTGCGCGCGGCAGACCGACACGGGAACCGGATTGACCAGAGCTCCATCGACCAGAACCCGCTTGTTGCAGGTTACGGGCTCGAAGACGCCGGGAAGCGCATAGGATGCGCGCATGGCCTTGATCAGCGAGCCGCTCGACAGCCATATTTCATGACCGGTTCGGATCTCGGTGGCGACGCACACGAATGGCTTCGACAAATCTGCAAAGGTGACGCCGGCAAGGTGCTCCTGCATGCGCGCAGTGAGCTTCATGCCGCCGAAGAGACCATTGCCGCCCAAATGAAGGTCAAGCAGGCCGAACATGCGCCGCTTGGTGAGCGAGCGCGCGAATTCCTCCAACTCGTCGAGCTTGCCCGCGAGGTAGCAGCCGCCGACCAGTGCGCCGATCGAGGTTCCCGCGATCATGTCGATCTCGATGCCTGCCTCATCCAGCGCACGCAGCACGCCGATATGGGCCCAGCCACGCGCGGCACCGCCACCGAGCGCGAGCGAGATACCGGATTTCTTCACTGGCTTTGCCTGCGGCAGATCCGGCCCCGACGGAAGATCTCCGCCATTGCCCTCTTCATGCCTGCCGCGCAAAGACGCCCATTCGAGCATCACACTACTCCCTGTCCCCCACCGACTATGCGGCGTGGGTCGTATCGAAATCATAAACATTCCACCTCAGGCGCATCCGCTACGCCTTGCCGGAATAGATCGTCTTCGGGTCAAACCTTGCTTCGCTGCCGTCCCCGACCAGCCTCGCATGTCCGTCATCCGCTATTACGGTCCTGTAGAAGCAGGATCGGCGGCCAGTGTGGCAGGTCGCGTCATGTCCGGCCACTTCCACTTTCAGCCAGACCGCATCCTGATCACAGTCGGTACGCAGCTCTACCACCTGTTGGAGGTTTCCCGACGTTTCGCCCTTTTTCCAGAGGCTTTCCCGAGAACGGGACCAATAGTGCGCCACGCCGGTCTCAACAGTCAGGGCGAGCGCCTGCGCGTTCATGTGGGCGACCATCAGCAGTTCGCCGTCGCGTGCATCGGTCACCACGGCGGTGACGAGGCCGTTACCGTCGAAACGCGGCGTGAAGGCCGCGCCTTCTTCCAGCACGGCCTTGTCTTTGGAGGGGAGGCTAAATTCCATGTCTGCGACCTTGTCGTTTCAGGTCGCACCGGCCTGTCAGGCCATTGGACCGCTTCTGAGCATCATCATGAACCGCACCTGTTCTTCCGGCTGATCCTTGAAAGCGCCGGTGAACGTCGTGGTCAACGTGGTGGAGCCCTGCTTGCGAATGCCGCGCATGGCCATGCACATATGCTCGGCCTCTATCATCACGGCGACGCCGCGCGGATTTAGCACATCCTGGATCACGCCCGCAATCTGGGCGGTCATCGCCTCCTGCGTCTGCAGGCGGTGGGCGAAGATGTCGACGGTCCGCGCGATCTTCGACAGGCCGACCACCTTTCCATCCGGCAGATAGGCGACATGCGCCCTGCCGATGATCGGCACCATGTGGTGCTCGCAATGCGAGTGGAACTGGATATCCTTGACCAGGACGATGTCGTCATAGCCTTCGACTTCCTCGAAGGTTCGGCCAAGTTCGTCTGCCGGGCACATATCATAGCCCTGGAACATCTCGCGATAGGCCTTAGCCACGCGCTTCGGCGTGTCGAGCAGGCCCTCGCGTTCCGGATTGTCGCCCGTCCAGCGAAGCAGCGTCAGCACGGCAGCTTCGACCTCCTCCTGCGAGGGGCGGTCGGTTACCGGCTTGTCCATGTAATTCGGAAGCGGCGGACGCGTCGATGGCACGGCCGGCTGGGCGGAGCCGCTCTGGCTGTTATCGGCGCGCGGCGAAAAGGTTTTGACAACGGCATCCATGAAGGGTGTCTCCCGTAGTCCCACTCCAAGGAGGGACGAGTTGAACGGACAACAGCCCTTGGCGAGCGCCGGTTTTGGCGGATCGGAAGCGGCCTGTCTATACATCGGCGAGGACGTGCGACATGCTCGCCTTGTCGCCGATGTGTTCCACGCATTATATATGTCGGGGCATGGCTATGGGAAGACACGGTCTTGGCATGCTGACATCTTCTTGAAGCAGGAGTTGGAACGCTGTGATCAATGACGTCTACAATGCGAAAATTTTGGGCTTTGCCGGAAATATCGCCCGCATTGGCCGTCTCGATCAGCCGGATGCGACCGCGACGGCGCATTCGAAGCTTTGCGGGTCGACCGTGACGATCGATCTGAAGATGGACGGCGATATCGTGACCGATTTCGCCCATGACGTGAAGGCCTGCGCGCTGGGGCAGGCTTCGTCATCGATAATGGCCCGGCATGTCGTGGGCGCATCCGCCGCCGAGCTTCGCGCGGTCCGCGACACCATGCTCAAGATGTTGAAGGAAAACGGCGCCCCGCCGGAAGGCCGCTTCGAAGACCTGAGATATCTGGAGCCGGTGCGTGACTACAAGGCGCGTCATGCCTCGACGATGCTGACATTCGATGCAGTGGTCGATGCGATCGGCCAGATCGAAGCCAAACGCGCCGCCGAGGCGGCATGAAACGGGGAAAGGCCATGCGACCGTCTGAAGCGCTGGCGCGACATCGCGACGAGGTCCTCGCGATCATCGCTCGGTATCCAGTATCGAACCCGCGCGTGTTCGGGTCGGTGGCGCGGGGAGAGGATGTCGAGGGGAGTGATGTCGATATCCTGGTAGAGCGTATCGGCCCCATGACATATCCTGATATCTTCGAACTTGAAGACGAGCTGTCCGGTGTTCTCGTTTGTTCGGTCGAAGTGTTCACCGGGCTCAAGCCACATGCGGCGTCAACTGCCGCGCCCGACCTGAAGTCACTATGAGCGGGGTGCCGCGCCTCACGGATGCAGCGACGGTGGCAATTCGTGACATCCCCGAAAACCTATAGTCGCAACTTCTCCGGCCGCTGGCGCAAGACGCCGGGTCGCGTATTCGGGACCGCCTTCGTGCGGCTCTACCAGCTCACACTTTCCGGGTTCGTGGGAAACGGCTGCCGCCATTTCCCGACCTGTTCAGAGTACGCTTACGAAGCGATCGCCCGCCATGGCTTGTGGCCCGGCGGCTGGATGGGATTGTTTCGCCTTGCGCGCTGCGGACCGGGCGGCACGCATGGCATCGATCTCGTCCCCGAGACGCTAGGGGAGCGCTATGTCTGGTATCTCCCGTGGCGCTACTGGTCCATTTCCGCCAAACCGCGCGACAACGCTATTGGCGGCTGACCGGGTTTACGCGACCTCAAAGTCGATCTAGAACCCCGTCGCGCGCCGGACGCATCCGGCATTCCCACCTGCGCTCGTTTGCAGGACTGGATAGGAGAAGACCATGGCTTCCGTTTCCCTTACATTCCCCAATGGTTCCGTCCGCGAGTACGATGCGGCGATGACCGGTTTGCAGCTTGCCGAGTCGATTTCGAAGTCGCTCGCCAAGAAATCGGTCGCTTATGCGATCGACGGCACCGTGCGTGATCTGTCCGCCCCGCTGGGCGATTCCGGCAAGGTCGAGATCGTGACGCGAGACGATCCGCGCGCGCTGGAGCTCATCCGTCACGACACGGCGCACGTCCTCGCCGAGGCCGTGCAGGAATTGTGGCCGGGCACGCAGGTTACGATCGGTCCCGTGATCGAGAACGGCTTCTATTACGACTTCGCCCGCAACGAGCCCTTCACGCCCGAGGACCTGCCGGTTATCGAGAAGAAGATGCGCGAGATCATCGCGCGCAACCGCCCCTTCACCATGGAAGTATGGGACCGCGAGCGTGCGAAACAGGTCTTTCGCGACAAGGGCGAGGCCTACAAGGTCCAGCTCATCGATGCGATTCCCGAGGGCCAGGACCTCAAGATCTACTATCAGGGCGACTGGTTCGATCTTTGCCGGGGCCCGCACATGGCCTCGACGGGCCAGATCGGCAACGCGTTCAAGCTGATGAAGGTCGCGGGCGCCTATTGGCGTGGCGATTCGAACAATCCGATGCTCACGCGCATCTACGGCACCGCCTTTGCCGAGCAGGCCGCGCTCGACCACTATCTGCACGTCCTGGAAGAGGCCGAGAAGCGCGACCATCGCCGTCTTGGCCGCGAGATGAACCTGTTCCACTTCCAGGAGGAGGGGCCGGGCGTCGTGTTCTGGCATTCGAAGGGCTGGCGGATGTTCCAGAACCTCGTTTCCTACATGCGCCGCCGCCTCGACGTCGACTATGAGGAGGTCAACGCGCCGCAGGTGCTCGATCACTCGCTTTGGGAAACGTCGGGTCATTGGGGCTGGTACAAGGAGAACATGTTCGCGGTTCAGTCGGCTGGCGACGAAGCCGAGGACAAGCGTGTCTTCGCACTCAAGCCGATGAACTGTCCGGGGCACGTCCAGATCTTCAAGCATGGCCTGAAGTCCTACCGCGAACTGCCGATCCGGCTTGCCGAATTCGGTACGGTCCATCGCTACGAGCCCTCGGGCGCGCTGCATGGGCTGATGCGCGTTCGCGGCTTCACGCAGGACGATGCGCACATCTTCTGCACCGACGAGCAGATGGCCGCCGAATGCCTCAAGATCAACGACCTCATCCTGTCGGTCTACGAGGATTTCGGCTTCCACGAGATCGTCGTGAAGCTCTCGACGCGACCCGAAAAGCGCGTCGGCTCGGACGAACTGTGGGATCGCGCCGAGTCCGTCATGATGGACGTGCTGAAGCAGATCGAGCGGCAATCGGGCAATCGCATCAAGACCGGCATCCTGCCGGGCGAGGGCGCGTTCTACGGTCCGAAGTTCGAGTATACGCTGCGCGACGCGATCGGCCGTGAATGGCAGTGCGGCACGACACAGGTCGACTTCAACCTGCCCGAGCGCTTCGGTGCGTTCTATATCGGCCCGGATTCGGAGAAGAAGCAGCCGGTGATGATCCACCGCGCGATCTGCGGATCGATGGAGCGCTTCCTTGGCATCCTGATCGAGAATTTTGCAGGCCATTTCCCGCTCTGGCTCGCGCCGGTGCAGGTCGTGGTGGCGACGATCACGTCGGATGCCGACGATTACGCACAGGCTGTCGTGAAGAAGCTGAAGGCTGCCGGCCTGGTTGCCGAAGCCGATATCCGCAACGAGAAGATCAACTACAAGGTCCGCGAACACTCGCTGGCCAAGGTGCCGGTCATCCTCGTCTGTGGCCGTCGCGAGGCGGAAGAGGGCAGCGTCAATGTGAGGCGCCTTGGCTCGCGCGACCAGGAATCCATGTCGCTGGTGTCAGCCATCGCCGCGCTGTCGGAAGAGGCGACCCCGCCGGACGTGAAGCGCCAGCGCGCCGAAGCCGAAGCGGCCTGATCGAACGAAAAGGCGCGGGGCATGAGCTCCGCGCCTTTTTCACATCGCGTATGACGGGTCAGTCGACCGCGTCGGCGTCTATCGGAACGGTTTCGTTGGCGAGCACTTCCACGTCCTGGTTGCGCCCGGCCTCGACCCTGAAATCGCGCTGGTAGATACGGTCGCGGTTCTTGGCGACGATGGCGTAGTCACCCTCGGCCAAAACCATCGAGGCGAATGCGCCGACGCTTTCGCGCACGATGTCGCCGGAATCCGTCAGGATCGACCAGGACGTATCCGCGATCGCCTCGCCGCCATGTTCGCGGACCAGCTTCATCGTCAGTTCCGCGGCTTTGTGTTCGATGGTCGCTTCGGTCAGCTTGCCGGCCTCGACATGGATGTCGGACCGGATCACCGCGTTCACTTTGCCGTAGGTCGAAACCACATGATACGTGCCGGAGTTCAACCGCACGACCGCGTTCGGGTTGACGTCGGGAATGATCAGCGCACGGTCGCCATTTGCGTCCGCCTGCGCCTCGTAGATCGCGAAGCTGAGCTTGGAGGGCGGAATGCGCACGTCTCCGGACAGGACCGCATCGAGCTTCAGGCCGCCTGCGTCGAGCACGACCGATTCCGTCTTGAAGCTGTCCGCGACCGTGATGCGTTTGGTCGCTCCAGCACGGCCGAAGGATGCGTGGACGAGATAGCTGCCGGGTTCGAGCATGAAGATGCCCGTGCCGCCCTGCGACGATGCAACCAGCGGCAGCCTGCCGTCGGAATCGGCTTCCGGCCGGAAGACGCGCCAGACGAGGCCGCGCGTGATCTCCGGTCCGTCCTCGGTCATGCTGGCGGAAAGCCTGACTTCGCCGTCGCCGGTGCGCGCCAGCGGGCCTTGCGTCGTCGGTGGCGCGTAATTCGAGAGGCCGGGAAGGGACAGGCCGTCCATGACGCCGGTATCCACCTCCGGCTCCTGAGCCGACGCGGTAGAGATTGCGAATGCCGCAACCAAGGCCAATGCCGTTCGTGTGAACAGTCTGGAAACATCCCCTGTCATGCCTTGCTTTGGAGCCCAATGCGGTGGCAATTTCAAGGCGCAAATTGCGCCGCGCACCGCTGGCGCAGATCGAGGCATCCGGCTCGCGTCGGTACCCAGTCCACCCGCTGCCAGGAGCTTGCCCGTGACCTCTCCAGTTCTCGATTTTCTGCTCGCGCGGAAATCCGCGCCGATTCCCGATCTGAAGGAGCCGGCACCGTCCGATGCCGAGATCGAAACCCTGCTGACGGCTGCGTCTCGCGTGCCCGACCATGGGCGGCTCGAACCCTGGCGTTTCGTCCTCTATCGCGGCGATGCGCGGGCGCGCGTTGGTGAACTGCTCGCGGCGCGCGCGGAAGAACGGGAAGGGCCGTTGACCGAAGGCCGCCGCCAGCAGGAACTGGCGCGGTTCTCACGAGCGCCTCTGGTAATCGGCGTCGTGTCCGTTCCGCGCGAAAACCCGAAAATCCCGCAATGGGAGATGTTCCTGTCGGGCGGCGCGGTGGCGATGAACCTCGTCAACGCGGCCAACGCGATGGGATATGGCAGCAACTGGATCACCAATTGGTACTCCGACGACGCGGACGGCAGACGCATCCTCGGCCTCGCTCCCGGCGAGCGCGTCGTGGGTTTTGTCCACATCGGTACCTATCATGGTGAAGCGCCGGAGCGTCCGCGTCCGGACGTGTCGAAACTCTACGCCGACTATTCCGGCCCCTGGAAGGATTAGGAATGTTTTATGAACCGACCAAGGGGCACGGCCTGCCGCACGACCCCTTCAAGGCAATCGTCGCGCCTAGGCCGATCGGCTGGATTTCGTCGATCGCGGCGGATGGATCCGTCAATCTCGCGCCCTATTCCTTCTTCAACGCGATCGGCAGCAATCCGCACCTCGTGATGTTTTCGTCAGAGGGCCGGAAAGACAGCGTGTCCTTCATCCACGAGACCAGGGAGTTCGTCGTCAACCTCGCCTCGCGCGATCTTATCGAGAAGCTGAATGTGAGCTCGGTCGATGCGCCGCGCGGGGTTTCGGAATTCGGCTATGCGGGGCTGACGCCCGTGCCCTCGACGCTGGTCAAGCCGCCGCGCGTCGGCGAGGCCCACGCCGCCCTCGAATGCCGCATGACGGATTGGTACGAGCCAAAAGGGATCGGCGGCAGGGCGTCGAGCAACATCGTCGTGTTCGGGGAGGTGGTGGGCATCCATATCGACGAGGCGGTGATGACCGACGGCCTGTTCGATATCGTCAAGGCCGGAACGACCGCCCGGCTCGGCTACATGGACTATGCAACGGTAACGGAGACGTTCCAGATGCGCCGGCCTCAGTGGGACGCGGAGTAGGTCTCGTGGCCGGCCTCCGTACGCGAAGCCGTCTTGCCGCGTCCGAGGGTTAGCCGGCCACTCTCGCCAGCAGTCTTTCCGCCCGCTTGAGATGCGGGCGGTCGAACATCTTGCCGTCGATCGCGACGACGCCGGGATTGCCCGCAGCGGCGAAGGCATCCACCACGGCCTGCGCATGCGCGACCGCTTCCCCTGACGGCGTGAAGACCTCGTTGATGATGGCGACCTGCGCGGGATGGATCGCCATACGCCCGGTAAACCCGTCGCGTGCACCTTCGACGCAATCGCGCGTGAAGGCCTCCGTGTCGCGAAAATTCGGGAACACCGTGTCGATCGGCGCAACCTCGGCCGCCGTCGCGGCCAATATCGTCGAGAGCCGTGCGAAGCGGAACAAATCGGTGTAGCGCCCGTCTTCGTCGCGGTTGGCCGATGCGCCGATCTCGGCCGCCAGGTCCTCGGCCCCCCATGTCAGGCCCGAAAGGCGAGGGCCGCAATTGCCGTAGGTGCCGGCATTGAGAACGCCGAGCGGCGTCTCGGTGATGATCGGCAGGATTTTCGTGACGCCGTCCTGCAACCCGTTTTCGGCTTCCAGAACGCGCAGGCGTACCGCCAGTCTTCCGACATCGTCGCCGCTGGTGCTTTTCGGCAGCATGATGCCGGCCGGTGCCGCCTTCATCACCGCGCCGAGGTCATCGTCGGTGAGGCCGGTGGTGAGGTCGTTGACGCGGACATAGATGGCGGGCCCGGTCTTCGACGATGCGACGAACTCGGCCGTTATAGCGCGGGCGCGCGCCTTGCCGTCGGTCGCGACCGAATCTTCGAGATCGACGATCAGCGCGTCGGCGCCGGATTCGAGCCCCTTCGCCAGCTTTCGCTCCGAATCGCCCGGCACGAACAGCAACGAGCGCATTACGCTGGCCTCTTGTAGATCATCGTCTGGCGCAGGCAGCGCGCGACGAGATCACCGTGCTGGTTGAAGGCGCGATGCTCCATCTCCACCACACCGCGATCCGGCTTCGATTTCGACTCGCGGATCGACCTGATCTCCGTCTCGACGCGGATCGTGTCGCCGTGAAAGACCGGATGCGGGAAGTTCGTTTCCGTCATGCCGAGATTGGCGACGATGGTGCCGAGTGTCGTGTCATGCACGGAAATGCCGATCATCAGGCCAAGCGTGAACAGCGAATTGACCAGCGGCTTGCCCCACTCGCTCTTCGACGCATAGTCGAAGTCGATGTGCAGCGGCTGCGGGTTCATCGTCATCATCGAGAACTGCATGTTGTCATGTTCGGTGACCGACCGTGTCAGCGCATGCCGTATGACTTGCCCGACTTCGAAGTCCTCCAGATAAAGTCCAGCCACATCGTCCTCCTGCAAGATCTCATCGCCATTCATCTGCCAAGCGCATGGTAGCCGGCAGGTTAAGAACTATGGTGAACCGTTCGTAAACCATTTTTCCTTAGTGTTCACCGACAGATAGGGCAGGGGTCGGGTGGGCGTCCATGATCGTCAGGCATTTCCTCAAATGGATCGGCAACGCACGCGTTTCGGAACGCGTGGCGGCAGCCAGCGCGCTGGCACGCGCCTTCCTGGACCACGAGCTTCCCTTCGAGGATCGCTGTGAGGCCGAGGCTGCGCTGACACTGCTTCTCGACGATCCGTCATCCAAGGTCCGCGCGGCGATGGCGGAGGTACTGTCGTTGAGCAGGCATGCGCCTGCCCAGATCGTTGCAGCCCTTGCCGCTGACCAGGCCGACGTCGCGGGCGTCATCCTCATCCGTTCGCCGTTGCTTACCGATACGGACCTCATCGACCGCGCCGCTTCGTCGGACGGTGCTATCCAGTCATTGATCGCATCGCGGCCGTTCGTGTCGATGTCGCTCGCCGCCGCGATCGCGGAAGTGGGCGAACTGGAAGCCTGTCTCACGCTTCTGAAAAATGACGGCGCAGACGTGGCATCCCTGTCGTTCCGACGTATGGCGGAGCGGTTCGGAGGTGATGCACAATTGCGCGAGGCGATGCTTGTCGACCGCAGGCTCCCATCCGATTGCCGGCATCTGCTGCTGGTTCGTCTGGGCGAGGCGCTCAAGCAGTCGCCGCTCGTTCTCGCCCTCATGGGGCCGGCACGCGCCGAGCGCATCACGCGCGAGGCCTGCGTCCGCGCGTCTCTGACGCTGATCGAGAACACGCCCGCGCAGGAGCACGCAGCCCTGATCGAACATCTGCGCCTGCGCGGCGACCTGACGGCTTCCTTCCTCGTGCGCACGATTGCGCATGGCAAGGTCGATTTTCTCGGCTCCGTCCTGATCGCGCTCTCCGGTCAGTCCGATAGGCGCGTTCGCGCGATCCTCGCTTCAGGCCGCGATGTCGCCGTGATCGCGCTTTTCCGCTCGGCCGGCCTTGCGGACGCGCTGCACCGCGTCTTCCTGCGTGCGCTCAAGGTCTGGCGCGAGGTGGCGAATGGCCGACGCGTCGCCGGCGCGCAGGAGGTGACCTGGCTCATGCTGAAGGAAATCGGCGCAGGTCCCGGCCAGGCCGGTCCCGCGGAGCGCGACCGCGAGGCAGCGGCGCTGATCAAGTCGATCCATCTCGAAGTTCTTCGCGACAACGCGCGCGGCCATGCTTTGGCCATCGCCGCGGCCTAATTCTTCGACAGTTCACGCTTGGATGCGCTGTGTGAGTAATTTGGCTCACTGATCGTGAAACATTTACGCCAGTTGCGGGTTTTACACGTGGTGCCTACGGCCGCATGATGCCGCCTGACGCCCCGGCGGTTGAAGACCGCCACGGAGGTATCAATGACAATGAAATTGAGCATGCCAGTCGTGGTGAACAATGGCTTTGCCGGCCCGCGCGAGATGCGCTCGCTCGGCGAGATTGCCTCTTTTCTCGACACTTGGCCGGCCGAACGCCGCGGCCCTATATTTTCAACCGCTCAACGGTCATGCCGTGCGGCCATGGAAGGCCATCTGTCGGTGGAGAAGGCGCGGCAGTGCTTCGTCCAGTTCGCCCGCCTGACGAACATTCTGGTGCCTGCCGTCGAGCCGATCGCATTCCCGAAATCGCCTTCGGCCGGTTCTCGACTGGCACAGTAGACGATCTGATCGGCTGCGGTCCGATCAGATATCGAGTTCGTCGACAAACTCGGCATGTTCCTGGATGAATCGGAAGCGCGCTTCGGGCTTGGTGCCCATCAGCGCGTCGACAGAGGCTTTCGTGCCCGCCTCGTCATCCACGCTCACATCGACACGCAGAAGCGTGCGCTTCTTCGGATCCATGGTCGTTTCCTTCAACTGCGACGCCATCATCTCGCCGAGACCCTTGAACCGCCCAAGCTCGACCTTGCCGCGTCCGGTGAACTCGGTCTTCAGGAGCTGATCCTTGTGGGCGTCGTCGCGCGCATACATCACCTTGCCGCCCTGGCTGATGCGGTAAAGCGGCGGCACAGCCATGTAGAGATGGCCGTTACGGATAAGGTTCGGCATTTCCTGATAGAAGAACGTGATCAGCAGCGATGCGATGTGCGCGCCGTCCACGTCGGCGTCGGTCATGATGATCACGCGGTCATAGCGCAAATCTTCATCGCGATATTTCGACCGCGTACCCGCGCCGAGCGCCTGAATGAGATCGGAGATCTGCTGGTTGGCGGCAAGCTTGTCGCTGCCGGCGCTCGCCACGTTCAGAATCTTGCCGCGAAGGGGCAGGATGGCCTGGCTCGCGCGGTCGCGCGCCTGCTTGGCCGAGCCGCCGGCCGAATCGCCCTCGACGATGAAGAGTTCCGCACCTTGCGCGGCACTCTGCGTGCAGTCCGCCAGCTTGCCCGGCAGGCGCAGCTTGCGCACCGCCGACTTGCGGCTGACTTCCTTTTCCTGGCGTCGGCGAACGCGTTCGTCAGCGCGCGCGATCACCCATTCGAGCAGCTTCGATGCTTCCTGCGGATTGTCGGCGAGCCAATGATCGAACGGATCGCGGATCGCGCTTTCCACGATGCGCTGCGCCTCGACGGTCGCCAGACGGTCCTTGGTCTGGCCGACGAATTCGGGCTCGCGGATGAACACGGAGAGCATGCCTGCCGCCGAGATCATCACGTCTTCGCCGGTCACGATCGAGGCGCGCTTGTTGCCGGTGAGGTCGGCATAGGCCTTGAGCCCGCGGGTCAACACGTTGCGGAAGCCCATCTCGTGGGTGCCGCCTTCTCCGGTGGGGATCGTGTTGCAGTAGGAATTGATGAAGCCGTCGCCGCCGAACCATGTCACGGCCCATTCCATCGAGCCGTGGCCGCCCTGCTTCTCGCTCTTTCCCGCGAAGATTTCGCGCGTCACCTGGAAGTCGGAGCCGAGAGAGGCTGCCAGATAGTCCTTCAGGCCGCCGGGAAAATGGAAGACGGCCTTGGCGGGCGTCTCGTCCTTCTCGCCGATCAGGGCCGGATCGCACGACCAGCGGATTTCGACGCCGCCGAAGAGGTAGGCCTTCGAGCGCGTCATCTTGTAGAGGCGGGCCGGCTCGAATTTCGCCGACTTTCCGAAGATGTCCGCGTCGGGGTGGAAGCGTACCCGCGTTCCGCGCCGGTTGTGCACTTCGCCGAGCGCTTCGAGCGGGCCCTGCGGCACGCCGCGCGAGAACCGCTGGCGATAGAGCTGGCGGCCGCGCGCGACCTCGACTTCGAGCACGTCGGACAGTGCGTTCACCACCGAGACGCCGACGCCGTGCAGACCGCCCGACGTCTCGTAGACCTTGCTGTCGAACTTTCCGCCTGCGTGAAGCGTCGTCATGATCACTTCGAGCGCGGATTTGTCCTTGAATTTGGGATGAGGGTCGATCGGGATGCCGCGCCCATTGTCGCTCACGGTCAGGAAGCCGTCAGCAGACAGTTCGACGTCGATGAAAGTGGCATGGCCGGCCACCGCCTCGTCCATCGAGTTGTCGATCACCTCGGCGAAGAGGTGGTGCAGCGCCTTTTCATCGGTGCCGCCGATATACATTCCGGGGCGGCGCCTGACGGGTTCCAGCCCTTCCAGCACCTCGATGTCGGCTGCGCTGTAGCCTTCGCTGCCATCCTTCGGCTGGGGCTTGGCGCGCGCGGCCTGCACCAGCGGGTCGATAGGCCGCGCCGGCGTGGCGGGTCGTGCCGCCTGCGCGGGAACTGAGGTCGGAATGCCCGAAAAGAGGTCGTTTGCGTCGTCCATGATGCCCGTTGTTGAGTGAGCCCCGAATCGCTTGCGATAGTGCCATGCTTCCATGGCAAAGGCGAACCGGGTTCCTGTTACGTTCAGGTCGTCTCGCTGTCCACCCGTCAGTGCCTACAATTGTCACGATCGGGTTTCCGCATTGCTAACCACCAAGGTGTGTATCTGCGCCCCGATGACCGCCTTACTGGAAAACTGCTTGGATTTCCGCGTCCGGAGCGCGACACCCGTCCTGGTCTTCCAGAAGATAGGTATTCTCCAACATTGCTATAAGAATGAAGACTATACGCTGAGCGAATTGCCCCCTGACTTGGCTGGATCTTCGATGCTTGATTTTACGTCACTCCTGCTGGCTACCGCCATCTCAGGGTTCTGCCTGAGCCTGACGATGCTGGCGTTTCGCATATCGTCACGCAGCGGCGACTACATGATCACATGGTCGATCGGCCTTCTGATCATCGTCAGCCACATCATGGCGTACTGGATCTACGTCAATCATCCGAACGTGTGGCTCGGCTCCTACGTGGCGGTGTCGCTGCCTACCGGGGTCGCGACGATCTACGCTTCCGCGCGTCAGTTCGCCTTCGGCACGAAGCCTTTCAAGCCTGCGCTGCTGATCGCCGTCCCCTATCTCGCCATTGTTCTGCCGTTGCTGGCGGCGGGCTATGACGGCACGGCGCTGATGGTGCAGAACGCCACGGTTGGCATGCTCTTCGTCCTGTGCAGCCACATTTATTTCAACGCCAGACACGAGGCGCCGTTCTCCATGAGCGCGTTGTCGGCGCTCTATGTTCTGCTGGGCATGTCGTTCGGATTGTGCGGAGCGGTGCTGCTGTTTGGCGGCGAATGGCGCATAGGGCGCGCTCCGGACAATTTCGCCGAGCGCGTGAACATTGTTGTTGCCGTCGTCTGCATGACGGCGATCGGCGCGCTGTCCGTGACGGTCGACCAGGCACGGCTTGCCCGCAAGCATCGCATCGACGCCATGACGGACCCGTTGACCGGCCTCCTGAACAGGCGCGCACTGTTTCAGGCATTTGGCGGAAAGGTGCTCGGTTCCCAACATGCCGCCGTCGTCTTCGACCTCGACCACTTCAAGCGCGTGAACGACGACTACGGCCATGCCTGCGGCGACGAGGTGATCCGCATGTTTGCGGACATCCTGCGCGACGCCGTGCGCAATCGCGAGACGGCGGCACGTCTGGGCGGCGAGGAATTCGTGCTGATCCTGTCGGAAACCACGCCCGATCACGCGCGGATGGCGGCCGAACGGATTGCATCGGCGTTCTCCGCGAGGGTCATCACCACGCCGCAAGGCGAACTGCGCTGCACGGTCAGCGCCGGCATCGGCTTCCCCGGGCCGTCAGGCGCCAGCTTCGAAGAGGTGCTGTCGCGCGCCGACGCGGAACTTTACGAAGCCAAACGCGCGGGCCGCAACCGCGTCGAAGCCGGCGAACTGCGCTTGGCAGGGTGAGGGTGATTGATGGCGCTTGACGCCATCAGGCGTCGCTGACATAACAGCCATCATGAAGGCGCGACTGATCGTTCGGGAGCGTGTCGTCTACCTGGATGGCACATTCGTCGAAATGGTGGTGTGGCAGGTGCCTACTCCGGTGCCGCCCACACAGCACAGCTTCAAATATCGGTTGGTCTACATCGTCGATGGCAGACGCGTGCTCGGTTATGACAATGAGCGCGGCAAGGGAGATCATCGACATCGTATGGGCGCTGAAGAACCCTATGTGTTCACGACGATCGACGCTCTGCTGGAGCAGTTCGTCCGGGACGTCGAAGCGATGAGGAGCTGCACATGAAGAAACAGATCGTTGTCGGCGGCAGTCTGCGCGATGCAGCCAGCCGCGTTTCCCAGGCATGGCGGCAGGCGGCGCGCGGCGAAGCGGTTCAGGCCGAGGACAGCGTCACGTTCCTGTCGTGGGCGGCCCTGGCATCTGTAATGACGGAGAAGCGCTACGAAATGCTGCGCCATCTGCATCGGCATCCCACGCCCAGCATTCGCGCGCTGTCTCGCGATCTCGGCCGCGACTTCAAGCGCGTCCACGAGGATGTGACCGCGCTTGAAGCAATTGGTCTCATCGAACGCGAGGACGGTATGCTCCGCGCGGACTATGACGAAATCCGCGCGGCAATCCTCATGGACGCCTGACCTCGATCGGCAATCAGCTCGCCAGTGCTTCCACCGGCGGGCACGAGCAGACGAGATTGCGGTCGCCGCCCACATTGTCGATGCGTGATACCGGCGGCCAGTATTTCGACGCGAAATCCGTCTCGCCGGCCGGGAAGGCCGCGACCGAGCGCGGATAGGGGTGGTTCCACGCATCACCCATCGTCTCGGCTGCGGTGTGCGGCGCGTTGATCAGCGGATTGTCGTCCTTGGGCCACGTGCCGTCGGCGACCTTCGCTGTCTCTTCGGCAATGCCGATCATCGCCTCGCAGAAGCGGTCCAGCTCGCGCTTCGGCTCGCTTTCGGTCGGCTCGACCATCAGCGTACCGGCGACTGGCCATGACATGGTCGGCGCGTGGAAACCGTAGTCGATCAACCGCTTGGCGATGTCCTCGACGCCGATGCCGCCACGCTCCTTCAAAACCCGCGTGTCGAGAATGCACTCATGCGCGACGCGCCCGTTGCGGCCGGCATACAGCACGGGATAGTGCGCCTTGAGCCGTTCAGCGACGTAGTTGGCTGACAGGATCGCGGTCTCGGTCGCACGCTTGAGGCCCGATGCGCCCATCATGCGGATATACATCCATGTGATCGGGAGGATCGACGCGGAGCCGTAGGGGGCTGCCGCCACCGCATGTTTCGTGCCGCCTGCAACGTGTCCCGGCAGGAACGGCGCGAGGTGCGTCTTGACGCCGATCGGGCCGATGCCCGGTCCGCCGCCGCCATGGGGAATGCAGAACGTCTTGTGCAGGTTCATGTGGCAGACATCCGCGCCGAGATCACCCGGACGCGCGAGGCCTACCAGCGCGTTCAGGTTCGCGCCGTCGAGATAGACCTGTCCGCCATGCTGATGAACGGTCGCGCAGATATCGCGCACGCCTTCCTCGAACACACCGTGCGTCGAGGGATAGGTGATCATCAACGCTGCGAGACGGTCCGAATACTGCTCGGCTTTCGCTTTCAGATCGTCGACGTCAATGTCGCCGGCCTCGGTGCATTTGACCACGACCACGCCCATGCCCGCCATCGCGGCACTCGCCGGGTTGGTGCCGTGCGCGGAGGAGGGGATGAGGCAGACGGTGCGCTGCGTATCGCCCCGCTCGAGGTGATAACGGCGGATGGCCAGCAGCCCGGCATATTCGCCCTGGCTGCCGGCATTCGGCTGGAGCGACACGGCATCGAAACCCGTGATCTCGCCCAGCCAGGCTTCCAGATCGCCGATCATGGCGCGATAGCCGTCCGCGTGAGCTACGGGCGCGAGCGGATGCATGGAGCCAACCGTCGACCAACTCACCGGCATCATTTCGGCCGCGGCGTTGAGCTTCATCGTGCACGAGCCGAGCGGAATCATCGCGCGGTCGAGTGCAAGATCCTTGTCCGCAAGCTTGCGCAGGAGGCGCATCATCTCCGTCTCGGAGCGATTCTCGTGAAAGACCGGCTGCGACAGGAAGTTTTTCGCGTCGCGCGGTTCGCCGGGCAGGGAGGCGGAGGCCTCGCCCGGAATCGAAGCTCCGAACAGACCCGCGATCGTTTCCAGATCGGCTTCGGTCGATGTCTCGTCGAAGGTGACGCCGATATGCGCCTCGTCGATGACACGCAGCAGCAGCCCGGCTTCCTCGGCCTTGGCGGCGATCGCTTTCGCCTTGCCCGGAACCGTCGCAGTCACCGTGTCGAAGATGGCCGTGCCGGCGATCTCGATGCCGGCCGCCTGCACCCCCGCGGCCAGCCTTGCCGCCAGCCGGTTCACACGCCGCGCGATCGCCTGCAATCCCTGAGGCCCATGCCAGATCGCGTAGGCGGTCGCCATGTTGGCGAGCAACGCCTGCGCGGTGCAGATGTTGGAGGTCGCCTTGTCCCGGCGGATGTGCTGCTCGCGGGTTTGCAGCGCCAATCGATATCCCTGCCTGCCATGCGCATCGGTCGACTGACCCACCAGCCGTCCGGGCATCAGACGCGTGAGCTTGTCCGCGACCGCGCAATAGGCGGCATGCGGACCGCCATAGCCCATCGGCACGCCGAAGCGCTGCATCGAGCCGACCGCGATATCGGCGCCGAGCGACGCCGGCGTCTGCGTGATCGTGAGCGCCAGCGGATCGCCGACGAAGATGACGATCGCACCGGCGGCGCGGGCCGCGGCGATGGTCGCCGTGTGGTCGCCGTAGACGCCATGCGTATCCGGCCACGGGATGATGACCGCAGCCGTGTTGTCGCCGATCTCGTCGCAGCCGATGCGGATGTCGAGCGGCTCGGCGCGGGTCTGCACGACGTCCAGCGTCTGGGCGTGCAGCGCGCCGGCGACCATCACGTCGCTGCGCTTGTCGCGGTGGTGGCGCACAGCGATGCCGATCGCCTCGGCCACCGCCGTCGCCTCGTCCAGCAGCGAAGCGGATGCAACCGGCAGGCCGGTCAATTCGCTCACCAGCGTCTGGAAGTTGAACAGCATCTCCAGCCGGCCCTGGCTGATCTCCGACTGGTAGGGCGTGTAGGCCGTGTACCAAGCGGGGTTCTCGAAGAGATTGCGCTGGATGACCGGCGGCACATGCACGCCGTGATAGCCCGCGCCGATAAAACTTTTCTTCACGACATTGCGGTTCATCGTGGCCGAAAGTTCGGCGAGCGCTTCCGCCTCGCTGGCGGGTTTGGGCAGGTCCAGCGGGCGATCGAGCCGGATCGACTTCGGCACGGCCTGGCTGATCAGCGTTTCGATCGAGGGGACGCCGAGCGCGGCCAGCATGGTGCGCACGTCATGCGCGCCGGGGCCGATATGGCGGTCAGCGAAGTGAATGGTCGTGTCCGTCATCGCATGCTCCTCAACCGATATGGGCCTTGTAGCCCGCCTCATCCATCAGCCCTTCGAGCTGGGCTTCATCGGCGAGCTTCATCTTCCACAGCCAGCCCTCGGACGTCGCAGAGGAGTTCACCAGCGCGGGATCGGACGACAGCGCGTCGTTGGCGGCCGTGATCTCGCCGTCCACCGGCGCGTAGACGTCGGACGCCGCCTTGACGGACTCGACCACGACGGCCGTGTCGCCCTTGGCGACGGTCTTGCCCACTTCGGGCAGTTCCACGAAGACGAGGTCGCCAAGCTGCTCCTGCGCATAATCGGTGATGCCGACGGTCGCGATGCCGCCCTCGACGCGGATCCATTCATGGTCTTCGGTGAAATAGGTCGTTGCCATCGAGGTCATCCTTTGCGGTAGCGATGCGGCGAGAAGGGAAGGGGGTGGATTTCGACGGGAACGCGGTTGCCGCGCACCTCGGCGAAGAGTTTCGAATGAGGCGTTGCAAGATCGGCCGGGACGTAACCCATCGCGACCGGGAAGCCGCAGGACGGGCCGAACCCGCCGGAGCGGATTTCGCCTGCCGGATTGCCGTCGCCGTCGAAGAGTTCGGCGCCTGCGCGCACCGGTTGGCGGCCTTCGGGCTTCAATCCCACGCGCTTGCGCGCCGGGCCGGCGGCGATCGCCGTGCGTAGCGCATCCGCCCCGCCGAAAATGCCATCCGCGCGGACGCTTTTGGGGATCGCCCACATCAGCCCGGCCTCGACCGGGGTGGTCGTCGCGTCGATGTCCTGCCCGTGCAGGCAGAGGCCCGCTTCGAGGCGCAGGCTGTCGCGGGCGGCAAGCCCGATCCAGGCGGCGCGTTCGTCGGCCAGCAGCGTCTCGGCGAACGCCTGTGCATCACTGAGCGGCATTGCGATTTCGAACCCGTCTTCGCCGGTATAGCCGGAGCGGCTTGCAAACCAGCCGTCGCGTGGTTCCAGACCATGCATGAATGTCAGCGGCGACAGATCGAGGCCCGCCACCTTCAACACGCTTTCCGCATCCGGCCCTTGCAGCGCGAGGAACACGCGATCGAGCGGTTCGACCGTGCAGTCGAAATCGGCGGCGATCGCCTTCAGATGTTTCTCGTCGACGGCCGCATTGCCTGCATTGGCAACGACCATGAAACGCTGGTCGCCAAGACGCGTGACGATCAGGTCATCGATGATGCCGGCGTGGTCGTTGAGGAAGAAGGTGTATTTCGATGCGCCGTCATCGATCAGGCCGGGGTCGAGCGGGCATGCTCGTGCCAGCGCTTCGCCGGCCTGCGGCCCGGTCAGCAGGAACAGCTTCATGTGCGAGATGTCGAAAAGCCCTGCCTTCTCGCGGGTGTGAAGGTGCTCCTTCAACACGCCGAGCGGGTAGGTGATCGGCATCGACCAGCCCGCAAAGCCGCCATAGCGGGCTCCGGCTGCGTCATGCAGGTCTTTCAGCGGAAGTTGGTTCAGTTCGCCCGTATCGGCCATCGATCCTCCAGAGTCGCACGTCATCGGCCGCTCATGCGGCAGATTCGCGCCCCTCTGTCGGAAGCCTGAGAGACTCGGCACACCCGGAACTCTGTCGGGGCACCTTACACCTTCGGCGCGGGGACATCCCCGACTTTCCAGAGTGTCTTGACCAGTCTACGGTTCTTTTGCCTGAGAGATTTCGGGCGATTTCCCCTTCGGCGGCAGCATACGCTGCTCTCTCCCGCAAACTGGCAGGGCTCCCTCGCGGAAGCCCTCGACGAATCGAACCTAGCCCATGCCGGTGCTTATGTCACCTCCGGCAGGGTGTCGCCCCGTCGCTCAGCCGGGTTGTACCTGCAACTTGCCGATATCGCGTTCGATTTGCTGGATGATGCTGGCGGTCTCGCCATGAAGACGCTTGAGCCGGTCGAGCTGGATCGCAACGCTTTCCGCCATCTGCGGCGTCGTATCTTCGTTGGGTGACGTGCCGATGCCGTGCAGCAGCCAGGACAGGCTGACATTGAGAACGCCGGCCAGCATGGAAAGCCGGTTGGCGCGCGGCTGGGAGCGGTCGCTTTCCCATGCCTGGATGGTCGAAGCCTGAACGCCGATGCGTCTTGCAAGCTGTGCGACCGAGAGGTCGGTGGCGTCGCGGGCTCGCGAAAGCCGTCCGCCAAGAGTATCTGTATCTGGAATTTCGGAATAGATCGTCGTGGTGTTGGGCACCCGTCCCACCTCCATGATTGTCGCATGAAAAATCCCGCAGAGACGCGGGGATCGAAGACGCCCATCATAGCGACCGGGCCCACATGCGCAACGCTAACGGGTTAGCCTAGCCGATTCAATGCGTTAGCTGGTCGAGCCAAGTGCCTGACTCGATTCAGGTTTCCAACGTCCTTGGCCGCGATTACCGCGACAGGTTTCGGAGCCGGGCGGTGTCGAACACCCTGCCTCTCCTTGCATCGCGGTGTCTCGCCGCTGCTGACGAGTGCTTGGGCGAGGCTTCTTGTGCGTGTCGTTATCCCACGTCCGGTGCCTGGTTTCGGGCGACATGCATCAGGTGTTCGCCAGCCTCTTTGCATGCCAGCGCAAATGGTCGTCCATGAAGGTCGAAATGAAGAAGTAGGAGTGGTCGTAGCCGTCCTGCATGCGCAGCGTGAGCGCCATACCGGCATCGTCGCACGCTTCCTCGAGCAGCCATGGCCGCAGCCCGTCGTCGAGAAAACCGTCCGCCGTGCCCTGATCAACCAGGAATTCGGGGAACCGCGCGCCATCCTCGATCAGCGCGCAGGTGTCGTACTGCCGCCATGATGTCTCATCGGCACCAAGATACTTCTCGAATGCCGGCTTGGACCAGCCCGCCGTCGAAGGCTGGACGATGGGCGCGAAGGCCGAGGCGCTCCTGAAACGATCCGGATGCTTGAGCGCGATCGTCAGCGCGCCATGACCGCCCATGGAGTGCCCGAAGATACCCTGCCGGCTCATGTCGGCCGGGAATTCCTCTTCGATCAGCGCCGGCAGTTCCTGCGTGATGTAGGAATACATGCGGTAGTTCTTCGCGAACGGCGCTTGCGTCGCGTCGAGATAGAAGCCCGCACCACAGCCGAACTGCCAGTTGTCCTTTTCGTCCGGCACACCGTCGCCGCGCGGGCTGGTGTCGGGGCAGACGACGATCATGCCGAGTTCGGCCGCGAGCCGGCGATACTCGCCTTTGTCCATGACGTTCTGGTGGGTGCAGGTCAGGCCGGACAGATACCATAGGACCGGGCAGGGGCCGTCCTTTGCCTGGGGCGGCACGAAGACCGCAAAAGTCATCTCGCAGGCGCAGGCCTCGGACCGGTGCGCGTAAACGCCCTGGATGCCGCCGTGGGATTTTGCGGTCGAAATGGTCTTCATAGTGAACCTCAATTTCCGAGCGTCACGGCCGCGTTGACTGCGGCTGCGACCAAAACGGTGTTGAAAACGAACGACACGATCGCATGGACGATGTTGATCCGTCGCATCGTAGTGGTCGTGATCTGGACGTCGGACGTCTGCGCTGTCATGCCGATCACGAAGGAAAAGTACACGAAATCGATACCGGACGGGGCTTCTCGTCCCGGAAAATCGAGCCCGCCTTTTTCCCCGCGCTTGCCGGATGTCCGTCCGTCCGGTTGCCAATAGAGATGCGCGTAGTGGATCGCGGCCATCATATGGATCGCCATCCATCCGAGCGGAACCGCAAGAAACGCAAGCAGGAGTTGAAGCGTGCCGGGCTGCGTCGAGTTGAGCACGATGAACAATGCGCCGACTGCCACCGAAACGGCGGCCAGCGTCGCTAGAAAGATGATAGAAACCGGGACGTCGCTGCTTGCCGCGTGGCTGCGAAGATAGGCTGCGGTCAGGCGCGGAAGCGCGACAAGCGTAAGCGCCAGATAGGTCGCAAAGAAAGCGTTGGATGCGATCACGGTCGCCAATCGCGGCTCGATTGCAAGCGCGATCGCGCCTGCCGTGACGCCAACCGCGGCGGCGACATAGAACGGGGTATGGCGCTCGAGCGGTTTCACGGCGCGGAAGCCCGAATCGCCCTGCGCACCGCCTGGTCCAGCGCGCTCAGGAAGGTCGAGCGGTCCCTGGCGGAAAAGGCTGCATTGTAGCCCTTGATCTCGCCGCTTTCGCGCAGATGCTGTTTCAGGTCGCGCATCGCGACCGCCATGCCGATCGATTCCGGCGTGAACGGCCGGCCTGTCGGCCCCAGCACATGCACGCCGTTCGGAACGAGGCGCGCGGCAAGCGGCACGTCCGCCGTGATCGCGATGTCGTCGGCCACCGCATTGTCCACGATCCAGTCGTCGGCGGCATCCGCGCCTTTCGACACGACGACGTGCTTCACCATCGGGTCGCGCGACGGACGAAGCCCGCCATTGGACACGAAAGTGACCACCAGGCCGTGCCGCTCGCCCACGCGCACGACCTCGTCCTTGACGGGGCAGGCATCGGCATCGACGAAGATTTGCGTCATGGGTCCATCCTTTACGGACGGTGCTCTAGCATAAAATCCGCAGATGCAAGCAGTCGCAGAGCCTTGGCGCTGCCGACTGGCCGGGCAGGGCTACTCTGCAGGAAGATGGCACCGCACGAACTCGGCGCCGCCGCTGCTGCCCGTCTGCCCGATCGTGATCGTGTCCTGCGTCGGCATGTCGAGCATGATGCTGCGCTCCTCCATGTCGCCTTCGGCCACGCAGGATGCTGCAAGCGTGGCCTTGCCATCCGTCATCTCGGTGGCCGGAAAGTTGCAGACGCTCTCATATCGGCGGATCGTGGTCGGCGTGATGACCGCCATGATTTCCAGCGGCTCCTGATCGATCTTCGCGCAGGAAGCCGCGTCGGAAGCCCACACGCCCACATAGTCGGGGCCGACACCGGCCGGGCCTGCGCGTGCGGCTGCCCGCGTATCCGCGTTCAACTGGTCTGCCGGTGCGAGCACGGCCGCCGGGTCGCCGGTAACGGGCTCCCGGTCGCCGGTCGCTTCGGTGATGCGCTGTTCCAGAAGGGCCACGCCCTTGTCGAAATCCTGCATGGCACGCCGTGCGATCTCGTTGAGAGATGCGCCGATCTGGCCGGCGATCTCGCCTGCGCGGTCCAGCGCGGGGCCGGCATCTTCCAAGGCGCGTTCAGCGCGCTCGCGTGCATCGCGCGTCAGTTCGCCAGCACCTTCGAGCAGCGAGTTCGCGCCTTCACGCAGTTTGCGCGTTGCTTCGCCCTCATCGTTGGCCGGCGGCGGCGTTGTCTGTTCCTCGACGTTCGCAGGAGGTTCGACCTGCGAGACGATCGTCTCTTCCTCGCCGCAGGCAGCGATCGCCAGCATGGAAATGCCGGCTGTCAGAAGCAGGCTTGTCCTGAAAATGCGCATGTGTGGCTCTCCTGATCGCCGCGATCCCTTCGGCCCACAGGAATGCTTATCTGTGGGCCGAGGTTCCGCGTGGGCGGAGCAGTTGCGTCAGTAGACGACGACCGAGCGGATGCTCTCGCCCGCATGCATCAGGTCAAAACCCTTGTTGATCTCGTCCAGCGTCAGCGTGTGCGTGATCATCGGGTCGATCTGGATTTTGCCCTCCATGTACCAGTCGACGATCTTCGGCACGTCGGTGCGGCCGCGCGCGCCGCCAAATGCGGTGCCTTTCCAGGTTCGGCCGGTGACGAGCTGGAACGGGCGCGTCGAGATTTCCTGGCCGGCGCCGGCCACGCCGATGACGATGGATTCGCCCCAGCCGCGATGCGAACATTCAAGCGCCTGACGCATGACCTTGACGTTGCCGGTGCAGTCGAACGTGTAGTCCGCGCCGCCGATCTGGTCCGCGCCGCGCTTCGTCAGGTTGACGATGTGCTGCACGACGTCGCCGTCGATCTCGGTCGGATTGACGAAATGCGTCATCCCGAACTTCTCGCCCCATGCCTTCTTGTCGTTGTTGAGATCGACGCCGATGATCATGTCCGCGCCGGCGAGGCGAAGCCCCTGGATCACGTTGAGCCCGATGCCGCCGAGGCCGAACACGGCCGCCGTAGCCCCGATCTCGACCTTGGCGGTGTTGATGACCGCGCCGATGCCCGTCGTCACGCCGCAGCCGATGTAGCAGATCTTGTCGAACGGCGCGTCCGGGTTGACCTTGGCCAGCGCGATCTCGGGAAGCACCGTGTGATTGGCGAAGGTCGAGCAGCCCATATAGTGATGGATCTTGTCCTTGCCGATGGAGAAGCGGCTGGTGCCGTCCGGCATCAGGCCCTGGCCCTGAGTCGCGCGGATCGCGGTGCAGAGGTTCGTCTTCTGCGACAGGCAGGACGGGCACTGGCGGCATTCCGGCGTGTAGAGCGGAATGACGTGGTCGCCCTTCTTCAGCGAAGTGACGCCGGGGCCGACATCGACGACGACGCCCGCGCCCTCATGGCCGAGAATCGCCGGGAAGATGCCTTCCGGGTCCGCGCCCGACAGGGTGAACTCGTCGGTGTGACAGATGCCGGTGGCTTTGATCTCGACCAGGACCTCGCCTTCGCGCGGGCCTTCCAGGTCGACCTCCATGATTTCGAGCGGCTTTCCTGCGGCGACGGCGACGGCGGCACGGGTCTTCATGGGGCGATTCCTCCTGCGAATGCGAGAGGCCGCAAAGTTTCAGGATTTGGGGAGGGAGGCAAGACGCGGGATGAAGATGGGGCCGGTTCGAGCGTCCCCCAGCCAGATCGCAGCAAGAGATCCCGAGACCAAATCCCGGGGGAACGGTCCGCCGGGACTCTCGCATGCGGGGGCAAGGGCCGGATCGTTTGATCGCGACGCTGGCAGGAGATGGGACGCGCCGAACGGCGGCGCGTCATGACGTGTCGGGTGCGATGACACGCCGCGGTCTGCCCAGGCCGGATGCCACGATCGCCGACAAGCCGCCCTGCAAGTGGCGGATTGCCGGCATCGGGCGAAGGCCGGGCAATTTGGCACGACCGGCGCCTTCCCGGCAGTATCCGACGATCAGCCTTGCCTGTCGGTCGAGCAGCTTTGCCAGCGCCCGGAGGCTGGCGGCGAGACGCAGCGCATCCGCCGGCGAGAAGCCCACTGGGCCGATCGGCATGGATGCGGCCGGCGTGTCCGGGCCGCCGTCGACGACGTCGCGCGCCACGGCCTCGGCCTGACGCAGGAACAGGAGCACCAGGCCGCGGACGATGGGGGAGCGGCCGGCGGCCAGTTCGGCGAGGCCGGCCAGCGCGCACAGCAGGGCGACGAGGCGGCCGAGTGCCACCCGTTCCTCATCCATCCCCCGCTTCCAGTCCATTCGCCGCGCTCCGTTGTTCAGCGGGGCATTGTCCGAGAGGTGCGGAGGGAGGTGGATAGAATTTCCGCACCATTGCTGACACATGCTGACAATTTGATGTGTCTGGCTGCGGCCAGAAGCGGTTGCACAAAAGGAACGGCGGTTGTGGGGTGGGAAGCGGAACGGTGGCTTGGCGCAGAAATTTATGAGAAGCGGACGTTAGACACTTCTTCCTCGCGTTGCACATCGACGATGAAATTGCGCATCATGCGTGCGCATTCCTCGTGATGTGTCTCCAGCAGCAGATGAGTGCCGTCGAAGACATGCATCTCGATCCGTTCGAGATTCCGAGCATATTCGTCAACCTCCGCGATATCGTAATAGGGGTCGTGACGTCCCCAAAGCAGCAGCGCGCGAGGCTGATGGTCGCGATGGTACGCTTTGCAGGCTGGGAAGCTGGCTGCGTGAGAGCTGTAATCGGCAAAAATCCGTAGCTGCATATCAATGCGTCCGGGCTGGCTCATGCGCTCCCAGTCGAGATGCCATCCATCCGGTGCCACAAGCGGAACCAGACGCTGCGGGATATCCCCGACATAGGTGTGTTTTACGCCCTCAAAATTCAGCCATTCGGGAAGCTTCGCCAGGTTTTCGGGCGTAGGTTCAGCCCAATAGGACTTCACGAGATTCCAGGGCTCGCCAAGCCCTTCTTCATGGGCGTTGCCGTTCTGAACAATCAGACCGAGCACCCGTTCGGGATATTTCATCGCCAAGGCGTAAGCCACCGCAGACCCGAAATCATGCACGTAAAGAACGAACCGTTCCATGCCGACCTCGCGCAGCAACGAGTCGATTGTTCTGGCCATGGCATCGAAGGTGTAGGGGTAGTCATCGGGCGCTTCGGTAAAGCCGAACCCCGGCAGGTCCGGGGCGACGACATGGGCGACTTCGGACAGCGGCCCGATGACGTTGCGGAAATAGAATGACGAGCAGGGCTGGCCGTGCAGGAGCAGCAGACCCGGCGCGCCGCGCCGTCCTGCTTCCCTGTAGAAAAGGTCTACGCCATCTACATTGATCGTATGGTGTCGGGTTTTCTCGACAGTTTGCACGTGACTTCCTCGCTGCTATCCCTGGCTGAAAGAACCGGCTAAACCTACTATACCGGTTAGCTATCAGGAAACCGGATAACTGTCTTTATATGGTTGGGTTCCATGTCGAATAATCTGGATACGGTCTGGACGCCCGCACATTTCATCGGCGGCCATCCGGGGATCGACCTCACCAACACCGTCTTCACCCGGTACAAACCCGATGCCGACAACGATTTGCTGAACTCCCCGCGGGATGTCGGAAACTGGTTTCGTTCCGCTGGACTGGCCACGAAAGCTCAGGCGGACGCGGTTTCCGCCATCCCGGCCACTGGTTTTCTGAAAAGCGTCCGGGACTTGCGAGAGGCATCCTTTTCGGTTTTCGACGCACTCGCTGCCGGGAAGCCACCATCAACCGAGGGGCTGGGCCTTCTGTTCGAGCGGGCAGCGGGAGGGCTTTTGGGAGGGGGACGGCTCAGGCTGATAGAAGGTGAGAGCACCCCGCAAATCGAGCGCTTCAATGCGCCCGAAGCCGTTGTCGCTTTTTTGGCGGCCATTTCGGTCGAGGCGTACTTCGTTCTACCCCGAAAGAGGCTGCATGCGTGTCCCCGGTGTGGCTGGCTTTTCGTCGATGCCTCACGAGGCGGGAAGCGACGGTGGTGCAGCATGCAGACTTGCGGCAATCGCGAGAAAGCATCGCGGCACAAAGAAAAAGGCGATCAGTAGATTCACATGGAAATCACAACGACCGCTTTTAAGAGCCTGACCATCTCCGCTGCATGTCTGGCATGGGGTCGAATCCGGCCACCTGGTTCGTCGCAAACGTCAGTCGCATAAATCTTACGTCTGCACGCAACTTTTGCGACAGAAATGTCGCTGAAAAATCAGTACGCGATCGGGATTCGCAAAACTTAGGATTTTGGCGACAGACAGCCTCGCTTTTCGGCGGCTAGAGCAGATGGTTCCGACTGTGCAAGATGTCAGCCTGAACTCTCCCCGCTTGCAGCGATGAGACGACGTGCAACCAGATCGTGGTTCAGCCACAGGACAGGCCCGGAGGGTTCGCTGACCTCGCCAAAGATCAACTGGCCGATCGCCTTGACCACATGATGGCTCAAGACGTCGCTTACGAGAACCCTACTGTCTTTGTGCAGTTGCACAATCTCCTGCGATGTACCGATGGTCTGCTCCGCCTGAGCGGCGCTGTTCGGCAGCGGCCAAAGGTCGAAGTCATAATAGGGCTGCATCGCCTCGTTGTGCTGATAGTCCAAAACCATCTGTAGCAGGGCTTCGAGCGTCACGCCGTCTTTCAGCAGGTCTTGGCATTCTTGCCAAAGCTCCTCGACCCAGGCTCCACCGCCTTCTTTCTTCAGCGCAGCCAGCAACGGTAGGAGCGACAGTTCGAGCCCGGCGAATACATCGGAGGAATTGGTGCGGATTTCGGGGCAATTGAACACCGTGGCTTTCACGCCTTTGCGCCACGCAGCTTCGGCAAAACCCTCAAGACGCATCTTCGCATAGCCTTGAGTGTAGTTTGTATAAGTCTGCCAGCGATAGCTGTCGCCAATCAGAACTTCGGTGCCGTGATAGCCATAGGCGGTGTAACGAACCTGCCCGCCGGCTGCCTCGATCCGGGCACGGATGGCAGAGCTGGCTTCAAGCAGGTAGCCAAAGGTATTGGCCGAGACCTCGTCAAAGTTTTGCAAGACGAGCTTCCCGAGGTCGCTTTCGATCAGCGACTGCGACGACGCATGTCGCACGCCACGACCCTTGTAAATGCGGTTTACGATAGCGAGAACGACCTTGGCCTTCGGGATGCCGCCTGCCATCGTGTGTGCGAAGAAGACGTTCCTGCCGTCGGGGATTAGGGCATCGAGTTCCGCCATAACTGCGTCGAGCGCGGTCTTGAACCGTGTCGATCCAACCTCGTGGCAGCGCGCAATATAGTCCCAGTCGAGAGTGTCGGTCCGCCAGGTGTCGAGAGTCATCGTCCCGAGAAGGTCGGTTGGGGTAGGACCGCCCTCGGGAGCATCGAGATCAAAGCCAGCCATCAGCGGGGTGTTGATAATCTTGCCGCCGAGATTGGCTTCAGCCGCAGCCAGTTCGTCATCAGCTAGGGCGCGCAATGCGTTATTCTCGTCGCGACGGCCGACCGTGACCCCCAGGATGGTCATGCCCGCCGCCTTGGCCTCGTCAAGCAGACCGGCTGCATAGCCACGGCCAAACAGCTCGCCAAAAAGGACAAAGAAATCCCCCTTACGGAAGAGAGTATTGGGGTTCATGGTCTTTTGCGGTGTGAGCTTCGTCATATCAGCCTTTGCAATTTGGGGGGTGCTTTCGGAGCGGAACGTCAAGTATCAGGGATGGCACGTTGTCGCAAAGATCTCGAAAATACGATACTTTTGGCCGATCGACCAATGGCAGGTTTGTGGTGTCGCGATCAAGCTAGTGAACGACCGAAATGGCGTCGGCTCCCGCCGTTCCTTATCAGTCACTCGGTGCGCGGTGCGCGGTGCGCGGTGCGCCGGCGTTGGCGCTGCCCATTTCGAACACTCCCTGTTGGCAAATGCCAACCCGGCTGGACACGTCCTGGCCACTCCCCGACAATGCGCGACAGATTCTCCTCTTGGCGGCGGAAGGAAGTTCATGGCCGGCGGCACGCGCGATCCTATTTTGCGGGAAGCCAATGCGAAGGCTGCCGCGTCCACGCCCGCACCGCGCAGCTTCGTCCATCTGCGCGTCCATTCCGCCTATTCACTGCTCGAAGGCGCGCTGCCGCTTGGCAAGATCATCGGCCATGCCGTGAAGGATCGCGCGCCGGCCATCGCGGTCACCGATACGAACAACCTCTTCGGCGCGCTCGAATTTGCCCAAAAGGCCGTCAAGGACGGCGTGCAGCCCATTGTCGGATGCCAGATCGACGTCGCATTCGAGGACAATGCCGGGGAAAGCCAGCAGCGCAATCACCGGCGACAGGGCCCAGCAGTCTATCCGGTGGTGCTGATCGCTGCCAGCGAGGCGGGCTACGCCAATCTCGTGCGCCTCGTGTCGCGCGCCTATCTGGATGTGCCGGCAGGCGGTGCCCCGCATGTCGATCAAACCTGGCTGCCGCCGCTCGCGGACGGCATCATCTGCCTGACCGGCGCCGAGCGTGGGCCGATCGGTGCCGCGCTCAAGGCCGATCACCGTCAGGTGGCCGAAAGCCGGTTGCGCTTCCTCGCCAGCACGTTCGGCGACCGGCTTTATGTCGAACTCCAGCGCTACCGCAACCACGATCGCTCCGTCGAGGCATCGACGATCGATCTCGCTTACGCCCATGACTTGCCGCTGGTCGCCACCAACGAGGCATTCTTTCCCTCCGCCGATGACTACGACGCCCATGACGCCCTGATGGCGATCGCAGAGGGCTCGGTCGTCGCGGTCGACGATCGCCGCCGCCTCACGCACGACCACCATTTGAAGAGCCAGGCCGAAATGGCGGCCCTCTTCGCCGATCTGCCCGAAGCGCTCGACAACACGATCGAAATCGCCAAGCGCTGTTCCTACTTCCCGCAGACGCGTGCGCCGATCCTACCGCGCTTCACCGGCGCGGATGCGAGCGATCCGGCAGCGGCGCTCGCGGCGGAGGCCGATGAGCTGGCGCGCCAGGCGCGCGAAGGTCTCGACGCACGGCTGAACGATCACGGCCCGACGGCCGGCTACACCGAAGCGGACTATCGCGAGCGTCTCGAATTCGAGATCGGCATCATCACGAAGATGGGGTTTCCCGGCTACTTCCTGATCGTTGCCGACTTCATCAAATGGGCCAAGTCGCACGACATTCCGGTCGGCCCCGGCCGTGGCTCGGGCGCGGGCTCGCTGGTCGCCTATGCGCTGACGATCACCGACGTCGATCCGCTGCGCTTCTCGCTGCTGTTCGAGCGCTTCCTCAATCCCGACCGCGTCTCGATGCCCGACTTCGACATCGATTTCTGCCAGGACCGGCGCGAGGAGGTGATCCGCTACGTCCAGCAGAAATACGGCCGCGACCAGGTCGGCCAGATCATCACCTTTGGAACGCTGCAGGCCCGCGCCGTGCTGCGCGACGTCGGTCGCGTGCTTCAGATGCCCTATGGCCAGGTCGATCGGCTCTGCAAGATGGTGCCGGCCAATCCCGCCAACCCGGTCAAGCTCAAGGACGCGGTCGAGGCCGAGCCGCGCTTTGCCGAGGAGGTGGAGCGGGAGCCGGTCGTCCAGAACCTGCTCGACATGGCGATGAAGCTGGAAGGGCTCTATCGCCACGCCTCGACTCACGCCGCCGGCATCGTCATCGGGGATCGTCCGCTGTCCGAGCTGGTGCCGATGTACCGCGATCCGCGCTCCGACATGCCGGTCACGCAGTACAACATGAAATGGGTCGAGCAGGCCGGGCTGGTGAAGTTCGACTTCCTCGGCCTGAAGACGCTCACCGTGCTGGATGTCGCGGTCAAGCTGATCCGCCGCCGGGGCATCGAGATCGACCTCGCGCGCATCCCGCTCGACGACGAGCCGACCTACGCCATGCTGTCGCGCGGCGAAGTGGTCGGCGTGTTCCAGGTGGAATCTGCCGGCATGCGCAAGGCGCTGGTCGGCATGAAGCCCGATCGCGTGGAGGACATCATCGCGCTGGTGGCGCTCTATCGGCCGGGTCCGATGGAGAACATCCCGACCTACAATGCCCGCAAGCATGGCGAGGAGGAGATCGCCTCGATCCATCCCAAGATCGATCATCTGGTGAAGGAGACCCAGGGCGTCATCGTCTACCAGGAGCAGGTGATGCAGATTGCGCAGGAGCTCGCCGGCTACTCGCTCGGCGAAGCAGACCTCCTGCGCCGCGCGATGGGCAAGAAAATCCGCGCGGAGATGGACAAGCAGCGCGAGCGCTTCGTTACTGGTGCAGTCGAGCGCGGCGTCGGCAAGGCGCAGTCGAACATGATCTTCGACCTGCTCGCCAAATTCGCCGACTACGGCTTCAACAAGTCACACGCCGCCGCTTACGCGATCGTGTCCTACCAGACCGCCTATCTGAAGGCGCATTATCCGGTCGAGTTCCTGGCAGCGTCGATGACGCTCGACATGAACAACACCGACAAGCTTGCCGACTTCCGGCAGGACGCGATGCGCCTCGACATCGAGGTCGTGCCGCCATCGGTCCTCACCTCGCATCGCCAGTTCGAGGTCGGCGAGAACCGCATCTACTACGCGCTCGCCGCGATCAAGGGCGTCGGCGAAGCCGCCGTCGAGCACATCGTCGAGAAGCGCAGGGAAAAGCAGTTCGCGAGCCTCGAGGATTTCTGTTCGCGCATCGATCCGCGCATCGTCGGCAAGCGCGTCTTCGAAAGCCTGATCGCCGCGGGCGCGTTCGACTGCTTCGGGCATGATCGCTCCTCGCTCTTCGCAGGCCTTGAGCGCATGATGGGCATGGCCGCGCGGGCACATGAAAATGCTGCCTCCGGCCAGACCGATATCTTCGGTTCGGCACTCGGCGCGCAGCCGGAACGGCTGGTCCTGCCTGCCTGCGAGGCATGGTTGCCGGCCGAACGGCTGCATCGCGAATTCGCGGCGATCGGCTTTTACCTCTCCGCTCACCCGCTCGATGAATACAAGCCGATCCTCGAGAGGATGCGCGTCCAGAACTGGACCGAGTTCCAGGCGGCTGTGAAGCGCGGCGCGACGGCGGGCAGGCTCGCCGGTACGATCACCTCCAAGCAGGAGCGCAAGACACGCACCGGCAACAAGATGGGCGTCGTGACGCTCTCCGACACGACCGGCCAGTTCGAGGCCGTGCTGTTCTCCGAAGCGCTGGCGCAGTACCGCGACGTGCTGGAGGCGGGACGGTCCGTGGTCATCACCGTATCGGCCGAAGATCGGCCGGAGGGCGTGAACCTTCGCATCCAGACAGCGCAGGCGCTCGAGGACGAGGCGGCAAAGGTGCAGCGCTCGCTGCGTGTCTTCCTGCGGGACCCTGGCCCGGTCGGGGCGATCGCGGGACAGCTCTCCACGCGTGGCGAAGGGCAGGTGTCTTTCATCGTCATCAAGGGCGAGGGGCAGGGCGAGATCGAGATCGAACTGCCCGACCGCTACCGGCTCTCGCCACAAATCGCGTCCGCGATGAAAGCTGTCAGCGGCGTGGTCGACGTGGAGCTCGTGTAGGCCTTGCCCGAGGTGGGCGCTTCAATCCCAGGCTGTTCCACCGAACATGTTCAGCGGAAGCTTGAGGTAGGCGGCGCCATTGTCCTCCGGTTCCGGAAGCCGCCCGCCATTTATGTTCACCTGCAGCGCGTGCAGGATGAGTTTTGGCATGGGCAGCGTCTTGTCACGCCCTTCACGGATCGCGACGAAGTCGCTCTCGGTTTTGCACCTGGAGATATGCGTGTTCGTCGCCTTTTGTTCGGCGACCGTGGATTCCCACAGGGGCTCGCGGCCGTCCGGCTGGTAATCGTGCCCGACGAAGACGCGCGTGTCGTCCGGCAGCGACAGGATCTGCTGGATCGAGTTCCATAGGCGCGATGCGCTGCCTCCCGGAAAGTCGCATCGCGCGGTGCCGCTGTCCGGCATGAAGAGCGTGTCGTGCACGAAGGCCGCGTCGCCGATCACGTACGTGATGGATGCGAGCGTATGGCCGGGCGAAAACAGGACCCGGACCGGCACCGTCCCGATCGAAAACGTGTCGCCTTCCGCGAACAGATGGTCCCATTGGGATCCGTCTGCCGGAAAGTCGGGCCAGTTGTAGAAATCCCGCCAGAGTTCCTGCACCTCCGTGATGCGGCTGCCGATCGCGGTCGGTGCCCCTGTCCGCGACTTCAGATACCGTGCCGCGGAAAAGTGGTCGGCGTGCGGGTGCGTGTCCAGAATCCACTCGACGGCAAGATCGTTCGCGTTGACGTAGTCGAGGATGGTGTCGGCATTCTTCGTTGCGGTCGCGCCCGATTTCTCGTCATAGTCCAGCACAGGATCGATGATGGCGCATTTGCGGGTCTGCGGATCGGAGACGACGTACTGAACCGAAAAGGTCCGCTTGTCGAAGAAGGCCTTAACGGTCGGTGCCTTGGGCTCCATCAGGGGAAATCTCCTGCTCATTCAGTGTCGTACGACGCGTATGCGCCTCGCGCTTGTTGGCGTAATCTTGGCCGCGAGTCTTGCAAATCTCGATGCCCGTCATGATATTCCCGATGCTGGCCGCGTCTGAAAGGACTATTTTCCGCTTCTGCCTTGTTTCGGACACCCAAACGGCCTATATCACTCCTATCGATCTTGCTTGACGAACTTTGTTTCTGCGCAAATGCGCCTCTGACGATCTTCCCGCTCAACATCGATCTTCATGGTCGCCGTGAATTTTTCATGGTGGCCGCTATCTATGACCGATTGAAAGGAAATCGTCATGAACACCGGTACAGTTAAGTTCTTCAACGCCACCAAGGGTTTTGGCTTCATCGAGCCTGAGAATGGCGGCGCGGACGTTTTCGTTCACATCTCCGCAGTAGAGCGCGCTGGCATGCGCACGATCGTTGAGGGCCAGAAGCTCTCCTTCGAGATCGTCAAGGACAACCGCTCGGGCAAGAGCGCTGCGGAAAACCTTCAGGCCGTTTAAGGCCAACGAGATTTGTCTCCGGTTTGCGCGACCACGGATGTACTGGCGCGCACCGTCGAGATGAAGGGAAGGTCGGGCTAGCGCCCGGCCTTTTTGTTTTCGGAGAAAGCGGTGCCGACCGCTCTCCTCGAAAGGACGTTCAGGGCAGGGTGCGAAGTTCTGTCCGACCTGATGATGCAAGCTATTCGCGATCTGCTAATATGCGCTGAGAGAGCCGGCAGGTTGCGTGCACTAGCTGAGTGAAAAGGAGAAACCGATGAGCGACACGATTACAGAGGCTGCACTCTTCAAGCCATCACGCTCCAAATCCGAATCCAAGGCCGATACGACGACCGCCGCCGCCCGCGCGATCCTCGACGACGAGGTGTCGCGCCGAGAGGCGAAGACCGCAAAGCTGCGTGCCGCGCGACTGGCCATCGAGGAAATCGATGCCGCCGCCGCTGCTGCCGCCAAGCCGATGAAGAAGATCGCCGCCAAGAAGCCTGCGACCAAGAAAGCCGCCACGAAAAAGGCTGTCGCTGCAAAAGCGAAGTAGGACCTCCCGCTACTACCGGCATGTATCAAGGGCGCCTCGCGATCTGCGAGTCGCCCTTTTCGTTGCGCCGCCCGGCATCGTTTCCTGTCTGGATCGATCGAGAGCAAGCGTGCAAGAATGACGTTCCAGAAAAGCCGTCTTCCGAGGCATAATGTTTCGCCTCATCTCGATCGGCCACACTGGCATATGCTGACCGGGACGGCTGGTGGGGATACAAATCACCCACGTTTCAACAGGAGTGTCCCATGCGCATCGCGCCTCTCACATTCGCGCTCGCGATCGGCTTCGCGACACCGGTTTTCGCCCAGGACGAGGCGGCGCAGCCGCTGGTCAACGCGGAGTGGGTCAAGACCCATGCCGGTGACGAAAACGTCGTGATCCTCGATATCCGCGACAAGATCGACGAGACCGATCTCGGCGACGCGCCCTACATCGCCAACGCGGTCGTCGCGCCCTATGCGAGCGCCGGCTGGCGCACCGAGGTCGATGGCGTGCCGGGCCAGCTTCCCCCGCTCGAACAGATCACCGCGCTGATCGGCGGCCTCGGCATCGACAATGACGATCACGTCGTGATCGTGCCCTGGGGCACGGATTCGTCGGAATTCGGCGGCGCGACCCGCGTCTACTGGACGTTCAAATATCTCGGCCATGAGAATGTCTCCATTCTGGACGGCGGCTGGCGCCAGTTCGATGCGGCCGGTGGTGAGCGCTCGGCCGAGCGCGCGAAGCCTGAGCCGGTGGAATTCACCTACGAGCTCCAGGACGAGCTTCGCGCCACGACCGAAGACGTCCAGGCGGCGCTCGACGCAGGCACCAAGCTGATCGACGGGCGTCCCGCAGAGCAGTTCGAGGGCAAGTCGAAGAGCCCGGTCGTCCGCATCGAGGGCACGATTCCCGGCGCGGTCAACATCGAGCACAGCAAGCTCTACAGCGGTGAATACGCCACTTTCGCGACGCCGGAGACCGTCAAGGCGCTCTCCGAGGCCGTCGGCCTTGCCGACGACGAAGACAACATCGCCTTCTGCAACACGGGCCATTGGGCGTCGATCGCCTGGTTCGGCCTGAGCGAGGTTCTCGGCAACAAGAACACCCGCATGTATGACGGCTCGATGGCTGAATGGGCGGCAGACCCCGCGCGCCCGGTGGAAAACCGCTCGGGCACATGATGCCCGCTTGCAACCTTTGCCGGTTGCGCCAAACATCGACCCACGGATGTCCGGATCGTTCCGGACATCCGCTTTTTTGAGACCGGCGTATCGACACGCCGACGCGGCCGAGCATCATCGACATGAGTGACGTAACATCCGAGCGACCGAACTACCTTCCTGCGGTGTCCATCGACCGCGCGCCTGCGGTTGTCGCGGGCGGCGCGCTGATGCTGGGCTCCCTTGCAATCGCCGGCCTGATCGATTTGCGGCAGGCCGCGCTCTTCCTCGTCGGCGGGCTCTTGGGCGCTGCACTCTATCACGGCTCGTTCGGCTTCACCGGTGGCTGGCGGCGCATGGTCGTCGAACGCCGGGGCAGGGGTATTCGTGCCCAGATGCTGATGATCGGCGTTGCGGCCGTCGCGATGATGCCGTTGCTTGCGGCGGGCAACCTCGGCGGTCAGCCGCTGGTCGGTGCGATGGCGCCGGTCGGTGTGTCCGTCCTGGTCGGCGCGGCAATCTTCGGCCTCGGCATGCAACTCGGCGGCGGCTGCGGCTCCGGCACGCTGTTCACGGTCGGCGGCGGCTCGTCGCGCATGCTGGTGACGCTCGCCTTCTTCATCGTGGGCGCCGTCATCGGCACGGCCCATCTGCCGTGGTGGCTCGATCAGCCGGCGCTGCCCGCAATCAACATCGGTCAGGAACTCGGCGTTCCGGCAGCCGTGCTGGCGACGATCGCCGGCCTCGGCCTCGTCGCGCTCGTCAGCGCGCTTATCGAGCGTCGCGCGCATGGCGATCTCGAGACCGAGCCCGGCCCGCGCCGCCCCGGCTGGAGCTGGCTCCTGTATGGCCCGTGGCCGCTGGTGGGAGCAGGCGTTGCGCTGGCGCTCCTCAACATCGTGACGCTTCTGCTTGCAGGTCATCCATGGTCGGTGACGTTCGGCTTCGGCCTGTGGGGCGCGAAGGCGGCGCAGGTTGTCGGAATTCCTGTCGAAACCTGGGCGTTCTGGACCTGGCCCGGCCCGCAAAAGGCGCTGTCGTCGAGCGTTTTGGCCGACATCACCTCGGTGATGAATTTCGGCATCATCCTCGGCGCCGGACTTGCCGCAAGCCTGGCCGGCAAATTCGCCCCGAAGGTTAAGGTGCCGTTCGCGTCGATGCTGGCGGCTGCGATCGGCGGCATCCTGATGGGCTACGGTGCGCGGCTTTCCTTCGGCTGCAACATCGGCGCGCTGTTTTCGGGCATAGCGTCGGGCAGCCTGCATGGCTGGCTGTGGTTCGCGTCGGCCTTCGTCGGCTCGTTCGCCGGCATCTGGGCACGCCCGTTCTTCGGTCTCGACGGGTTGGCCAGAAAATGACGGCTCGCAACACGCTTCTCTTCGGCGCGGCCCTCGCCGCCGCAACCGCCGCGGTCGCCGTCGATCACTACACGCATCCGGTGCCGCGCGCGGCGACGCAGGCCGCACCGTCAGCCGGAGCCGCCCCCTGCGCCGCCGGTGCGCCTTGTGCCGCGGCAGCACCCTGCGCTGCCGCACCTGCGACGGCACCATGCGCGGCGGGCAGCCCGACGCTTGCGCCACCCCCGCCGCCGCCTGCTGCAGCACCTTGCTCTGCCGGTGCGCCATGCGCCGCTGCTCCTCCGAATCTCGCGCCGCCACCGCCACCGGCAGCACCTCCTGCCGCAGCCGAACAGCCGGCCAAACTTCCGCCTCCGCCCCCGCCGGCCAAGCCCAAGCTGCCACCGCCTCCGCCGCCCGCGCCGATGCCCGCACAGGGAAGCGGCGGATGAGCGACGACGCGAAGAGCCACGCTTTTCGCGAGATCGCGTTTTGCGAGGACGTTCTGGCCAAAGCCGGCCTGAACGTCCTGTCGGAGACATTTCGCGACACGGACGCGATCGTCGCGTGGGATCACTATCCTCAGGGTGACGTTTACGATGCCGCGTCCGGGGCGCAGTGGTTCTACCATTGTCACCCTGCCGAGGAGGGTGCGGCGGAGCACGGCCATTTCCACTGCTTCGTGCGGCCCGATGGCCCGACCGGTCCGATCCATCATCTGGCGGCGGTCGGCGTCGATGCGTATGGCAAGGTCGTGCGGCTGTTCACTGTCAACCAGTGGGTCGTGGGCGACGACTGGCTGGAGGCGGACGCCACGATCGCGCTCCTGGCGCGCTTCGATATCCAGATGCCGCGCCCGTCCTATCTGGTGAACCGCTGGCTCACCGCGATCTTCTCGGCCTATGAGGACGAAATCGAAGACCTCATCCGCGCCCGTGACGCAACGCTGGAAGCGCACGAGAGTCCGGCGGGTACACCAGTCCGCGAGGACCGCACGCTGGAGGTGACGTCGGAGTTCCGCCCGCCCGCGCGGTAAGGACAGCTCCGCGCCACGCGCAGAAAAATTCCCGTCCCGCTACATCATATGCATGACGCGTGCGCCGCAAGGAGCCGTCATTCTCGCTCCACGTTCCATGCGGCATGGAATGGTGGAGGCCTCACATGCAGTTTTTCGTCGAAGCGATGCCCGTGGGCATGCTTCCCTTCGTGGCAGGATACGGCGCGTTGCTAATCGTGCCGGGGCCAAGCATGCTCGCGGTCTCGAGTGCCGGCATGAGGGGCGCGCGACGCTGCGCCGGCGCGGCCGCTTTCGGCGTGGCGATCGGCACTGCATTGCTGATTCTCGGGGTTTTCCAGGCGCGCGCCCAACTCGCATCGGTTCCGGCGCTGTCGATCGCCGGCGAACTGATGTTCGCCGCGACGCTTCTGATCGTCGGCGCCAACACCATCCGGCGGGCGGTCCTGCCGATAAACGGCATCGCGGCGGCACGCGCGCGCGGCACCGGCACGGCGTGCTTCGTCTTAGGCCTTCTCGCAGCGCTGACCAATCCCATCAGCCTCGCCTTCTTCACCAGCGTCGTTCTGAGCGTGCCTGCCGAGGCGCTCGCCCAGTCGCGCGTCATGCTGCCGATCGGGGTCTTCGTCATGGCGCTGGGCTGGTTCAGCCTCGTCGGCCTCGCTGTCTCGTCCGCCATGGCGCGCTCGATCTCGTCGCGCATCACCAAGCCTGTCCAGGCAGGCGCAGGCGTGTTCATGGTCGCGATCGCGATCGCGACGCTTCAGGGTGCTGGCGGCTGAGGGATGGGACGGCCGTGGAACATCGCGTCGACTTCGGCCAGAACGCGCGGCCATTCCTGGAAGAACAGGAGCTGCCCCGCATTCTCGACGATCTCGATGTCGAGATGCGGAAACTCGACGATCAGTTCGCGCACCGTCTCGGCCGGGGTCTGCGGATCCTCCGCGCCCTGCAAAAGCCGCACCGGCACCGGGCATTCCCGCACCAGCATGCTCCAGTTGCGCTCGCCGTCGATCACCTCGCGGGCGAACGCCTGATGCGCCGAATGCGCCTTGCTCAGGCACACATCGGAGCCGACCAGAATGGCATCGCGAATTTCCGGGATCGAGAAGGTGCGCAGATCGGACGGTGACCCGGCATTGACCGAGCGGAAGAAGCGCTCCTTGCCGATCTGCTTGGCGAAGGCGAAGCCGGCCTTGTTGATGAAGGGCAGGATCTGCGGTGCGTAGCGCGCATTCGCGAGCACGAAGCGATGCCATTTGTGCATCCGCTCATACTGCTCCGCATTGATGACCGGCAGTGCGGCCGAGCACCCCATGATGAACGCGACGCGATCGGGCGCCAGCGTCGCAAGCTGCATGGCGTGACGCAGATCGGCGGTCAGCGCGATCACCGCGCAGCGCTCGACGCCGCAATGATCGAGCAGCGCCAGAAGGTCACGCGCCGTCTCCAGCCGGTAATCGGCGTTGGCCGACAATGGCGTCGAATGCCCGTATCCCGCGCGCACCGGCGAGATGACCCGCATACCCATCGCTTCGGCGGCCAGTTCGGCGGACCGTGGCCAGCGGATCATTCCGTAATCCATCGGCAGATAGAGGCAGGCCCAGCCGTCTTTCGCGCCGAACTCGATGAAATCGAACCGCCGGCCGTCCGGCCGTTTCATCGTCTGGAACGGGATCGGAAGCACGGTGTCCTCGTCCCCACTGTCGGGCGGCGGCTCCACCGTCGCGCCGATCACGTCCATGAGGCCGAGCGTGATGCGGATCAGCTCTGCCTGTGAATGCGTCTCGGTCTTGGCGAGGATCGCGCTGATCTGGGTCCGCACGGTGGCGAACGACCGGTCGCGCTCGGTCGCGATCTCCTTCACCGACCGGCCTTCCACCAGTGCCTTGACGACCTCAACCTCCGCCGCCGTGAGGCCGAAGGCGTCGCGGATCGCGCTCGAAAGATGCGACGGCCAGCCGAGTTCCGTCGTGCGGACGAGGATTTGCGTTTCACCCGCAGAGGATTGCTGACGCGACAGGTGAAACACGATCGACCGCTGCGTCGTCTGCGAGGTGAAGCGCAGCAGCATCGGCGGCTGTTCGCGCTGCACCAGAAGCTTGCGGACCGAACTCTGCAAGGCGTTCAGATCGTGTTCGTCGAGGGGGAGCCGCGAGAGCCGGTCGCCCGACTTCACCCCGAGCCCGGATTCCGCGATCGGATTGGCGCGGGCGATCCGCATGGTCGCGTCGACGATGAGGGACGCCTTGTTTTCCGCTGCGAAGAGCAATTCGGCCGGCTCATCGCCGGTCTGGTCGAGCCGTTCGAGGAAGATATCGGCGCGTTGCAGATGGGCTTCGATCGCCTCATCGACGAAAATCGGCGTCTCGTCTTCGCGCAGGCCGAGCCGGTAGGTGGAGAGGCGCCGATCCCAGACGTCCATCATTTCTTCGAAACGAATGGGGTCGACAGCAACGTCGTAGATGCGATCTATGATCTGGGACGTCTCGTCACGGTCCGACAACGTGGGAATCCTCGCCACATCAATGCGCTGAATGCCATGAAATCCGGGGCGCTGCCTCTCCCGAGCGATTGGCATGCGTAAGGTTGGGTTGCGCCCCTTCAGGTTGCAGGTTGTACCATCGGAATGCTGCAATCAAGTCATTCCAAGAAAACTCGGTTCCGTAGCGTCACATGTGCCGTGCCGCCCGCATGATTACTTCCCCTCGATCTGGATCGAGGCCGGTCCCGGTGTCTTGAAATGCCGTGCGACGGTTGCCCAAGACGGCGATTCGCCTTAAGCGGTCGAGCTTAGGGGCGCTGACTGACCGACCGACCGATTTGATCGGATAGCTGAGGAGAGGATTTCCAGATGATGATGAAAAAGGCGATGATTGCCGCTGCCGCCGCTGCACTTCTGGCAGGCTGCACCACCGATCCCTACACGGGACAGCAGAAGATCGGCAACACCGCCATGGGTGCGGGACTCGGCGCGGCGGCTGGTGCGGGCCTCGGCCTGCTTGCAGGCGGCGACGACCGCCGAAACGCGCTGATCGGCGCTGGCATCGGCGCGCTCGCCGGCGGCGCGATCGGCGGCTACATGGATCAGCAGGAGGCCGAATTGCGCGGCTATCTGCAGGGCACGGGGGTCTCGGTCACCCGCAACGGCGACCAGATCGTGCTCAACATGCCGTCCAACGTCACATTCGCGACGGACCAGGACCAGGTGATTCCGGCCTTCTACCAGACGCTGAACGCGGTCGGGCTGGTGCTCAAGAAGTACAATCGTACCTTCGTCGACATCAACGGCCACACCGATTCCACGGGCAGCGCAGGCTACAATATGGGCCTCTCGCAGCGCCGCGCGACGTCGGTCGCCAACTACCTGTCGACGCAGGGCGTCGATGGCCGCCGCTTTGCGATCAACGGCTTTGGCGATACGCGGCCGATCGCCAGCAACGCAACCGAGGACGGTCGCGCGCAGAACCGCCGCGTCGAAATCTATCTCTCGCCGGTGACCTGAACCGGTCGTTTCAGACGACGAGCAAACGGGCAGGGCGCGTCATACGACGCGCCCTTTTCTTATGGCGTGCCGGTGTCGTTTCCGAATCCGGCTTCATGCGCCTTCACGTCACCCACGAGCGCCAGCGCGGCTTCGAAGGTCGAATCTTCATAGGTGGCGACCACCGATTGGCTCTCCACCGTAAGCTTTGCTCCTGCCATGCCGCGCCGAACCGCCTCGCGAAAAGGCACGCCCGCCATGAGATGGGCGATCGTCACGCCCGCGATCGCATCGCCCGCGCCGGTGACGTCGGCAACGGATGCGGGTGCGGGCGGCGCAATCGTGAAGATGCCGTCATCATCGAAGCCGATCAGGGGCGATCCGCCGGACGTGACGACGCCGCGCGCAAGGCCCGCCTGGGCGAGCATGCGTGCTGCCTCGATGGGCTCGGCGGTTGGGGGAAGCGAGGCCAGTGTCCGCGCCTCCCGTGCATTCATGAACAGGCACGAAAGGCGCGTGAGCGCACCGCGCAGGCGCACCACCTTGGCAGGCGAGATCGCGATCGCATAGATGGGCCGGCCGTTTGCCAGGCCGGCGAGGCGTTCGATCGCTGGCGCGGGCATGTTTGCATCACACAGGATCGCATCCGCTGCCGCGATAGCGTCACGCAACTGCCGGCGTCTGATCTGTTTCTCGAAGGCGAGATCGTAGAGCCCCATATCGGCGAAGCCGGCGATCAATTCGCCATCCGCATCGAGCAGAGCCGTATAGCTTGGTGTCGTCCTGTCGAGGAAGACGGCGCTCAGATCGGTGATGCCCGCCTCCGAGAGCGCGCGGGCGACCGCGTCTCCGGCAACGTCTCCGCCCCGCAGCGACAGCATCGCGCCTGACGCGCCGTGCCGCACGGCATTGCGTAGCGCGTTGAACGCCCCGCCGCCGATCTCCTCGCGCATGGTGCCGGGGTTCGACGCCGCGGGGATGTAGGTCGAAGCCATGATGCCGCGCCGGTCGATATGGGCGGCACCAATGGCGAGAAGCGTTGGACGGGGCATGGAGGAGAGGCGCTGTATTGAGGAGGATGGATCACGCTAGGGTGACGGCTGGCCGTGCGCAAGCGATTCGCGCCGAACGCACCGCAAAGCGTGCGCGAGGAACCCCGCGGCGTTGACGTGAATAGTGATCCCGCGTCGAAACAAAAATAGAACATTTTTTGGATAATACAGCAATTACAGATAGATAGTCGCTCTTGCAAAATGAGAACAAAAAAGGTACAAAAAATCAAGGGACATGAGGACAGTCCGGCTTCGCTCACGACCAAGGGGTAAGGTATCATGGCACAAAATTCACTACGGCTTGTTGAGGACGGATCGGTGGACAAATCAAAGGCTCTGGATGCGGCGCTCTCCCAGATCGAGCGCGCTTTCGGCAAGGGCTCGATCATGCGGCTCGGCGCCAATGAGCAGGTCGTCGAGATCGAGACGATCCCGACCGGATCGCTCGGGCTGGACATCGCACTGGGCGTGGGCGGACTCCCCAAGGGACGCATCGTCGAGATTTACGGCCCGGAAAGCTCCGGCAAGACGACGCTCGCGCTGCACACGGTTGCAGAAGCGCAGAAGAAGGGCGGCATCTGCGCCTTCGTCGATGCTGAACATGCGCTCGATCCGGTCTATGCCCGCAAGCTCGGTGTCGATCTGGAAAACCTCCTGATTTCGCAGCCCGATACGGGCGAGCAGGCTCTCGAGATCTGTGACACGCTCGTCCGGTCCGGCGCGATCGACGTGCTGGTGGTGGATTCGGTTGCCGCACTGACGCCGCGCGCGGAAATCGAGGGCGAGATGGGCGATTCCTTGCCCGGCCTTCAGGCACGTCTCATGAGCCAGGCGCTGAGGAAGCTCACGGCCTCGATCTCGCGCTCCAACTGCATGGTCATCTTCATCAACCAGATCCGCATGAAGATCGGCGTGATGTTCGGCTCTCCCGAAACGACGACCGGCGGCAACGCGTTGAAGTTCTATGCGTCCGTGCGTCTCGATATCCGCCGCATCGGTGCCGTGAAGGATCGCGACGAGGTGGTCGGCAACCAGACACGCGTCAAGGTCGTCAAGAACAAGCTTGCGCCGCCCTTCAAGCAGGTCGAGTTCGACATCATGTATGGCGAGGGCGTTTCCAAGACTGGCGAATTGGTCGATCTCGGCGTCAAGTCGGGCATCGTCGAGAAGTCGGGCGCCTGGTTCTCCTACAATTCGCAGCGCCTCGGCCAGGGTCGCGAGAATGCGAAGCAGTTCCTGCGTGACAATCCTGAAACCGCGCTCGAAATCGAACTGGCAATCCGCCAGAACGCCGGTCTGATCGCAGAGCGCTTTTTGGAAAACGGCGGTCCGGGCGATCAGGACGGCGGAGACATGGACGAAGCCTCGGGCATGTAGTCGGCCAGGCTGCCGGGATCATATCCCGGCTTGGTTTCGAATTGGGAATTACGCGGCTGTCGGGATAACCCGGCAGCCTTTGTTTTTGTTGCTTCGCCGCGATGACGGGATTTCTGGACAGGGCAATTTCGCAACGTTAAAAGGCGTTTCCCCTCATGTCCGAGGGTCCGCGGTTCCTTCACAAAGGCTTGCAGAATGAGTGGCGTCAACGAGATCCGGTCGGCTTTTCTCGACTACTTCCGCAGGAACGGACATGAGGCCGTCGCCTCGAGCCCGCTCGTGCCGCGCAACGATCCGACGCTGATGTTCACCAATGCGGGCATGGTGCAGTTCAAAAACGTCTTCACCGGGCTTGAAACCCGTCCCTATTCGCGCGCCGCGACCTCGCAGAAATGCGTGCGCGCCGGCGGGAAGCACAACGATCTCGACAATGTCGGCTACACCGCGCGTCATCACACCTTCTTCGAGATGCTCGGCAATTTCTCGTTCGGCGACTATTTCAAGGACGTCGCGATCGAACTCGCCTGGAACCTGATCACCAAGGAGTTCGGGCTCGACAAGAACCGTCTTCTGGTCACCGTCTATCACACCGACGAGGACGCGGCCGAATACTGGCGCAAGATCGCCGGTCTTCCCGACGACCGCATCATCCGCATCGCGACCAGCGACAATTTCTGGGCGATGGGTGACACGGGTCCATGCGGCCCGTGCTCCGAAATCTTCTACGATCACGGCGAAGGCATCCCCGGCGGTCCTCCCGGCAGCCCCGACGAGGACGGCGATCGGTTCATCGAGATCTGGAACCTCGTCTTCATGCAGTTCGAGCAACTGTCGAAGGATCAACGCATCGATCTTCCGAGGCCGTCCATCGATACGGGCATGGGTCTCGAGCGTGTCGCGGCCGTTCTCCAGGGCGTACACGACAACTACGACATCGATCTCTTCAAGGCGCTGATCCGCGCGTCGGTCGAGGCGACGGGCGTGCCGGCCGAAGGCAAGAACCGCGCGAGCCACCGTGTGATAGCGGACCATCTGCGGGCATCGAGCTTCCTGATCGCGGATGGCGTGCTTCCGTCGAACGAGGGCCGAGGCTACGTGCTGCGTCGCATCATGCGCCGCGCCATGCGCCATGCGCAGCTTCTGGGGGCGGCCGATCCGCTGATGCACCGCCTTGTGCCGGCTCTCGTGCGGGAGATGGGACAAGCCTATCCGGAACTGGTTCGCGGCCAGGCCATGATCACCGAGACGCTGGAACTGGAGGAGCGCCGCTTTCGCAAGACGTTGGCACGCGGCCTCGGCCTTTTGTCGGATGCGACCGAAACGCTGGGCGAGGGCGAACGCCTCGACGGCGAGACCGCGTTCAAGCTCTACGACACCTATGGCTTCCCGCTCGATCTGACGCAGGACGCGTTGCGCCAGCGCGGCATCGCTGTCGATCTCGATGGCTTCGATACGGCCATGCAGCGCCAGAAGGCGGAAGCACGCGCCAACTGGGCCGGCTCCGGTGAAGCGGCAACGGAGACCGTCTGGTTCTCGGTGCGCGACAAGGTCGGCGTGACGGAGTTCCTGGGCTACGAGACGGAGACCGCCGAGGGGGTGGTCACCGCGCTCGTGCGCGACGGCGCGTTGGTCGACGAGGCGGCAGCGGGCGATACGGTCGCGATCGTCGTCAACCAGACGCCGTTCTACGGCGAATCCGGTGGCCAGGTCGGCGACCGGGGCACGATGTCCGGCGAGGGCTTTTCGGTAGAGATCACCGACACGCAGAAAAAGGCTGATGGCGTCTTCGTCCATTCCGGCACGGTGCTGTCGGGCACGCTGAAGACCGGCGTTGCGGTCGAGCTCAAGGTTGACCACGCGCGCCGCGCCAAGATCCGCGCAAACCATTCGGCGACCCACCTCGTTCACGAGGCGTTGCGCGAGGTGCTCGGCACACATGTCGCGCAGAAGGGTTCGCTCGTCGCGCCCGAGCGGCTGCGGTTCGACTTTTCGCACACCAAGTCGATCGCTCCCGAGAAACTGGATCGCATCGAGGCCATCGCCAACGAGATCATTTTGCAGAACCAGCCTGTTACCACGCGCCTTATGGCCGTGGACGACGCGATCGCCGAGGGCGCAATGGCGCTGTTCGGCGAGAAGTATGGCGACGAGGTACGCGTGGTTCGCATGGGCACCGCACTGCATGGCGACAAGGCCGGCAAACCGTATTCGGTCGAGCTGTGCGGCGGCACGCATGTCTCGGCGACCGGCGATATCGGTCTGGTGCGGCTCGTATCGGAGGGCGCGGTCGCGTCAGGCGTGCGGCGCATCGAGGCGCTGACCGGCGATGCGGCGCGCCGTCACATGGATGAGCAGGACCGTCGCCTCAAGGCTGCTGCGGCGGCGCTGAAGGTTGCGCCCGCAGATGTCGTCTCACGCGTCGAGGCGCTGCTGGATGAACGCAAGAAAATGGAACGCGAACTGACCGATGCCCGCAAGAAGCTGGCGCTGGGCGGAGGCTCAGGCCCATCCGCAGCAGCCGAAGGGGAGACCGTCGGAAGCGTCGGATTCCTGGGCCGCGTCGTGTCGGGCGTGTCCCCGAAGGACCTGAAGTCGCTTGCCGACGACGGCAAGAAGTCGCTCGGTTCGGGCGTGGTCGTGTTCGTCGGAACTTCAGACGACGGCAAGGCCAGCGTCGTGGTTGCGGTCACCGACGACCTCACGCAGACATTCTCGGCAGTCGATCTCGTGCGCGCTGCATCCGCTGCAATCGGCGGGCAGGGCGGCGGCGGACGGCCGGACATGGCGCAGGCCGGCGGGCCGGATGCGTCCAAGGCGAATGAGGCGATTGCTGCCGTCAAGGCGGCGCTTGCTGCCTGAGACATACGCCGTCTGGGCAGGCGCGCAGCAGTCATGGAAACAGAAGGGTTGCTACGGTCATCAGACCGGGCTTGATCAGTCGTTATAGGCTTCCATCGCATCGACTGCCGCTACGTCGGCGTTGAGAACCAGCCGGTTCTCGCTCCAGGTGAACTGGTCCAGCGGGATGACGACGTCCCTGTCCTGATATCCGCCCTTGCCGTCGAAATCGACGACCAGCGCGGTCGCGGTCTGCGCGTCGGTGCCCACGACTTCCTCGATCTCGCCGATCTTTGTTCCGTCGGCTGCATGGACGTCCCAATCATCGACTGTGTCGGCGTTGGCTTCGAACGGGGCAACTATCGCCTGGTCATCGACCTCGACCCACGCGGTCTGCGCGAATGCGGCGGTGCCGAGGAGCGAAGCGGAGATGAGACCTGCGGCGATGGTGAATGTCTTTGATGTCATGGTTAGCTCCTTGATTGGGTGCCGAACAACGCATCAAGGGGAAGATCGTTCTCAAAGCCGTCGGAGAAACCGTCCTCCGCGTCGCATTATCGCAGCATCAGCCTTTCGCCGTCGAATAGGCGACCGTGAGCGAGATCAGAAAGCCGGCGATCGTCACGACGGCTAGCCGTTCGATATCGAGTTTCACCCGTCCGGTTCGCTTGCGAGGAAGCCGGGCAATCTCACGACAGATGTCCACCAGGTTTCCAGCGGCGGATGTGCGGCAAGCATGGCACGACCCTCGGGCGCTTTGAGGAAGTAAGCGAATATCGGCGCGGCATGAAGATCGGCCAGGGTGAGATAGTCACCCAAAAGCCAAGGTCCGTCGCGTTTGAGCGATGCCAGCGTCCTCAGGCAGATGCCCGCCGTTTGCAGGCCGGCGGCAATGCGCGTCTCGTCGGACGAAACGCCGTCGCGCGGCTTCGAGACGCGCTCGACATAGACGTCCCAGACCATCGCGCGATACGCATAGGCGTCGAGCAGCCCGATGATCTGGTTCATCACCGCGCGGTCAGGCGGCGTGACCGGCTGGAGGGAGGGGCCGTCGAAGGCCTCGTCCACATAGCGCGTGATAGCGGCCGTCTCGAAGAGGCGCAGCGCGCCATGCTCGAAGGCCGGTATCTTCCCGAAAGGGTGGAGGTCGGCGTACCAGGCGGGTGGGACCGCCGGATGCAAAAACGTCGACCGCGACATGGTCGTGGTCGACGCCTTTTTCGATGAGGGCAAGCCGCGCGATGCGCACATAGACGCTGTAGGAAGCGCCGTAGAGCCGCGGCTTGCCGCTCATTGTCGTTGTCAGGCCATGGCCTTCTGAAGGTTCTCGTCGATCTTGTCGAGGAAACCGGTCGTCGAAAGCCAGGGCTGGTCGGCACCGATAAGCAGCGCCAGATCCTTGGTCATGAAGCCCGATTCGACGGTCTGGATGCAGACGCGTTCCAGCGTGTCGGCGAACTTCTTCAGGTCCTCGTTGCCGTCGAGCTTGGCGCGGTGGGCAAGGCCACGCGTCCAGGCGAAGATCGAGGCGATCGAGTTCGTCGAGGTCTCTTCACCCTTCTGGTGCTGGCGGAAGTGGCGCGTCACCGTGCCGTGGGCTGCTTCGGCCTCGACCGTGTTGCCGTCCGGCGTCATCAGAACCGAGGTCATCAGGCCGAGCGAGCCAAAGCCCTGCGCAACGGTGTCGGACTGCACGTCGCCGTCATAGTTCTTGCAGGCCCAGACATAGCCGCCGGACCATTTCAGGCTGGCTGCGACCATGTCGTCGATCAGACGGTGCTCGTACCAGATCTTGGCTTCCTTGAACTTCGCCTCGAACTCGGCCTCGTAGACTTCCTGGAAGATGTCCTTGAAGCGGCCGTCATAGGCCTTGAGGATAGTGTTCTTGGTCGAGAGGTAGACCGGATAGCCGCGCAGCAGGCCGTAATTGAGCGAGGCGCGCGCGAATTCGCGGATCGAATCGTCGAGGTTGTACATCGCCATGGCGACGCCGGAGCCGGGCGCGTCGAACACTTCGTGCTCGATCGTCTGGCCGTCCTCGCCGACGAACTTGATCGTCAGTTTGCCCTTGCCGGGGAAGCGGAAGTCGGTCGCGCGATACTGGTCGCCGAACGCGTGACGGCCGACGATGATCGGCTTCGTCCAGCCCGGAACCAGGCGGGGGACGTTCTTCATGATGATAGGCTCGCGGAAGATCGTGCCGCCGAGGATGTTGCGGATCGTGCCGTTGGGCGACTTCCACATCTTCTTGAGCTTGAATTCCTCGACGCGGCCTTCATCCGGCGTGATCGTGGCGCATTTCACGCCCACGCCATGCTTGAGGATCGCCTTTGCCGAATCGATCGTGATCTGGTCGTCGGTCGCATCGCGGCTCTCGACGGAGAGATCGTAATAGAGCAGGTCGAGGTCGAGATAAGGGTGGATCAGCTTGTCCTTGATAAGCTGCCAGATGATGCGGGTCATCTCGTCGCCGTCGAGCTCGACGACTGGATTATCCACCTTGATCTTCGCCATGAGAAATGCCTCGTTTCTGCGTGCGGGAACGGGTGTCCCCACTGGATTGATTTCGGAAATGCGGCCCCTATAGCATCGTGAGCGGCCGACGCAAACCCTTGGCGCCGCTCGATTTCGGCGCAGCCAGGCTGGAGGAGTGACCACGCATGAGCTTTCGCTTCGCATACCACGAGACGGTCGCAGGACGACTGCATTTCGCCTCGGTCGGCGACCCGTCCAAGCCGCTCGTTCTATGCCTTCACGGTTTTCCGGAATATTGGGCGGCGTGGGCGGACGCGATGGCCGAGCTTTGCGACGATTTCTTCCTCGTCGCACCCGATCAGCGCGGCTTCAACCTGTCGTTCAAGCCTGGTGGCGTCGATGCCTACCGTGCGAAGCACCTCGTCGCCGATCTCGCATCGTTGGCAGATCACCTCTCGCCCGGACGGCCCTTTGTGCTGGCCGGCCACGATTGGGGCGCGTCGATCGCCTACGCCTATGCATTCGCACATCCCGAGCGCCTGACGCATCTCGTCATCGCGAACGGTGTTCACCCGGTTTGCTTCCAGCGCGCGATCATCGAGGACGAGGCGCAGCGCGCCGCCAGCCAGTACATGAACCGCCTGCGCGCCGATGATGCCGAAGCACTTCTGTCGGCTGACGATTATCGCAAGCTTTTGCGCATGATCGAGGGGTTTTCGGCCGCGCCCTTCATGGATGACGAGACACGGCGTGGGTATCGCGACGCCTGGGCGCAACCGGGTGCGATGACAGGCATGCTCAACTGGTATCGGGCCTCGCCGATCCTCGTGCCGAAGCCCGGCGAAGACGTGCGCAGCGCGATGATCCTCAACATGCCGGCCGATGCCTTCAGGGTCGCGATGCCGCATCTGGTCGTGTGGGGCGATGCCGACCAGGCGCTCCTGCCGGTCTGCCTCGAAGGGCTGGACGTGTTCGCGCCCGACCTGACCATCGAGCATATCGCAGGCGCGAGCCATTGGTTGCTGCACGAGAAGCCCACGCAAGTCACGGCTGCCATGCGAGCGTTTCTCACGCGGTAGGTCGAACGCTCCCGCTCAGCCTGTCTTTCTTCGCGCCGGTTTGTCCTTGGCTGGCATCGGACCAACATACCGGGTCGCGACGGCGATCCAGCGGGCAAGCGCGCCGTCATCGGCGATGGCGTCTTGCGCGACCACGACGAAATCCTTCATCTCGCGGCCCGCCATGGTCATGCGCACGACACCGGACACCGCCAGCGCGTCCGCGAGCCCTGCCTGCCCGATGCGCGCAAGCAGCCTCTCATCCTTCGTGGTGCAGACGAGCATGTTGCCGTTCAACATGAAGCACAGACCGCCGAACATGCGGACTTCCCGCACATTCGGGTCCTCGTCCAGGATCGCCCTGATGCGCGTCGCGAGTTCGCTCAAGCCGGCTCCTTTCACGTCGCGCTTCATTTCGTCGGCCGAGTATGGCAGGGACTGCACGACACGCAATGCTAGGCGAAAGATGAAATGGCAGGCACGGCCCGCGAGAAACGCTTGATCCAGGAAGGGCCCGCGATCGTGCTGGTCGAGCCGCAGCTTGGCGAGAACATCGGCATGGTGGCGCGTGCCATGGCGAATTTCGGCCTGGCCGAACTGCGCCTCGTCAATCCGCGCGACGGGTGGCCGAACGAGAAGGCGCAAGCCGCGGCCAGCAAGGCGGATCATGTCATCAATGGCGTGGTCGTTTACGACACGCTGCGTGAGGCGATTGCCGACCTCAACTATGTGGTTGCGACGACGGCACGGGAGCGCGACGGGTTCAAGCCGGTTCACGGCCCGGTCGAGGCGGGACGCATCCTGCGTGAACGCTTCGCCGCAGACCAGAAGACCGGCATCCTGTTCGGGCGCGAGCGTTTCGGCCTTTTCAATGAGGAGGTCGGGCTCGCGGACGAGATCGTGACGTTTCCGGTCAATCCGGCTTTCGCCTCGCTCAACATCGCCCAGGCGGTGTTGTTGATGTCCTACGAGTGGATGAAGTCCGGCATGGAGACGCCGACCGAAACGGCGTTTTCGGGTCCGCAGGTCGAGCCTGCTCCCAAGGAGGCGCTGCAGGGGCTGTTCGACCAACTGGAAGAAGCGCTTTCCGTGCGCGGCTATTTCCGGCCGCTCGCAAAGAAGCCGAAGATGATCGACGCCCTTCGGGCCGTGCTGACGCGCCCGGCATTCGGTGTTTCCGAAATCAAGGTTCTGCGCGGGGTCGTGTCCTCGCTCGACTATTTCTCGCCCAAGGAGCCGCGCGGTGCGGCCTATCCCAAGCGCAAGGCGGAGGCGGACGCCGCGGCGCACCCCACGCCGCGCAACAGCGAGACGCCCGATGAATGAACGCCCGATCCTGATGTTCGACTCCGGCGTCGGCGGCCTGACGGTGCTTCGCGAGGCGCGCGTGCTGATGCCCGACCGCCGCTTCGTCTATGTCGCCGACGATGCGGGCTTTCCCTATGGCGCGTGGGAAGAGAACGCATTGCGCGCGCGTATCGTGTCGCTCTTCGCGCGTCTGATCGAGGAACATGACCCGGAGATCGCGGTCATCGCCTGCAACACCGCGTCGACGGTCGTCATGGCGGATCTGCGCGCGGCTTTCCCGAACACACCCTTTGTCGGCACCGTGCCCGCCATCAAGCCTGCCGCAGAGCGCACGCGGTCCGGCCTCGTTTCGGTGTTGGCGACGCCCGGCACCGTCAAGCGGCAATACACGCGCGACCTCATCCGGGAGTGGGCGACCAAATGCCATGTCCGCCTCGTCGGCAGCGACCGGCTGGCGCAACTGTCCGAGACCTATATGCGCGAAGGCTTCGTGGATGAGGAAGCGGTGCGTACCGAGATCGCACCGTGCTTCGTGGAGCAGGACGGCAAGCGCACGGACATCGTCGTGCTCGCCTGCACGCACTATCCCTTTCTGGTGAACCGGATGCGCAAGACCGCACCGTGGCCCGTGGATTGGCTCGATCCCGCCGAGGCGATCGCACGGCGCGCTTTGTCTCTGCTGCGCCCGGCCCGACCTCTGGTGCGTGAGGGTGCGGACAAACCCGATCTTGTGGTCTTTACCTCCGACAGGGCCGATACCGCGATGGTGAAGCTCGCCAGAGGTTTCGGGCTGGCTCCGGCTGCCAAGTAGGTGCGAAAAGCCAGTTTGCCGCGGTCTCCGGGCAGGCCCAACTGTTGACAACTGGGCGCCAGTCACTTAGGTCACGGCCATCGTCGGGCAGAAATGCGCCGGCGATATTTAACGTGTCCCGTGGACATCTCCGCAAAGCGTGCGTGGGATATCCTGTCAGGCTTCGAAAACGGGAGCCAGAGGAGGGCGCGTTTCCTTCGTCCGGAACATGTCGTTCCGCGACGGTCATTTGAAAAGGGAATGCGATGAGCAAGCGCGAATCAGCGAAATACAAGATCGACCGCCGTCTCGGCGAAAACATCTGGGGCCGCCCGAAGTCCCCGGTGAACAAGCGTGAATACGGTCCCGGCCAGCACGGCCAGCGCCGCAAGGGCAAGCTGTCCGATTTCGGCATTCAGTTGCGCGCCAAGCAGAAGCTGAAGGGCCACTACGGCGATATCTCCGAAAAGCAGTTCCGCAAGACCTACGAGGAAGCCAATCGCCGCAAGGGCGATACGCCGGAGAACCTCATCGGCCTGCTCGAGTCGCGCCTCGACGCGATCGTCTACCGCGCCAAGTTCGTTCCGACGATCTTCGCCGCGCGTCAGTTCGTCAATCACGGCCACGTCAACGTCAACGGCCGCCGCACGAACATCGGTTCGTACCGCTGCAAGCCGGGCGACGTGATCGAAGTGCGCGAAAAGTCGAAGCAGCTCGTGATCGTGCTGGAGTCGGTGCAGCTCGCAGAGCGCGACGTGCCGGACTACATCGAAGTCGATCACAACAAGATGGTCGCGACCTTCGGCCGCGTTCCCGGCCTGGCTGACGTTCCGTTTGCCGTGCAGATGGAACCGAACCTGGTCGTCGAGTTCTACTCGCGCTAATAGACCCGGGTTTCCGAATCGAGGCCGCGCTTCTGAAGCGCGGCCTTTTTCTTTGCGCCAAGCCCTTGTAAGAGGACGGCATGAACCTCCACGTGTCGCCCGATCCAGTAGACGAGTCCGCATCAGACGCCTGCCACCCGATGCTTCGCTCCGCGCCGCAGACGGGCGAGTTCAACAAGCTGCGCAAGCGGCTGATCCGGCAGACCCGTCAGGCGCTCGAAGACTTTGCCATGGTGGTGCCCGGCCAGCGCTGGCTCGTGGCACTGTCGGGCGGCAAGGATTCCTACGGCCTCCTGTCGCTCCTGCTCGACCTGAAGTGGCGCGGTCTTTTGCCCGTCGATCTGGTTGCCTGCAATCTCGACCAGGGCCAGCCGAATTTCCCCAAGCACGTGCTGCCGGAATATCTGACGTCGATCGGCGTGCCGCACCGGATCGAGTATCGCGACACCTATTCGATCGTGACTGAGAAGGTGCCGGAAGGGCAGACATACTGCTCTTTGTGCTCGCGGCTGCGTCGCGGACATTTGTACCGCATCGCGCGGGAGGAGGGGTGCTCGGCGCTCGTGCTGGGCCACCACCGCGAGGACATCCTGGAGACGTTCTTCCTCAATCTCTTCCATGGTGGCAGGCTTGCGGCCATGCCGCCGAAGCTGATGAACGACGATGGCGACATGACGGTCCTGCGCCCGCTGGCCTACTGCGCCGAGGGCGACCTGCAGCGTTTTGCCGATGCGATGCAGTTCCCGATCATCCCATGCGACCTGTGCGGCAGCCAGGATGGGTTGCAGCGCAATGCCATGAAGACGATGCTGGAAGACATCGAGCGCAAGATGCCGGGACGCAAGGAAAGCATGATCCGGGCGCTCGGCCATGTACGACCGAGCCATCTGATGGATACGAAGCTGTTCGATTTCGCCGGTTTGTGATCACGACCCGCTATGGTCGGAATACGACTGCTCGATGGCCGCGTCGGCACGGTCGCGGTGGGCACCCATCAGGCGCTGCGGGACTTGTAGCGCGACCGGCTCTTGATGACGCCGGTTGCGGTCCAATGGACATCGTAGGCGAGCTTGTCGAGAAACGGCCGGCCCAGTTTCTCGAAATCGCGCGTTTCCTGTTCGGTGAGCGCGATCAAGACCATATAATCCACGAAGCTGTGCGAGCAGTATGCGTAGAGATAGAGCTGACCCTCCTCGAGGAGGGTCAGCCGCCCGGCATCTGCCAGTTGTTGCCGTCGATCACCTTCATCGCGGGACGCGCGTCATATTTGCGGGTTCTGAGCCTTGAACAGTTGCCCACGCTCGGCGATGAGCACCATGATCAGCGCCAGAATGCCTGAGAAGAAATAGCCGGCGGAGAGCGGCGTGATCGTGCCGTTGAAGGCCTGTCCGATTAGCGCACCGACGATGCCGCCACCCACCGTCTGCAGGAAACCCTGCACGGACGATGCGGTGCCCGCGACGTGGCCCAGCGGCTCCATGGCGAGCGAATTGAAGTTCGAGCCGATCCACGCGAACTGAACCATCGCGAGCGCGAACAGTCCGAGGAAAAGCCAGAACGGCACCGGCCCCAGCAGCGACAAAAAGAAGGCGATGCCGGTTACCGCGGTAAAGCCCAGAAGCGAGCCATGCGCCATTTTCCGCATGCCGAAACGACCGACGAGGCGCGAATTGGCGAATGAGGAAACCGCCATAAGTCCCGCCACGGCCGCGAAATAGACCGGGAACATGTTGCCCACGTCGTAGATGCCGACATAGACCTGCTGCGACGAGTTGATGAAGCCGAACAGCGCTCCGAAGACGCAGGTCATAGCGATCGTGTAGCAGATCGAGATCCTGTTGGTCAGAACGATGCGGAATCCGTCGACGATCGATCGCACGGTCAAGGGGCGGCGATGCTCTTCACGCAGCGTCTCGGGGAGGCGGGCCCAAGTCCAGATGGTGAAGATCAGGCCGACGCCCGCCATGAACAGGAAGATCGAGGGCCAGTCGAAGGCCAGCATCAACACCTGTCCCGCGCCCGGCGCGATCACCGGGATGACCATGAACACCATGAAGACAAGCGACATGACCTCGGCCATCGCGCGCCCGCCGAACGTGTCGCGCACGACTGAGATGGCGATGACACGCGTCGCCGCCGCACCGAGCCCCTGCACGAAACGCAGCGCCAGCAACGCGCCGAAGGTCGGCGAGATGGCGCAGGCAGCCGCCGCGATCACGTAAACACCGAGGCCGATGAGCAACGGCCCGCGTCGTCCGAAGCGGTCGGAGAGGGGGCCGAACAGGAGCTGCGCGATACCGAAACCGGCTACATAGGCGGTGATCACGAACTGGCGTGCGTTCTCGTCCGCGACGTTGAGGCTCGCCCCGATCTCCTGCAGACCGGGGAGCATGATGTCGATCGCAAGCGCATTGAGCGCCATGAGGGCTGCTGCAAGCGCAATGAATTCGCCGCGCGGCAATGCCAATCCGGCAGGCTGCGGCTGCTCGGTCTTCTGCTGCATGACCGGCAACTCCTGTTCTGAAAAAGGCAAAAATGCGCCGGAGAGTTCCGGCGCATGCGTATTGTTACGGTGCGTCAGTTGGGGAGGCGGAAAGCCTCAGGCGGCGCCACGCATGGCGACACCCTTTTCACCCAGGAAATCCTGCAATTCGCCAGCCTGGAACATTTCCCGAATGATGTCGCATCCGCCGACGAACTCACCCTTTACGTAAAGCTGCGGGATGGTCGGCCAGTTCGAATATTCCTTGATGCCCTGTCGAAGCTCGTCCGAGGTCAGGATGTTGACGCCCTTGTAGTCGACGCCGATGTAGTCGAGAATCTGGACGACCTGTCCCGAGAAGCCGCACTGCGGGAAACCCGGCGTGCCCTTCATGAAGAGCACGACGTCGTTGCTCTTGACTTCGTTCTCGATGAAACCGCTGATCTCGCTCATTGCTGGATGCCTTTCGTCTGCCGGTTCAAGGCCGGTAACAGAAATCGTTTGTTGTGATCTCATAAAAGATCGTGTCGCCGATGTCGAGATCAAGCCCTGTTCATCATGGCCGCCTTGCGCGTATGCACAGGAAGGCGGGCGCTTTGCTGAGCTCTTCGAAATGCCCCGGATCCTGTCTCTTCATGGCCGAGTCGGGCAGCGGTTCGACGAGGCGGTCGATGATCCAGCCTGATTCCGACAGACCGTTCACGATTTCGGCAAGCGGGCGGCGGTACGATTGAACATAGGGGGCAGGCTCACCGAACCCGCCCCAATGCATGCCCCAGAGGTTGGTTTCGAAATAGGTCCCGCCGCCGCGTGCGCGCTCATCCTGCCAGTCGCGCATGGGATGCCCCATCGAAAAGACGAGCTGTCCGCCAGGTCGCGTGACGCGAAAGAACTCTCTGAACACCGGCTGGAGATGTTCCACATAGTCGAGGGCTAGCGACGACAGAACCCGGTCGAAGCTCTCGTCCGCCAGCCAGTCGAGCGGCTGCGAAAGATCGCTGTCATGAAACGCGACATTCAGCCCTTCGCAGCGCTTGCGTGCGAGCGCGAGCATTTCCGGTGTGATGTCGAAGCCGGACACGCGCGCGCCGCCACGGGCAAGCCTCTCCGTTCCGATGCCCGAGCCGCAACCCGCGTCGAGTACGTCGAGGCCGTCGACATCGCCCAGAAGCGCATGAGTCGCGGGGCGTTCGTAAAGCGCGTTGTGGGCTTTGGTCGGCGCGATCGCGTCGTAGCGCTCGGCGAAGGCCGCATAAGCTTTGCGTGCGATCGAAACGCCCGGCGGCTCATCCCCGGCCATCGATAGAGGTCTAATCCGGCGCGCTTGTCTGGAGCGCGAGCGCATGCAGGACGCCGCCCATATTGCCCTTCAGCGCGTTGTAGACCATCTGGTGCTGCTGCACCCGGCTCTTGCCGCGAAAGCTCTCCGCCACGACTTCAGCCGCGTAGTGATCGCCGTCGCCGGCCAGATCCCGGATGGTCACGACCGCATCCGGGATGCCTTCCTTGATCATACGCTCGATGTCGTGCGCGTCCATTGCCATGCAGAATTCCCCGTTTCAGTTGTCCATGAAGGCCGGAAACCAGCCTTCATGCGTCCGCTTGAGCTGCTCGACAGATATCGCACGCGCATTGCCGAGCTTCAAGGACGTGCCACCCGTCGTGCCGATGGACACGGCCGAGACTTCCGGGTTTGCGCTGTAGGTTTCGAAGGCGGCTTTGGTCATGGTGACAACGTAGCGGCCCTGATCCTCGCCGTAGAAGGCGGCCAGTTCGTCCTGCGCTTCGCCCGTCTCGACGATCGCGCCGATGCCGGACGCCATCGCCATTTCCGCCAGCGCCACGCCCAGTCCGCCGTCGGAACAGTCGTGCACGGCAGTGGCGATACCATCGCGGATGAGCTTGCGGACATGATCGCCAACGCGCTTTTCGTGCGCGAGATCGACCGGCGGCGGCGGACCGTCATTGCGGCCGAAGAGCTCACGCAGATAGGCGGATTGGCCAAGATGGCTGCCGAGGGAATCAGGAGCGCCGATCACGACGATCTCATGATCTTCGGCGGCGAACGCGACACGCGCGGTTTTCGACCAATCGTCGATCAGGCCGACGCCGGCGATCGTGGGCGTCGGCAGGATGCCCCGGCCATTGGTTTCGTTGTAGAGCGAGACATTGCCGGACACGATCGGGAAGTCGAGCGCGCGGCAGGCTTCGCCGATGCCTTTGATGGCATGGACGAGCTGTCCCATGATTTCGGGCCGCTCGGGATTGCCGAAATTCAGGTTGTCTGTCGCCGCGAGCGGCAGCGCACCGGTCGCGGTGATGTTGCGCCAGCATTCGGCGACCGCCTGCTTGCCGCCCTCGAAGGGATCGGCCTCGCAATAGCGCGGATTGACGTCCGACGAGAAGGCGAGCGCCTTGGTGGCATGCCCCTCGACGCGCGTGACGCCGGCATCGCCGCCGGGAAGCTGCAACGAGTTGCCCTGGATGAGCGTGTCGTACTGCTCCCACACCCAGCGCCGCGACGACAGGTTGGGAGAGCCGACGAGCTTCAGGAGCGCATCGGCAATGTCCATGTCGGCCACGTCCTCGCGAGCGAGTGGCTCCGGCACTTTCGGCGCGACCCATGGGCGATCATATTCAGGCGCTTCGTCGCCAAGTTCCTTGATGGGAAGGTTTGCGACTTCCTCGCCCTGGTGGATGACACGGAACCGCAGGTCGTCGGTTGTCTCGCCGACGATGGCGAAGTCGAGCCCCCATTTGTGGAAGATCGCCTGGGCTTCTTCTTCCTTTTCCGGACGCAGCACCATGAGCATGCGCTCCTGGCTCTCCGACAGCATCATCTCGTAGGCCGACATCTGCTCTTCGCGCACCGGCACCTTGTCGAGTTCGAGGCGGATGCCGAGATCGCCCTTCGCGCCCATCTCGACGGCGGAACAGGTGAGGCCGGCAGCACCCATGTCCTGGATGGCGATGACGGCGCCGGATGCCATCAATTCGAGGCAAGCTTCCAGCAGGCACTTTTCGGTGAAGGGATCGCCGACCTGAACGGTCGGGCGTTTCTCCTCGATCGAATCGTCGAATTCGGCCGATGCCATCGTCGCGCCGCCGACGCCGTCGCGCCCGGTCTTCGCGCCGAGATAAACGACCGGCAGACCGACGCCCTTGGCCTCCGACAGGAAGATCTTGTCGGCATCCGCAAGGCCGGCCGCGAACGCATTGACGAGGATGTTGCCGTTGTAGCGTTCGTCGAACTGCACTTCGCCGCCGACCGTCGGCACGCCGAAGGAATTGCCGTAACCGCCGACGCCCGCGACAACGCCCGAGACGAGATGCTTCGTCTTGGTATGATCCGGCTCGCCGAAGCGCAGGGCGTTCATGGCCGCGATCGGCCGCGCGCCCATGGTGAACACGTCGCGCAGGATGCCGCCGACACCCGTCGCTGCGCCCTGATAGGGCTCGATATAGGACGGGTGGTTGTGGCTCTCCATCTTGAAGATGACCGTCTGGCCGTCTCCGATGTCGACAACACCGGCATTCTCGCCCGGCCCCTGGATGACGCGCGGACCCTTGGTCGGCAGGGTCTTCAGCCACTTCTTGGACGATTTGTATGAGCAGTGCTCGTTCCACATCGCCGAGAAGATGCCGAGCTCGGTGAAGCTCGGCTCACGCCCGATCAGATCGAGAATGCGTTGATATTCATCGGGCTTGAGGCCATGCGATGCGACGAGGTCGTCGGTGATCGGAATGTCGTTGCGGATCATGCGCGCGCCGCTGTCCTTTGTGAACGGGAGTTGCGGTTCCTTAGCGCACAAGCCGCCCACAATGAACCGCAAATCTCACGAAAGCTGGGGCTATCGGAGGATTTGCAGGCTGCCCGATGAGGACGCGCGCTTCTTCGCCCTGCTTGCGGGGAGAAGGAACATTCAGCCGAACGTGTCGTAGCCGGCGCGGCCCTCGTCGAGCAGGCTGCGGATGACCGACAGCCCTTGCACGACATCATCCCGGTTGCGCGGTGCCGAGACGCCGAGCCGGACGCGGTGGAATACCTGCTCGGTGCGGCCCGCCTTGAATTCGTCCTCGTCGTCGATGAGGACGCCGCGCTGGTAGGCCGCGTTCTTGAATGTGCCGGACAGCCAAGGGTCGGGAAGCAGGAGCCAGATGAACGGCACGTTGGGCCGCCAGGAAAACTCAAAACCGTCCAGCCTGTCGCGCGCGATCGCCAGGCGCGCATTGATCTCGGCGATAGAGCGCGTGCGGATGGCTGCAGCCTCGCCCGACAGGACGAGACGGGAGCAGAGTTCTGCAAGGATGAACGGCATGCCGCCGGTCACCATCTTGTGCGCGACGCGGATGCGGTCGTTGAAGTGGGGAGGGCACATCACCCAGCCACCGCGCACGCCGGCCGCGACCGATTTCGACAGCCCGCCCACGAGGAACGTGCGCTCCGGCGCGAAGTCGGCAAGAAGCGGTGTCGGATCGTCGGTGAGCGCGCCGTACAGGTCGTCTTCCACGAGCCAGACATTGTGCCGGCGCGCGATATCCGCGATTTCTCTCCGCCGCGCTTCGGGCATCGTCGCCAGCGTCGGGTTCTGCGCCGTGGGCATCAGGAATGCGATCTTGGGATGGCGTTGCGCGCAGACGCGCTCGAAATCCTCGGGGATCACGCCATTGTCGTCCGATGCGATCAGCGTCGTGCGCCGCCCGATCAGCCCCGCGCTGCGGGCAAGCTGCGAATAGGTGACGCGCTCGAACGCGATGCTGTCGCCGGGCGCGGTGACCGCGGAGATGACGGCCATGACGCCGGCATGGACGCCGAGCGTCGGCACGATGCAATCGGGGGCGGGCATCGTCTGGTTGCGCGACAGCCATTGCGCACCCGCCTCGAACCAGCGATCGGGAAACTGGCGCGTATAGCTTGCCACATCGTCAAAATGATCGCGGTGGATGTCCGCCAGGATTGTGCCGATTGCCATGCTCTGGCCCACCTCGGGCGCGGCCGTGCTGTCGAAGCGCAGCTTGCCGGCGGGGGCCTCGTAGAATCGCGTGCCGTCCATCGCGCCCGACAACGGTTCCTGCACGGATTGCGGCATCGGCGTCGAACGATCGAGAACGTAGGTTCCACGCCCCACTTCACCACTGACCAGCCCGCGCTCACGGACAAGCCCATAGGCGCGTCCGACAGTGCCGACCGTCACGCCGAGATCGTAGGCGAGGTCGCGCTGGGGCGGCAGTCTGTTACCGGCAGGGATCGCGCCTGAAAAAATGTCACGCTCGATGCTGTCCGCAAGGCGAACATAGAGCGGCCCGCTCCCGCTGGTGAGGTCTGGAATCCAAGTTGTCATGGTGACAAGTTTCTATATTGCCCGGGAAATCGAGTCAATGCATACGAATTAGACCGCTACAATTCGTATGAGGATTGAAGAAAATGAGTACAATTGATACAATAAAGGAGGTGCAGTCGCGGCAGCCAGTCCTTCGGCGCCTGGCGCGCTGGATGTTCTCGCTGATGGGGCGTTATGATCTGGCGGCGGAGCGTTATCGCAGCCGCGCTGCGCTGAGAGAGTTGAACGACAGCCAGTTGAAGGATATCGGGCTGACGCGCCGCGAAGCCGTTCGCGAAGGCACGCGTGCATTCTGGGACTAGGGTTTTCGACTTGGGATCGCCAGTAAACCGTCGACGATGATGACCAGCGCTCCGACACAAGCGAAGAGACAGACGACGACCCCGACGGATACCGCCACGGATGGCATGCTTTTCACCGAAAGATCGAGGAACGGGTATAGATATTCGCCGTTCGTCGCCCCGCGGAAGAGCGCGTAAAAGAGATAGAAGAACGGGAAAGCGAGCCAGCCGGGCAGGTTCGACCATCGTGCGCTGCCGTTTCGGCCGACGCTCAGCCACCAGATGACGTAGAAGATCGGCGCCACGTAGTGCAGCGCGAAATCCGCGAGATAATGCAGCCCCTCAGGCTGCCAGAGCGCGGCCAACACGACGTAATAGACGACGCCGACGACTGCGATCGTCATCGCAACGCCATTGCGAACGCTGTCCCGCAGGAAAAAGGCTGGCTGTCCGCTCAGATCCGCCGCGTAGACCAGTACGGCGGCAATGTTCGTCAGAATCGTGAAGAAGCTGAGATAATAGAGGGTGGCAGCCGGCAGCGAGTGGCCGAGTTGCATGTAGGCGGGCACGGTGACGATCACCTGTGCAATCAACCCGAACGCGCCAATCAGCAAACCGAGAGCCGGGAGCGCGCTGCGCATGGCTCAGGCGCTTCCGGTGCAGTCCGAGCTGCCCGACGCCCACCGCCTGACGTCGGAATTGATCCGCGCGCCCTGCGGCTGGTCCATCAACGGACCAAACGTCGTGACCTGACCGCCAGCCCCTTCCGCCTGCACGACGAGGAGCGGCTTTCCGCCGAAATTGTTCTTCGGCACGAGGAGAAAGCGCGGCTTGCCGGAAAACGAGTTGAGTTCGTTCGCGAAGCTGTAGTTTCGAAACGCTGGGTCGCGGCTGTCGAACCAGCAGCGGTAGGCAGCAATCGCGACCTGTTCCATGTTGCGCAGCGCGGCACTTTTTCCCGAGGGCGATACAGCCTGGGGCGATGTGCGTTCAGACTGGCAACCGGCCAGAAAAGCGACGAGCAGAACGGCAGTCGCGATGCGAACCGTCACGCGGCTTTCCCCAGCACACCTTCGAACAGCGCACGGCCGTCGGAGCCGCCATGGGCCGCTTCGATGAGGTTTTCGGGGTGTGGCATCAGGCCCAGCACATTGCCGCTCTCGCTGACGATGCCGGCGATGTCGTTCATCGATCCGTTCGGATTGGTGCCTTCGGCATAGCGGAAGACCACCTGGCCTTCGCCTTCGATGCGGGCAAGCGCCTCGGCGTCGGCGAAGAAGTTGCCGTCATGATGCGCGACGGGGGACCGGATGACCTGGCCGGGCGCGTAGGCGCGAGTGAAGGCCGTGTTCGTGTTGGTGACCTCGAGCTTAACCTCGCGGCAGACGAATTTGAGCGAGGCGTTGCGCATCAGTGCGCCCGGAAGCAGGCCGGCCTCGAGCAGGATCTGGAAGCCGTTGCACACGCCCATGACCATGACACCTTGTGCCGCCTTGTCCGCGACCGCACGCATCACCGGCATGCGCGCGGCTATCGCACCGCACCGCAGGTAGTCGCCATACGAAAAGCCGCCGGGAATGACGATCAGGTCGACGTCGGGTATCTCGGTATCGGTCTGCCAGACGGTCTGCGGCGCGTGGCCCGAAATCTTCGTCAGCGCCGCGATCATGTCGCGGTCGCGGTTGAGGCCGGGCAGGAGGACGACTGCTGATTTCATTTTGGCTCGTATGGGGTAGGAGATTCGGCGAGTTCGCGAAGTTCAAGGCGCTTCTCGATACGCTCCAGCCGCTCGTCGTGGCGATCAAGCCTGCGGTTGACGCCCGCCAGCGCCTCTTCGGTGCCGGTCATCCGTCGCTTGAGTTCCTGCAGGCGTGCTTCGGAAAGATCGCCATGAACTCGCTTCAGAAGTTCGTACATCAGTTCGTTCGTCACTTCGGGCATGACGCCTCCGCACAACCTCAGGTTATGCTGACACTGTAATTCTCGATCACCGTGTTGGCGAGGAGCTTTTCGCACATGTCCTTGAGCGAGGCCTCTGCGCCGTTCGCGTCGGTGCCGTCGATCTCGATATCGAAGACCTTGCCCTGTCGGACCGCGCCGACGCCGTCGAAACCCAGCGCGCCAAGCGCGCCTTCGATCGCTTTACCCTGAGGGTCGAGAACGCCGTTCTTGAGAGTGACGGTGACGCGTGCCTTGATCACGGGCTGAGCTTCCTTGCAGGCTATCGAATACAGGCTTGGCGGGGAAAGCGTCCTAGTGGACGCTGTCCTTGCCGGGCTTGGAGGAGACGAGGACGGGGCCGCTCGGGCGAGGGGGCTCGTTCTCGTTCATGATGCCGAGACGGCGCGCGACTTCCTGATAGGCCTCGACGAGGCCGCCCATGTCGCGGCGGAACCGGTCCTTGTCGAGCTTGTCGTTCGTGGCGATATCCCACAGACGGCAGGAATCGGGCGAAATCTCGTCGGCGACGACGATGCGCATCATGTCACCCTCGAACAGGCGGCCGCACTCGATCTTGAAATCGACGAGCTGAATGCCGACGCCGAGGAAGAGGCCGGTCAGGAAGTCGTTGACGCGGATGGCGAGCGCCATGATGTCGTCGATTTCCTGCGGGCTCGCCCAGCCGAAGGCCGTGACGTGCTCTTCCGAGACCATCGGGTCATCAAGCGCGTCGGCCTTGTAGTAGAATTCGATGATCGAGCGCGGCAGCACCGTGCCTTCCTCGATGCCGAGGCGCTTTGCCAGCGAGCCGGCCGCGATGTTGCGCACGACGATCTCGAGCGGGATGATCTCGACTTCCTTGATCAACTGCTCGCGCATGTTGAGGCGGCGGATGAAGTGGGTCGGGATGCCGATGCGGTTCAAATGCGTGAAGATGTGCTCGGAAATGCGGTTGTTGAGCACGCCCTTTCCGTCGACGACTTCATGCTTCTTCTTGTTGAACGCCGTGGCGTCGTCCTTGAAGAACTGGATGAGGGTGCCAGGCTCGGGTCCCTCGTAAAGGATCTTGGCCTTGCCTTCGTAGATGCGGCGGCGACGGTTCATGGCTATCTCTGGTCTGGGAGCGGCGTTTCCGCCACGACTCCTGTTTCGGCAGTTCGTTTGCCAGCGACGTGGATTCTCAGCCGGTCTCTATCCCAATCGCGCGATATCCTCAATCAGCAAATAGGTCGGCGGCGCGCCAATCCAATGCCAAATGCAGTCGTCGGATGGGGCAGCCGCATATTGACCATCGCGCGGCCTTTTGGTTTGAGAGGCAAGCCCCTATATCGGTCGTCAGGATTCGACGTCAAGCTGGAGGAATTGACCATGGACATGAAGGACCGCAAGGACGCCTTCGAGAACAAGTTCGCTCATGATGAGGAACTGAAGTTCAAGGCGATGGCCCGCCGCAACAAGATGCTTGGCCTGTGGGCGGCGGAAAAGCTCGGCAAATCCGGCGATGAAGCCGAAGCCTACGCCCGGGAAGTCGTGGCGTCCGATTTCGAGGAAGCCGGCGACCATGACGTCTTCCGCAAGGTGCGCAAGGATTTCGATGCGGCCGGCGTTGATCAGTCGGACCATCAGATCCGTCGCCACATGGACGAAATGCTGCATACGGCCGTCGAGCAGATTCAATCATCCTGATTGACTCGCATTGCCTGGACCCATCGAACCGCCCGCCTGCCGGGCGGTTTTTCTTTGCGGGGCTTTGGTCGATCTGGTTGAATGCCTGCAAACGCCTCCGAACATGCCCAAGGGACATCTTCCGCCATGACACTTGCAGACCGCCTGAACGCCGGCGAAACCCTCTTCACGGCCTGGTCGGGTATCCCGGATGCGATCACGGTCGAGGCGGTGGCGAACACGGCCGTCGATGCGGTGACGCTCGACATGCAGCATGGCGGGCATCACGAGGACAGCGTCCTGCGCGGCCTTGCGCCGATCGTGGCGTCCGGCAAGCCGGGAATCGTGCGCATTCCGGTCGGCCGCTTCGACATGGCGAGCAAGGCGCTGGATTACGGTGCGCAGGCCGTCATCGCGCCGATGATCAACACTATCGAGGATGCGCGCCTGTTCGCCAGATCGATGAAATATCCGCCGGTGGGCGAGCGCTCGTGGGGGGCGTCCTATGCCATGGCGCGCCAGAAGACGGCGGATGCCATGGGCTGGCTGGGAAGCGCGAATTCCAAGACGCTGGCCTTCGCGATGATCGAAACGCGCGAGGCGCTGGCTATTCTCGACGACATTCTTGCGGTGGACGGCATCGACGGCGTGCTGGTCGGCCCATCGGACTTCTCGATCGCCTGGAGCGGCGGCAAATCGGTCAACCCGTCGATGGAAGATATGATGGCAGCGGTTGGCGACATCGGCCAACGCACGCGCGCCGCCTCGAAACATGCCGCGATCTATGTGGTCGATCCGGCGCTGACTGGGCGCTTCGTGGAGATGGGCTACCGCCTGCTGGCGCTCGGCTCCGAGCAGCGCTACATGGCGATCGGTGCGGAGACCTTGTTGAAGGCCGCGCGGGCTTCGATCAGGTAAGGTCTATCAGAGCTTCGTCATGAAGTGGGCGAACGTCATCGAACCCTCGGGCCAAGGGCCGTGGCCCGATTCCGCGTTCAGATGCCCGGCTTCTCCGGCGTCTATGAACAGCGAACCCCAGGCGGCTGCGATGTCTTCGGCGACGTCGAAGTCGCAGAACGGGTCGTTGCGGCTCGCGATCGTGATGGACGGGAACGTCAGCGGTTCGCGCGGGTAGGGGCCGAACGTCATGAGATGGCGCGGCCTGATGTCGGGATTGGCAACGTCCGGCGGTGCGACGAAAAACCCGCCTGCAACCTGCTTCTTCGTCTTTTCCAGCGCATGGATGGCGGCAGGAATGCCAAGCGAGTGGGCGATCAGCACGACCGGGCGTTCCGCCGCATCGATCGCTGCGGCGACGTTCGCCACCCAATCGTCGCGCACCGGCTTCGACCATTCGGCCTGCTCGACGCGCCGCGCCGTCGACAGCTTGGCTTGCCAGCGCGTCTGCCAATGATCCGGCCCCGAATTGGTGTAGCCGGGAATGATGAGAATATCTGCGTCCTTGACCTTCATGGCGGCCATGTAGCGAGGCGGGGCCGCCGTTGCAACCGCCCGAGAGGCGCTGCTCGCTTGAGTGAACACGGTGTCACCGCCGCAGCCGCTTGCGAAAGGCATGCCGGTCACCGATCTTCGAGCTTGACGCACCGCGGTGCAAAGCATCCGAACGGAGACAGAAATGAGCACCATTCCATTTGCCGCGACTACGCCGGTCTCGATCGGTCGCGTGGGGCTGAAGGCACGCGACGGCGCAGGGCTCGCGGATTTCTACAAGTCCGTACTCGGTCTGACCGAGTTGCGCCGCACGGGCAGCATCGTCGGGCTTGGGGTCGGGGACCGTGAAATCCTCGAGATCGAGGAATCCGCCGCCTTGCGGGAGGACGATCCGCGCAGCGCCGGGCTCTTCCACACAGCGTTTCTTTTGCCGGAGCGCGTCGATCTGGCGCGCTGGACGCAGCACGCGATCGACAATCGTGTCGCCATCGACGGTGCGTCGGACCATCTCGTGAGCGAGGCGATTTATCTAACCGACCCGGAAGGCAACGGCATCGAAATCTATGTCGACCGCCCGAAGGATAGGTGGGAATTCGACGGATCCTCGGTCCGGATGGCGACCGACCCGCTCAATTTCGAGAATCTGATGGGTGAGATCACCGCTGAAACGCAGCGCTGGTCGCAAGCGCCCGAGAATTCCGTCATCGGCCACGTTCATCTGCGCGTCGGCGATGCGGCAGCGGCCGAACAGTGGTGGAAGGAGACGCAGGGCTTCGACACGATGGCGCACTATGGCGGCGCGGCCGTATTCCTGTCCTCAGGCGGCTACCATCACCACATCGGAGCCAATTCCTGGCAGAGCAGGGGCGCCGGTCCACGGTCGGGCGACCGGACAGGACTGGCATTCGTCGAGCTTCTGTCGCGAAACGCCTCTGCGGAAGCAACGTCTCGGGACCCATGGAGCAACGAAATCCGCGTCGTTCCCGTAGCATGATCCCAAAAAGAAAAGACCCGCGGCAGGGAAGCAGCGGGCCTTTTCAGACTGGAGGAGTTTCGTTCACTCCGCTTCGATCGTCACTTTCGGGACATCGACTTGCAGATTGACCGTCTCCGGGTCACCGAAATAACCGTTCGCATACAAGATTGCGCCAATTATGGCAGCGACCAAGACTGCGCCGGCCACGAACCAGCCCGTTCCGCCGTTTCTGACGACAACCACTTCACGATCGGCCATTTGAGCACTCTCCATCTATAGGTGCAGAGTAACGTCAATGTCGCCGAGTGGTTCCGTCATTAAGTGCTGCCGAATACCCGCCTGAAAATCGTGTCGACATGCTTCGTGTGGTAGCCGAGGTCGAATTTCTCCCGGATGTCCTGTTCGGACAGCGCCTTGCGCACAACCTCGTCCGCCAGCAATTCCTCGAGGAAGTCGGCTCCCTTTTCCCAGACCTTCATGGCGTTGCGCTGCACGAGGCGGTAGGAATCCTCGCGGCTGACGCCGGCCTGCGTCAGCGCCAGCAGTACGCGCTGCGAATGGATGAGCCCGCGGAATTTGTTCATGTTGGCAAGCATGGTGTCGGGATAGATCACCAGCTTCTCGATCACGCCTGCCAGACGGTTAAGCGCGAAATCGAGGGTGATGGTCGTATCCGGGCCGATGGCGCGCTCGACGGACGAGTGGCTGATGTCGCGTTCATGCCAAAGCGCGACGTTCTCCAGAGCCGGTGTCACCGACATGCGTACGAGGCGAGCGAGGCCGGTGAGGTTTTCGGTCAACACCGGATTGCGCTTGTGCGGCATGGCCGACGAACCCTTCTGGCCGGGCGAGAAGAACTCTTCCGCCTCCAGAACCTCGGTGCGCTGCATGTGGCGGATTTCGATGGCGATGTTCTCCATCGACGAGGCGATGACGCCCAGCGTGGCGAAGAACATGGCATGCCGGTCGCGCGGGATCACCTGCGTGGAGATCGGCTCGGGCGTCAGGCCGAGCTTCTTGCAGACATGCTCCTCGACCGATGGGTCGATGTTGGCGAAGGTGCCGACGGCACCGGAAATCGCCCCCGTCGCGATTTCTGCGCGCGCTGCCACGAGCCGGGCGCGCCCCCGCGCCATCTCGGCATAGAAGCGTGCGAAGGTGAGGCCCATCGTCGTCGGCTCGGCGTGGATGCCGTGGCTGCGGCCGATGCGGACCGTGTCCTTATGCTCGAAGGCGCGTGTCTTGAGCGCGGCCAGCACGCGGTCCATGTCGGCCAGCAGAAGGTCGGCGGCGCGCACGAGCTGGATGTTGAGCGTCGTGTCGAGCACGTCCGACGACGTCATGCCCTGATGGATGAAGCGTGAATCCGGCCCGACGAACTCGGCCAGATGCGTCAGGAAGGCGATGACGTCATGCTTGGTCTCGCGCTCGATCTCGTCGATGCGGTCGACGTCGAAGACAGCAGTGCCGCCCTTTTCCCAGATCGTCTTCGCCGCTTCCTTGGGGATGACGCCGAGTTCGGCCAGCGCGTCGCAGGCATGCGCTTCGATTTCGAACCAGATCCGGAACTTGGTCTCCTGCGACCATATGGAAACCATTTCGGGTCGCGAATAGCGCGGGATCATCGGCTGGGTCCTGACTCAACGGGGAAGATGCGCGCTGACTAACAGAGACGCGCGCATTCCTCAACGAGGCATATGATCTCAGAGCTTGCCAGGCACGGCGATCCAGCGGTGGTCGGGGCCTTCGAAGCCGACCGACCGGACCGCGACTAGCACCACATAGAGGGGGTCGCCCTCGGCGGGGAAAAATGTCTGGACGGCCCCGATGCTGTAGCCGAGCGGGCAACGGCGGCTGGTGGGGACCGCGGATGTGTCCTCGTGAACGAGTTCCGTTTGAGCTTCAGGCTCTAGCGCGATCCTTTTCAGTCGAAACCCTTTGGTATCGCCGAAACCCTGGCAGTTTTCCGGCGTTTCGAGGGTCATTTCCTCGAGGCGGAACTCGACCGGCTTGTCTACGGGCGGAACCACCGGCCTCGGGTTCACCATGACGCGGTGCGGGTCGGCCGACAGCTCCGTGATCGGATTGTGCGCGGCGGTCACGCCGCGATTGGCGGCGAGCTCACGGTCGATCGCGATCGTCTGGCCGCGCTTGTAGGCCTCGTCGCGTGCATCCTGCAGTGTCGCACCTTCATCGTCGATGCGAACGCGAATGGGTGTGCCAGCCACGAAGCTGTCGCTTGCCGTGTCGATGTAGAAGCGATTCGCATAGGGAAAGCCGGAGCCGTCCTGAATGCCGAATTCCTCGAAGGCGAAGACCGATCCGTCTTCGAGGAAGCCCAGAATGTTGAGCTCGGCGGCGTCCCCGGCAAAAGCGGGTGCGATCAGAAACGGCGACGCTGCCACAGCGAGCAATTTTGCAATCAGTCTCATGCGTCTCCTCCTTAAAGCCGCGACGACCAGACCGGCAGGATGTCACCGGAATTGGGCGTCGCGGCGTGAATGCCACGCGCGATGGCGCGCGCCGTCGTGGCGCCGGCGACGGCGTAGAGCTCCATCGCGGCGCGTTCATCGAGAGTGATGCCGCTCGCTCCGGTCGCGAGCGCGAAGACGAGATCGCCGTCGGCTGGCGTGTGCGTCGGCCAGATCGCGCGTGCGAAGCCGTCATGCGCGGCGATGGCGAGCCGCTTTGCGGCGGCCTTCGTCAGGATGGCGTCCGTGGCGATCACCGCGATCGTCGTGTTCTGGCCTTCGCGCGGCGTTTCCTCGAATTTCCATCGAATGTCGCCCGCTTCGGCCGGCATTGGCGAGGGCAGGCCGAGCCCGCCGAACTCGTCTCCGATTTCAAAGGGAGCTGCCCAGAAATGCCGCGTGCGTGCGACCGTGACAGACCCAACCGGGTTGGCCGCGACGAGCGCACCCACCGTCACACCGTTGCCCAGTGCGGTCGAGGCCGAGCCCAAGCCGCCCTTGAGGCCGGACGACAGTGCGCCAAAACCAGCGCCGGCGGTGCCGAGCGCGAAGTCGAGTGCGGCATTCGCCGCCGCCTGATAGCCGAGTTCGCGGTAGGGCGGGTAAAGCCCCCAATCCTTGTCGCCGCCATTGATGAGGTCGAACAGGATCGCGGCGGGAACGATTGGCACGCGGTGGCCGCGAACCTCGACGCCGACCCCTGCCTCGCGCAATGCCGCCTGGACGCCGGACGCCGCGTCGAGCCCGAATGCCGAGCCGCCGGACAGCGCCACCGCATGGATTTCCTGCAATGAGTTGTGCGGCTCCAGTGCGTCGGTCTCGCGCGTTCCGGGCGCGCCGCCGAGCACCTGAAAGCTTGCGACTGCCGGCCTGTCCGGAATGACGACCGTGACGCCGCTGCGCAGCCGCTCGTCGTGGGCGTTGCCGATGCGCAGGCCTGCGACATCCGTGATGAGGTTTTTCGGGCCGGTCGAGAAAGGCATGCGGTTACTCTGTCGGAAGAAAGCGTTCGCCGTCAAAGCGGAGAAGCTGGAAGGGATTCGTGGTGAGATCGCCTTTCTCGTCGAAGGTGATCTCGCCAAGCAGCGTCTGGAAGGAACCGTCGCGTAGCGCCGCCGCAACCGAATCGGAGCCGGCCGCGGCTTGCTCGATCGCCTGCAACGCGACCTCGACCGAGGCGTAAGACGGCACGACGTAGCCCTCGGGGATGGTCCCTTCGGCGTCGAACATCGCCACCGCGCCTTCATCCAGCATTTCGGCCCATTCGGGCGTCGCGATCATCAGCGTGCCTTCGGCGAGGGGAACGTCGCCTGCCGAGCGCAGCGCTTCGCCGCCGGCGATCGTGAGCGGATAGTCGAGGCCTGCGGCGTCGCGCGCCATGATGCCGACATCGTCGCGGTCGCCGCCCACGAAAACATGCGTGGCGCCGGAGCGACGAAGCCTGCCGACAAGGCCGATCTGGTTCTCCGACTGCGGACGGTATGTGTCGATGAAGACGGGCTTCAGCCCTGCCGTCTCCACCGCGAGACGAAGCGATTCGGAGAGTTCCCGGCCATAGATCGTACCGTCATCGACGATGGCGAAGAGATCGTCCCGCCAGAGACGCGTCAGGATGGAGGCGGCTGCCGCGCGCTCGGCATCGGCACGCGGCGCGATACGCCAGACGAGCCAACCTGTCCGCACATGCCGGTCCGTCAGTCCATCGGATCGCACGCCGGACGTAATCACCGGGATGCCTGCTTCGGTGAGGATCGGAAGTGCGGCCTCGATCGCCTCGGTGCACAGGAAGCCGACGACAACCTGCACGTCCTGTCGTACGAATTCGCGCGCGGCGAGCGCCCCACCGTCCGCCGTGCAGCGATCGTCGACGATGACGAGCTCCGCATTGGCCTCTCGCGCGGCCATCTCCGCGCCTGCCCGCAACTGGCCGCCCAGGATCGCCATGGTGTCGCTCAGAGGTGCGGCGAGGCCGACTCGCACATCCGCCGCTCGCGCCGCGCCGGATGTGGCGAGCGCGATGGCTGCGAGTGCGACTACCCATGGAAACGGCATCGAACGTGCCAACTCCGCGATCTGGAAAAAGTGCGTCAACTGGTAAAGGCTGGCGGGATAGGGTGCAACAGGATACGAGCGGATGAGCCGCCGGGTTGCAGCGGCCGTTGCTTGCTCGGCGCGGCTCTGTCCCTATATGCGGGCATGAGTCAGGATACGGGAAGCGTCGTGCTGAAGAAGAATGCTGTGGAACCACGCCTTTATCGCGAGGCGATGAGCCGATTTGCCGGACATGTACACGTCGTCACGACGGACGGAGCAGCGGGTAAACGTGGCGTCACGATCATCGCGGCATGCTCCGTATCCGACGAGCCACCGACGATCCTCTGCTGCCTCAACCGGCTGAAGCCGGAAAACGATTGTTTCGCCGAAAACGGCGTCTTCGCGCTCAACACGCTTGCGGGCGGACAGCAGGCGCTTGCCGATGCATTCTCGGGCCTGAGCGGATTGACCCAGGACGAACGCTTCGCACTCGGCACCTGGGAAACGGTCGCAACCGGCGCGCCCGTCCTGGATGGCGCGCTGGCGACATTCGACTGCGAACTGGTGGATTCGAAGGATATCGCGACCCACCGGGTACTAATTGGCAAGGTGACAGGCATCCGCGTCAGCGATAGCCTGACGCCTCTCATCTACCACCACCGCGCCTATCACGTGCTTTAGGGCCGCGCTTTCGGAGACATCATGGCTGATACGAACCCGCGTCCCGTGCCCGGATCGATCGACGAGACGGTCGATATGCTGGCGGGTGCGGATTACGTCTCCGATCGCGCTCTGGCGACCGTTCTGTTTCTCAGCCTGCGCATGAAGCGGCCGCTTTTCCTCGAAGGCGAGGCGGGCGTCGGCAAGACCGAGATCGCGAAGGTTCTGGCGTCGGCGCTCGGCCGCAGGCTGATCCGCCTGCAATGCTATGAGGGCCTCGACGTGTCGTCTGCGGTCTACGAGTGGAACTATGCCGCGCAGATGATCGAAATCCGCATGGAAGAGGCGATTGGCGAGACCAGCCGCGCGGCCATGGAGCGCAATGTCTTCGCGGAAAAGTATCTCATTCGCCGGCCGGTGCTCGATGCGCTGACGGGCGAGGCGGGCGCAGCGCCGGTTTTCCTGATCGATGAGCTCGATCGCACGGACGAGGCGTTCGAGGCCTTCCTGCTCGAAATCCTGTCCGACTATCAGGTGACGGTCCCCGAGCTTGGTACGATCAAGGCCGCCGAGCCGCCGATCGTCATCATCACGACCAACCGCACGCGCGAGATCCATGACGCGCTGAAACGGCGCTGCCTCTATCACTGGGTCGATTATCCGACCGCGGAGCGCGAGCTCGAGATCGTGCATCGCAAGGTTCCGAAGGCCAATGCGCGGCTCTCGGCGGAGGTGGTCGCGTTCGTTCAGCGGTTGCGCGAGATCGACCTGTTCAAGTTGCCGGGCGTGGCCGAAACCATCGATTGGGCGGGCGCGCTCACCGAACTCGACAAGGTCGCGCTCGATCCCGAGACCGTGTCGGACACGATCGGCGTTCTCCTGAAATATCAGGACGACATCGCGCGGATCGGTCAGGGCGAGGGCCGGCGCATCCTCGACGAGGTCAAGGCCGAACTCGCAGCCGCGCAATAGGCGGGCGCCGTGGGCAAGGAACCCGCCATCCCGAGAGAGGCCGATCCCGATGGCAGGATCGCCGACAACATCGTCTATTTCGCGCGCGCGCTGCGCAAATCCGGCATGCGGGTGGGACCCGCTGCGGTGAAGGATGCGATCGAGGCGGTGCTGGTCGCCGGTATCGGCGGGCGCGACGATTTCTACTGGACGCTTCATTCGGTGCTGGTCAACCGCCGCGAGGATCATGCGACGTTCGACGAGGCGTTCCGGCTGTTCTGGAAATCGCGCGAGCTGATCGAGAAGATGATCGCGATGTTTTCCCCGGTCGCGCCCGACCAGCGCGAGAAGCAGAAGGTGCGCGCGGCGGAATCGCGCGTTGCCGATGCGCTCTTCGAAGGTCATCGCAAGGACCAGCCGGTGCAGGAGATACCGGAGATCGAGGTCGATGCCCGGCTGACCTTTTCCGGCAACGAGGTGCTGCGCCAGAAGGATTTCGCTCAGATGAGCGCTTTGGAGCTGGCCGATGCGAAGGAGGCCATCAAGGGGCTCAGGCTGCCGTTCGACCGCGTCGCGACGCGGCGCTATCGATCCGACCCGCATGGCAACAAGACCGATCCGCGCGCGATGATGCGCATGGCGCTGCGCACCGGCGGCGATCTGATCCTGCCGCGTTTCCGGTCACGCAGGACGGTTCATCCGCCGCTGGTCGTGCTGGCCGACATTTCAGGCTCGATGAGCCAGTACACGCGGATTTTCCTGCATTTTCTCCATGCGCTCACCGCCCAGCGCAGCCGCGTCCACACCTTCGTCTTCGGAACGCAGCTGACGAATTTGACGCGCCAGATGCGCAGCAAGGACCCCGACGACGCGCTCGCCGAATGTGCCGGCGCGGTGAAGGACTGGTCGGGCGGCACCCGCATCGGCGAGACGCTGCACGAGTTCAACCGGCTGTGGTCGCGCCGTGTGCTGTCGCAGGGCGCCGTCGTGCTGCTGATCACGGACGGGCTGGAGCGTGACGATGTCGACGGGCTCGCGGAAGAGATGGAGCGGCTGCGAAAATCCTGCCGGCGCCTGATCTGGCTCAATCCGCTGTTGCGTTTCGACGGTTTCGAGGCGCGGGCGAGGGGCGTGCGCGCCATGCTGCCGCATGTCGACGAGTTCCGCGCGGTCCACACGCTGAACGCGCTCAAGGACCTCGTCGATTCGCTTTCGGCGACCAGGACCAGTGATGCAGACCCGAAGGCATGGCTGGGTCTTGGCAAGAACAGGGTCGCATGACCATATTCTGGTTATAGCCAGGTGGAGTGATCGACATGAACCAAGCAACGATCCCCGATGAAAGCCGCGATCCGCTGATGATCGCCGAGGAATGGAAGTCGGCCGGCCGCACCGTCGCGGTCGCGACCGTGGTCGAAACCTGGGGCTCCGCGCCACGCCCGGTCGGCAGCCATCTGGTCATCGACGCCGAGGGCAATTTCCACGGCTCCGTTTCCGGCGGGTGTGTGGAAGGCGCGGTCGTCGCCGACGCGATCGACATCATCGAGACGGGCACGCCGCGCATGCTGGAATTCGGCGTCGCGGACGAGACGGCCTGGCAGGTCGGCCTGTCCTGCGGTGGCCGCATCAAGGTCTATGTGGAGCGGCTGGGCTAGCCATGGATCTCGCCATTCTGAAAGCCCTGAACGATGAGCGGCGCGCCCGCCGGGCGGCTGTCCTTGTCACAGACCTCGGCGACGGCACCGATCGGCTCGTCAGGGAAGGAGATGCGGCGGAGGGGGAACTCGCGGACGCCCTGTCGCGCGCGTTTCGCACAGGCAAGTCCGGCACGGTGGAAGCAGACGGCCGCAGCCTGTTCCTCAACGTGCATCTGCCGCCGGCGCGCATCGTGATCATCGGCGCAGTGCATATCAGTCAGGCGCTCGCGCCGATGGCGCGGATCGCCGGCTTCGACGTGGAGATCATCGATCCGAGAACGGCGTTTGCCACGCCGGAGCGCTTCCCGGACGTGTCGCTCAAGGCGGAGTGGCCGCAGGATGTGCTTGGCGCTGTGCCGCTCGATGCCTTCACGGCGCTTGCGGCCGTGACCCACGATCCGAAGATCGACGATTTCCCCATCAAGGCGGCGATCGATGCGGGCTGCTTCTACATCGGCGCGCTGGGCAGCCGGAAGACGCATGCGAAGCGCGTCGAGCGTCTGACCGAAATGGGTGCGACGCCGGACGAAATCGCGCGTATCCATGCGCCGATCGGCCTCGATATCGGCGCATCCAGCCCGGCCGAGATAGCTGTCGCCGCATTGGGGCAGATCATCCAGGCGCTGCGGACGCGTGGGCTGGCCCGTGGCCAGAACGTGGCAGCCGCATGAAATTCGGGCCGATCCGCCTCGGTGACGCGGATGGCGCGATCCTCGCGCATTCGGTGGCCGCAGGCGGTCGAAGCTGGCGCAAGGCGCACCTTTTGACCGCCGACGACATCGCAGCCATGAAGGCCGCTGGCCTCACCGAGATTGTCGCGGCGCGCATGGAACCCGGCGATCTGAGCGAGGACGAGGCGGCCGCGCGGCTTGGGGCGGCACTCGGCAATGCGTTGATCGAGATACGACCGGCCTCGACCGGCCGGGTCAATCTTCATGCCCGGAACGCCGGAATCTTCGTCGTTTCCAAATCTGCCGTCGATGCGATCAATGCCATCGACCCGTCGATCACGCTCGCGACCCTGCCGGACTACGCCACCGTCGAGGCCGGCCAGATGCTCGCCACGGTGAAGATCATTCCGTTCGCGGTCGCCGAAGCGCTGCTCGATCGGGCGGTAGCGATCGCTGCCGATGCCGATTTACTCGCCCTCCACCCGTTCAATCCGCTCAAGGTGGGCCTCGTGCAGACGGTCCTGCCGAGCGTCAAGGACAGCGTGCTCGACAAGACGAAGGAGCACACCGAACGCCGCTTGGCGCGCGCGGGCGGTTCGATCGCGCGCGAAATGCGCACGCCGCATCGCGCTGAGGATGTCGCGCAGGCGGTCAGGGAGATGGCCGGGGTCAGCGACCTCGTCATCATCTTCGGCGCATCGGCCGTGTCCGACTCAAACGACGTCATCCCGGCCGCGATCCGTCTGGCTGGCGGCACCGTCGAACGCGTCGGAATGCCGGTCGATCCCGGCAATCTGCTCGTAGTCGGCGCATTTGACGGCAAGTGCGTGATCGGCGCGCCGGGATGCGCGCGAAGCCCCAAGCTCAACGGCTTCGACTGGGTCCTGGACCGGCTGATGGCGGGCATCGATGTCACGGATCGCGATATCGCCGCCATGGGCGTCGGCGGGCTGTTGATGGAGATCGAGACGCGCCCGCAACCGCGCGAACCGAAGGCACGCCGTAGGCCGGCGGTCGATGTGGTGCTGCTGGCGGCGGGCAGGGCGCAGCGCATGGGCGGCCCGAACAAGCTGATGGCCGAGTTCGAGGGCACCCCGCTCGTGCGCCGCGCGGCGGACATGCTGGCCTCGACCAAGGCACGCGCGACACATGCCGTGGTGGGGCATCAGGCCGACCGCATCATCGAGGCGTTGGCAGGCGCGCGCGTGGCGATCGTCCAGAACCGGCTTTTCGCGGATGGACTGGCCAGTTCGCTCAAGGCGGGCATTGCTGCCTTGCGTGCCGATGCGGATGGCGCGCTGATCGCGCTGGCGGATATGCCGGGCGTCGGGCGACAGGATATCGACCGGCTCATCGACGCGTTCGTCGGCGCTGGCGGCTCGACCATCGTGCGCGCAACCCACGCGGGCAAGCGCGGCAACCCGGTGATCCTTCCGAGGGTCTTGTTTAGCGCTGTTGCGGCGCTGGAGGGCGATACCGGTGCGCGGCACATCATCGAGACCAGCGGTCTGCCGGTCATCGACGTCGAGATCGGCGAGGCTGCGAGCCTTGATGTCGATACGCCCGAAGCGATGGCGCGCGCCGGCGGGCAACTCGTCGGCTGAAGGGACGGGTAGCGCCGCATGCACCGCATCGGCTATCTCTTGCGCATGCTCAACGTGTTCGGCCGCGCCGCCATCCCGATTTTCGCTGTCTTCGTGGCCCTCGCCACGATCGTGACGGCTTCACCGGTCCGGGCCGAAATGCTCTCACCGTTCAAGGACGAGCTTTTCGCCTATCCCCACCAACTCGCACAGGCAGACGGCGGTCGTCATCTGACGGTCGATTATCAGGAAATGCGCGACATCAACGGCCGCGACGAAATTCCCGAGCGGCGCGCGCAGGCGAAATATGTCGACCTCGGGGTCCGCCGCGTGCAGCAGGACCGCTTGGCGCGAACCGAGGTCGCGCAGATTCCGCACATCACGGTGGGCAAGACCGAAGGCGCATCGTTCATCATCGCCTATCTCTACGGACAGGGCGGCAGCCGGCGGCAGGGCATGGACGATTTCACCTTTGGCGGTAATTTCAACCGCGTGAAGAACCTCGCCTCGCGCAATGGCGGGCTCTATCTGACCACCGATTTTTCCGATTTCGGCGCGGCGGGCGCCAGCCAGGTCGCTGCGCTGCTGTCGCTCTATGCCAAGGCGTCGCCGCAAGCGCCGGTCTATGTCGCCTGTGGGTCGATGGGCGGCGCGCTGTGCTGGCGGCTGGCGAATGATGCGGGGATCGCGCCGCGTCTCGGGGGGCTGCTCCTCCTCGGTTCGCACTGGGACGACGCGTTTCTGTCCAGTGCGGCGTTCAAGCGCCGCGTACCGGTCTTCTTCGGCCATGGCGGCAACGACCGCGTCTTTCCGGCCGCGAAGCAGGAGGCGTTCTTCCGGTCGATCCTGGCGCGGGCGCCGGATTATCCCACGCGCTTCGTTCGGTTCGAGACCGGCAGCCACGGCACCCCGATCCGCATGACCGACTGGCGCGAAACGCTGAACTGGATGGATTCAATACGCTAATTTCGATCTGTAACGCACTGAATCGATTACGTAAGCAAGAACAAGCGTCACGGCGCGAAATCATAATCGACAAGCACTTCCGGGCTCATCTTGCCGTCATAGGCTGCATCGACCTCGTAGTAGACGAGGTTGAAGCTTCCGCCGCGAAACACCCATCGGGCCGCGTCGAACGCATCGCCCACGCCGCGCCACAGGCTGTGTTCGCTCATCGTCAGCGTATCGCTGTCGAACTCAGAATTGGTGATCTGCGCGCGCGCCTTGGCTCCGATCATCGTCACGCCATCGACAACCGAGTTGTCGCCTTCATTGGCGTAGCGGACGTCGATCTCGGGCACTGCGAACTGGATTTGCTCGATCTGGCCCTCGTCATTTGCCAGATAATGCACGTGGGTCTGGTTATAGGCGCCTTGCGTGCACTTGAACCGGTAAAGGCTGACCTGCCGTTCGGGGTCGTCAGGCCCTTCGAAGGAATAGCGAAACCCGAAGGCGTAGGTCTCCGGCTGCAGATCTGTCCCGGAGGACGCGCAAATCTCGGAAAAGTCGGCGCGGAACGCCGTCTTCGCCTTGTGGAGCATCGCATCATGCTCGGGAAGTGGCGGTCCGTCGCCGCAACTGGTCGGCAAGGCAGGCTCCGTGCCCTCGGCAACAGGCTGAAGATCGCCGCTTTCGATCTTCAGTGGCTCGAACGTCTCGGTCTGCATCCCGGGATTGGCCATGCGCAACGTATAGCAGCCCGCGAAAACGGCGTGGCTGCCGCCTTGCTCGAACGCCGTGATGACCACCGGCAGACGATAGTAGACGCTGCCGGCGGCACCTTCTTCGGATGGCACACCCACCGTCAGGTCTACGCGTTCGGTCGTCGCGTAGCCCTGGGCGTAGGTTTCGAGGTCGGCTGCGGGTGGGGTGGCGAAGTAGCTGTAGGCGCGGGCGAATTCGCCGCGGTCGATCGCGTTGTAGAGCGAGCGCACCAGTGAGGCGGGGCCGGACCGGTCGTCGATGTAATCGTCTGCGGCGAGCGCCGGCGAAGCGCTCGCAAGGAGAATGGCCAAGGCTGCTCGACGCATGAGTCTCTCCGTGTGATCGGGAGAAACTACGCCGTCCTTTGCGGCAGTTCCAAGACGCGTCAGCGCGCCCGGCCGGCCATCTCATAAGCGATGTGCGGGAAATCGGCGGGCTTGATACCGATGTCCGCCCTGTCTGACGGACTCATCGATTCCAGCAGTGCCAGCGCGCTTCGGAAACGTTCATTCTCTTTTTGCCGCGGGCGGACGAAAAACTCGGTAAAGAATCCCATGTCAGGCTTCCTTTCTGTGTCCTCCCGAAGCCCTGAATATAGTCGGTTCGGCGTGATTGTGCAGTGCAGCATTCACATGGCAGCCATGCGAGTTCCGGTTCGGCACGAAATTACGGCGCACGTGTTCATAGGGTCTTAACGAAAATCAGCGGAGGTCGGGGAAGACACACATTAGGGGAACCTTTTTAACCCGCGCGAGATTAAGGTCCGATTGTATCGCACGCCGGGAGCAGGAGATGTCGTTGGGCGCAGATGCGAAGCTGGACTTTACTGAACTGCTCGATGATCTCATCGCTGCCTCGCGGGACATTGAACCCCAGGTGGATGATGGTCCCGTTCCATCGCTTCGTGGCGATCTGCTCGACCAGATCGAGCGGTTGCAGGCCGAGAACGTGACCCTGTTTCGGGATCGGGCGATTCAGGAATATGATGAGTATCGCGCGCGAGCCCCGCAAAAGGATCGTCCGCCTGTGCTTGAGACCCCGGCCCATCTCCAGCCTGCTCTGGAGGATTTGTTCTTTCTCGATCCCGATTCGATTTCAAAAGAACTTGGTATCCAGCCGAAGAGCAAGCCCGAAGAGCTTGATCGTGCCAGGCGTTCCTTCGCGATGCGCTACCATCCCGACCGTGTCCCGGAAGAATTCCGCGAGCGCGCCGTCATGCGCATGCAGATCGCGAACATGCTGATCGACGAGGCAAAGCGCCTGAAGCGCTAGCCTCGCCGGATCACCTGGATTTTACCACGTACCCGTATTGGCCATCGACGCCCAGGGTTCGGACTTTGCCTTCGCGTCTCCCTTCTGCAGAAGCTCGATCGAGATACCGTCGGGCGACTTCACGAACGCCATGTTGCCGTCGCGCGGCGGGCGATTGATCGTGACGCCCATATCCATCAGGCGCTGGCAGGTTTCATAGATGTCGTCGACCTCGTAGGCGAGGTGGCCGAAATTGCGCCCGCCATCGTAGTCCTCAGGATCCCAATTGTAGGTCAGCTCGACCAGCGGCGCCTTTTCCGTGATGCCGGTATGCTCGTCCTCTGGCGCGGCAAGGAAAATCAGCGTGAATTTCCCCTCCTGGCTTTCGACGCGTCGAACCTCTTTGAGGCCGAGCTTGTTGCAGTAGAAATCGAGTGAGATATCAACGTCCTTGACGCGGACCATGGTGTGCAAATAGCGCATCTTTGCCTTCCGGTTCTTCGAGGTGGAGCCGCTGATATGGAGCAGTCGCGCGGAAGCGGCAACCGGCTCGTCGTGATTGAAACGAGCTTCCATGACGCCGCTTCGAATCGCAGCGTGGGCACGATCCAAGACCTGAGGCAGTATTGTGGGGTAGAAATGTTGAAAACTGCGCCACGGCCCTTGCTAACACAGGAACGCACAGTGTTATCCTGCTGAATAGAATCAGACGATTTGTTCGAGGAAAGGTACGTCGGGATGGGGGACAAAGCCTCTTCGGAGAGGCGGTACGACGCCATTGACGAAGCCGTGGGTCCAGATGATGGACCGGAGGCTGTGCTCGCCGAAATATCCGGCGAAATCAAATGGTTCGATGTCGCCAAGGGCTACGGGTTCATCTTGCCCGACGACACCGCCATCGGTGACGTGCTTCTCCATGTGACCTGCCTTCGCAAGGATGGCTTCCAGACCGCGCTTGAGGGCGCGCGCGTGGTCTGCCTCGTTCGTCGCGGCGATCGTGGCCTCCAGGCCTTCAAGGTTCTCTCGATGGACAACACGAACGCCGTCCATCCGTCCGAGCAGCCGCTTCAGAAAACCCACGTCGCGGTGACGGCCGAGAGCGGGCTCGAACGCGCTCTGGTGAAATGGTTCAACCGCACCAAGGGTTTTGGCTTCCTGACGCGCGGTGAAGGCACCGAGGACATCTTCATCCACATGGAGACGTTGCGCCGATACGGCCTGACAGAGCTTCGACCGGGCCAGGTGGTGCTGGTGCGCTTCGGCAAAGGCGACAAGGGCCTTATGGCTGCCGAAATTCATCCCGATATGGGGACACTGCCGGTTTCGCATTGACCGATCTCCGCCGGCGAGCAGGGTGGCCAATGTTGCGTATGATCTGGATTTTGGCCGTCGTGCTGACGGTCGCACTGTCTCCCGGGGTCTCATCCCAGGCCTATAGTCAGGTGCGCATCGATGACGGGCAGCCGATGCTGCTGCCCGTCGATGCCGTTCCCCTCGTGGCCGAAACGAAGGACGGAGCGCGCGAATTCACCATCGAGATCGCCGATGACGACCGCGAGCGCTCGGCCGGCCTGATGTTCCGCACCGAGATGGACGACATGCACGGCATGCTGTTCGTGTTCGAGCAGACGCGTCGCGTCTCTTTCTGGATGAAGAACACGCCGATGCCGCTCGACCTGATCTTCATCCGGGACGATGGCACCGTCGCGGCGGTGCTGCCGGGCGAGCCTTTTTCCACGGCCTCGATCGGGCCCGGAGAGTCGGTCCGGTTCGTTCTTGAACTGAAGGCTGGAACCGCGCAGAAGACAGGCATCGTCAGCGACGTCCGGCTGCGCCATCCGCGCATCGACAGCGTTGCGGATGGTGACTGATCAAGCAATTCAGGAATTATTCGCAGGCATGCACAGTTTCACGCACGACGGCTTCGACCTCGCCTTCATCGACCGCGCGCCGGAAACGGGTAGCGGCGAGCCCGTCCTCCTGATTCACGGCTTCGCGTCGACCCATCATGTGAACTGGGTCGCGCCGGGTTGGGTCAAGACGCTGAGCGAGGCCGGCTATCGCGTCATCGCCTTCGACCATCGCGGGCACGGGAAATCCACCAAGAGCTACGATCCCGACGACTATACGCCGGACGCCATGGCCGACGATGCGTCGGCTTTGCTCGACCATTTGTCGATCGATCGCGCGCACGTCTTTGGCTATTCCATGGGCGCGCGGGTCTCGACGTTTCTCGCGCTTCGGCACCCAGAGAAAGTCGCCACCCTGATCCTCGGCGGCCTTGGCTATGGCATGGTCGATGGCGTCGGTGACTGGGATCCGATCGCCGAGGCCCTGATGGCCGACGATGCGACGACGATCGACCATCCGCGCGGCAAGATGTTCCGGACATTCGCCGACCAGACGAAGAGCGATCGCAAGGCGCTGGCCGCCTGCATCGCGAAGTCGCGCGAACTGCTGAGCGAAGACGAACTCGCGGGAATCACGCAGCCGACGCTCGTGGGCGTGGGCACCAGGGATGACATCGCCGGCTCGGCGAAGAAGCTCGCGGACCTGATGCCGGATGCCGAAGCCTTCGACATTGAAGGGCGCGACCACATGCTGGCGGTCGGCGACCGCACCTTCAAGGCGAAGGTGCTTGAATTCCTGAAAGCCCATCCGCTCGGCTAGCGTCGCCGCTTTTCATCCAGCCATCCTCGAACACGACGCTCGAAACGCCGGCAAAGCGGCGCAGGCGCTCGAGTTCCGTTTCGAGCTTGGTGGTGAGGATTTTAGAGGCGCGGACGCCGCGCTCGGGCCAGAAGGCGCGAACCACAAGCGCGTCGCGCTCCCGGTCCGCCTTGACGTCGATGCGCCCGATCGCGTTGTCGCCGCGCAGAACGGGGTAGACGTAGTAGCCGTATCGGCGCTTGGCCTCCGGCACGAAGATCTCGATCCGGTAGTGAAAGCCGAAGATGCGCTCTGTCCGGGATCGGTCGCGCAACAGCGGATCGAACGGGCTGAGGATGCGGACGCGGTCAAGCGGCGTCGGGGCTTCCAGCGCGACATCCACCGCGCCGGGCAGCGAGAAGCCCGCACGCGGTTTGCCGTCTATGCCTTCGACGCGAACGGGAACGAGGTCGTGGCGGTTGCGGGCGATCCATTCGTCCACCTCGGACGGCGACAGCAATGCCCAGAATGACGCGATCTCGCCGCGCGTGGCGAAACCGAGCCGGTGCAGCGCCTCGCGGCATGCCCAGTCGACGAAGGCGTCGTGATCCACTTCCTGCGCGCGGTGCGCAGCCGGAATCACCCGCTCGGTGAGATCGTAGACTTTCTGGAAACCGTCGCGCCGCGCGATGGCGAGTTCGCCCGTCCGCCAGAGATATTCGAGCGCGGCCTTCGACGGATGCCAGTCCCACCAGCCGGTGCTTGGCCTGTCGCCCTCGAAGTCGCGGGCCATCTTGGCGCCGTCTCGCGTGATGAGATCGTGCACGCGGGCGATGTCGTCGTCGAAGCCTTCGGTGCCGAAATGATCCTTCCAGCGTTCGCGCAGCCGCTCCTTCTGGCGCGCGAAGCGATGGCGCCAATAGGGGAAGAAGGCGCCGGGAATGATCGACGCGTCATGCGTCCAGTTCTCGAAGAGGTCGCCGTCCTTTTCGAGAAGTGATTGCAGGTCGCGGCGGCGATAGGTCTGGCCGCGTGAGAACAGGATGTGATGATGGGCGCGCTCCAGCACATTGACGCTGTCGACCTGCACGAAGCCGAGATCGCGGATCAACTGCGACAGCGTATCCTTGCGAAGCGGCCCCGCGCTGCGGCCTTCGAGCCCGGCGAGGTGGAGAAGGTGCCGCCTGGCCTGGCGGTTGGAGACGAGAATCGACATGGCGCAACTCTAGATCGGCGCGCCGCTTCAGCCACCCGAAAAAGCACAGGAGAAAGCGATCCGGCGGTGCTGTTCCTGACAACGGGATGGCAGGAGAATGCCGCCCGGCATCGCAATCAGATGCCCCTGAAGACAGGCGGGCGCTTTTCGCGAAAGGCAGCACGGCCTTCGGCGTAGTCCACGCTCTCGAAGGTTCGGTCGCCGAATTCGCCTGCGAGCGCCGCGTCGCCAGGCGCGCCTGTCAGCACTGCCTGAATCGAGGCCTTGGATGCGCGGATCGACAGGGGCGCATTGCGGGCGATGGTCGCGGCGATTTCGCCGACACGCGCGTCGAGATCACCGCTGACGACCTCCATCAGGAAGCCTGCGCGCAAAGCCGCCGCCGCGTCGAGACGCGCGGCGGAGTAGGCGAGATACCGTGCCACCTGAGGCCCGACGGCGTTGACGATGTCGGCCATCGCATCGACGGGATAGGCAAGCCCGAGCTTTGCCGCGGGTACGCTGAAGGCGGCATCGGGCGTTGCAAGACGCAGGTCGCACGCGGCCGCCAGTCCGAAACCGCCGCCAAAGCAGATGCCGCGAATGGCTGCGACGACGGGAAGGGTGCTATTGCGCACGGCGGCGAAGGCTGCGGAATTGTACGCCTCGTAGACCCGCGCCTTGGCTGCATCGCCACGCACATCATCGAACTCGGCGATGTCGGCGCCGGCGCAGAAATCCGCGCCGCTTCCGGTCAGGATGATCGCTCGGGATGACGCGGAGGCCGTCAGATCGTCGATGATTCCGGGCAGGCGTTGCCACATTGCCTGCGTCATCGCATTTTTGCGTCGCGGGCGATCGATCGTGATCGTTGCGATGCCGTTTTCGACGTCGACGCGAAGGGAATCGCTTTGCGGGTCATCTTGAATTTGCATCACAACAATCCAATTGAAGGCTGGTTGAGGAAATTGCGGTTCATTTGCGGCTCGGTTCGCATTATGATCGACCCTTCGCCAAAGCAAGATGGTTGGCACAGGAGACCGAGATGGGCAGTACAAGCGCGATCAGATCCGAGATGATCCAGCCCGTCGACCCGATCTGGAGTTCGGTTCGAAGCGAAGCAAAAGTCGCGGTCGAACGCGATCCGCTGCTTGCTGCGTTTCTGTATTCCACGATCCTGAACCACGACAGCCTCGAGGATTCGGTCATCCACCGTCTGTCGGAACGGCTCGACCACGCCGACCTTGGCTCCGACCTCATACGCCAGACTTATCAGGCGATGCTGCGCGACAATTCCGATTGGAGCGCGACGGTCAGGGTCGACATCCAGGCCTATTACGACCGCGACCCCGCATGCGACCGGTTCCTGATGCCTGTCCTTTATTTCAAGGGTTTCCACGCGATCCAGACGCACAGGCTCGCCCATTGGCTGTGGAACCAGGGCAGGCGGGATTTCGCGCTCTACCTGCAGAGCCGTTCGTCGGCGATCTTCCAGACCGACATTCATCCGGCATCGCGCATCGGCAAGGGCATCTTCATCGACCACGCGACGGGACTTGTCGTGGGCGAGACCGCGGTCGTGGAGGACAACGTATCCATGCTCCACGGCGTGACGCTGGGCGGTACGGGCAAGGCGGGCGGCGATCGCCATCCAAAGATCCGCCATGGCGTGCTCATCGGCGCCGGCGCCAAGATTCTCGGCAATATCGAGGTCGGCCATTGCTCTAAAGTGGCGGCAGGCTCGGTCGTTCTGAAATCCATTCCCCATAACAAAACCGTTGCCGGCGTGCCCGCCCGGATCGTGGGCGAGGCGGGGTGTGACGAGCCGTCCCGCGCGATGGACCAGCTCCTCGTCAGCGAGGCCTGAGGCGGCATTTCCGCGCCCTTTCCTTGAAAGCTCGACCGCGGGCTTTACATCGCCGTGACGGGCATGCCAGAAGCGCGGTCCAATCAGGCGGTTACCGGAGAGCAGATTTTGAAACCCGAAGAGATCAGAAAACTCGACGCGTATTTCAAGCGCACCTTCGCAAACGCACAGCTTCAGGTGAAAGCGCGGCCGCGCAAGGACGATTCCTGCGAGCTCTATCTCGGGGACGAATTCCTCGGCATCATCTTCAAGGACGATGATGACGGCGACCTGTCCTACAATTTCTCGATGGCCATTCTCGATATCGATCTCGACTGAGACCGGCTGGACGAATCGAAATGCGCTTGGCGAGCGATCGCCGGGCGCTTTTTCGTTTCAGCGCTTCACGATGAAGCTCTCCGCTTTCTCGCGTATCGCCGCATCGACGTCCCGCCACGAGCCCGCCAGTTCGGCCGGCATGCGGTAGGAGAGGCTCAACCCGTTGCCCAGATGAATGTCGCGCTCACATGCGGCGAGCGATTCGCGCGACGCGTCTCCCGACAGGCAACGCGCGACGAACGGAGTGTCCGTGTCCCCGTCGCCGACGATCAAAATCTCGTCCATATAGCCGGATTTTTCGGAGAAACTGTAGACGGTCAGGCCACCGGGACCCGGACGTCCGGTACCCTCCACCAAAGCGCGATAGATCGGCTCGAGCCGGCCGCTCATGTCCCGCGACATCATCCGTTCCTCGAACGACAGGAACAGGATGTTGCGCGTGTCGCCCGTATGATTGAAATCGTCCCGAGCCTCGTTGCTGTACCCTTCGAGAAGCGGCCAGTTGAGATAGAGGTCCAGCCGCTGCGTGACCCCGCTGCGGCGTGACGCATCGAACCGGATCATGTTGGCCGGCACCGCGAGCGTGTCCTTGCCGATGACGATATCGTGGACCGTCAGGTCGTCGGTGTGCCCCGCCATTGCGATCGTGCGGCCGACCATGCGCCCGCCGATGCTGATCGCCACCGAGAGGAGCGCGAGAAGCACGAAGGTCAGGAAAACCTTCAGCATGAAGCTGGATCGGACCGGGACGGGGTATGCCGCGTGAGCCATGATTGCCGATGCGAATTGCAAGGCCATGAGCCTCACCGTTGAAGGAAGCGCCGGGCTGTTCTGCTGCTACGGGCAGAAGAGGGGGGGCACGGCACTTGCTGAATAAATCTCGAAGACCATTGCCGCTTCATGGTAAACGGCGCGTAAAGACATGTCCGATTGCCGTGTCCGGCGGCCAAAATGGCAGGGGTCGAACTTGCGTTCCTGCCGATGCGCCTTCTAGGGTGACCACCTTTGCCTGAAGGAGGAATCATGCCCGCTTACACGCTCGATGGCGTTTCGCCCGAATTGCCTGACGATGGATCAGCCTGGATTGCGCCCGATGCGACGCTGATCGGCAAGGTGACGCTCGGCAGCGATGTCGGCGTGTGGTTCGGGGCCGTGCTGCGCGGCGACAACGAGGCGATCACCATCGGCGCCGGCACGAACGTGCAGGAACATACGGTGATGCACACCGACATGGGCTTTCCACTCACCGTGGGCGAGGGGTGTACGATCGGCCACCGGGCGATGCTTCATGGTTGCACGATTGGGAACAACAGCCTCGTCGGCATGGGCGCCATTATTCTCAACGGCGCGAAAATCGGAGAGAACTGCCTCGTCGGGGCTGGCGCGCTCGTCACGGAAGGCAAGTCGTTTCCGGACAATTCGCTGATCATGGGCGTTCCGGCCAAGGCGGTTCGCACGCTCGACGAGAATGCGATCGAGGGCCTCCGGGGATCGGCGCGGCACTACGTGGCCAATGCCAAGCGCTACCGAACCGGCCTCACGCCAGCCTGACGCGAGGGGCGCGATCCGTTAACGGATCGGTTCACCCCCGGTTAACCGCGAAAAAGACGAACGTGCTTCGTGCATGACGCAACGTCGCAAACAGAATTGACGTGAGAACAAAACTGGAACATAAAGGGGCCATAAGAGATACGGGAGATCGAAATGGCTTCTTTCCTTCAGGATGTGTTCTCGCTCGTGTCCATGGGCGCGTTCGTTACGGCAATGGCGCTGCTGATCGGCGCGATGTGATGTCAGTCGCCGACGGCCACGCCTTCGCGGCGTGTGTCGGCAGCGCCTTCGAGGCCTGACGGCGTAAATTCGATGCCATGCAGACCCGAATTCAGTTCCTTCGCCTCGACCTCGTAGCCAAGGGCCGCGAGGTCTTCCACCAGGTCTTCGGCCGCGGTTCCCAGTTCGATATCGTAGGGACCGAAGCGGTTGACCATATGCGGCCGCGCGATCGCCGCAGCCATGTCGAGATCCCAGTCGATCAGCCCGATGAGCGTGTTGGCCACATAGGAGATGATGTTGCTGCCGCCCGGCGACCCCAGCGCATAGCGCGGTTCGCCGTCGAGAAGAACGATCGTCGGCGCCATCGACGATCGCGGCCGCTTGCCCCCCTCGACGCGATTGGCGACGGGGCCGTCACTGCCGGTTGCCGCGAAGGAGAAATCGGTAAGCTGGTTGTTCAGGAGAAAACCGCCCACCATCAGCCGTGCGCCGAACCCGTTCTCGATCGAGGACGTCATCGATGCGATGTTGCCGGAATCGTCGACGATGACGAAATGGGTGGTCGCCGGTTGTGACAGGTCGACGCCGTCGATGCGCAGGTCAGCCTTTTTCCAGGGCGGCTCGCCGGCGGTGACATCGTCCTGGCCGAGCGCGGTCGGCTGTCGGATCAGCGCGCTGCGGCCGGCGAGGTAGTCGGCGTCGAGAAGGCCTTCCGGCATGTCCACGAAGTCGGAATCGGCCATGTAGCGGTCGCGGTCCGCGAAGGCGAGGCGGGTGGCGTCGCCGATGATGCGCCAGCTTTCCGGATCGTCCGGGCCGAGCGCGCCGATCTCGTAGGGTTCGACCATGCCGAGAATCTGCCCGATCGTCATCGCGCCGGAGGAGGGCGGTCCCATGCCGCAGATCTCATGGTCGCGATAGGGAGCGCAGACCGCGTCCCGCTCGACGATCCGATAGTCCTTGAAATCGTTGGCTGACAGCAATCCCGGATTGGTCGGGTGATCGCGAACCGCGGCAACGATCGCGTCTGCGATGGGACCCTCATAAAATGCATCCGCCCCGCCGGCCGCCAATGCATCCAGCGTGTCGGCGTAGCTTTCGTTGATCAACGTGGCGCCGGCTGCGAGCGCCGCGCCATCCGGGCCGTAGAAATAGGCCCTGGTGGACGGTTGGGCGTCGAGCCGGCCCGAATCGGACGAGATCAGTCCGGCAAGGCGCGGGGAAACCTTGAAGCCGTCGCGGGAGAGGGTGATCGCCGGCGCAAACAGGTCCGCCCATGGCAGCTTGCCGGCGCGCTCATGGATCGTCTCCATGAGGCGAGGAACGCCCGGGACCCCGACGGAGCGGCCGCCCACCACCGCATCGAAGAAGCCGAGCGGCTGGCCGTCATCGCCGAGGAAGAGGTCGCCGGTCGCCGCCTTTGGCGCGGTTTCCCGCCCGTCGAAGGTGGTGACGGTGCGGCTCTGCGCGTCGTACCAGACGAGGAACGCGCCGCCGCCGATGCCCGACGATTGCGGCTCGACGAGGCCCAGCGTGGTCTGGACCGCAACCAGCGCATCGGCAGCACTTCCGCCCTGGCGCAGGATGGCGAGCCCGGCCTGCGCCGCGAGTGGATTGGCGGCGACCACCATGTGTTTTTCGGCGCGCACAAGCCCGCCTGCGCTCGACCCGGCTGCACGCTCCGGCGCCAGCGTGTCGCTGGCCTGCTGCGACCATGCGGTCGAAGCCGTCGCGAACATCAAGGATGCAGCCAAAAATGTGCGGGTGATGGTCATGTCGTCCTCCTCGTCGGGGCACCTTGCGCCGACACCACAATGCACGCGCCAGCGAATGCCGTCCCGCTAGGGGCGCGTCACCTTGCCGAACACCGTCTCGAACGATGCCTTCAGCGCCAGATCATAATCCGCCATCGTCACCGGCAGGCCAAGATCGACAAGGCTGGTGACGCCGTAACCGGTTACGCCGCAGGGCACGATGCCGCCGAAATGGCTCAGATTCGGCTCCACATTGACGGCGATGCCATGCAGGCTGACCCACCGCCGCAGCCTGATCCCGATCGCCGCGATCTTGTCCTCCTGGGGAGAGCCGTCCGGCAACGGCGGGCGGTCGGGCCGCACGACCCAGACGCCGACGCGGTCTTCACGGCGCTCGCCCTTGACGTTCAAGCTCGCGAGCGAACCGATGATCCAGGCTTCGAGAGCCGCCACGAAGGCGCGGACGTCCTCGCGACGGCGCTTCAGGTCGAGCATGATGTAGGCAACGCGCTGGCCGGGTCCGTGATAGGTATATTCACCGCCTCGGCCGGCATCGAAGACCGGAAAGCGCTCGGGCTCGAGCAGGTCGTCGCGATTCGCGCTGGAGCCGGCCGTGTAGAGGGGCGGGTGCTCGACGAGCCAGACGAGTTCAGGTGCGTTCTCGTTGCGAATCGCCGCGACACGCGCCTCCATCGTCGCCAGCGCGGTCGGATAATCGACCAGACCCGGTTCCACGCGCCATTCGACGGGCGGCCCATCCGACAGTGGCAGAAACGACGCGTTTATCTGGTTTCGTTCGAGCATTATGGCGCACCTTGGGCAACGCTTCTCATATGGACGCTCGTGGCCCAAAGGTCCAGTTTTGAGGCCTTCGCCAGAAACGTAGCAATTCTGCGCAATTGTGTGCCGACGCACTTGTGCCCCCCGAACCTATTTGCTACATGCGCCGGGCCGGCCAAGACCGGCTCTTTCGTAGCGTGCGGTCGTGGCGGAATTGGTAGACGCGCAGCGTTGAGGTCGCTGTGGGGCAACCCGTGGAAGTTCGAGTCTTCTCGACCGCACCAACGAAAACTTTCATCCGAGACTTTGTCTTTCGGGTGCGCCGAACGGGGTGATTACCAACGCTCTTTTTCGGTATATCGCGGTCCAAATCAGCAATTTCTGACATATGACGGCGAACTCATTCCGTTTCGGCGCGTTCGTTTACGTAGGCGCGGGACACAACTCCTTCGATGCGCGGCGATTGCCTTTGTGTTCGCCGCATTGAACAGCTAGACGGTGGGCGAACCCCATCGATTCAGGACGGGAGGCGCTGTTGGAAAATCCCCAGGACATGCCCCCGCGCGACGACGCTCGAGAAATCGAGCCCGACATCTATGATGAGGATGGCATCGTCCGTTCGTCTTTCCTGGCGCATATCGGCGCCGCGATCGCGGATCGCGATACGCTCACGCTGAAGGACGAAGTCGGTAAACTCCACCAGTCCGAGGTCGGGGACCTGCTCGAGGCGCTGATGCCGGAGCAGCGGCGTTCGCTCGTCGAGTTGATGGGATCGGCCTTCGACTTCACGGCGTTGACCGAAGTCGACGATGCGATCCGTATGGATATCGTCGACAGCATTCCGAACGAGCAGATCGCGCAGGCCGTCCAGGAACTCGATTCGGATGACGCCGTCTACATTCTGGAAGATCTGGACGAGGCGGATCAGGAAGAAATCCTCGCGCAACTGCCGTTCACCGAACGGATCAGGCTGCGGCGCTCGCTCGACTATCCGGAAGAGAGCGCCGGCCGTCGCATGCAGACGGAGTTCGTCGCCGTTCCGCCCTTCTGGACGGTGGGCCAGACGATCGACTACATGCGCGAAGACCAGAACCTGCCGGAATCGTTCAGCCAGGTCTTCGTCATCGATCCCACCTTCAGGCTGCTCGGCGCAGTCGATCTCGACCGCATCCTGCGCACACAGCGCACGGTGAAGATCGAGGACGTCATGCATGAGACGCGTCACGCCATCCCGGCCACGATGGACCAGGAAGAGGCGGCGCAGGTCTTCGAGCAGTACGATCTTCTCTCGGCCGCCGTGGTGGACGAAAACGAACGCCTCGTCGGCGTGCTGACCATCGACGACGTGGTCGACGTTATCCAGGAAGAGGCCGAAGAGGATCTGATGCGCCTCGGCGGCGTCGGCGATGAAGAACTGTCGGATTCCGTGCTGGCCGCATCGCGCTCGCGCGTTCCCTGGCTGCTGGTCAACCTCGTGATGGCTTTTCTGGCAGCGTCCGTCATCAGCCTGTTCGATGCGACGATCCAGGAGATCGTCGCGCTGGCAATTCTGATGCCCATCGTCGCCGGCATGGGCGGCAATGCCGGCTCGCAGACCATGACTGTCACCGTGCGCGCGCTCGCGACGAAAGACATCGACATCTACAATGCCGGCCGCATCATCCGGCGCGAAATCGGTGTCGGCGTTCTCAACGGCATCATCTTCGCGTCGCTGATCGGCCTCGTTGCGGGGTTCTGGTTCGGTACCGACATCGGCGGCATCATCGCAGTCGCCATGGTCGTCAACATGTTCACCGCCGCTCTGGCGGGCATATTGATACCGCTTCTGCTCGACCGGTTCGGCGCGGACCCGGCCGTGGCCTCGGCAGTCTTCGTCACCACCATCACGGATGTGGTTGGCTTCTTCGCGTTTCTCGGCCTCGCGACCTGGTGGTTCGGCCTCTTCTGAGTGCCGTTCCTGACGACCGCCGTCAGCTCGCCAATTGACTTTTACGTAAATGCCGTGCCAAATCCATTGCAGATTCATGACAGGACGGCCGCGCCGATGCGGGAATATTACTCCATCACCGAGCTGACCCGCGAGTTCGACATCTCGACGCGCACGCTGCGCTTTTACGAGGATGAGGGCCTTGTCGCGCCGGTGCGCCGTGGCCGTACGCGGCTCTTCCGCCCGTCCGACCGGCAGTTGATCCGGCAGATCATGCGCGGCAAGCGCCTCGGCTTCTCGATCAACGAGATCCGCGAAATCATCCAGATGTACAAGACGCCGCCCGGAGAGGTCGGGCAGCTCAAACTGATGATCAAGCGCATCGAGGAAAAGCGCGAGGATTTGCGCCAGAAGCGCCGCGATCTGGAAGAGACCCTGGCGGAACTCGATCAGGCGGAAGAATCATGCGTCGAGCGGCTGGTAGAGCTCGGCGTCAACACCTGAGACGCCTAGCCGGCTCAAATCCAGCGCCGAACCTTCTTCGAATAGTCCCGGAATTTCTTGCCGAAGCGCAGTTCGAGGTGGCGTTCCTCGCGCTCGATGGCAAGCTTCTGCGTGGCGAAGGCGGCGACGGGCGCAAGCAGGATGAACCACAAGATGCCGGAGATGAGGCCGACGCCGACCATCAGCATCGTGTTCCCCAGATAGAGCGGGTTGCGCGTGAACGCGAAGGGTCCGCCTGTCACCAGATGGTCGGAACCACGATGCGGCATGATCGTGGTGCGCGCACGCGACATGGCACGCATCGCGGCAATGTCGATCGCGATGGCGCCCGCGACGACGAGCCAGCCGATCGCGAAGAAGAACTCGGCAAGTTGCATCGGAAGCCACGGCAAAGGCATCAGCCAGTGCGCTAGGATCGCCAGTGCGACTGCGGCCACAATGATCACAGGCGGCCACGGCAGGGTGTTGGGGCTATCCCGAATGTCCGTCATTGCGCCTCTTCCTCCAGCTGCGACGCTTCGGTGTCGAAGCTGCATGCGCTGACGATATCCTGCAATCGTTGCGAAGTCTCCGGGCTGGCGCGGTCCTCGTAGATCTCGTCGAAGCGGCCTTCGCTTTGCAGCCGGTCGACCACGCAGCCGCAATAGGCGGTGCAGAAGTCTTCACCTCTCGTTGGAACGCATTGCGCGCTGCAGGCGCGGGTGAATTCGACATCGCGCGCTTCCTGCGCCGGCGGAGCGGCCAGCGAGAACAGCCAGATCATTCCGATCAGCACCGGCTGATGGATCAGATAGACGGAGAGGCTGTGCCTGCCTGCGAACTGCACCGGTCGCGTCCAGCGGTGCAGGGCGACGCCCCGCCGGCGGGCGAAAATCCCCGCGGCTTCCGCCATTTTCGCTGCTGCAATGCCGGCGAGCACCGCCCCGAAAAAGGGAAGGATGGGCACATAGTCGTTCGAACGGGGGCTGATCTCCGACAGTCCCACCCACCATAGCGCCGGGTGATCGAAAACGGCGGACCGCAGATAGAACGGCGCGGCGATGGCAGCCGCAGCCAGAACGAGGTTCAGCACCGCGGGCAATTTCACTAAGGCGAGGCCGAGAAGGCTGGCCAGCGCAATGTGATGCAGGATGCCGAAGAAAATGAAGCTGTCCGGTACCGCGATCCAGGTTGCGAGCGAGATCGCGGCTGCGGCGCCGGCGACCATCGCCATGCGCTTGAGAAACGGACGCCATTTCACGCTGCGCGCATGGGCGAGAAACAAGCTGACACCGACGAGAAACAGAAACGAAGAAGCGATGCCGCGCGCGAACAGCCGCCAGCCGCCTTCCGCGGTCATGCCGGGAGGGGCATAGCCGAAGAATTCGAGATCCCAGGTGAAGTGATAGATCGCCATCGCGACAAGCGCTGTGCCGCGCGCAAAGTCGATGACTTCAAGGCGCGATCTGGCTTTGTTTGCGTCCTGCAACACGTCTCTCGTTCCGCTTCGGTGGTCCTTTCGCCAGCGATAGCACGATTCTGGTGCCGACTCAGCGACCGCGGATGCGTGGATCGAGTGCGTCGCGCAGGCCATCGCCGATATAGTTGACGCTGAGGACGGTGAGCGACAGGGCCAGACCTGGCCAGATGACGCGCGAGGGATTGATCGCGAGGAAGTTCACGCCGTCGAAGAGGAGGCGGCCCCATGTCGGATAGTCCGACGGAAAGCCGAGGCCGAGGAAGGACAGCGCGGATTCGGTGATGATCGCCGTCGCGATGCCGAGTGTGGCCGAAACCATGATTGGTGACAGCACGTTGGGCAGGATGTGGCGGGTGACGATGCGCCGTTCGCGCGTGCCGATGCTTTTCGCCGCCAGCACGAACTCCTGCTCCTTCACCGAAAGAACCGCACCGCGCACGATGCGCGCGGTCTGCATCCAGCTCGTCGCGCCGATCACGAAGACGATCAGCAGGAAAATGCCGGTTTCCGGCCCGAACGCCGCGCGCAGCGTGTCACGGAACAGCATGATGATGACGAGCAGCAGCGGCAGCAGCGGCAAAGCGAGGAACAGGTCCGTCATGCGCATCAGCCAGCCATCGAGCTTGCGCAGATAGCCGGCCGTGATGCCGATCGTGGTGCCGACGAACAGCGACAGCAACATCGCGGTGACGCCGACTGACAGCGACGTGCGCCCGCCGGCCAGCACCTGCGCGAACATGTCCCGTCCGAGATTGTCGGTGCCCATCGGATGCTGGAAGGTCGGTCCCAGATTTCGAGCGCGCACGTTGAGCGCGCTCGGATCGATGCCGTGCAGATATGGCCCGAAGATCACCAGAAAGATGATGGTCAGAAAGATGCACGCCCCGATGACCCCGCCGCGATGCTGCCGGAACTGACGGAAGACGTCGGAGGTGATGGTGCGTTGCGCGCGCATCTGCTGCACGACTGGCGCCGCAGGCTTGCCGGGCGGATCGATGAGGGCCGTGTCAGTCATAGCGGATCCTCGGGTCGAGAATGCCGTAGAGAAGGTCGGCGATCAGATTGAAGAACACGATCAGCACGGCAAAAATGAAGGTCAGCGTCTGTACCAGCGGGATGTCAGCGCCCTGGATGGCCGTGATCAGAAGCTGCCCGAGGCCGTTCACACGAAAAATCTGCTCGGTGATGATGGCGCCGGAAAAGATCGTCGGAATGCCCAGCGCGATGACCGTCACCACCGGGATGAGGCTGTTGCGCAGGACGTGGACGAGCAGGACCACGCGTTCCTTCATGCCTTTGGCGCGCGCCGTGCGCACATAGTCCTGGTTGAGGTTGTCGAGCATGGAGGCGCGCACGAAGCGGCTGAGCTGGGCGGCGTTGTAGAGCGCGAGCACAGCCACCGGCAGCACCATCTGGCGCACCTGCGCCCAAAAGCTCGACCAGTCCGTCACGCGCAGCGTGGTGTCGTAGATCGAGGGAAACCACTGCAGATTGACGCTGAAGATGACGATCAGCACCACACCGGTGAAGAACGTCGGAACCGAAAAGCCCACCATCGAGACGAAGGTGCCGATCTGGTCGAACCAGGAATACTGCTTGTAGGCCGAGATGACGCCGATCGGGATGGCGATCATAATGCCGAAGAGATAGGCAAAGCCGACCACCATCAGCGTCTGCGGCATGCGCTCGGCGATCAGGTCGACGACCGGGCTGCGCGTGGCCCACGAGCGTATGCGCAGCCGCCCGGCTGAGTCGCCGATTGGAAAACCCAAAAGCTTTTCAAGCAGGTTGAGCGGTTCGTTGATAAAGAACTGCTGCAACCAGTAGAGATATCGGATCGGAAACGGCTGGCCCAGACCCAGCGATTGCCTGATCTGTTCGCGCACCTCCGGGGGAATGGTGAGCGGAAGATTTCCCGTCGGGTCGTTCGGCGCGAGATCGAGCAGTGCAAAGATGATGAAGCTGATCACGAACAGGGTCGGGATCGCGAACATCAGACGCCGAAGCGTAAAGTTCAGCATGAAATTGACTCCGACGGGACGAGCGGGACCTTCTCGGCCGCGTGGATGAGAAGCTGTCCGGACCGCAACCGCCGAAGCGGCCGCGGTCCGGCTTCACATCGCTACTTCTTGCGGGTCCAGTCGGCTACGTTCCAGAGCTGCGAGTCCCACGAGTTCATCCGCATGCCTTCGATGCTGACGGCATGCGCCGCCACTTCACCGCGATGGACGAGCGGAATCAGAGCACCCTCATTGGAGAGGATGTCGTTCATCTGTTTCGCGATCGCGCCGCGTTCCGCGAGATCTGCCGTCTCGGACATCTTGTCGGCAAGCGCGGCGTATTCGTCGTTGCAGAAGCGCGGCATGTTGGTGCCGAGCCAGCCATTTTCGGGGCTGGGGGTGTTGCTGCAGAGCCAGCCGGCCATATAGGCCTCGGGGTCGGTGCCGGGGAAGTTGTTGGTGTACATTTCGATGTCGGCATAGAACTTCTGGAACGTGTCCGGGCTCGCCGGGTCACCGCCGAAGAAGACCGCCGCATCGATGTTGCGCAGCTCGGATTCGACGCCGATCTGGGCCCACATGTCCTTGACCAGCGCCTGCGTCGCCTGGCGAACCGAGTTGGTCGAGGTCTGATAGAGGATGGAGAGGCGTACTCCGTCCTTGGCGCGGATGCCGTCGCTTCCGGGAACCCAGCCTGCGTCGTCGAGCAGCTTCATGGCCGCTTCGGGATCGTATTCGAGGCACCAGTTGACGGCTGTCGACGCATAATTCTCCGGGGCAGGCAGGATGTTGCACGTCGCCCGGCCCGCCGCGCCGTAGCCTGCTTCGACGATGATCTCACGATCGATGGAGATCGACAGCGCCTTGCGCACAGCCGGGTCGCTCAGGAACGGATGCGCCCCACCCTTGATGGTCGAGCGCTCCGCGCCCTTTGAAGGCGACGGATCGGTCATGTTGAGTTCCAGGCGCTCGACCGAGGTGCCGAAGGAGGTGACGATCACGCCCTTTCCGGCCGCTTCCATCTGCGCCAGGATTTCCGGCTCGACCTGGAGGTTCCAGGCATAATCGAACTCACCGGTCTCCAGGACGGCGCGTGCCGCCGATGCGGGATCGCCGCCGCCCTTCATGGTGACGGTCGCGAAGGCCGGCTTGTCGGCCTCGCGAAAATTCGGGTTGGCTTCCAGCGTGATGACGTCGTTGGCCTTGAAATCGAGGACGCGGAACGCGCCGGTGCCGATCGGCTTGAAGTTCTGCTCCGTGCATTCGGGCGCCTTGGCGCCGACGCAGTTTTCGAACTGCGCTTTCTGGATGATCGGCGACTCCTTGCCGACGAACGGACCGTAGGGAAACGGCTTGGCAACGGAGAACGTGACCTTCACGGTCTTGTCGTCGATCGCCTCGACCTTCTCGACGTCGGTGAACTTCGGCAACTGCTGACAGCCGCCGTCCGGGGCCATGCAGTATTCCGCCGTGAACACGACGTCATGCGCGGTGAACGGCGTTCCGTCCGACCAGACCAGATCGGGCAGGATCTTCCAGGTGATCGATTTGAGATCGGCCGAGACGCCGCCATTGTCCACGGTCGGAATCTCGGTGACCAGCGCGGGCACCATGTTGCCGGCCTCGTCATATTTGGCCAGTGGCTCGATCACCGCCGAAGAGGCCTCGACATCCTTCGTGCCGCTCGACAGGAACGGGTTGAGGATCGAGACTGCCTGCCAGTAAAGCACGTTGAGATTGCCGTCGCTGCCGCGTTTGGCCTGCGCCGCCCCGGCCGTCAGCGCGAGCATCGCCGCTGTCCCGGCCAGGAATGTCGTGATCTTCCTCATGTCAGCTTCCCCTATCTGTTTTTGTTCATGTCTTGCTTCGGATATGGACCGGCGCCCAACTCCCATCGGCGCACCCGGCAATCTTGACGTCATGTCAGCACGTCTCAAAGCGCTGCAATTCGCTTTCGCTTCTCCTCCTACTCGACCAGATGGCAGGCAACGTATCGTCCCGGCTCGACCTCGCGCCACGTCGGTTCATCGACGAAGCACTGATTGACCGCCTCCGGGCACCGCGTACAGAAACGGCAGCCGGCAGGCGGGTTCGACGGATCGGGAATGTCACCCGTGAGAATGATGCGCCGGCGCGTCGCCTCGATTGCCGGGTCGGGTACAGGCACCGCCGACAGCAACGCTTTCGTGTAGGGATGTTTCGGGCTGGAAAAGAGCCGCGTCACATCCGCGAGCTCGACCATCTTGCCCAGATACATCACGGCCACACGGTCTGCGATGTGCTTTACCATCGACAGATCGTGGCTGATGAAGAGGTAGGTCAGGCCGAGCTTTTTCTGCAAATCCTCCAGCAGGTTGACCACCTGCGCCTGGATCGAGACGTCGAGCGCGGCGATCGGCTCGTCGCAGACGATGAAGTCCGGATCGAGAGCAAGCGCGCGGGCGATGCCGATGCGCTGGCGCTGGCCACCCGAAAACTCGTGCGGATAGCGGTTGACGTAGTCCGGGTTCAGCCCCACCGCATCGAGCAGTTCGCGCACGCGCTCGCGGCGCGCCTCGCCGGATGCGACACGGTGCTCCGACAGCGGCTCGGCGATGATGGCGCCCACCGTCATACGTGGATTGAGGGACGCCTGAGGGTCCTGGAAGATCATCTGCATGCGCGGCCGCATGCGCCGCAGCGCTTCGCCTTCCAGCGAGGCGATATCGACGTTCTCGAACAGGATGCGCCCGCCGGTCGCCTTGTAGAGCCGCAGAAGCGCACGCCCTGTCGTCGACTTGCCGCATCCGCTTTCGCCCACCAGCGCCAGCGTTTCGCCCTTGCGGATATCGAAAGAGATGCCGTCGACCGCCTGAACCGCTCCGACACGCCGGCGCAGGATGCCCTTGTAGATCGGGAAGTGCATCTGGAGATTTTCCACGCGAAGCAGCGGATGCCCATCCTGTATCTGCGCGACCGGCTTTTCCGCGACCTCAGGCGACAACGCGCGGCCCTCCGATCTCGGGATCCCACCAGCAAGCGACATCATGGCCGTCCGCCTCAGCGATCAGCGGCGGGTTTTCCTCCCAACAGCGCTCGAAGGCATGACGGCAGCGGGGTGCGAACGGGCAGGACGAAGGCTGCGCCAGAAGGAGGGGGGGCTGTCCGCTGATCGAGCGAAGGCGCTCGTCCGCCGTGTGCCTGCCGGGCAACGAGTCGAGCAAAGCACGCGTATAGGGGTGCTGCGGATCGGCGAACAGGCGATCGACGCGCGCATGCTCGACGACCAGTCCGCCATACATCACGATGACGCGGTCGGCGATGCCGGCGGCGACGCCGAGATCATGCGTGATCCAGATGATCGCCATGCCGAGCTTGTGACGAAGCTCGCGGACGAGCTCGAGAATCTGAGCCTGCACAGTGACGTCGAGCGCGGTGGTGGGCTCGTCGGCGATCAGCACCTTGGGATCGCAGGCCAGAGCGATCGCAATGACGACGCGCTGGCGCATGCCGCCCGAGAACTGGTGCGGATAATCGTCGATGCGCTTGGCGGCAGCCGGGATGCCCACGATCTCAAGCAGTTCGATCGCGCGCTGCCGCGCCTGCTTGCGGCTGAGCCCCATATGCTCGCGCAGCGGTTCCATGATCTGGAAGCCGACCGGATAGACCGGGTTGAGCGACGTCATCGGATCCTGAAACACGAAGCCGATGCGCGCGCCGCGAACATGTCTGATGTCCGACGTGCCGAGTTTTACGAGATCCTGGTCCTGGAACATGACCCGGCCGCTCGCGATGCGGGCCGGTGGCATCGGCAGAAGTTGCAGGAGCGACATCATCGCGACGCTCTTGCCTGAACCGCTCTCGCCGACCACCGCGAGCAGCTCACCTTCGTCCAGATTGAAGCTGATGCCGTTGACCGCGTGAATTACGCCGTCATGCGTATGAAAAACCGTCTTGAGGTCGGAGACTTCCAACACCTGCGCGATTGACACACCCCACCGTGTAAGCTGCACCGTCGTTGCGATGCGTTCCCGTTTTTCTCGTTGCGGTCATCTGACCACCTGACTTTCGACAATTCAAGACAGGAAATGGGCAAGTGGGGAAGTTTGCTCAAATGGTGCGCAAGAACGCTCCTTCAAGGCTAGACAAGAACTGGTTGTCTTACGCGAGCATCGCCACCGAACACTTTGATATAGCGTTCGATTTCGGCTGGATCGCCGGTCGCTTTTTCCGGATTGTCGGAAAGCTTGACGGCCGGCCTGCCGTTGGCGAGCGTCACCTTGCAGACCAGAGAGATGGCGCGCAGCGCATCGTTGTGGGCCGGGGCGCAATCCTCGAAATCGTTGGTGAGGTTCGTCCCCCAGCCGAACGCCATCCGCACCTTTCCGCGAAAATGCAGATACGCCTTCTCGATCGTATCGACGTCCAGTCCGTCCGAGAAGATCAGCAGCTTCTCGCGCGGATCGCGTCCGCGCTCGCGCCACCACTCGATGATCCGCTCGCCGCCCTCGATCGGCGGTGCGCTGTCCGGGCGGAAGCCCGTCCAGTCGGCAATCCAGTCCGGCGCGTTCCGCAGAAACGAGGCCGTGCCGAACGCGTCAGGCAGGACGATCAGCAGATTGCCGCCGTAGTATTTCTGCCAGGCCTGAAGCACGGTGTAGGGGGCTGCGCGCAACGCATCGTCATTTTCCGCAAGGGCCGCCAGAACCATCGGAAGCTCATGCGCATTCGTGCCGAGCGCCTCTAGGTCGGTGTCCATGGCCAGAAGCACGTTGGACGTGCCCGTGAAGGATTCGCCGATACCTTCCTTCAGCGCTTCCACGCACCAGCGCTGCCACAGGAAGGAGTGGCGGCGGCGCGTCCCGAAATCGGAGATGCGGATTTCGGGATGCCGCCTGAGCCGCTCGACCTTCTCCCAGACTTTCGCCTTGGCACGGGCATAGGTGACGTCGAGCGCGAAGGGACCCATCGACTTGAGCGCCGAGCGTGATCGCAGTTCGTTGATGATCGCCAGCGCGGGGATTTCCCACATCGTGGTGTCATGCCAGCGGCCGTGGAAATGCAGCTCGTACTGGCCGTCGCGCTTGGACAGTTCGTATTCGGGAAGCCTGAAATTCTCCAGCCAAGCGAGGAAGTCGGGTTCGAAGATCTGCTTGCGGCCGTAGAACGTGTTGCCGCCGAGCCAGATCATCTCCTTCTTGGAAAAGCGCAGCGTGCGGGCATGGTCGAGCTGTGCCCGCAATTCCTGCTCGTCGATCTCGTCGGCAAGCCTGACCGATCTGGTGCGGTTGATCAGGGAAAACGTCGCGTTCACATCGCGGTAGACCCCCCATATCATCTGAAGCATCAACAGCTTGTAGAAGTCCGTGTCGAGCAGGGAACGCACGATCGGATCGAGCTTCCATGTGTGGTTGTAGACCCGACGGGCGATATCAGTCTTGGGCATTCGTGAGGTCTTCCTGCCGGTCTGCGGCGGTATGCGGGAAGCGATGGTCGGTGGCAGCGGAACCTGAACCGACATCCCTTGTCAATCCGCCAGCCAGGCGGCGGAGTTGGCCCGGCGCGTTGCGCGTCGGCCGCCTTCTCGGATAAGGGTTGGGCGAACGACGCGTCCGCGTCGATGATTCCCCGCGAATGGAGCACCACACATGGAAAAGCGCAGGCTTGGCCGCACCGACTTGTTCGTTACGAAGATCTGCCTCGGCACGATGACCTTCGGCGAGCAGAATACGGAGGCCGAAGGCCATGCGCAGCTCGATCTGGCGCTCGATCGTGGCGTGAATTTCATCGATACGGCCGAACTCTACCCGATCCCGCCAAAGGCGGAGACGCAAGGGGCGACCGAGCGTTTCATCGGCAACTGGATGAAGGAGCGCGGCAACCGCGACAAGGTCATCCTCGCGACCAAGGTGGTCGGGCGCACGGCCAACGAATGGTTCCGGGGCGGCCGTCCGTCCAAGCTTGTTCGCGCCGACATCATGGATGCGATCGACAAGTCGCTGGCCAAATTGCAGACCGACCACGTCGATCTCTATCAGATCCACTTCCCCGATCGGCTCGTGCCGTGGGGTTCGAGCCCGACCCGCATCGGGGAATGGCCGGCCAAAAGAGCAGACGACGAGACCCCGATCGCCGAGACGCTTGCCGTTTTCGAAGACCTCGTGAAAGCAGGTAAGATCAGGCATCTGGGCCTGTCGAACGAGAGTGCCTGGGGCGTCATGACGTTCGTCAAGGAAGCGGAACGCGGGGCAGGGCCGCGCGTCGCGTCGCTCCAGAATGCCTACAACCTCGTCAACAGGACATTCGAGGTGAATTTGGCGGAAGTTAGCGATCGCGAGGACGTCTCCCTGCTTGCCTATTCGCCGCTGGCTCAGGGGTATCTGACCGGCAAGTACGACGATGGCGCCTTGCCGGAAGGATCGCGCAAGCAGCTCTACAACCGGCTTCAGCGCTACGAGACCGCCGGCGCTGCCGATGCACACAAGGCCTACAACCAGTGCGCCCGCGACTTCGGCATGGACCCGGCGCTGTTCGCCAATGCCTTCGTCACGCATCAGCCTTTCGTCGCTTCGAATATCATCGGCGCCACGAGCATCGCCCAACTCGAGACGGCGCTCGCCTCGGCCGACGTGAAATGGACGAGCGAAATGCAGGCAGCGGTGGACGCGATCCATCAGCAGCGCGGCAATCCATGCCCTTGATCTCTCTCTCCTGGTTCGAGCATCGGAATAACCCGAAAACCGGATTCCACTTTTCGGTCCGATGCTCTACCTCTGCAACCAGCGCAGCACGGTCATCTCTTCCTCGTCGAACCCATCCGGCAATTTGCGCCACGAGCGCCGGGCAGCGGCGATTTCGTCAGTGAGGTTGCCGGCCTGCCAGGCATCGAGGATGTCCGGGTGGATGTAGCAACTGCGGCAGACCGCGCGCGTGTTGCCGAGTTTCGCCGCCACGGTATCGATCACGCCATTCAGCGTCCGGTTTCGGGCGGTTTTCGTCTCGGGCAGGGGCGTTGTCGACAGCAGCGTTGCGGCATGAACCGTGCCGCCCCAGGTGCGAAAATGCTTGGAGGAAAATTCAGCGCCGATCGCATCGCGAATATAGGCGTTGACGTCCTCTGATCGGACGCTGCGGCGATCGCCGTCCTCATCCTGATACTGGAAGAGATGCTGGCCGGGCAATTCCTGTATCGAGCGCATCACGCCGGCGATGCGGCGGTCGACCAGCTTGAGCCGCCATTCCTTGCCCGATTTGCCCTTGAACGAGAACCGCAGCTTTGCGCCCTCGATCTCGAGGTGGCGGGATTTGAGCGTGGTCAGGCCGAAGCTTCCATTGTCTCGCGCATAGGCGGCGTTGCCGACGCGGATCATCGTGTTGTCCAGCAGCCAGACGACGGAGGCGATGACGCGCTCGCATGGCAGGCCCCGGCGCCGCAGATCGCTATCCACCGCGCCGCGCAGGGTCGGCAGGGACTCCGCAAAACTCGCCAGGCCCGAAAATTTCACGGCGTCGCGGCAGGCGGCCCAACGCTCATGATAGCGGTACTGCTTGCGGCCCTTGACGTCGCGGCCCGTGGCTTGCAGGTGGCCGTCCGGGTTCGCGGCGATCCAGACGTCCGTCCATGCCGGCGGGATGGCGAGCATTCGGATGCGATGCAGGTGCTTTGCGTCGGTCAGCTTGCCGCCCTTGGCCGTCACGTAGAAAAAGCCGCGTCCGGCGCGTTTGCGACGAAACCCCGGTTCCTCGTCGCTCGAGTAGACGAGGGAGACGCTTTCCGCCGCACGCGACGGCTCGCGCAGTTCGGACAGATCGCTACCTGACTGATCGAGCATTGCGGTCTCCTCGGGAACCCCATCGCTTCGAAGCGTCGAGCCGGGCGATTGGTTCCCGCTCGACTGCCGCGACGGTCAACATTTCCGTGACGACATCGTTAACCGTCCATTAACCATGCGGGCGCAGCTTTTTTCCGTAGGGGGGTGAACTCTGGAGAACAGGCATGTTCTACGCGAGACCTCCTGCGGCGCTCTGCGCCGGCGCCATCAGCACCCTTGTTCTTTTCGTCCTGCATCCAGCCGGCGCGCACGACGCTCCGAGCGGCTGGACATATCCGCTCGCATGCTGCTCGAACTACGATTGCCGCGAAGTGGCCGACGCCGATGTCGTTGAAGGCCCGGAGGGATATGTCATCAAGGTGACCGGCGAGGTCATCCCGATGACGTCTCGGAAAGTGCGGAAGTCACCGGACGGTGTGTTTCACCGATGTTCCGTGCAAGGCAAGCAGGACGGCGCGACGCTCTGCCTCTTCGTGCCGCCACGCAGCTTTTAGGAACTTGTGACATTCGTACCGCTTGCACATATGCGCGTTCGGTCGTCTAAGTTTTCGCAATGCCGATGAGGCAGTCTGTCCGGAGACCTGCGCAGTGCATGACGATGCCGCCATGATGCCCGTTTCGGGCCGAACTCATGCCCGGAGCAACGGCTTCCTGACGTCACGCTGGAATGGTACCGCGCCATTCGGAACGCTGTTCTGGCGCGACATGATGGTAATTGCCACACTCATCAGCCTGGCGATGCTCGGCGTATCGCTGGCCGTCCTTGAAATGGGCTATCCGACCTGGCTTGCCATCGCGGCATTTCTTCTCCCCATTCCGTGGAACACCTTTCTCGTCGCGTGTGTCTTTCGCACGGTTGATGCGCAAAGCCACCGGTATGGCTTCATCGCAAAACTCGCTGCGATACTCTGGTTTCTCATCGCCGCTATTCTATGACGGTCACACACGCCGATGCGTTTCGCGTGTGGTCGCGACATGCTAGATCGCCCCGCGACTGAGCCGAGGTGCCGATGCGATGATTTACGTTTGCTCCATGACGAAGGTGGCCGATACCGTCCAGTTGGCCGGTGCTGCGCGGCTGGTGACGCTTCTCAATGCCGGCACGCCATTCGAGCGTCCGGCGTCCATCCTGGCCACGAATCATCTGTTCCTGTCGATGAACGACATCGTCCAGGAACTGCCGGACATGGTCGCGCCGTCACAGGACCATGTCGCGACTCTGCTGGAGTTCGTGCGCGACTGGGATCGCGAGGCGCCGCTGGTCATCAACTGTTTTGCCGGAATAAGCCGTTCGACGGCGGCCGCCTATATCAGCGCGGCGGCTCTGGCGCCGGACCGCGACGAGGTCGAACTGGCGCTGACGCTTCGGCGTCTGGCGCCGTCTGCGACGCCCAATGCGCGGCTGGTCCGTCATGCCGACTTCCTTCTTGGCCGCGAAGGGCGCATGGTGGCCGCGATCGAAGCGATTGGACGCGGTGCCGACGCGTATGAAGGCACGCCGTTCTGCCTCGCTTTGGAGCCGTGAGAGGGGGCGTACCCTCCAACTGTGGCGGGCGCTGAGGCTGCCCCGAGGGAAGGGGAAGCAGCCGCTTCAAAATGGCCAATGTTTGACTTGCTTCGCCCGGTTGGCTGCGCTAACCCTCGCCGCGTTGCAACATACCCACGACGCTCCAGCCTCGGCTGGATAATCTGTCGCGGCTTCGCCCCATGGTTCGATGCTATAGTCGGATCGTTCGGCGACCAACGGAACACGGATAATGAGCGAACTTCTCAGTTCCTACCTTCCCATCGTCATCTTCATCGGGGTCGCCCTGGTGGTCGGTCTGGCGCTGATCGCAGCGCCTTTCCTGGTTGCCTACCGCAATCCCGATCCGGAAAAGCTGTCGGCCTATGAGTGCGGCTTCAACGCCTTCGACGACGCACGCATGAAGTTCGACATCCGCTTCTATCTCGTCGCCATCCTCTTCATCATCTTCGATCTCGAAGTGGCCTTTCTGTTCCCGTGGGCGGTGGCCTTCGGCGAAATCGGCTGGCTCGGCTTCTCGTCCATGATGGTGTTCCTGGGCGTGCTGACGATCGGATTTGTCTACGAGTGGAAAAAGGGAGCGCTGGAATGGGATTGAACGACGGTTCCACGACGCTCATAGCGCCGCGCCCCAAGGGCATCATCGATCCGGGAACCGGCAAGCCGGTCGGCCACGACGATCCGTTCTTCGGCGGCATCAACGACGAACTCTCCGACAAGGGTTTTGTCGTCACCTCGTCCGAGGCGCTGATCACGTGGGCTCGTTCTGGCTCGCTGATGTTCATGACCTTCGGTCTTGCATGCTGTGCGGTCGAGATGATCCACACCTCGATGCCGCGCTATGACAGCGAGCGCTTCGGCGTCGCGCCGCGCGCGTCTCCGCGCCAGTCGGACATCATGATCGTCGCCGGCACGCTGACCAACAAGATGGCGCCCGCACTCCGCAAGGTCTACGACCAGATGCCGGAGCCGCGCTACGTCATCTCTATGGGTTCGTGCGCCAATGGCGGCGGCTACTATCACTATTCCTATTCTGTCGTGCGTGGCTGCGACCGCGTTGTGCCGGTCGACATCTACGTGCCGGGCTGCCCGCCCACGGCGGAAGCTCTGCTCTACGGCATTCTTCTTCTGCAGAAGAAGATCCGCCGCACGGGCACGATCGAGCGCTAGACGGTAATCGCGATGAGTGAAGCCCTCAACGACCTGTCCTCCTACATTGGCGAGCGCCTCGGCGCGAAGCTGGAAAGCGCATCCGTCTCGTTCGGCGAACTGACGCTGACGGTCGATGCCGCATCGATCGTGGACGTGCTGACGTTCTTGAAGAACGACGTCCAATGCCAGTTCATTTCGATCATCGACATCTGCGGTGCCGATTACCCGATGCGCGTCAAGCGCTTCGACGTGGTCTATCACCTGCTGTCGCCGCGTCAGAACCAGCGCATCCGGGTGAAGGTTCTGGCCGACGAGGACACGCTGATCCCGTCCGCGACCGCCGTCTATGTGGGGGCCGACTGGTTTGAGCGCGAGGCCTATGATCTCTACGGCATTCTCTTCACAGGTCACCCGGATCTGCGCCGTCTTTTGACCGATTACGGTTTCGAGGGCCATCCGCTGCGCAAGGACTTCCCGCTGACAGGTTTCGTCGAGGTTCGCTACGACGACGAGATCAAGCGCGTGGTCTACGAGCCGGTGGAGCTCAAGCAGGAATTCCGCAACTTCGATTTTCTCTCGCCATGGGAGGGCACGGATTACGTGCTGCCCGGCGATGAAAAAGCCAAGCCGAACTGAGGCTAAGATGGCCGAGACATCCGTCCGCAATTTCAACATCAACTTTGGACCGCAGCATCCGGCCGCGCACGGCGTTTTGCGCCTTGTGCTCGAGCTCGATGGCGAGGTCGTGGATCGCGTCGATCCGCATATCGGCCTTTTGCATCGCGGCACCGAGAAGCTGATGGAGAACAAGACGTATCTCCAGGCGATTCCCTATCTCGACCGTCTCGATTATTGCGCGCCGATGAATCAGGAGCACGCCTTCGCGATCGCGGTGGAGCGTCTGCTGGGCATCGAAGTGCCGATCCGTGGCCAGCTCATCCGCGTGCTCTATGCGGAAATGGGCCGCATCATGAGCCACATTCTGAATGTCACGACGCAGGCCATGGACGTCGGCGCGCTTACGCCGCCGCTCTGGGGTTTCGTCGAGCGCGAAAAGCTGATGGTGTTCTACGAACGCGCGTCGGGTTCGCGTATGCATGCGGCTTATTTCCGGCCGGGCGGAGTCCATCAGGACCTGCCGGAGAAGCTCATCGAGGACATCGGCAGATGGATCGACCCGTTCCTGAAAGCCCTCGACGATCTCGACAATCTGCTCACGCCGAACCGCATCTTCAAGCAGCGCAACGTCGATATCGGCATCGTGTCGCTGGAAGACGCCTGGGCGTGGGGTTTCTCGGGCGTGATGGTGCGTGGCTCGGGTGCTGCGTGGGATCTGCGCAAGTCGCAGCCCTACGAGTGCTACTCGGAGATGGAATTCGACATTCCGATCGGCAAGAACGGCGACTGCTACGACCGCTATCTCATTCGCATGGAAGAGATGCGCCAGTCGGCCGAGATCATGCGCCAGTGCGTCAACCGCCTTCTCGGCAAGGACAAGGTCGGACCGGTCTCGACCATGGACGGCAAGGTCGTGCCGCCCAAGCGCGATGCGATGAAGCGCTCGATGGAAGCGCTGATCCATCATTTCAAGCTCTACACCGAGGGTTATCGCGTACCGGCCGGCGAAGTCTACGCGGCTGTCGAGGCGCCCAAGGGCGAATTCGGCGTCTATCTCGTGTCCGACGGGACCAACAAGCCCTATCGCTGCAAGCTGCGCGCGCCCGGTTTCGCGCATCTTCAAGCGATGGATTTCCTGTGCAGGGGCCATCTGCTCGCCGACGTGACGGCGGTGCTCGGCTCCCTCGATATCGTGTTTGGTGAGGTCGACCGCTAAAGATGTCAGTCCGCCGTCTCGCAGAAGCCAGCGTCCAGCCAGCCAGCTTTGCCTTCAACAAGGCGAACGTTACCTGGGCACGCAATACGATCAAGAAGTACCCCAAGGGCCGCGAGCAATCAGCCGTGATCCCGCTGCTCATGCGTGCGCAAGAGCAGGATGGCTGGGTCACGAAGTCGGCGATCGAGCACGTCGCCGACATGCTTGAGATGCCCTACATCCGGGTTCTCGAGGTCGCGACCTTCTACACGCAGTTCCAGTTGAAGCCGGTCGGCACGCGGGCGCACGTCCAGGTTTGCGGGACGACGCCGTGCATGCTGCGCGGCTCGGAAGCGTTGATGGATGTCTGCCGCTCCAGAATCCACCACGACCAGTTCCACACCAATGCCTCGGGCACGCTGTCTTGGGAGGAAGTGGAGTGCCTGGGCGCGTGCGTGAACGCGCCGATGGTCATGATCTTCAAGGACGCCTATGAGGATCTGACGCCGGAGCGGCTTGAGCAGATCATCGACGAGTTCGATGCCGGCCGTGGCTCCAGCGTACCGGCAGGCCCGCAGAATGGTCGTGTCTATTCGGCCCCGATGTCCGGTCTGACGTCGCTGTCGGATGAGAATGCGGTGTTGAAGTCGACCCGCGACAAGCAGGCCAAGACTGCCGGCCGCGACCAGAAGGCCGCAGCCACGCAGGCCGACGCTGCCGTCGCTCCTTCGCAGGCCGCCAAGCCGAGGACCGATGCGCCGGAGACGAACCCGGCGCTCAAATCGCCGTCCAAGGTGAAGGTCGCTCCTGAAAAGGAAGCCGCGGCGAGCGTCGCGGCACCCGCCGAGAACAAGGCTGCCGCCGATCAGGCCGAGCCTTCGGTCGAAAAGACGGTCAAGCAGCGCAAGCATTCCGGCAAGGCGGCCGACGATAAGGCTTTCCGTGCGCCGGGAACGCTCGACGATGAAGCCATCGGCGCAAGCGCCGCGCGTGGCGCCGGCACGAACGCGGGACGTTCGAGCAAGCCTGCGCCCGTCGGCAAGCCGTCGCCCGACGCGCCGCGCGACAACGCTGCCGCTGCTGCACCAGCGGCATCGATCGCGGACAAGAACCGCCCGGCAGGCATGGACAAGCCCGCCTCGCCGGACGATCTCCAGCTCATCTCGGGCGTTGGCCCGAAGATCGAGGGCATCCTGCACTCGCTCGGCATCTACACCTACGCGCAGGTCGCGTCGTGGAAGAAGGCAGAGCGTGATTGGGTGGATGGATATTTGCGCTTCCACGGCCGTATCGAGCGGGAAGACTGGGTGAAGCAGGCGAAGGCGCTCGCAAAGGGCGGCGAAGCGGAATACATCCGCGTCTTCGGCAAGAAGCCGCGTTGAGGAGCATGTGATGCTGCAGGACAAGGACCGCATCTTCACCAACATCTACGGCCGCTTCGACAAGTCGCTGGCCGGCGCGATGCGTCGCGGACACTGGGACGATACGGCCGGGCTTATCGCCAAGGGGCGCGACTGGATCATCAACGAGATGAAGGCGTCGGGACTGCGCGGGCGCGGTGGCGCCGGCTTCCCGACCGGTCTCAAATGGTCGTTCATGCCCAAGGAGACCGACGGCCGCCCGCATTATCTGGTCGTCAACGCTGACGAGTCGGAACCCGGCACGTGCAAGGACCGCGAAATCCTGCGCCATGATCCGCATACGCTGGTCGAGGGCTGCCTGATCGCCGGTTTCGCGATGGGCGCGCATACAGCGTATATCTACGTGCGCGGCGAGTTCATCCGCGAGCGCGAGGCGCTCCAGCGCGCCATCGACGAGGCCTATGACGCCGGCCTGCTCGGCAAGGGCAACACCAACGGGTGGGATTTCGACGTCTACGTGCATCACGGCGCGGGCGCCTATATCTGCGGCGAGGAAACGGCGCTGCTGGAAAGCCTCGAGGGCAAGAAGGGCCAGCCGCGCCTGAAGCCGCCATTCCCGGCGAATGTCGGCCTCTATGGCTGCCCGACGACCGTCAACAATGTCGAGTCGATCGCGGTCGCGCCGACGATCCTGCGTCGCGGCGCGTCGTGGTTCTCGTCGTTCGGCCGTCCGAACAATGTCGGCACCAAGCTCTTCTGCATCTCCGGCCACGTCAACAACCCGACGACGGTCGAAGAGGCGATGTCGATCCCGTTCCGCGAGTTGATCGACAAGCATTGCGGCGGCATTCGCGGCGGCTGGGACAATCTGCTCGCCGTTATTCCGGGCGGTTCGTCCGTTCCGCTGGTTCCGGCCGAACAGATCATCGACACGCCGATGGACTTCGATTCGCTGCGCGATCTGCGCTCCGGTCTCGGCACGGCGGCGGTGATCGTGATGGACAAATCGACCGACATCGTGAAGGCGATCGCGCGGCTGTCCTACTTCTACAAGCATGAGAGCTGCGGCCAGTGCACGCCATGCCGCGAAGGCACCGGCTGGATGTGGCGCGTGATGGAACGTCTGGTGCGCGGCGAGGCGCAGAAGCGCGAGATCGACATGCTGCTCGACGTGACCAAGCAGGTGGAAGGCCACACGATCTGTGCGCTGGGTGATGCGGCGGCATGGCCGATCCAGGGCCTGATCCGTCACTTCCGTCCCGAGATCGAGCGCCGCATCGACGAGTTCACCCGTAACAGCCACCGCGCCGAGCCGGTGCTGGTCGCTGCCGAATAGAAACACGGAGGCAGGATCGCCTGCCCAACAGGAAACGGCCTGACGCAGGGCAGACGCACAGGAACGGCAAGGGGAATATCCATGTCCAAGCCTTCGATGCCCAACGGAATGATGCCTGACATGAAGCAGTTCGAAGATATGACGAAGGCCTATCAGGCCACGATGCCGCAGGAGTTCGCCGGTGCGGCGAACCTGCTCGCGCATCCGGTCGCGGGCGCGGCTGCCATGGGCGCGCTTGGTCTGGGCGTGATGGGGCACGTCTTCGGCATGTGGATGGGCGCGATGGCAGGGGCGGCTGAAGCCTCGCAGCGTCTGATGGACGGAAGCTTCGAGCCGGCCGCGTCGCCTGCTGACCCGAAGCCCGCGAAGCTGACGCTCGTTTCGTCGCTGCCGGAATCGAAGTTTGTGCGTGCGCCTGCGGCGAAAGCCGCGAAGGCAAAACGCGCAAATGCGCCACGCGTGGCTGCACCGAAGGCGGTGAAGGCTGAAACGGTTGCGGCGACCTCGACGATGGTCAAGCCCAAGGCAGCGGCCGCGCCTGCGAAACCTGACGATCTGAAGGGGATTGCGGGCATAGGCCCGAAACTCGAGACGGTTCTGAACGGGCTCGGCCTGTGGACATTCGGCCAGATCGCGGCGCTCGACGTCCCGGAGATTGCCTGGCTCGACGACCATCTGGGCTTCGCCGGCCGTATCGGACGCGACGACTGGGTCGGGCAGGCGAAGACGCTTGGCGAAGCGAACGGGACGGGTACGTCCGGGATTTGAACGGCATGCGGCGCTCATGCGTCGCGCAAAAAGCTTGAATTGCGGGCTGACCCGCGGGGTTGAGGCGAAATGGCTAGACTGAAAGTCGACGGCAAAGAGATCGAGGTTCCCGATCACTACACGCTGCTCCAGGCGGCGGAAGAGGCGGGCGCGGAAGTGCCGCGCTTCTGCTTCCACGAGCGGCTGTCGATCGCCGGCAATTGCCGCATGTGCCTTGTCGAGGTGAAGGGCGGGCCGCCCAAGCCGGCTGCATCCTGCGCCATGGGCGTGCGCGACCTGCGTCCGGGGCCGAATGGCGAGCCGCCGGAGGTTTTCACCAACACGCCGATGGTCAAGAAGGCCCGCGAAGGCGTGATGGAGTTCCTGCTGATCAACCATCCGCTCGACTGCCCGATCTGCGATCAGGGCGGCGAATGCGACCTGCAGGACCAGGCGATGGCGTTTGGCGTGGACGCGTCGCGCTATCACGAGAACAAGCGCGCGGTCGAAGACAAATATATCGGACCGCTGGTCAAGACGATCATGACTCGCTGCATCCACTGCACGCGCTGCGTGAGGTTCACGACGGAAGTGGCTGGAATCTCCGAGCTCGGCCTGATCGGCCGTGGCGAGGATGCCGAGATCACCACCTATCTCGAAAGCGCGATGACGTCGGAACTTCAGGGCAACGTCATCGACCTGTGCCCGGTGGGCGCGCTGACGTCCAAGCCCTATGCCTTCCAGGCGCGTCCGTGGGAACTGACGAAGACGGAATCGATCGACGTGATGGATGCGGTCGGCTCGGCCATCCGCGTGGATTCGCGCGGCCGTGAAGTGATGCGCATCATGCCGCGCGTCAACGAAAGCATCAATGAGGAGTGGATCTCCGACAAGACCCGCTTCATCTGGGACGGCCTACGCTCGCAGCGTCTCGACCGCCCGTATATCCGCCGCGACGGCAGGCTCCAGCCGGCGAGCTGGGCCGAGGCATTCGCCGCTATTCGCGACGCGGTATCGAAAACCTCCGGCGAGCGCATCGGTGCGATCGCGGGCGATCTCGCGACCGTCGAGGAAATGTATGCGCTGAAGACCCTGATGGGTTTGCTCGGGTCGCAGAACATCGACTGCCGCCAGGATGGCGCGGCGCTTGATCCCAAGGCCGGCCGTTCGAGCTACATCTTCAATCCGACGATCGACGGCATCGAGCAGGCCGATGCGGTGCTGATCATCGGTTCCAATCCGCGCTTCGAAGCGTCGCTGCTGAATGCGCGCATTCGCAAGCGCTGGCGCATGGGCGGAATGCCGATCGGCGTCATCGGTGATATCGGCGACACGCGCTACGACTACGAGATGCTCGGTGCCGGTCCGGAATCGCTCCAGCAGCTCGCAGACGGATCGATCAAGTTCCTGTCCGTGCTGAAGAAGGCAAAGCGCCCGATGATCATCGTCGGTCAGGGCGCGCTTGCGCGTACCGACGGTGCCGACGTGCTCTCGCTTGCCGCGAAGATCGCGGGCGACGTTGGCGCGACGACTGCCGATTGGAACGGCTTTGCCGTGCTGCACACGGCAGCCGCGCGCGTCGGCGGCCTCGACCTCGGCTTCGTGCCGGGCGAGGGGGCCAAGGATGCGAGCACGATGATGGGGGCGCTGGACGTGCTCTTCCTGCTCGGCGCCGACGAGTTCGACACGGGCCGGATCGGCGATGCGTTCACCGTCTATATCGGCAGCCACGGCGATGCCGGCGCGCACCGCGCCGACGTCATCCTGCCGGGAGCGACCTACACCGAGAAGTCGGGCACCTACGTCAACACCGAAGGCCGCGTCCAGATGACGAACCGCGCCGGCTTCGCGCCGGGCGACGCCAAGGAAGACTGGGCGATCCTGCGTGCGCTGTCCGATGTGCTCGGCCACAAGCTGCCGTTCGATTCGCTGCCGCAGCTTCGTGGAAAACTCTATGCCGAGTTCCCGCATTTCGCGGCCATCGACCAGATCGCTGCCGGCGAAGCCGCGTCCATCGCGTCTCTGGTGAGGAAAACCGGAAAGCTCTCCGCTGCACCGTTTGCGTCTTCGGTGAAAGACTTCTATCTGACGAACCCGATCGCGCGGGCTTCCGCAGTCATGGCCGAATGCTCGGCCCTGGCTAAGGGCGGCTTCAAGCAGGCGGCCGAGTAGGGGCGGGACTGATGGATTCCTTTTTCGCATATTATGTGCTGCCTGCGCTGATCGTCCTCGGCAAATCCGTGCTGCTCATCGTCGTGCTCTTGATCCTCGTCGCGTACCTGCTTTACGCCGACCGCAAGATCTGGGCGGCGGTGCAGCTTCGCCGCGGCCCGAACGTCGTGGGTCCATGGGGCACCTTGCAGGCCTTCGCCGACCTGCTGAAGTTCGTCTTCAAGGAGCCGATCATTCCGTCTGGCGCCAACAAGGGCGTGTTCCTGCTGGCCCCGCTGGTGTCGGCCGTTCTGGCGATTTCGGCCTGGGCCGTCATTCCGGTCAGCGAAGGCTGGGCGATCGCCAACATCAATGTCGGCATCCTGTTCATCTTCGCGATCACTTCGCTGGAAGTGTTCGGCGTGATCATGGGCGGCTGGGCGTCGAACTCGAAATATCCCTTCATGGGCGCGCTGCGTTCGGCCGCGCAGATGGTGTCCTACGAAGTCTCGATCGGCTTCGTCATCGTCACTGTGCTGCTGGTGGTCGGTTCGCTCAACCTCACCGACATCGTGCTATCGCAGCGCGACGGTCTCGGAACGCTCGTGGGCCTGCCGAATTCCTTCCTGGATTGGCACTGGCTGGCGCTGTTCCCGATGTTCATCATCTTCTTCATCTCGGCGCTGGCCGAGACGAACCGCCCGCCCTTCGATCTCGTGGAGGCCGAGTCCGAACTCGTCGCCGGCCACATGATCGAATACTCCTCGACGCCGTTCCTGCTGTTCTTCCTGGGCGAGTATGTTGCCATCGTGCTGATGTGCGCGCTCACGACCATCCTGTTCCTAGGCGGATGGCTGCCGCCGTTCGACTTCGCCCCGTTCACGTGGGTGCCGGGCGTGATCTGGTTCGTGCTCAAGGTCTGCATGGTGTTCTTCATGTTCGCCATGGTGAAGGCCTTCGTGCCGCGCTATCGATACGACCAGTTGATGCGTCTGGGCTGGAAGGTGTTCCTGCCGATCTCGCTCGCCATGGTCGTCATCACGGCAACCGTCCTCAAGGTCTGGGAGCTCGTTTGATGGAGATTTCCTTGTTCAGCGAACTCTCCAAGCCTGGCTCGGCATTGATGGGTGCCTTCATCGGCGGCGGTCTGGCAAGTATCGGCGGGATGGGCATGCTTGCGCTTCTTCGGTTGCCGACAGTGGCGGGGACCCAGCTTGCACGCCGGATATTCAGCCGGATCAGCCCACGGGTATTCTACTTCGGCCTCGTAGTGCCGGTTTGGGCACTTGTAGGTGCGGCCATCGGTTACGAAGCCGGTGGAGTTTACTGAGATGTCTGCAGCTTTCATCGGCGCGCTGGTTGGACTGGTGATCGCGACGATCGATTTCACACTCCTGCGCATGCTCGCGAGCCGGGTAGACCTGCCCGAGACGAAGCGTGTGCTCAACATTACCGGCCTGACGCAGTTCGCGCTGCTTCCGGTCGTGGGCTGGTTCGTCGGCCCGCTCTTTGCTGGAGAATGACAATGTCTGCTCTCGCGCAAGCCGCCAAATCGCTCCTGTTGCAGGAGTTCGTCGGTGCGTTCTTCCTCTCGATGCGCCAGTTCTTCGCGCCGAAGGAAACGATCAACTATCCCCATGAGAAGGGGCCGATCAGCCCGCGCTTCCGCGGCGAGCATGCGCTGCGCCGCTATCCCAATGGCGAAGAACGCTGCATAGCCTGTAAGCTGTGCGAGGCGATCTGCCCGGCGCAGGCGATCACTATCGAGGCCGGTCCGCGCCGCAATGACGGCACGCGCCGCACGGTGCGCTACGACATCGACATGGTGAAGTGCATCTATTGCGGGTTCTGCCAGGAGGCGTGCCCCGTCGACGCGATCGTCGAAGGACCGAACTTCGAATTCGCGACCGAGACGCGCGAAGAGCTTTATTACGACAAGGACAAGCTGCTCGCCAATGGCGATCGGTGGGAGCGCGAGATCGCGCGCAACATGGAAATCGACGCGCCCTACCGTTAAGGCGCGCAAAGGTGGACGAGCCACAGGGCCTCGTCTAAGAGACACGCGGATTCGGATAGCCCGGAGGCGGGGCCGAAACCGAAGCGGAGAGCAGGGCCAGGCCCGCTCTCAAAGGAACCGGGGGAACCCATGCTGACAGGACTTGAGGCGATCTTTTTCTATCTGTTCGCCTTCATCGCGGTGGCGGCGGCCTTCATGGTCATCTCCGCGCGCAATCCCGTGCATTCGGTGCTCTACCTGATCCTGACGTTCTTCAACGCCGCGGGGCTTTTCCTGCTGACGGGCGCCGAATTCCTCGCGATGATTCTCCTCGTCGTTTATGTCGGCGCCGTGGCCGTGCTGTTCCTGTTCGTCGTCATGATGCTCGACGTGGACTTTGCCGAACTGAAGAGCGGCGCGCTTCAATATGCGCCGATCGGGGCGCTGGTCGGGCTCATCCTGGCTGCTGAGCTTGTGATCGTGCTCGGCGGCTACACTTTCGCGCCGGAGCTTGCGAGCGAGATCGCAAGGCCGATCCCGGCACTCGCAGACCGGCACAACACCGCCGCGCTCGGTGACATCCTCTACACGGACTACATCTACTTCTTCCAGATCGCTGGCCTGATCCTGCTCGTGGCGATGATCGGCGCGATCGTGCTGACGCTTCGCCACAAGCCGGGCGTCAAGCGTCAGGACATCTCGGCTCAGGTGCGCCGCTCGCCGGCAACCGCGATCGAGGTGAAGAAGGTCGAGACGGGCAAGGGAATCTGATGATGGAAGTCGGCATCGCGCACTTTCTTACCTTGTCGGCGATCCTGTTCACGCTCGGCGTGTTCGGCATCTTCCTGAACAGGAAGAACGTCATCGTCATCCTGATGTCGATCGAGCTCATCCTGCTCGCGGTCAACATCAACTTCGTGGCGTTCTCGGCCGCGCTGGGCGACATGGTGGGCCAGGTGTTCGCCCTGTTCGTGCTCACGGTGGCAGCCGCAGAAGCTGCGATCGGACTTGCAATTCTCGTCGTCTTCTTCCGCAACCGCGGCTCGATCGACGTCGAAGACGTCAATATGATGAAGGGCTAAAGCGGATCATGTATCACGCGATCGTCTTCCTTCCGCTTGTCGGGTTTCTCATCGCCGGCCTCTTCGGCCGTTCGATCGGCGCGAAGGCGTCCGAATATGTGACGTCGGGCTTCCTCGTGATCTCGGCGGTCCTGTCGTGGGTCGCGTTCTTCACGGTCGCCTTCGGTGAAGGCCAGGCCTTCACGATTCCCGTCTTGCGCTTCATCCAGTCGGGTGGGCTGGACGTCGCCTGGGCGCTGCGCATCGACACGCTGACGGTCGTGATGCTGGTCGTGGTGAACACCGTTTCGGCCTTGGTGCACATCTATTCGATCGGATACATGCATCACGATCCGCATCGGCCGCGCTTCTTCGCCTATCTGTCGCTCTTCACTTTCGCCATGCTGATGCTGGTGACGTCGGACAATCTCGTCCAGATGTTCTTCGGCTGGGAAGGCGTGGGCCTCGCGTCCTACCTGTTGATCGGATTCTGGTACAAGAAGCCCTCCGCGAACGCGGCCGCGATCAAGGCCTTCGTCGTCAACCGCATCGGCGATTTCGGCTTCTTGCTCGGCCTGTTCGGCGTCTTCGTTCTGTTCGGCTCGGTCAATTTCGACACGATCTTTGCCAGCGCCGCCGGGATGGTTCCTGCCGAAGGCGCCGAAATGTCCGGCGATGCCGTGTTCCAGTTCCTCGGCTGGTCGCTGACGCAGGCCGGTGCTGTTACCGTCATCTGCCTGCTTCTCTTCATGGGCGCTATGGGCAAGTCGGCGCAGGTCCCGCTGCACACCTGGCTCCCGGACGCGATGGAAGGCCCCACGCCTGTGTCCGCGCTGATCCATGCTGCGACGATGGTGACCGCCGGCGTGTTCATGCTGGCGCGCCTGTCGCCGATCTTTGAGCTGTCGCACACGGCTCTGACGGTCGTGACGTTCGTCGGCGCGTTCACCGCGATTTTCGCGGCGACGGTCGGTCTCGTCCAGAACGACATCAAGCGCGTGATCGCCTATTCGACCTGCTCGCAGCTCGGCTACATGTTCGTGGCGCTCGGCCTCGGCTTCTATTCGGCGGCGATCTTCCACCTGTTCACGCATGCCTTCTTCAAGGCGCTTCTGTTCCTCGGCTCGGGATCGGTCATCCATGCCGTCTCCGACGAACAGGACATGCGCCGCATGGGCGGCCTGCGAAAGCTGATCCCCGCGACCTACTGGATGATGATCATCGGCACGATCGCGCTGACGGGCGTCGGCATTCCGGCGACCATCATCGGCACCGCAGGCTTCTTCTCGAAGGACGCGATCATCGAAGGCGCGTTCGTGGGCCACAATGCCATGGCGGGCTTTGCCTTCACGCTTCTCGTCATCGCGGCCGTCTTCACCAGCTTCTATTCCTGGCGCTTGATCTTCATGACGTTCCACGGCAAGCCGCGTGCGTCAGCCGACGTGATGCATCACGTCCATGAATCGCCGCCCGTCATGCTGGTGCCGCTCTTCGTGCTGGCCGTCGGTGCGCTGTTCGCCGGCGTCGTGTTCCACGATGCCTTCATCGGCGACGGTCATGACGCGTTCTGGAAGGGTGCACTGTTCATCCTGCCGGAGAACCACATCCTGCACGAGTTCCACGACGTGCCATTCCTCGTGAAGCTCGCGCCCTTCGCGGCGATGATCATCGGCTTCCTGACGGCATACCAGTTCTACATCCGCTCGCCGGAGACGCCGAAGAAGCTCGCGGCGCAGCATCACGGCCTGTACCAGTTCCTCCTGAACAAGTGGTACTTCGACGAGCTGTACGATTTCCTCTTCGTGAAGCCCTCCATGCGGCTCGGCAGCTTTCTGTGGAAGACCGGCGACGGCAAGGTCATCGACGGGCTCGGTCCTGACGGCATTTCCGCCCGCGTGGGGGACATAACCGCGCGGGTCGTGAAGCTGCAGACCGGCTATCTCTACCACTACGCATTCGCAATGCTCATCGGTGTCGCCGCGCTCGTGACCTGGATGATGCTCGGGGGTTCATTCTAGACCATGACCGACTGGCCTATCCTCTCGACTGTCACCTTCCTGCCGCTGGTCGGCGTGTTCCTGATTCTGCTGATCAGGGACGAGGGAACGGCTGCGCGCCGAAATATCCGCAACGTCGCGCTTCTGACGACGGTCTTCACCTTCGTCCTGTCGCTCTTCATCTGGGCCGGCTTCGACAATGCCGACGCCGGGTTCCAGATGGTCGAGAAGGTCGACTGGCTGGATTCGGGCATTTCCTATCACATGGGCGTCGACGGCATTTCGATGCTGTTCGTCATCCTGACGACGTTCCTGATGCCGCTCTGCATCCTTGCTTCGTGGGAATCGATCGAGCACCGCGTCAAGGAATACATGATCGCGTTCCTGATCCTGGAAACGCTGATGATCGGCGTGTTCTGCGCGCTCGACATCGTTCTTTTCTACGTCTTCTTCGAAGCCGGCCTGATTCCGATGTTCATCATCATCGGCGTGTGGGGCGGAAAGCGGCGTGTCTACGCCTCGTTCAAGTTCTTCCTGTATACGCTGCTCGGCTCGGTGCTGATGCTGCTCGCCATCATGGCTATGTTCTGGCAGGCGGGCACCACCGACATCCCGACATTGCTGACGCACGAGTTCCCGGTCGGCATGCAGCAATGGTTATGGCTCGCGTTCTTTGCATCGTTCGCGGTCAAGATGCCGATGTGGCCGGTCCATACCTGGCTGCCCGACGCACACGTCGAGGCGCCGACAGCAGGCTCGGTGATCCTGGCGGGCATCCTCCTGAAGATGGGTGGCTACGGCTTCCTGCGCTTCTCGCTGCCGATGTTCCCGGACGCGTCGCTCTACTTCCAGCCTTTCGTCTTCACGCTCTCGGTCATTGCGATCGTCTACACCTCGCTGGTGGCGCTGATGCAGGAGGACATCAAGAAGCTGATCGCCTATTCGTCGGTCGCCCATATGGGCTATGTGACCATGGGCATCTTCGCGATGAACTCCGAGGGCATCCAGGGTTCGATCTTCCAGATGCTGTCGCACGGCCTGGTTTCAGGCGCGCTCTTCCTGTGCGTCGGCGTCGTCTACGACCGCATGCACACGCGTGAGATTTCGGCCTATGGCGGACTCGTCAACAACATGCCGAAATATGCGGTGGTGTTCCTGATCTTCACGATGGCGAATGTCGGACTGCCCGGCACCTCCGGCTTCGTCGGCGAGTTCCTGACGCTGCTCGGCGTGTTCAAGGTCAACACCTGGGTCGCGCTCTTCGCCGCCACCGGTGTGGTCTTGTCGGCAGCCTATGCGCTGTGGCTCTATCGCCGCGTCGTCTTCGGTCAGCTTACCAAGGAAAGCCTGAAGGGAATGCTTGACCTGTCGACGCGCGAAAAGGCCATCATCTACCCGCTGGTGTTCTTCGTGATCCTGTTCGGCGTCTATCCGGCACCGGTATTCGACGCGACCGCGGCGTCCGTCGACGCACTCATCAACAAGGTAAACCTGTCGATCGAGGCCACTCAGGCCGCGGCGATGAACCAGTAAGGCCCGGACAGCATCATGGCGGCAGACCTTTCCACAAGCCTCATTCTCGCTACGCCGGAGCTGATCCTGGCGGTCGGCGCGATGGCGCTGCTGATGATCGGCGTCTTCTCGGGCGAGCGTGCCAACACGACCGTCACCGGGCTTGCCATCGCGCTGCTCATCGGTGCGGGCGGCTGGATGCTGATGTTCGTGGGCGAGGGCGAAGCCTTTGGCGGCGCTTTCGTCAGCGATCCGTTTGCCAAGTTCATGAAGGTGCTGACACTCGCCGGCTCCGTCCTGACCCTCATCATGTCGGTCGGATTTGCCCGCGAGGAGAAGTTCGACAAGTTCGAATACCCGGTCCTCGTCATCCTCGCGACGCTCGGCATGCTGCTGATGGTGTCGGCGAACGACATGCTCGCGCTCTATGTCGGCCTCGAACTCCAGTCGCTTGCGCTCTACGTGATCGCTGCGATCAATCGTGACAGCGTCCGCTCCACCGAAGCTGGCCTGAAGTACTTCGTGCTCGGTGCCCTGTCGTCCGGCATGCTGCTCTACGGCATCTCGCTGGTCTACGGTTACACCGGCAACACCGGCTTCGATGCCATTGCCGCCGCGCTCTCCGGCGAAGAGCGTCAGCTCGGGCTCGTCTTCGGCCTGGTCTTCGTGCTCGCCGGACTGGCGTTCAAGATTTCGGCCGTGCCGTTCCACATGTGGACGCCCGACGTCTATGAAGGCGCGCCGACGCCGGTGACGGCCTTCTTCGCAGCCGCGCCCAAGATGGCCGCGATGGCGCTGCTGGTCCGCGTGACCATGGGGGCATTCGAGCCCATTGCGCCCGACTGGCAGCAGATCATCGTTTTCGTCTCGATCGCGTCCATGATCCTCGGTGCGTTCGCCGCGATCGGCCAGCGCAATATCAAGCGCCTCATGGCCTATTCGTCCATCGGGCATATGGGCTTCGCGCTTGTGGGCCTCGCGGCCAACAGCGAGGCAGGCGTTCGCGGCGTCGCGATCTACATGCTGATCTACCTCGTCATGACACTCGGAACCTTCGCCTTCATCCTTGCGATGCGGCGCAAGGAGGGCAATGTCGAGCAGATCGACGAGCTCGCGGGCCTCTCTTCCACCAACCCGGTTATGGCGACCATCCTGACCATCCTGATGTTCTCGCTGGCGGGCATTCCGCCGCTCGCCGGATTCTGGGGGAAGTGGTACGTCTTCCTCGCTGCGATCAACGCGGAACTCTATGCGCTCGCCATCATCGGCGTGCTCGCTTCGGTCGTCGGCGCATATTACTATCTGCGCATCATCAAGATCATGTGGTTCGACGAGTCGGTCGGTGCATTCCAGCCGATGGCCGGCGAGCTTCGGCTGGTTCTGGGCGTGTCCGGTGCCTTCGTGCTGTTCTACGTGCTGATCGGCGGACCGATCGGCCGCATGGCCGAGGCTGCCGCCAAGACGTTCTTCTGACCGGATGGGATTTTCCCTCGCGCCCACCGCAACCGCACAGGGCTACCGCCTCGAGGCGTTCGACACGATCGGCTCGACCAATGCTGTGGCGATCGAGCGTGCGCATAAAGGCGATGCAGGCAGGCTGTGGCTCGTCTCGAAGCGTCAGGAAGCGGGCAGGGGCCGGCGCGGGCGCGAGTGGCAGACGCCGCACGGCAACCTGGCTGCCACGCTGCTCTTGGTCGAAGAGTTCGATCTGAAGGTCGCCGCGACGCTCGGCTTTGTCGCCGGCCTTGCGCTGGCGGATGCACTGGAGGCCGTCATCCCCGACCGCGCGATCGGCGTCGGCGTCGATGGCGGAACGCCGGTTCAGGGAGGCCGGTTCGAACTGAAATGGCCGAACGACGTTCTGGCGCACGGGGCGAAGCTATCCGGCATCCTGCTGGAATCGACCATGCTGGGGCCGGACAGATTCGCAGTGGCGATCGGCATCGGCGTGAATGTGGTTGCGGCACCTGAGGGCGTGCCCTATCCAGCGACATCGCTCGCCGCCCTTGGCGGCACCTGTGACGCCGAAACACTGTTTCTTGCGCTCTCCGATGCGTGGATCGAGAATGCGAGGCTGTGGGACGCAGGCCGAGGCCTGGCCGCGATCCGCCGGCGCTGGCTTGCACGTGCCGCGGGCATCGGCTCGGACGTCGCGGTGAAGGTGGACGAACGCGTCGTTCGCGGCATATTCGAAACGATTGACGAGGAATGCCGGTTCGTTGTCCGGGGTGCCAATGGCGAGACGGTGACGATCGCCGCCGGCGACGTTCATTTCGGAGCGGTCGCTTCGGCAACATCCGCCTGACGGCGCGGCAAAGGAGTATAGATGTCCAGACACGATGAGGCCGAACTGGTCTTCTGCCCGCTTGGCGGCGTCGGCGAGATCGGGATGAATTTCGCCCTCTACGGCTTCGGTCCGTCGCATGCGCGGCAATGGATCGTCGTCGATTGCGGCGTGACGTTCCCTGATCCGACCCTGCCGGGTGTCGACCTGGTTCTTCCCGACACGCGATTCATCGAGGAGAACGTCAAGGATCTGCAGGGCATTGTGATCACCCACGCGCACGAAGACCACTACGGTGCGCTGCTCGACATCTGGCCGCGCCTGAAGAAGCGGGTGTGGATGACGCCGTTTGCCGCCGGGCTCCTCGAGGCCAAGCGGCGCATGGATGGCGGCCCGGACATTCCGGTGCAGATCTACCACGCGGGTGAGCGCTTCTCCGTCGGGCCTTTCGACATCGAAGCCCTGGCGGTGACGCATTCTATCCCGGAGCCGGTTTCGCTCGCCATCCGCACCCCGGCCGGCACGGTCATCCATACGGGCGACTGGAAGATCGACCCCGCGCCGACGATCGGCCCGAAGACCGACGAAGCGCGCTTTCGCGCGATCGGCGACGAGGGCGTCGTGGCGCTCATCTGCGATTCGACCAACGCGTTGCGCGAAGGCGATTCTCCGTCCGAGCAAGCCGTGGGCGTTGGCATCAAGGAGGTCATCGACGCGTCGCCAGGGCGGGTTGCCGTCACGACATTCTCATCGAATATCGGGCGTATCCGCTCAGTCGCGGAAGCGGCACGCGATTCGGGCCGACAGGTGCTCGTGCTCGGCACGTCGCTCAAGCGCGCCATCAACGTGGCAACCGAGCTCGGATATATGGACGGCGTGCCGGAGTTCATTTCCGAAGAGGATTACGGCTACATCCCGCGCGACAATCTGGTCATCCTGTGCACGGGAAGCCAGGGAGAGTCTCGCGCCGCGTTGGCAAAACTCGCTCGTGACGAGATGCGCAACGTGGCGCTCTCGCCGGGCGATACGGTCATCTACTCGTCGCGTATGATTCCCGGCAACGAAAAGGCCATTCTCGAGATCAAGAACCTGCTGATCGAGCAGGGCATCAAGATCGTCGAGGACGGCGACGCGCTGGTGCATGTCTCGGGCCATCCGCGCCGCAATGAGCTTCTGAAAATGTACGAGTGGACCCGGCCGCGCGTGCTCGTGCCGGTGCATGGCGAGGCGGCGCATCTGGTCGCGCAGGGTTCGCTCGGCGCGCAGGCCGGCATTCCCGAAATTGCGCAGGTCCGCAACGGCGACATGATCAGGCTCGCGCCGGGTGTGGCCGAAATCATCGACCAGGTGCCGTTCGGGCGCGTGTTCAAGGATGGCCGTATCGTCGGTTCGGAGGACGAGGTGGGCGTGCGCGACCGGCGCAAGCTGTCCTTCGCCGGCCATGTCGCGGTGAACGTGGTGCTCGACGACCGCTACGATATTTCTGGCGACCTCGACCTCGTCGCGATTGGCGTCGCGAAAAAGGACGCGAAGGGCGAACTTCTCGAGGAACTGATGGTCGATGCGGCGATTGGCGCGGTTGATAGTATTCCGCGTGTCAGGCGAAAAGACCTCGATCTTGTCGCCGAGGCCGTGAGGCGCGCGGTCCGTTCGTCCGCGAACGAGGCGTGGGGCAAGAAGCCGATCGTGACGGTCTTCATCACGCGCTAGGAGCTTTGCCGTGCTCGGACGTCTGAACCATGTCGCTCTCGCCGTCCCCGATCTCGCGGCGGCGAGCGCGCATTATCGCGATGCGCTGGGCGCGCGCGTTTCGGAACCGCAGCCGCTGCCCGAGCATGGCGTGACCGTCGCCTTTGTTGATGTCGGCAACACCAAGATCGAACTGCTGGAGCCGCTGGGCGACAACTCGACGATCCTGCCGTTCCTGCAGAAGAACCCGTCCGGCGGCATGCACCACGTCTGCTACGAGGTGGACGACATCGCCGCCGCTCGCGACCACCTCAAGGCGCAGGGCGCGCGCGTGCTCGGCGATGGGGAACCGCGCATCGGCGCCCACGGAAAGCCGGTGCTCTTCCTTCATCCGAAGGATTTCTTCGGTACGCTCGTCGAACTCGAACAGGTGTGATGCGCGATGACCTGGATTTCCATCTTCGCGATCTACTTCATCTTGTGGTGGGTCGTGCTGTTCGCCATGCTTCCCATCGGGCTCAAGACCCAGGAAGAGGACGGCGAGGTGACGCTCGGTACGATGCCCAGCGCGCCTAGAGGCGCACATATGCGCGGCGCCGTCATCCGCACCACGATCGTGTCGGGAATAATCTTCGGGTTGTTTTATGTTGCGGTGGTCTATTTCGGTTTTTCGTTCAACGACATCCCGCGGATAGGTCCATCGGCACGCTGAGCCGGGCGCATGACGTCGCCATCAAGCAACCACGGCGATCGGCGTTTTCTGATTTATTTCGATGCACAAAAAAAATGCAAGGCCGAAGCCTTGCAATTTAAACGCGTCCGATCTGCTTTCCGTTTGACGGCGGCTGCGGAATATCGCGCCTAGATCGCATCCTCCCAAGACTTTGACCGCGCAGGAGGGCGGATTTTTTCTCTGCCCTCTCGATTATGTTGAGCACAGTAGACCAACCTTCACGAACTTGTCACCTAAAATATTGCGCGAGAACACCTCAACATGTGCTGCACTGCACAATTGTTCGGCAGCGACTGCCTAGCTTTCCCTCACGCAAGGGATGCGTCGTCGCGGCTGGCTTCGGGTTTCCATAGCGCCACGAAATCGCTATGAAGCGCTGGCAAATAAGTCCCAGGCGCGCATGATTCCGCAGCGCCTTCTTCTCACGGAATTCCTCATGCGTCTGTCGCGTTACTTTCTGCCCATCCTGAAGGAAAATCCGCGCGAGGCCGAGATCGTCTCGCACCGGCTCATGCTGCGTGCCGGCATGATCCGCCAGCAGGGAGCGGGCTCGTTCTCATGGCTGCCGCTTGGCAAGCGTGTGCTCGACAAGGTCAACCAGATCATCCGCGAAGAGCAGAACAGGGCAGGCGCTCTGGAAATCCTGATGCCGACCATCCAGTCGGCGGAGCTGTGGCGCGAGAGCGGTCGCTATGACGACTACGGCAAGGAGATGCTGCGCATTCAGGACCGCCATGAGCGCGACATGCTCTACGGGCCGACCAACGAGGAGATGGTCACCGACATCTTCCGGTCCTACGTGAAGTCCTACAAGGACCTGCCGCTCAACCTCTACCACATCCAGTGGAAGTTCCGCGACGAAGTGCGTCCGCGTTTCGGCGTGATGCGCTCGCGCGAGTTCCTGATGAAGGACGCGTATTCGTTCGATCTGGATTTCGAGGGCGCACGCGCCGCATACAACCGCATGTTCGTGTCGTATCTGCGCACCTTCTCCCGTATGGGGCTGAAGGCGATACCGATGCGCGCCGACACCGGCCCGATCGGCGGCGATCTCAGCCACGAGTTCATCATTCTCGCCGAGACGGGCGAAAGCGCGGTGTTCTGTCACCGCGACTTCCTCGACCTCGCCGTGCCCGGCGACGATACGGATTTTTCGGATGACGCAGCGATCGCCGGCATCGTTCAGGACTGGACGACGCCCTACGCCGCGACCGAGGAGATGCATGAAGAGGACGTCTGGTCCAAGGTCGCGGAGGGTGACCGTCTGGCCGCGCGCGGCATCGAGGTCGGGCACATCTTCCATTTCGGCGACAAATATTCGAAGCCGCTGGGCGCCAAGGTGACGGGGCCGGACGGCAAGGATCATTTCGTATCCGGCGGCTCCTATGGCATCGGCCCGACACGGCTGATCGCGGCGATCATCGAGGCGAGCCATGACGAGAACGGCATCATCTGGCCGGAATCGATCGCGCCGTTCGACATCGGCCTGATCAACATGAAGGCCGGCGATGCTGAATGCGACCGCGTCTGCGCCGAGATCGAAGCTGCTTACACAGCGACCGGTCACGACGTGCTCTACGACGACACCGACCAGCGGCCCGGCGGAAAGTTCGCCACCATGGACCTGATCGGCATACCGTGGCAGGTCATCGTCGGCCCGCGCGGTGTTGCTGCCGGCGAGGTCGAGGTCAAGCATCGCGCGACCGGAGAGCGTCACAACAAACCGATCGCCGAGTTGATCGCGGGCGCGAGAAAGGCACAATGAGCGTGGCCGAGACGAAACCCTTGTCCGGGGCGGGGCCGTTTTCCGGCTTCGAGCGGATGGTTGCGTGGCGCTATCTGCGCTCCAAGCGCAAGGACACGGTCATTTCGGTCATCTCGCTGATTTCGTTTGTCGGCATCATGCTGGGGGTCGCGACGCTGATCATCGTCATGGCCGTGATGAACGGATTTCGCGAAGAACTGCTGAACCGGATCCTGGGCATCAACGGGCATCTGATCGTCCAGCCGATCGACCGGCCGTTCGACGACTACGCCGAGGTCGCCAGCCGCATCGAAGGTGTACCCGGCGTGCGCTATGCGATCCCGCTGGTAGAGGGCCAGGTGCTCGCCACCGGGCGGGTCGGGACCGGCTCGGGCGCGCTTGTCCGTGGCCTGCGCGAGCAGGACATCGAGAAACTCCAGACGGTTGCAGGTAACATCCGAGAGGGAACGCTCGAAGGTTTCGACGCCGGGGAAAGCGTCGCGATTGGCAAGCGGATGGCCGACACGCTCGGCCTGGGCGTCGGAGACGGGATCCAGCTCGTGGCGCCTGACGGAGACGTTACGCCGTTTGGCGTCACCCCACGGCAGAAGACGTATCCGGTGAGCGCGATATTCGAAGTGGGTATGTCGGAATACGATGCGTCGATCGTGTTCATGCCGCTCGGGGAGGCGCAGCTCTTTTTCAATGCGGAAGGCCTGGCCCAGACGGTCGAAGTCTTCGTCGACAATCCCGACGCGGTCGATACGCTGCGCCCGCTCGTCGAAACGGCCGCCCAACGCCAGATCTTCTTGACGGACTGGCGCCAGCGAAACCAGACGTTTTTCTCAGCCCTTCAGGTCGAGCGGAACGTGATGTTCATGATCCTGACGCTGATCGTGCTTGTCGCGGCTTTGAACATCATCTCGGGCCTGATCATGCTTGTGAAGGACAAGGGCAGGGACATAGCGATCCTGCGCACCATGGGTGCGACGAGCGGCGCGGTCATGCGGATATTCGTGATGACCGGCGCTGCGATCGGCGTGACGGGCACGATCGCGGGCGTGATTCTGGGCGTCGTGGTGTGCCTGAACGTCGAATCGATACGCCAGTTCTTCTCCTGGCTCACCAGCACGACCCTGTTCAATCCCGAACTCTATTTCCTGTCGCAACTGCCCGCCAAGATGAACATGCAGGAGACGATCTCGGTCGTCCTGATGGCGCTGTTGCTGTCGTTCATCGCGACGCTGTTCCCCGCCTGGCGCGCGGCCAGGCTCGATCCAGTCGAAGCGTTGCGGTACGAATGATGGCGAAGGATGTTCTGCTCGAACTGAAAGCCGTCGAACGCCGCTACGACGAGGGTGCGCGCAAGCTGACGATTCTCGACGGCGCCGATTTCACGCTGCATCGCGGCGAAACCGTCGCGCTCGTCGCCCCGTCGGGCGCTGGCAAATCGACATTGCTTCACACGGCGGGCCTGCTCGAATGGCCCGATGGCGGCGATGTGATCCTGAATGGTCGTGCCTGCGGACGGCTGAGCGACGACGAGCGGACCGCGATCCGGCGCAACCAGATCGGTTTCGTCTACCAGTTTCATCATCTCCTGCCGGAGTTCTCCGCGATCGAGAACATCATGATGCCGCAACTGGTCCGCGGCCTTGGTCCGAAGGATGCGCGCGATCGTTCGATTCAGTTGCTGGACTACATGAAGATCGGGCCGCGCGCCGAGCATCGCCCGGCCGAATTGTCTGGCGGTGAGCAGCAGCGCGTCGCCATCGCCCGCGCGGTTGCCAATGCGCCGCTTCTCCTGCTGGCCGACGAGCCGACGGGAAATCTCGATCCCGCGACGGCGTCCTACGTGTTTGATGCTCTGGAGGCACTGGTCCGCCAGTCGGGCCTTTCATGCCTCATCGCAACGCACAATCACGATCTGGCCGCGCGCATGGACAGACGCGTGACGCTCGCCGAAGGCAAGGTCGTCGAGATTTAGGCTGCGCAGCCTAAATCTCGCTCTCCCAGTTCCTCCTCAATGCCGAAAAATGACGGAGCCGACCCTTTGGGGAAAGGGCCGGCTCCTGAACCCGGTCGTTGGGGACGGGGAGGGTGGGGACTCGACCGGGTTGTCCCTGTGTTCGCTTACCTGTTCGAGCTGACGCTGCCGACCAGCACGTTGCGGCCGTCGTCGATCGAAACCCACATGCCGGCATGGCGTGCCGACTGGCGCTTGAGGAACTGGTAATCCGTCTCGCTCCAGGCCATGACGCGCGGCTCCAGATTGTCCAGAACGAAGTCGCCCATGCTGGTGTTGACGGTCAGGATCGCGTGCCCGTCGCCGTTCGGCTGCCGAACCACGGTGATCAGAAGGTTGGAAACAGGCACGCCGGCCTGAATGAGACGGCGGCGCTTCTCCAGCGCGTAGTCCTCGCAGTCACCCACGCCATCGACCGGGTAGGACCAGTATTCTTCGACGCCCCAGATTTCCATGTCGGTGCGCGGCGTGATCATCGTGTTGACCAGATTGTTGACCTCGACGATCTTGGTCCACAGCTCACGTGTCAGATTGACGGGCGCTGCCTGTCTCGTGCTGGTGCATTCCTGTGGCGTACGCCGGCAGAAATCGTAATGTCCGACCGGCTGGGTCGAAAGTCCGCCCGTGGGCATGAATGATTGTGCTGCAGCCGCGTTTGCGCCCGCGGCCAAGACGATTGCGGTCATTGCCGCGAGCAGTGTCCCCTGCTTCCCCATTGTGTAGTCTCCCCTGTTGAGGAGACAATGACAGGTGCGGATTTATTCCGCGCAAAAGAGCGAAGTAGAACTTGCTTCAAAGGCAGATCGATATTGCCGAAAAGATGGTATAGATTTGAATAGATAACTATATAATTTTTAGTCGAATTTATCTAAAACTTTATCGATCGTGGCAGCCTGCGCTGCGCCACAACAGGATCGTCGGAACAACGAAAAAAGCCGGCACGAAGGCCGGCTTTGACAGGGCTATGGAATAGGGCGGATCAGGCCTGTCGGCGACCGCTGAATTCTGCCTCGAGCGTCTCTTCGCGCTGCAGGACGGAAAATTCGATCGCGATGCCGTCGTCGAAATGGCGCACCACGCGTCCGCGCATCGTGCCGAGCGTGACTGCGACACCGATCGCCGGCTTCACGTCCAGTTCGACGGCTGCACCGGAAAGGGACAGGTCGATGATCCGGCATTGATACTGGCGGCCATCGCCGAGAATCATGACACTCATCGGGTTGCGCGGCGCGACGCGTTCGTGGCGGCGATCTTCCGGCAGGTCCAGTTCATGCTTGTTGGCAAGCCAGGTCAACTGGGCCGCAAGCTTGTCGCGCTTGCGCTCCGATGCGACGATCGTCATCGCGAAGCCGCCTTCAACCCCGCGCGTGACGACACCCTCGACGCGGCCGATATGATCGAGATAGGCAATTATCTTTTCGCCGAGCTGGCCGGGCTGGTCTGCAAGAAATGCAACGTTGCCTGGCGACATGTCGACAACCTGACACGGATGCTCCGAGCGGTCCTCGAGCATGTAGCGGCCATAGATCTTTACACGCACGCGCTGGAAGTTGCGGCGCTCGGCCCGTGACGGCGCAGTATTCGTCGCCGTTGAAATCATATCTGCATCCGCCCGGATTCCCTCAAGCTACGCGATACTCCGAAGAGACGTCGCGGAACTTAGGCCAAGTCCGGTTAATATACGGTAAGTCGGGGGGCGGGAGAGGTGTTGCAGATTAACGTTCGCGACCGCCGTCGAACACGACGAGGTGGCGGATCCGACGTCCCGGGTCAGGACGATCGAGCCCGTCGCGGAGCATCTGCGAATCGGCCGGTGCGATGGGCGGCGTGCTGAACGAGGACCGGTTGGCGAGAAAGGCCGGCTCGCTCTCCGGATCGACCACGCGCAACGTGTCCACGCGGCCTTCCACGATTGGGTCGGCGCCAAGCCAGTAGGGCTTGTGCTCGGGCGTGATCGCGCCGAGTGAACGCGGGCTTCCCAGTCCGCCTTCCAGCGGCAGCAGGACCATCTCGAACGGGTTCTCGCGTCCGCTCTGGCTGATCCCGATATAGGTCACCACCACCACTGACTTGTCGTGAAACGCGCTGTAGGCAAGGCGCGAGACCATGCGCTGGTCGCGGCGCGACCACAGGAGCGGAAAGGAATACCCCTTCAACTCGCGCCCATAGGTCGCGCAAAGCCTCGTGCCCGCCAGCCTGAACACCGGTTCGCCGCGCGCGTCCTTTTCAAGAATGAACGTGTCGGCCAGCAGCGACTTGATGTCGGCCGGTTCGATCTCGGTGCGCCGGGGTGCCGGACGTCCGTCCCGCAACCTGTTCCAGTATTGGAACAGCGCAATCGATCCTTCCTGTTTCATATTCCCTCACCGCCCCTTGTCCGTCGCGGAATGTTCCATCGGTGAACAGAAACGTGCCGTCCGATGGTCTACATGCCCGTACAGGCAGAAGGCATGCCAGAGCCGTTAACCGTTGTTCACGGCGTTCCGGTTTGTTAGGGTTAACAAAGGGTTTACGTTGCCCGCGGCCGTCGGCTGTGGCATCTGGAAATCACGTCAAGGGGGACGGCGCTGCGGCGAAAAGGTCCCGGCGGAACAAGTTCTTGGGTGAGCATGGGGGCTCGACCAGCCGTTCGGAGGAAACTCCGGACGGCTTTTCATTTGCGCGGGGGTCTGGTAGCCGAAAGGCCCATTTACCACATCGGCTGGCATGACCTCAGACCCCGAATCGACCCGTTCCGACTTGGACGAGCAGAATCAGCCCGGCGCAGCCGCCGTGCGCGAGCCGGTTTTCAATCTGCCGCGTATCGTCGTGATCCTCATCGCTGCCTGCGTCGGCATTCACTTGATGAGACTCTACGTTTTAAGCCAGGATCAGGATATCGGCCTGATCGTGCGCTTCGCGTTCATTCCCGTCCGCTATACGGGCGGCTATCTCGTCGATATCTACGCGTTCCTCGCGCCGTGGACCTATGCGTTCCTGCATGGAAGCGTCGGCCATCTCGCGGTCAACATGATCTGGCTCGCGGCGTTTGGTTCGCCGCTCGCCAACCGGATAGGAGCGAGCCGCTTTCTGGCCTTCTGGCTCGTCACGTCGCTTGCCGCCGTCGCGCTGCATTTCGTGCTTCATCCCTACGACCAGTCGCCGCTTGTCGGTGCTTCGGGAGCGATCTCGGGCATGATGGGCGCGGCTGCGCGTTTTGGCTTCCAGGTCGACCGGCGCGCGAGGAAGGGCGCTTTCACGGGTTCCATCCTCTCGGTGCCGCAAGTCTTCCGCTCTCGAACCGTCATGACGTTCCTCGTCGTCTGGATGGCGGTCAATCTGGTGATGGGCCTCTGGGGAGGGGTTCCGGGGTCGGATGGCCAGATCGCGTGGGAAGCCCATGTCGGCGGCTTTCTTGCCGGTTTCTTTCTCCTGAGGTTCTTCGACAAACGCGATGACCCGGCTGCGTAGTCGAAGCCGGAATCTCGCCCGCCCTTGAAAATCAGCGTTCCCCGGCGCACGATGTTGCATGCAGGCTGGCGGTTTTGCCGACGGTCGTGATCGTTTCGCGACGAGCCGACCTGGCGCGTACGGCCTGAGTCTTTGACCGAGCACGGAGGAGCGCGCGATGACGGTGAAATCCATCCTGGAGGAAAAAGGCCACGACGTGGTCACGCTGAACCCGGAGGCCACGATCGGTGCAGCCGCGACTTTGCTGGGGGAGAGGCGCATCGGTGCCGTCGTGATCACCGACGGTGACAACAGGATCATCGGAATTCTATCGGAACGAGACATCGTACGCGCAGTCGGAGCGACCGGTGTGGCGGCGCTCGATGCGCGGGTTGCCGACGTGATGACCGCAAAGGTCACCACCTGCCGTGAGACCCATACCGTCAACGGCGTGATGGAACTGATGACGCGCGGCCGATTTCGTCACCTGCCCGTGGAGAAGAACGGTCAACTCGACGGCATCATTTCGATCGGCGACGTGGTCAAGCGGCGTATCGAGGAGGTGGAACGCGAGGCCGAGCAGATTCGCGAGTACATCGCGACTGCATGACAGGTCGTCCCGCCGATGCTCAGGCACCGGCGGGATCATCCTGCTTCAACGGTTGTCGAGGCGGGCTCGAACGAGTTCCAGGCCGCGCCGTGTGATGCGGTAAGGCCCGCCGCCGCGCGAGGCGACGGCACGGCGCCTTTTCAGCCGCCGGAAGAGATCGAGGTCGAAGCCGGAGAACCGCCAATTGTCTCGGGTATGGCAGTGTACGACTTCGATACGGCCGTCATCGTCGCGTTCGAGTTCGATCCACCCGCCTTGTGCCAAAAGATGCAGGATGCGCTGTTCCGCGCGCGTTATGTTCATCGAAGTAAGTCCTGAAAACCCGGCCATAGGCCGAACGAAGAGGACCGCTGCCGCTTAGGCGGCGCGGTGGTTCGCTGTTTTCATGCCCTGACGATCTCGAAGGACGTCAGGGCTCTATCGGGACTCACTGCAGAACGTGAACATAAAAAGCTCCATGGGAGGCGGCTGATATAGCGTCATACGTGCCGAAACGCCAGAGGCGGCGGCCTGTCATCTTGCCAGCGTGGCCGGTTTGATCTAGCGACTGTGCAATCCGTCACGCGACAAAAACGACCGGAATGCCATGACCCTCATCGATACGCGCACACCCGAACCGAAGCGAATGATCCCCGGCGCCACGGGCGACTGGGAGGTGATCATCGGGCTGGAGGTGCATGCGCAGGTAACGTCCGAAGCCAAGCTGTTCTCGGGTGCGTCGACGTCCTTCGGCGCGGAGCCGAACTCCAATGTCAGCCTCGTCGATGCCGCCATGCCCGGCATGCTTCCGGTGATCAACGAGGAGTGCGTCAAGCAGGCGATCCGTACCGGCCTCGGGCTGAAGGCGAAGATCAACCACAAGTCGGTCTTCGATCGGAAGAACTACTTCTACCCCGATCTTCCGCAGGGCTACCAGATTTCGCAGTTCCAGCAGCCGATCGTGGGCGAGGGGACAGTGATCGTCTCGGTCGGCCCCGACCGTGAGGGGAATTTCGAGGACATCGAAGTCGGCGTCGAGCGCCTGCATCTGGAGCAGGACGCCGGCAAGTCGATCCACGACCAGCATCCGACCATGTCGTTCGTCGACCTGAATCGTTCCGGCGTCGCGCTGATGGAGATCGTGTCGAAGCCCGATATGCGGTCTTCCGACGAGGCGAAAGCCTATCTGACCAAGCTGCGGACTATCGTGCGCTATCTCGGCACATGCGACGGCAACATGGACGAAGGCTCGATGCGCGCCGACGTCAACGTCTCGGTTCGCCGTCCGGGCGAGCCGTTCGGCACGCGCTGCGAGATCAAGAACGTCAATTCGATCCGGTTCGTCGGCCAGTCGATCGAATACGAGGCCCGTCGCCAGATCGGCATTCTCGAGGACGGCGGCAAGATCGTTCAGGAAACACGTCTGTTCGATCCCAACAAGGGTGAGACGCGTTCGATGCGTTCCAAGGAAGAAGCGCATGACTACCGCTACTTCCCCGATCCCGACCTCCTGCCGCTGGAATTCGACCAGGCCTATGTGGACGCGCTGGCGAAGGACCTGCCGGAACTGCCAGACGACAAGAAGGCGCGGCTGATCGAAAGCCTCGGCCTCTCGACCTACGATGCGTCGATCCTCGTCTCGGACAAGGCGATTGCCGACTATTTCGAGAAGGTGGCGGCCGGCCGCGACGGAAAGCTCGCCGCGAACTGGGTCATCAACGACCTTCTGGGCGCGCTCAACAAGGCCGGCGGCGACATCGAAAATGCTCCCGTTTCGCCCGACCAGCTCGGTGCGATCATCGACCTGATCAAGGAAGGCACCATTTCGGGCAAGATCGCAAAGGACCTGTTCGAAATCGTCTGGACCGAAGGCGGCGATCCGCGCGAACTCGTCGAGAGCCGCGGCATGAAGCAGGTGACGGATACCGGCGCGATCGAAAAGGCTGTCGACGATGTCATCGCGGCCAACCCCGACAAGGTCGAACAGGCACGCGCGAAACCCTCCATGGCCGGCTGGTTCGTCGGCCAGGTGATGAAAGCGACCGGCGGCAAGGCCAATCCGCAGGCGGTCAACGACCTCGTCAAGGCCAAGCTCGGGATCGAGTAGCGGATGTTCGTTCGGACGGCAGGCTCAGGTGATCTCGAGGCGATCCGCTCGCTGCTGGTCGAGACGTGGCACGACACCTACGACGCGATCTACGGGCCGGCCCGTGTCACGGAAATCACCGATGAATGGCATTCGATTGCCGCGCTGACGGCAAGGCTGGACAAGCCGCACTCCGAATTCCTCGTCGCCGATGACGGTGAGGCGATCAGCGGGATGGCATTCGCGGCCGCCATCGACGACGGCAAGACGGTCATGCTGCGCCAGCTTTACGTCCGGCCGGCCTTTCAGGGGCGCGGCGTCGGAGGGATGCTGCTGGACGAGGTCGAAAGCTGCTTCCCCGATGCCAATACGGTGCGCCTCGAAGTCGAGGAAGCGAATGAGAAGGCCATCGCCTTCTATCTGGCGCAGGGGTTTGCTCATACAGGCAGCACGGCCAATTGCGGATCCGGCCAGTCCGGCATTCCGGCGCTGATCTACGAGCGCCCGATCGTCTGGGCCGACTGACCGGCATGTCGGCGTTCCGGCCCGCGATACGCGAAGCGACGACGGCCGACATTCCGGCTATCGTCGCGCTCTTTGTCGCTGATGCACTTGGCGGTCACGGCGATACAACGGACCCGCATGCATTCGGCGACTACGAAACAGCATTCCGACGCATCGCGGCGAGCCAAAACGATACGCTCTACGTCGCGGTTGCCGATGGCGAGGTCGTCGGCACGTTCCAGACGACCCTGATCGTCTCGATGAGCGGGCGCGGATCGGCAGCTCTCAACGTCGAAGGCGTGCAGACCCGCGCCGATATGCGCGGCCGGGGCATCGGCGAAGCGATGATGCGCTTCGCGATCGAGCGTGCGCGGGACGTCGGCGCGCGGCGCGTGCAACTGACCTCGAATGCGGCCCGAACCGACGCCCACCGCTTCTATGAGCGACTTGGCTTCGCCAAGAGCCATATGGGTTTCAAATTGCGGCTCGAATAGGAGCGACAGTTGGTCTCGCACCCGCTACGGTCTTGCCATTGCGAGCAGCGAGCGCCATAACGCCACGAGCGGCAACCGACCTTGCCAGAGGAATCGATGAAGACCTTTTTCACGCAGTTTTTCACGTGGTGGAACGGCCAGACGCTCGGCACGCGGCTCCACACCTGGCGCTATGGCAAGCGCGTCGGCTCGGATGAGGCAGGCAATGTCTATTACGAGGGCGGCGTCAATTCGGATGGCCTGACGCGGCGCTGGGTCATCTACAATGGCTATGCGGAAGCCTCGATGATCCCGCCCGGCTGGCATGGCTGGATGCACCATCGCGTCGATACGCCGCCAAGCGCCGAGACCTACCAGGCGCGTGAATGGCAGAAGCCGCATATCCCGAACCTGACCGGCAGTCCGGCCGCCTATCGTCCGAAGGGCTCCCTGCTCACCGGCGAGGAGCGCCCGCGCGTGACGGGCGACTACGACGCCTGGACCCCGGGCTCCTGACATACGGTTCGCAGAGTTCGGGGCTGGCCCGGATACCAGTCTCGCCACATTTGGGCGTTATCGGCCTTTCCCGTATCCTGCGTCCAGCCGCCTCTCTTCACCCGACGGGTTCGTCCGAATGATCGCTAAGCGCCACTTCAAGCATTGCCGCGCCACGTCGTTCGCGGCCGGGGTGGCTCTTCTCGCCAGCGGCTGGGCGTCCGTCGCGATCGCGCAGGTGGAATCATTCCCGCTGCCGCCGCTTCAAGGCGACCCGCAGTTCCAGCAGCAGCAACCGCTTTCCGACCAGCCGCAGGGCACGCCGGATGACGGGGTCGTACAGCCGCAGGAAGCGCGTCCTTCCGAGCGCGTGAAAAACCCGGTTGCCGAATTCACCGGTGTCGACAAGATCACCGGCCGCATCATCACCTTCGACGTCTATATCGACGAGACGGTGCAGTTCGGCGCTCTGCAGGTGACGCCGCGGGTCTGCTATTCGGCGCCCGAGACCGAAGAGCCGAAGACCGATTCCTTCGTGGAGGTCGATGAGATCACGCTGGACCGCAAAATCCGCCGTATCTTCACGGGCTGGATGTTTGCCGAAAGTCCGGGCCTCAACGCGGTCGAACACGCAGTTTACGATGTATGGCTGAAGACCTGCAAGCAGCAGTCGGACGTTCCACCGCCGGAAGCCGCCGCCACCAATTGAGCGGTCGGCGATTTGTCTTTCGAGGCTGATCAGTTGAACTGAGCGTCGCCGTCGACCGCGTCCGCGAGCATGCGCTCATATTTGGCGCGCGGCACTTCGACGGCCCCGAATCGCGTCAGATGCTCGGTCGTGAACTGCGTGTCGAGCAGGACGAACCCACGTTCACGCAGCCGCTCGACGAGATGCGCGAGGCATACTTTCGACGCGTCGGTCTCGCGCGAGAACATGCTTTCGCCGAAAAATGCCCGCCCGAGTGTCACGCCGTAGAGGCCACCGACGAGCCGTCCCTCGCGCCATGCTTCCACCGTGTGGCAGTTGCCGAGGTCGAACAGCGCGCCATAAGCTTGCCTGATCGGTTTGTTGATCCAGGTCGACAGGCGGCCCGTCTTCGCCTCCGCGCAGCCATCGATGACGCCGTCGAAATCCGTATCGACCGTCAGGGTGAAACGGCGCTGACGGATCACCTTCTGCAAGCTTTTGGGGAGATGAAATCCATCGAGCGGGATGATGCCGCGCGTTTCGGGTCGGACCCAGAAGACCTCCGGATCGTCGGCATTCTCCGCCATGGGAAAGACGCCCGACGCATAGGCGCGCAGCAGGAGTTCCGTGGGTATGCGGTGGCCGGGCGCAAAGGGTCGGGTCATCGCTGCGCTATCGCATGGGGCCGGAACGGCAATCTACGGTGCACCGGGATCATCGCCGGACGATACCATAGAGCGCCAGCGCATTTCCATCGCGTTGGCGCTCAGGGCGTTCGCCCTTATTCCGGATTTTCCAGATGCTTCTCGAGCCAGTGAATATCGTAATCGCCATTGGCTACGTCGGGATTGCCCACGAGATCCTGAAAGAGCGGAAGCGTCGTCTTGATCCCGTCGACCACGAACTCGTCGAGCGCGCGTCGCAGACGCATCATGCATTCGACGCGGTTCCGTCCATGCACGATCAGCTTGCCGATGAGGCTGTCGTAGTAGGGGGGGATGCGGTAGCCGGAGTAGACGCCGGAATCGACCCGGATGCCGAGGCCGCCCGGCGTATGGAAATGCGTGATCGTGCCGGGCGAAGGCACGAACGTCTTCGGGTCTTCCGCATTGATACGGCACTCGATGGCGTGCCCCTGGAAGCGGATATCGTCCTGGCGAACCGACAGGCCACCGCCCGATGCGACGCGAATCTGCTCATGCACGAGATCGATGCCGGTGATCGCCTCGGTCACCGGATGCTCGACCTGGAGGCGCGTGTTCATCTCGATGAAATAGAACTCGCCATTCTCGTACAGGAACTCGATCGTCCCCGCGCCGGAATAGCCGAGATCGGCCACAGCACTCGCGCAGATGCCGCCGATGCGCGCCCGCTCGGTCGCGTTCAGCGCCGGCGAGTTCGCCTCTTCCCAGACCTTCTGGTGCCGACGCTGGAGCGAGCAGTCGCGCTCGCCCAGATGGATCGCGTTGCCGGCGCCGTCTCCGACGATCTGCACCTCGATGTGGCGCGGCTTCTCGAGATATTTTTCGATATAGACGGCGTCGTCGCCGAAGGCGGCGCCCGCTTCGGACCTTGCGGTGGAGAGCGCAACCGACAGGTCCTCCTCGTTGCGCGCAACCTTCATGCCGCGACCGCCGCCGCCGGCGGACGCCTTGATGATGACGGGGTAACCGATCTCGGCCGCGATGCGCTTGGCCTCGTGGTCTTCCGTCACTGCGCCTTCGGAGCCCGGAACAACGGGAATCCCAAGCCGCTTTGCGGTGCGCTTGGCTTCGATCTTGTCGCCCATCACCCGGATATGGTCGCCCGAGGGGCCGATGAAGGTGATCTTGTGCGCTGCCAGGATGTCGGCGAACTTGGCGTTCTCCGACAGGAAGCCGTAGCCGGGATGGATCGCGTCGGCGCCCGTGATCTCGCAGGCGGCCACGATCTGGTGGATGTTGAGGTAGCTGTCGCGCGAAGGCGGAGGCCCGATGCAGACGCTCTCGTCGGCAAGGCGCACATGCATGGCGTCGGCGTCAGCCGTCGAATGCACGGCAACGGTCTGGATGCCGAGTTCCTTGCATGCGCGAAGCACCCGGAGTGCGATCTCGCCGCGGTTGGCGATCAGGATCTTCTGGAACATCCTCTGGTCCCGACGCTATTCGATCACGACAAGCGGCTCGCCGTACTCGACCGGCTGCGAATCCTCGAAGAGGATGGCTGTCACGGTGCCCGAGCGCGGCGAGGGGATCTGGTTCATGGTCTTCATCGCCTCGATGATCAGGAGCGTCTGCCCCTCCTTGATCGCCTGGCCGACTTCGATGAACGCCTTGGCGCCCGGTGCCGGCGAGAGATAGGCGGTGCCGACCATCGGGGAAGGCACAGCGTTCTTCGATGTCTCGGCGGGTGCCGGAGGCGCCGTCAGAGCGGAAGGGGCAGGCGCCGCCGCTGATGCCGGTGCCGGTGCGTAGCTCGGTCCCGCATAGGCCTGCACGGCAGCCGGCTGGCGCGACACGCGTATGCGGATATCGTCCTGCTCGACCTCTATTTCGGTGAGGTTGGTTTCGTCCAGAATGCCCGCGAGATCGCGGATCAATTGCTGGTCAACGCCGGTTTTTTTTGTCGACATCGGAGTTTCGTCCCTTGTCCCTTGTTCTTGCGACCGGTCAGAACCGGGCGGCGAGCGCATGAAGCGCCATGGTGTATCCGTACGGCCCGAAGCCGCAAATCATTCCGGTGGCAACTGCCGTTACCCAGGAGTGATGCCTGAATTCCTCGCGCGCATGGATGTTCGAGAGGTGTACCTCGGCGACCGGCAGCGGAGAGACCGAACGGATCGCGTCGTGGATCGCGATCGACGTGTGGCTGTAGGCTCCGGGATTGATAATGAGACCTTTCGCAGCAGCGCCCGCTTCCTGGATCCAGTCGACCAGCACGCCCTCGTGGTTGGATTGCCGGAAATCGACGTCGATCCCGATTTCCTTGCCCGCGTCACGGCAGTCGTCGCCGATCTGGTCGAGCGTCTTGCCGCCGTAGATGCCCGGTTCGCGCTTTCCGAGCATATTCAAATTCGGGCCGTTCAGTATGAATACGGTATTCGTCATAAAACAGTTCCTGCGCGCCGCGACCTCTATAACGGGCTTAGTCGGCACGGCAAAGAGCGCAAGTGCGTTCTTTGCCGTGTCCACAGGCGCTTTAAGCCTGTTTTCGATGGGTTCAGCAATTTTCTCCGGTGCAGGAACGCGCCAGTTCCACTTTCTCGGCCAGGACCTGCTGGCCGAGCGCGCCGAACACGACCTCGTTGCCGACCACGTAGGAGGGCGTGCCCGTGATCGAGAGTTGGTTGGCGAGCTCGTAAGTCTTGCCGAATGCTTCGGTGATCGCCGGGTTTTTCATCTCCTCACGCAAGGCGGTTTCGTCCACCCCCTGCGCGAGCGCGGCGCGGATCGCCGAGGCTTCGGTCGCACGACCGCTCATGAGAAGTTCGCGATGAAACGCGTCGTACTTCTCCGGTGCGATCAGATGCAGCGCCATGGAGACGACGTGTGCCTTCTGCGAATCGGGGCCGAGGATCGGGAATTCCTTCATGACGAAGCGCAGGTTGGGGTCGGCTGCGACCATCGCCTCCATGTCCTGCATGGCGCGCTGGCAGTACCCGCAATTGTAGTCGAAGAACTCGACGATCGTGACGTCGCCGTCGGGATTTCCGATGACGCCGTCATAGGATGCGTTGAAGATTTCATCCGACGCGTTGCCGATCGTCTGCTCCTGGGCGAGCCGCTGCTGCTCCTGACTCCGCTGTTCGAGCGCCGTCTGCATCTCGATGAGGATTTCCGGGTTCTGAACGAGATAGTCGCGGACGATCGCCTCGACATCGCCGCGCGCCACGGTCTGCGAAGACGGGGCGAACTGCTCGACCGGCGGCTGTACCGCCGCCGCCACGTGGTCGCTGCGGCTGCCGGCTGTGTAGCCGAAGGCGAGCATCGCGGCCGAAACCGTGACACCGGCGATGCCGAGGGCGATAGCCTTGCTCATGATGCGAAGTCCTTGTGTTGGCCGACCGGGCGTCAGCGGCCCGGTTGCCGGTAGTTGATGATGTCCTGCGCACGCAGCCAGCCCGAAGAGCCGTTCTGCAGCTTCTGCTGGGCGCGCGCGGCGAAAATCTTGGCGTCGCGATAATTGCCTGAATAGAAGTGGCCGTCCGCGGTTGCAAGTTCGGCGGCGGCGATATCGCCCAGTTGCGCGTAGGCCTGCGCCAGATGGCGGTAGCCGGCGGAATACTCTTTCGCGCGAGACAAGCCCGTCTGGAGTTCACTGACGGCCTGACGCAGCGCATCGGGCTTGCCGGTCGCCATCAGCGCCTGTCCGTATCCGATCTGAATGATGCCGGATTTGTTGCTGTCGAGGCGGAAGGCGCGGCCGAATGCGTCGGCGGCTTCCGCCGGCCGACCTGCCTTCATCAGGATTTCGCCGCGCATTTCATGGAAATAGGGATTGTTCGGCTGGGCGGCAACCAGCGCATCGATCTTGCCGACAGCCGCGCGCGCGTTGCCGGCCAGAAACGTCCCGATGGCGTCGCCGTAAAGTGCTGCGGTGCTGCGCGGATTGTCACGGAACAGACGCTGCGCTGCCGCATGGCCTTGCGTGAAGGCTGCGATCTTCGCGCGGATCATGTCATGCCGCTGCTGCAGGGCAGGCGGGTCCTTCCTGTCGTAGTAACGGCTTTGCTGCGCCAACACCTGAAGGTTGGCTATGCGCTCGCGCGGCATGGGGTGGCTGACCTGATAGGGATCGACGCGCACGCCCGCCAGCGACATGGAACTCGCAAAGCGCTCGAAGGTCGTGATCATGCCCTTTGCAGACTGTCCGGTCTTCTCGAGATAGGTGATGGCCGAGCGATCGGCCGTCGTCTCCTCGCCGCGCTGATAGCTCAGCACGGAGCGGCGCGCGGCTTCCATGCCGCCCGACATGATCGCGGTGCCCGACTGCGCCAGTCCCTGGTCGCGGGCCATGCCGCCGGCGATGGTGGTGCCGACGCCCAGCACGGCGGCCACGATCGCCATGGTCTGCGCGCGCGAAAGCTGATCGCGAAGCCTCTGCTGGTGACCGCCGGCAATGTGGCCTGCCTCATGCGCGAGAACGCCGATGATTTCATTGGGCGTCTCGGCCGCCATCAACGCGCCGGTGTTGATGAAAATGCGGCGGCCGGTCACGAAAGCGTTGAACGAGGTGTCGTTGACCAGCACGATCTCGATACCCGAGCTTCCAAGCCCGGCGGCCTGAAGGATCGGCTGCGCGTAGTCGCGCACCAACGCTTCGATCTCCGCGTCGCGTACGAGCGACAGGCCGCGCTGCTGCGCCAGAGCCGGCGCGACGCATGACAGCGCGAGGCTGAAGATCAGGAAAAACGTCGCGGTTACGCGCATGGCCATGCGGCTTGGATGGATCGACAACATGGCTTTCACAGGTAGCCGACCTCAGGAGACGTGGAAAGGCGGAGCGAATAATTTCATGAACTTGTGATCCCCATATCTTTCGGGCATTTGTGCGGCGCATTCCGATCTGCAGGAGAACGCAGCCGATGACGATCCCAATATCGAAGCGCAGCGCGGTCGAGCCGTTTCATGCGATGGACGTGCTTGCGGAAGCTAACAGGCTGAAGGCGCTGGGACATCCGGTCGTCTCGCTCGCGGTCGGTCAGCCATCCGATCCCGCGCCGCAGATCGTGCGCGATGCAGCCGCCCAAGCGCTTCGCATAGGGCGCATCGGCTACACCGATTCGCTGGGGCTCGCGGGTCTGCGCAGCGCCATCAGTGCTCATTACGCGGATCACTATGGCATCGACGTGCCGACTTCCCGCATAGTGGTGACGACAGGCTCGTCGGCCGGTTTCAACCTCGCGTTCCTGGCTATGTTCGATCCGGGCGATCGCGTCGCGATCACGGCACCCGGCTACCCCGCCTATCGCAACGTGTTGGCCGCGCTGGAGCTCGAGGTGGTCGAGATCGAGTTGGCCGAGCATGCCTGGCTCACGCCCGAAATGCTCGAAGACGCGCATCGCGAGCGCGGATTGAAGGGGCTGCTGTTTGCCAGCCCCGCCAACCCGACTGGCGCCGTGATGCCGCCGGAAGCGCTGGGCGCCCTGATCGAGGCGGCTCGCGAGATGGGTATCACGGTCATTTCGGACGAAATCTACCACCGGCTGAACTATACCGGGCCCGACGTCAGCGCATTGTCCTACGGCAGCGACACGACGGTGATCAACTCGTTCTCGAAATACTACTGCATGACCGGCTGGCGCATCGGCTGGATGGTGCTGCCGGAAGACCTCGTGAGGCCCGTCGAGCGGCTTCAGCAAAGCCTGTACATTTCAGCACCGGAACTGTCTCAGGTGGCGGCGATCCGCGCTTTCGACGCGACGGCAGAGCTTGACCAGGTCAAGCAGCGTTACATCGCGAACCGCTCGCTGCTCTTGCGGGGCCTGCCGGAAATCGGCCTGCCGCTGGCGGCACCCATGGACGGAGCGTTCTACGCGTATTGCGACGTCTCGCGTCATACCAATGACAGCATGGATTTCGCGCGCAAGCTTTTGGCCGAGTGCCATGTCGCCGCGACGCCCGGCGTCGATTTCGACATGAGGGAGGGGCATCGGTTCCTGCGGCTGTCCTATGCGGGGAGCGAGCCGGATGTCGCGAAGGCGATAGAGCGCATGCGAAACTGGCTCTGATCGTACCTCAGAATGCAGAAAACCGGCGCAAGCGCCGGTTTTCCTTATTGTATTATGCATTTCCCGAACGAGGGAATGCCTAGAAAAAGCTCTTCCGCTGCCACCAGCCTGCCTTGCGCGGCTTGGTATCGTCTTCCGTGTCGGGTGCCGACGAGGTGACGACAGGCTTGCTCGAAACCAGCTTCGGCGCGGCAGGTGCCGGTGCCTCTTCTGCTGCGGGCGCTTCAGGAGCGATCTCCTCGGCCACCTCGACCGCGACGGTTTCGGTTTCCGTCTCAGCCGGAGCCGCGGCAGCCTTGCGGCGCGGCGCGCGCTTCGGCTTGGCCGGTGCGGGGTCAGCAACCTCGGGCTGAGCCACATCGAGATCGGCAGCGGCCTCGACCACCTCCGGCTCGACTGCCTTGGCCTTCTTCGTCGAACGCCGCGCCGGCTTCTTCTTCGGCTCAGCGGCAATCTCGACGGCTTCGGCCGGTTCGCTCGGTGCGCCGGTCTCCTCGACCGCCGCCATCGCCGCATCGTCTACCGTTGCGATGCTTTCCACAGCCACGGCTTCGATGACGTCCGCTGCGGTGGCATCGGCGTCCACGGCGTCTTCGCCGCTCGCCTCGTCGCCGTCTTCGCGACGGTTGCGCTTTCCACCGCGCTTTCCGCGTCTGCGCTTCTTCGAGCCGTCAGCGACGATCTGCGTATCCTGCGGTGCATCGTCCGCATCCTCGCCGGTGTCGTCCTCGGCATCCTCTGCGGGAGCCGCCACCGCCGCGTCCGTTCCTTCAGGACGCTCACGATCACGCCCGCCACGCCGGCGCCGACGGCGCTTGCGCTTACGCTGACCATCGCCGTCTTCTTCCGCGCGACGCTGGGGCTGCTGCTGCGGAGCGGCAGCTTCCACGACTTCGACCTCTTCGTCCTCCTCGACTTCGATGTCGATCTCGTCTTCCGGCTCTTCCGGATAGACGGGCAGGGTCGCCGGGATCGCCGTGATCGGACGCTCGGACGCCGCCCCCTTGAAGATGGCGTAGTGCTGCGAGCGCACGGTCTCGTCCGCCTCGACCGTGATGGTCAGGCCGAACCGGTTTTCGAGGTCGGTCAGGTTGGCGCGCTTGTGGTTGAGCACGTAGAGCGCCGTCGATGCGGGTGTCCGCACCGTGATGTGGTGGCGCGAATCCTTGAGCAGGAACTCCTCGATCGCGCGGATGACCAGAAGGCCAACCGACGATTCGGACCGGACGTGGCCGGCACCGCCGCAATGCGGACAGGTCTGCATCGTCGATTCGAGAACGGATGCCCGAATGCGCTGACGCGACATTTCAAGCAGGCCGAAATGCGAGATACGCCCGACCTGGATGCGCGCGCGGTCATTCTTGAGGCAGTCCTTGACGCGCTTTTCGACCGCACGGTTGTTGCGGTTTTCTTCCATGTCGATGAAGTCGATGACGATCAGGCCAGCGAGATCGCGCAATCTGAGCTGCCGCGCGACTTCTTCCGCTGCTTCCAGATTGGTCTGGAGCGCGGTGTCCTCGATCGAATGCTCCTTCGTTGATCGCCCCGAATTGACGTCGATCGCAACCAGTGCTTCCGTCTGGTTGATGATGATGTAGCCGCCCGACTTCAGCGTGACCTGGGGCTGTACCATGCGGTCGAGCTGTGCCTCGATGCCGTTGCGCGCGAAGATCGGCGTCGTGTCGCGATAGGGCTGGACCACCTTGGCATGGCTGGGCATCAGCATGCGCATGAAGTCCTTGGCCTCGCGATAGCCTTCCTCGCCTGCAACGAGAATCTCGTCGATATCCTTGTTGTAGAGGTCACGCACCGAACGCTTGATCAGCGAGCCTTCCTCGTAGACGAGGGCGGGCGCGGAGGATTGGAGCGTGAGCGTGCGGACATTGTCCCACATGCGCATCAGATATTCGTAGTCGCGCTTGATCTCGGCCTTGGTGCGGCTCTCGCCGGCCGTGCGCAGGATGACCCCCATGCCCTGCGGCACGTCAAGATCCTTCACGACGTCCTTGAGACGCTTGCGATCCGTTGCGTTGGTGATCTTGCGCGAAATGCCGCCGCCACGCGCGGTGTTGGGCATCAGGACGGAATAGCGGCCGGCCAGCGACAGGTAGGTCGTGAGTGCGGCGCCCTTGTTGCCGCGCTCTTCCTTGACCACCTGTACCAGCAGGATCTGGCGGCGCTTGATGACTTCCTGGATCTTGTACTGGCGGCGCATCGGGCGACGGCGCTCGCGGATTTCTTCCAGAGCGTCCTCGGCGCCGACCGAGACGACTTCGTCCTCGTCGCCATTGCCGCCGCCGCGCTTGCCAGACGGCGCGTCGTCTGCGTCTTCGCCATCATCATGGTGCTCGTCGTCGGCATGCCGCGACACGTCTTCCGAGACAACGTCGGCGTCGACGGCATGCGCCATCGTGCGGCCATCGCCGTTCTCGGCATCATCGCCGTCGGCCGAGCCGCTCTGGTCTTCCGCGGTTTCAGCCGCAGCCGTCGTTTCGTCCTCCGCAACGGCCGGCGTTTCGGCCGATTCGTCGTCGCCGTTGGTCTCGGACGCCTTGCGGTCCTGTCCGCGGCCGCGATTGCGGCTGCCGCGGCGGCGGCGGTTGCGGCCACCGCGCTCTTCATTGTCGTCGTCATCGTCCTCGGAGGCGGCATCCTCGGCCTCGGCCTTGAGAAGCGCCTGACGATCGGCAACGGGGATCTGGTAGTAGTCCGGGTGAATTTCGCTGAAAGCCAGGAAACCATGGCGGTTGCCGCCATACTCGACGAACGCCGCCTGAAGCGACGGTTCGACCCGCGTGACGCGGGCGAGATAGATGTTTCCTTTGAGCTGCTTCTTGTCCTGCGACTCGAAATCGAATTCTTCGATCCGGTTACCGCGTACGACGACGACCCGTGTTTCCTCCGGATGGGAGGTGTCGATGAGCATCTTGTTGGGCATTATAATATGTCTCCCCGGCGGGGGCAGACCAACGCAGGAGCGCATATGCGCGTCTCCTGCCTGATGTTCTGGCCAGCGCGCCGGACAATTGGGCGTCCGCATCGCTCAGCCGAGGTCGACCAGCCGCTCGGGCCGCGGCCGGGACGGCGCGGTTTCTTCCGGGCTGTGGCATGGTCTGGCTTTCGATCATCTCGCTATTGCGGAACATTTTGAACTTAAGTCCGCCTGTGCGGACCAGCTAATGTGCTCATACAGAGCCGGAAAGGCAAAAAGACCCATCCGTTTTTCCTCACGCCAGGGAATCCCGCGTCACTGGGAACGCCCTGAAGAAAATTTTGTCGGAAACACCTGTGCCGGGACCGGTCGGGCCTTCTGAACCACTTGACGCCGTTGCTGCCTAAGCAAGGGTGGAGCGGCAGGCTGGAACGATCACAGGCATTGCAGTGATCCTAGCTCGCTTTTATGATTTGACGTGACGCATGGCAACCCTCATTTCAAAACCGCATTGTGGCGCGGTCTGCGTCGAGCGGTTCAGCTTCGCGGTGAAAGGGTTGCTTAACCATAGGCCGTTACCAATCCTTAATTCCGCTTTCCAGTGAACGCGTTACTGCGTGAGGACAATGCAGCCGCAAAGCCAGACACCGACAGCATCATCCGCCCCGACCGGGCGCGCCGATTCGTCGGTTTCCGCGCGGATGCTTATCTGGTGCCTCGCTTTGCTGGCGCTTTGCATCGCTGCGCTGCCATCGAGCGCTGCGTCGCCGACGGTGCTTCAGGCGCAGAATTTCAAGATGGCAGGCGACACGTCACGCATGCGCCTCGTGGTTCAGTTCGACCGCGAGCCCGACATGCGCTGGTTCTTGCTGCGCGATCCTCATCGCATGGTGATCGACATGCAGGAAGCGGCGTTCGGCTTCGATGCCGGCGCGCTCGAAGCGCGCGGCATGGTCACCGGCGTGCGTCACGGCAATCTCGACCAGGGAAATTCGCGAATCATCGTTTCCTTCGACGGTCCCTTCGAGATCGAGCGCTTCGACATCCTGCAGAACGAGGAGAGCGAAGGCTTTCGTCTCGTGGCCGATATCGTGGCGAGTTCCGAGAGAGCCTTCGAGGCCGCGATGGCCGAGCAGATCGAATCGACCGGGTCGACGCAGACCACGCGCAAGGCCGATCGGCTGGGGCAGGGTGGCGACCCCACGGCCGATCGCTTTCGGATCGTCATCGACCCGGGGCATGGCGGCATCGATACGGGCGCGAAGGGCGTGACCGGCACGCAGGAAAAGACGATCACGCTCGCCTTCGCCCTCGAATTGAAGAAGATGCTCGAGGATACCGGCCGTTTCGACGTCTTCATGACGCGGGATCGGGATTTGTTTCTCCGGCTGGACGAACGCGTCCGCATCGCGCGCCAGCATGAGGCGGATCTGCTCATCTCGATCCATGCCGATGCGATCCGACTGAAGAACGTGCGCGGCGCGACGGTCTACACCGTCTCAGACAAGGCGTCCGATGCCGAAGCGGCCGCCAAGGCCATGCGCGAGAACCTCGCGGATGAGATCGCCGGGATCGACGTCGAGGAGGACAATCAGGAAGTCGCCGACATCCTGATCGACCTCATTCGACGCGAAACGCAGGGCTTTTCGCTCCGCTTCGCGCGGTCGCTCGTGGGAGAGCTTTCGAGCGAAATCCAGATGATCAAGACGAACCCGCACCGGTTCGCCAGCTTCAGGGTGCTGCGCGCGCCCGATGTGCCGTCTGTCCTGTTGGAGCTGGGCTATTTGTCCAACGAGGAGGACGAGGCGCAGCTTCGTGATCCGGAGTGGCGCGCAAAGGCCGCCGAAGGCATCGCCGCAGCCATCAAGGCTTTCGCTCAGGGAAGGCAGGATGTGGGCGGCTGACGCTCACGTTTCGTTTCGTTGCATACGCATCACACCGTGTGTTTAAATTGCAGAATCGCGTAGGCACACGTTCATGTCGCCGCATTTTGCCCACAAGGGCGAACCAGAAGGCGACGAACGGAGCGAACGCGGTACGTACCCCGCAATGCGTCTATGCGGCGTAAGGACCTTTCGTTCCGCAGACTGGAGTGGGCATGATACGTCTTATCGGATATTTCTTCGGCGTCGGTGTCGCGCTGGCGCTGGCCGGTGCGGCCGTGTTGGCGATCTACATCGGCAGCTTGACGAAGGATTTGCCCGATTACGAAGTTCTGGCGCGCTACGAGCCGCCGGTAACGACGCGCGTCCACGCGGTCGATGGTTCGCTGATGGGCGAATTCGCACGTGAGCGCCGGCTGTATCTGCCGATCCAGGCGGTGCCCGACCGCGTGAAGGCGGCCTTCCTCTCTGCGGAAGACAAGAATTTCTACACGCATCCCGGCATCGACGTGACCGGCCTGTTCCGCGCGGTGATCACCAACGTTCAGAACCTCGGTTCCGGCCGGCGTCCGGTCGGCGCGTCGACGATCACGCAGCAGGTCGCCAAGAACTTCCTCTTGTCCTCGGACCAGACCATCGACCGCAAGGTCCGCGAGATGCTTTTGTCGTTCCGCATCGAGCAGGCCTATTCGAAGGATCGCATCCTCGAGTTGTATCTGAACGAGATCTTCTTCGGCATGAATGCCTACGGCATCGCAGGCGCCGCGCTCACCTATTTCGATAAGTCCGTGAATGAACTGACCGTGTCCGAAGCCGCCTACCTGGCGGCTCTGCCGCGCGGCCCGTCCAACTACCATCCGTTCCGGCATACGGAGCGTGCGATCGAGCGCCGGAACTGGGTCATCGACCAGATGGTCTCGAACGGCTATGTCGATTCGGACGAAGCGTCGCGTGAGAAGGCGCTGCCGCTCAACGTTTCGCCACGCCAGCGCGGCAACTACCTCTTCGCCGGAGAGTATTTCACCGAGGAAGTGCGTCGCGACATCATCTCGCGTTATGGCGAAAACGCGCTCTACGAAGGCGGATTGTCTGTCCGCACGACGCTCGACCCCGAATTGCAGGTCAAGGCGCGCAAGTCGCTGCAGAACGGCCTGATCAAGTACGACACGCTGCGCGGCTATCGCGGCCCCGTCACGACGATCGACGCGACCGGCGACTGGGGCGTTGCGCTGGGCGAGGTCAAGCGCATGACCGACGTGCCGGAGTGGACCCTGGCGGTGGTACTCGGCTCGTCGGGCGAGGGGCTCGATATCGGCATTCAGCCCGATCGCCAGGCATCCGGCGAGTTCGTGAAGGAGCGGAACACCGGCTTTGTCGCGACGGCGGACATGAACTGGGCGTTGCGCCACACCGTGGACGGCAAGCGTCTCAAGGCGAATTCGCCCGCCGAGGTCCTCAAGACCGGCGACGTCGTCTTCGTTGAAAAGAAGGCCGAGGGCGACGGCTACATGCTGCGGCAGGTGCCGGAAGTCTCCGGCGGCATGATCGCCATGGACCCGCATACGGGCCGCGTGCTCGCCATGGTCGGTGGTTTCTCGTTTTCGCAGTCGGAATTCAACCGGGCCACGCAGGCCTACCGCCAGCCGGGTTCGTCGTTCAAACCGTTCGTCTACGCGGCGGCGCTCGACAATGGCTACACGCCGGCGTCCGTGGTGCTCGATGCGCCGATCAGCATCCGCGTCGGCAATCAGGTCTGGGAGCCGAAGAACTATGGCGGCGGCTCTGCCGGTCCATCGACGCTGCGCGCCGGCATCGAACGCTCGCGAAACCTGATGACGGTTCGACTTGCCAACGACATGGGCATGAGCCTGGTCGCCGAATATGCCGAGCGCTTCGGCGTCTACGACAAGATGTTGCCGGTGCTCGCGATGTCGCTGGGCTCTGGCGAGACCACCGTCATGCGCATGGTGTCGGCCTATTCGGTGATGGCCAATGGCGGAAAGCAGATCAAGCCGTCGATGATCGACCGTATCCAGGACCGCTACGGCAAGACCGTGTTCCGTCATGACGAGCGTGTCTGCGAAGGCTGCAACGCGCAGGAGTGGGATGGCCAGTCCGAGCCGGCACTGATCAGCAATGCCGAACAGGTTCTCGATCCCATGACGGCCTACCAGATCACGTCCATGATGGAAGGCGTCGTCCAGCGCGGCACGGGCGCCACCATCGCCGAGCTCGGGCGGCCGATTGCGGGAAAGACCGGAACGACCAACGAGGAAAAGGACGCCTGGTTCGTCGGCTACACGCCTGACCTGGTCGTCGGCCTTTACATGGGTTACGACCAGCCACGCCCGATGGGGCAAGGCGCTACCGGCAGCGGCATCGCCGCACCGATCTTCAAGGAGTTCATGGCGGCCGCCCTCAAGGACACGCGTCCGGTTGATTTCCGCGTGCCTGAAGGCATGAAGATGATCGCTGTCGATCGCAAGACCGGCATGCGCGCGCGCGAAGGCGCCGGTGGGGCGATCATGGAAGCGTTCAAGCCCGGCACCGGACCCGCTGACAGCTATTGGGTCATCGGTGCGGACGACCTCCAGGCCGCCGAGCGCGCGCGTGAGCTTTCGCCGCAGGCCAGCGAGGCGATCAGCTCGGGCGGTGGCGGTCTTTACTGACGCGCAACGTGTAAATCCCGACGCATTTGAGGGCTCGCAGATTGCTGCGAGCCCTTTCCCTTTACACGCAATGGCTCGGTCCCTATGGTCCGCGCCGATCGAAAACCCCGCCTGAAAGACAACAGGAACAGACGCAGCCATGCGCGCAGAAACCGAAAATCTCGTCGACGAAATCAAGCAGGCCATAAGCCTGCTGAGGAGGCATCTTTGACTGGGATCAGGCGCTGAAGCGACTTGATTACCTCAACATGCGCGCAGAGGACGGCGACCTCTGGAACGATCCGCAGGAAGCGCAGAAACTCATGCGCGAACGCCAGGGGCTCGAGGACGGCATTACGTCCATCAAGGGCCTGACGCAGGCGCTCAACGACAACATCGAGCTCATCGCCTTGGGCGAGGAAGAGGGCGACGCATCCATCGTCTCGGAAGCCGAAACCGCGATTCGTGCCCTGGGCGGCGAAATCAAGGCTCGTCAGATCGAGACGCTGTTGTCGGGCGAAGCCGATTCCAACGACACCTATCTCGAAGTCCACGCCGGTGCGGGCGGTACGGAGAGCCAGGACTGGGCGAACATGCTGTTGCGCATGTATACCCGCTGGGCAGAACGTCGTGGCTTCAAGGTCGAGGTTCTGGAAGTCCATGACGGCGAAGAGGCGGGCATCAAGTCTGCGACGGTCGTCATCAAGGGCCACAACGCCTATGGCTGGCTGAAGACCGAGTCGGGGGTCCACCGTCTGGTGCGCATCTCGCCCTACGATTCGAATGCGCGCCGACACACGTCGTTCGCAAGCGTATGGGTCTATCCCGTCGTGGACGATTCGATCCAGATCGACGTGTCCGAATCCGACGTCCGCATCGATACCTATCGCGCGTCCGGTTCAGGTGGGCAGCACATCAACACGACGGATTCCGCGGTGCGCATCACGCATATCGCGACCGGAATCGCGGTCGCCTGCCAGGCGGAGCGCTCCCAGCACAAGAACCGCGCCAAGGCGTGGGAGATGCTGCGGTCACGTCTCTACGAGGAAGAGCTCAAGAAGCGCGAGGCCATCGCCAACGCGACCGAGGCCTCCAAGACCGAGATCGGCTGGGGCCATCAGATCCGATCCTACGTGCTGCAGCCCTATCAGCTCGTGAAGGATCTGCGGACGGGCGTGGAAAGCACGAGCCCGCAGGACGTGCTGGATGGTAAGCTGGACGACTTCATGGAAGCCGCCCTCTCGCAACGCATCGAAGGCGGCGCGGGGGCAGAGATCGCGGATATCGATTGATCTGGACCAGACGTCGGCAGGCTACATCAGCTTGCCGACTGTCTTTCCGGCTTTCAGGAAGCGCAGCGGGTCCACAGGCGTCCCGTCGCGCCGCACTTCGTAGTGCAGATGCGGACCGGTCGAGCGGCCGGTCGAGCCGACCTCTCCGACGATGTCGCCGGTGTCGACGGTCTGGCCCTTCGTGACCAGAATCTTGCTCATATGCGCGTAGCGCGTCGTCAGGCCCTGGCCGTGGTCGATCTCGACCATGCGGCCATAGCCGCCGTTCCAGCCCGCTTTCACGACGGTCCCCGCGCCGGCACTCACGATGCTGGTCCCGGTCTTGGCGCGAAAGTCGATGCCGGCATGCATGGCTGGGCGCCGGATGATCGGGTCGCGGCGAATGCCGAAGCTGCTCGATACGGGTTTGCCGGGTGCAGGGTTGTGGATAGGCACGACCTTTGCGACTGCCTTGACGGCGTCGAGCTTGTTCATTGCATCGTCGAGTTCGCGCACACGCGCCTCGAAATATTTGCCGCTTTCGACGGGCAGGAGCGGGCCGCCGATTCCGTCTTCGCCAAGGTCGAGGTCGACGGTGAGGCCGGCGGCTTCAAGGGCTTCCGCTATCTGGTCCGCCGTCTGATATGCATTTTCCGCCAATCCATCGAGGCCTTCGAGTTGCTCCGATTCGATGGCGCGCAACGACTGATTGATCGATACGAAGAGCCTGTCCGCCCGGTCCGCGGCACTTTCGAAGGTGTTGGCTTGCGGCCGGTTCGGCCAGTATGAGCTTGCCGTGCTGTCCGCGGTGATCGGCATGGACAGATCAGCCCGCAAATCCGGTTTCACGGCCGGAACGGGAGCATCGGTCGGAAGCTGCGCCGGGCTGCCTTTGACGCGCTCCAGCATAGGGCCGATGCGGCCGTGGCGCTGTGTGAGTTGCGACTGGCGGGCGAGGAGTTCGGAAACCTTGCTTTCGACGATCTGTTGGTCGAGCAACTGGCGGCTGGTGATGCGATCGACCTGCGCGCGCAGGAGCGAGATGCGATCCTCGTAGGCATGCTGCATGCGTGCCTGCCGCGCGGCCGATGCGCCGATGAGGTCGTCGCGCAGCACGAGATAGGACGTCGCGAGGAGATAGCCGACCGCGACCGCGGCCACTGCCGACCCCAGCAAGGCAGCCGCCAGAGGACGGATCGTAAAGTGCCTTATGTCGTCGCCGCGCGCGATGATGACCGTATGCGGTTCCTTGCGTCTGCCGAAAACCGAAGCCTGCCGATAGTCTGTCACTGACACACCCGAACCGTAGAAAATCTATGGTCTGATTACACAATGTTAGGGTTAACAAAGCTTTGCCCGTTGCGCGAATGAGGCATCTAAAACGAAAACGCCCCGGACGAGGCCGGGGCGTTTATCGGGTCTGCGGGGTGACTAGAAGAACAGCCAGAGCAGGATGATGATCGGGATCGGTATTCCGATCATCCACAAAAGAAGTCCGCGCAACATGTTGCCTCCTGAGATCACGATTTCGTTGGTTCGTGTGGGCAACGCGATGCGAGAGCGATTTGTTCCCGATTTCGCTCAGCCTATGTCGTTTGCGGCGGCAAGCACCTCGGCGGCATGACCGGGCACTTTTACCTTGTTCCAGATGCGGGCGATCCTGCCGTCCCTGTCGATGAGGAGTGTGGTGCGTTCGACGCCCATATATTTGCGTCCGTACATGCTCTTTTCGACCCAGACGCCGTAGCGTTCGAGCGTCGTCTTGTCCTCGTCGGATGCAAGATCGACCGCAAGTGCATGTTTTTTCTTGAATTTATCATGGCTCTTCACGCCGTCCGGCGAAAGACCGACCAGCACCGCGCCGGCAGCATCGAAGTCGGGCTTGAGCGCGGTGAAATCGATCGCCTCCACGGTGCAGCCGCTGGTGTCGTCCTTCGGATAGAAGAACAGCACCACAATCTTGCCCCTATGGGCGGATAGCGACACCCGTGTGCCGCCATCGCCAGGCAGGTCGAAATCGGGCGCTTCGTCGCCGATCTTGATGTGTTCCATGCGGTCCCCCTTCCAGGTGGTTATGCTGTCGCGAACGGGGATATAGTAGCTTCGTCAGATTCGTCCATCACAGGAAACAGGCCCATCCGGCGTGCACAGTGAGGTTCCTCCCCACGAGAAGATCCGCTTTCGCCGCTGCGACATAGCGTGCCTGGATGATCTTCCCTCGGCTGTGCCCAAGGCCAAGCCAACTCTGTGGAGGACGGCTCCGCGCTGTGCGGCTAGAATGACGCTCGGCGCCGTGGCGGTGGTGACCGTGCTCGCTTTGCTTGTGTGTGCTGCAATCTGGAGCGGGATCGGCGACGAGAGGCTGCGTGTACAGGCACAATCCGCCGTCGCCTCCCTCGTCGGCGAAGACTTCGATGCACGCATACGCGCCACCCGTATTTCGCTCGGAGATTTGGGCCGCCCGACGCTCGAAGTCAGCGATGCCCGTCTTGTGTCGGCCGATGAGGGCAGGGAGGCCATGGCGGTCGGCTATATGCGCTTCGGCCTCCGCATCTTCCCGCTCATCCGAGGCGAAACCAAGCTCGGCAACGTCCAGATCGGCGACGCGCGCATCGAGCTTGCGGCCATGCCACGCACGGATGGCGGTATCGGCCTTGCGATCTTCGACGAAGGCGGGCTGATCGACCCGGACGCGGTCATCGCGGCGCTCTTCGAAGGCGCGCAGCGCATCATCGGCTCGACCGGGCGAAGCGACGTCGATCACATCTCCTTCGAGAATGTCGAGATCGCTCTGGGAGCCGGTGCCGACGCCAATCCCCTTCATATCCGTCAGGCCGTCTTCCGTGGCAGCCCGTCCGGCGAATTGTCCGTGACGGCGACGATCGAAGTCGGGGGCCGCATCGCCACGATCGATGGCGAGGCCGCACGCGACGCCCGGACCGGCCTGATCCGGACGCTGTCCGTCCGCCTGGATGCATCGGGCGAGGACGAGATGGCGGTCGAGCCCGACGCCGTCGATGACGGCCGCGCATTCTCGTCGGCGTCGCTCGCCATCGCCGGCACACAGCGCGCAGAGGGCGATGTCTTCGACATTTCCGGGCGCATCGCCGGCCTGGACATCAAATTGGGCAACAATGACAGGATCGTCGGCGACATCGATCTCAAGGCGGCCGCGGTTCATGGCACCGGAAAACTCGAGATCGATGCGCTTCGGGTGGCCACCGGCCGATCGACCTGGAATTTCCATGGCGCAATCGGCCCGACGCCTGCATCCGCCGCGCCGGACGGCAAGCACAGCTATCGCTTCGAACTGGTGAGTGACGGGTCGGTGATCGCGCCCGCAGGTTCGCCCGAGCCCGCGCTGGAGGCGGTCGCTCGTATCGCGGGGCACTTGAACCCCGATGCGTCCCTGCTGACGCTCGAGGATATCGGGGTGCGCTCGCGCCAGGGCGAGTTGCGCGGAAACGCGGCAATCGCGCGCGTTGAGGGAAAGACGCCCGGCATAAATCTGCGGCTCTCCGTCGATGACATGCCTGTCAGTCAGGTCAAGCAGCTTTGGCCGTGGTTCGCAGCGCCGGGCGCGCGCAACTGGGTGCTGGCAAACATCTATGGCGGTCTCGTCGGGGAGGGCAGTCTGGAACTCGACGTGCCGCCCGGACGCATGGGCAATGGCATTCCTTTTGGTGCGGACGAGATATTCGGCGCGTTCACGATCAGCGGTACGCGTTTCGACGTGGCAGGCCGCATCCCGCCCGTCAGGGACAGCAACGGCTCCGTCGATTTTCGCGGCACGGATATCGATGTCGCGCTGCAAAGCGGCACGGTCTTCATGCCGGGCGGCCGCACGGTGGCCGCGAGCGGCGGAACCCTCACGATCCGCGACGTGCACATGCAGCCTGTGATCGGCAAGTTGAACATCAATGTCGCGGGCGACGCGGATGCCGTCATGCAACTGGCGAGCTACGACCCGATCAATGTCGACCGCTTCATCGACATCCAGCCAGACGAGATAGAGGGCAAGGTTTCTGGCCTGGTGGTCGCCGACATCCCGCTCCAGCGCAACATCTCGGCAGAGAACCTCGCCTGGCGCGTCGAGCTGTCCTACACCGATCTCGATCTTGCCAAACCGTTCGAAGGGCAGGTGGTGAGCGATGCAGCGGGCACGATCAAGGTCGACCCGCGCAGCGCCGTCATCGACGCGAAAGCGCGTCTGAACGGCGCGCCCGCAACGCTCAGCCTCGTGGAGCCGCTCGGCCAGAGCACGGTTGCGCGCGCGCGCCGCGTGGCGCTTCAACTGGACGACAAGGCGCGCGCTGCGATAGCGCCGGGCTTGAACACGCTTCTCTCGGGGACGACCGAGGTCGAGCTCGACGATGCCTCGAAGGATCGCCGCCTGATCACCGCCAGCCTCGACCGGGCGACGTTGACCATTCCATGGGTGGGATGGAGCAAGGGCAACGGTGTCGGAGGCGATGTAGCCTTTGCGATGAAGACGGACGGTAACCGCATCGACCTGACCGACTTCAAGCTCAGCGGAGACACGTTCGGGGCGACCGGCGCGCTGGCGCTGGTGGGCGGAAACGTCGTGAGTGCACGTTTTCCGTCGGCAAGCCTCAATCGCGGCGATGATTTCTCGTTCGACATGGTCGCCAAGGGCAAGGGCTACGCGATCACCATTCGCGGGCAGAGCATCGACGCGCGGTCGATCGTAAAACTCTACGCGGCGGACGCGAAGGGCGGCACGGCTGCCGGCGGCAAGCCTGTGCCCGTGTCGATCGACATGGAGGTCGCGTCGCTCGTCGGTTTCCACGGCGCGACGTTCCGGAACGTGAAGTTGAACTATTCCGGCACGGGCGCGCGCACGGACGTGCTGGAATTCAACGCAACGACCCCGGAGGGGCGTCCGGTGACGTTCCGGGACGGCCGCGATGGAGACACGCGCAGGGTCGAGATGCGATCCGGCGACGCCGGCACATTGCTCCGGTTCCTCGACCTCTACGAGAACATGGAAGGTGGCGACATCACGCTGGCACTTGCCGGGCGCGGTGACGGCCCGTTGAGCGGCCGCGTGGATGCGCGCGATTTCTGGCTGGTCAACGAGCCCAGGCTGAGCTCGATCGTGTCGACCGCGCCGGCGCAAAGCGGGCGCTCGCTGAACCAGGCTGTGCGCGGTGAGATCGATACGTCACGCGTGCAGTTCGAGCAGGGCTACTCGCAAATCGAAAAGGGGGTCGGCTATCTCTCCCTCGATTCAGGCGTGCTGCGCGGGCCGCTTGTCGGCGCGACCTATCAGGGGATGCTCTACGATCGGGCCGGCAACATGGCGATGACCGGCACGTTCATGCCGGCATACGGCCTCAACCGCATCTTTGGCGAGATTCCGCTGATCGGCCAGATCCTCGGCAATGGCCGCGACCGTGGCTTGATCGGCATAACCTTCCGCGTGGCGGGAAGCACGCAGAACCCTCAACTCGAGGTGAACCCGCTATCGGTGATCGCGCCCGGCATCTTCCGCTCGGTCTTCGAATACAGGTAGCTTGGTGCGCCGGTCAGACCGGGCGCAGCAGCACGTGCTTCTTCTTCCCCATCGACACCTTCAGGACGCCTTCGGAGGTCAGCGCATCCTCGGTAACGTTGAGGCGATCGTCGGAGATCGCTTCGTCGTTGAGGCGAACGCCGCCGCCCTGAACCTGCCGCCGCGCCTCACCGTTCGAGGCTGCGAGCCCTGCGCGGACCACCAAAGCGAGAATGCCCATGCCGGCGGCAAGCTCGGCGGCGGCGATCTCGATGGTCGGCAGGCTTTCCGACAATGCGCCTTCCTCGAAGGTCTTGCGCGCGGTTTCCGCCGCCTGGTCCGCCGCCACACGCCCATGCAGCATCGCCGTGATCTCGGTCGCGAGCACCTTTTTGGCGTCGTTGATCTCCGAGCCGCCAAGCGCCTCCAGCCGCGCGACTTCGTCGAGCGGCAGCGTCGTGTAGAGCTTGAGGAAGCGACCGACATCGGCATCCTCGGTATTGCGCCAGTATTGCCAGAACTCGTAGGCCGAGAGCATGTCGGGGTTGAGCCAGACGGCGCCGTTGAGCGATTTGCCCATCTTGGCGCCGGACGCCGTGATCAGGAGCGGGGAAGTCAGGGCGTAGAGCTGCGGCGTCCCCATGCGGTGACCGAGATCGATACCGCTGACGATGTTGCCCCATTGGTCCGAGCCGCCCATCTGCAGGCGTGTATCGTAGCGCCTGTTGAGCTCCACGAAATCGTAGGCTTGCAGCACCATGTAGTTGAATTCGAGGAACGACAGCGACTGCTGCCGGTCGAGCCGCAGCTTCACGCTGTCGAAGGAGAGCATGCGGTTGACCGAGAAATGCGCGCCGACGTCACGGAGGAATTCGAGATAGTTGAGCTTGCGCAGCCAGTCGCCATTGTCGACCATCAACGCGTCACGCGGGCCATCGCCGAACGTCAGGTAGTTGGAGAAGACCTTCTTGATGGACGCGATGTTCGACGCGATCGTGTCGAGTGTCATCAGCTTGCGCGCCTCGTCCTTGAAGGACGGGTCGCCGACCATGCCGGTCCCGCCACCCATCAGGGCGACAGGGCGGTGCCCGGTCTGCTGCATCCAGTGCAGCATCATGATCTGGATCAGGCCGCCAGCATGCAGGCTCGGCGCCGTCGGGTCGAAGCCGATATAGGCTGTCACGGTTTCCTTCGCGAAGAGATCGTCGAGGCCGGTTTCATCCGAAATCTGGTGGATGAAGCCGCGTTCGGACAAGGTGCGCAGGAAATCGGACTTGAAGGCGGGCATTGTCTTGGCTTTCTGATGGCGTCTTGGGCCGCGCGCGCCGATGGCGCGCCGACGCGTGCGCCTTTAGCATCCCGAACACGAGAATCACAAGGAAAAGGCGCCCGATGACGCTGACTTGCGCGATTGGACTGATGAGCGGAACGTCAATGGACGGCATCGACCTGGCTGTCGTCGCCACGGATGGCGAAGGCGACGTGCGGCGCGGTCCGAGCGCCTTCACGCCTTACGAAGCGGCATTTCGGCGGCGCATCGAGGCGGCGCTGAACGGTGCCAAAGCGATCCAGCGGCGCGATGAGCGGCCCGGTGATCTTGGCGAACTGGAACGCGAACTGACACTGCGCCACGCCCGCGCGGTCCGATCCTTCATGCAGGAAAACCCGCAGATCAGGCCCGAACTGATCGGTTTCCATGGTCAGACCGTTCTGCATCGGCCGGAGCAGGCATTGACCGTGCAACTGGGCGACGGTGCGTTGCTCGCATGCGAAACCGGGCTGTCCGTGGTCTACGACATGCGCGCCAACGATATGGTGCATGGCGGGCAGGGCGCGCCGCTCGTGCCGGCCTACCACGCGGCGCTGGCCGCTTCGCTGCCGGTGGCGTGGCGTCGGTTTCCGGTCTGCTTCGTGAACATCGGTGGCATCTCGAACGTCACCTTCGTGCCGCAGCACGGGGACCCGGTCGCATTCGACAGCGGTCCTGGCAATGCGTTGATCGATCAATGGGTATCCCGCCAGGGCGGCGTGCCGTACGACGCCGATGGTATGATCGCCAGCGAGGGCGGAATCATTCGGACGGTCGTTGGCGCCTATATGGCCACGCCGTTTTTCGAAAAACCTTTGCCAAAGTCGCTTGATCGCAATGACTTCGCACTGGATCTTGCAGCAGGACTGGAACTGTCCGACGGCGCAAGAACGCTTGCAGCGGTGTCGGCCGAGGCCATCCTCGCGGCAACCCGGCATATGCCGGCTGCGCCGAAGCTCTGGATTGTCTGCGGCGGCGGGCGCAAGAACCCGCACATCGTCGCCGATCTGCGCGCAGGTGCGGTCGCCTCTGGCGCCGACGTTATTCTAGCGGAAGACGCTAACCTCGACGGCGACGCGATGGAAGCCGAGGCATGGGCCTATCTGGCGGTGAGATCCCGGCGTGGCCTTCCGCTCACCTTTCCGACAACGACCGGTTGTCGGGAAGCGGTGAGCGGTGGCCTGTACGCGGCCGGCGTCTGACGAGATCAGGCCGTCGCTTTTGCCTTTGATGATTTTGCCTTTGCCTTGGCTGGTGCCTTTGGCTTGGCCGCAGCTTTGGGTTTTGGCGCAGCCTTCGCCTTCGTGGTCGCCTTGGAAACGGCCTTCGCAACGGGTGCTGCTACTGCGGCGGCAGCGCCTTTTATCGTAGACGCGGCCTTGCCTGCGGCCTTTTTGACCGCGGACTTTGCCTTTGGTGCTGCTGCCGCTTGCTCTTCCACAGGTGCGTCGGCTGCGCTCTTCTTGATCGATTCGATGGCCTTTATCGCGGAAGCCCGCGCTTTGTAGCCCTCGGACGAAAACATGATCTCGCCATTGTTTGCACGGTAGCGAAACCGGGTTTCGCCCTTCTTGTCCTTGTAAACTTCAAATTTAGGCACGGCAGATTTCCCCTCGTTGAACGACGTGAGTCTCCTACGAGCGAAAAGGTCGCACGCTATGCATGAACTGTCGAGATGCAGTCTAGCGCGTTACTGTGACGTCTGATCTAGCGCAGGCGCTTGGGACGAGGATCCGCCAACTCTCCCGCAAGACGACGGTCGAGATAGTCGGAGCATTCCTCGAGCAGAAGTTCGGCATCGTTCGAGAAGAAGTGGTTCGCACCGGGCAATGTCTTCTGCGTGATCGTGATTCCCTTCTGCGTGTGCAGCTTGTCGACCAATCCCTGTACATCCTTCGGCGGCGCGACCTTGTCTGCATCCCCATGGATGATCAGGCCGGACGACGGGCAGGGCGCCAGGAACGAGAAATCGTAGGTGTTGGGCTGCGGCGCGATCGACATGAAGCCTTCGATCTCCGGGCGGCGCATCAGGAGCTGCATGCCGATCCAGGCGCCGAAGGAATAGCCTGCGACCCAGCAGCTTTTCGAATCGGGATGAAGCGACTGCACCCAGTCGAGCGCGGCGGCGGCGTCCGAGAGTTCGCCCGTTCCGTGGTCGAACTCGCCCTGGCTGCGTCCGATGCCGCGGAAGTTGAACCGGAGTGTCGTGAAGTCGCGCTTCTGGAACATGTAGAACAGGTCGTACACGATCTTGTTGTTCATCGTGCCGCCGAACTGCGGATGCGGATGAAGGACGATCGCGATCGGCGCGTTCTTTTCCTTGGAAGGCTGATAGCGGCCTTCGAGGCGACCTGCAGGACCGGTAAAGATGACTTCGGGCATACTTACTCCAATTCACGCCGACAGACGGCGGACGTTACGTGCAGGGACCGGCGACGGTCTCAGGCTTGACGGCAAGGGGTGAGCCGCCTAGAACCAGTTTAGAACTATTCAAAACTGGCAGCCACGAATGGGCGCCGGTTTGCAGAGCGGGTAAATAGGACGGCTGCCCTTGCAATTTCAAGGAAAAACGCCGACCTGCCGCCCGTGACCAATCGAAGGTGACCAACAAGAGCGATGACGGTCAGGCGCGCCTATCTCGATTACAATGCAAGCGCACCGCTTTTGCCGGCGGCGCGCGCAGCGATGCTTGCCGCGCTCGACCTCGATGCCAATCCGTCTTCCGTTCATATAGATGGACGCGCGGCGCGAAAGACGGTCGATGTCGCACGTCGTGCGGTCGCAGCGCTGGTGAATGCGAAACCCGAACATGTCGTCTTCACATCGGGCGCGACCGAGGCGGCAACGACGCTTCTGTCTCCCGACTGGATGATGGGGCGCGCGCCGGTTCGCATGGCAAGGCTTGTCGTCTGCGCAACGGACCATCCCTGCATTCTGGGCGGCGGGCGCTTTCCGAAGGACGCCGTCGACGTGGTCGGCGTCGATCGGAACGGTATCGTCGATCTCGTGGCGCTCGAAGCGATGCTTCAGGCGCATGATCGCGACGACGGGCTCGTGATGGTCGCGCTTCATGCCGCCAACAACGAGACCGGCGTGATCCAGCCGATCGCCGAGATCGCCCGGCTGGTGAAGGCGCATGGCGGGGTTCTCGTGGTCGATGCGGTCCAGGCTGCTGGGCGAATTCCGATAGATATTACAGATGGTTACGGAGATTTTCTGATTCTCTCGTCTCACAAGATTGGCGGCCCGATGGGCGTCGGCGCGATCGTCGGGACGTCCGACCTGATGATGCCCGCGCCGCTGATCCGGGGCGGCGGACAGGAAAAGGGCCATCGCGCCGGCACCGAGAACCTGCCGGGCATTGCAGGCTTCGGAGCCGCCGCGCGCGCGGCGCACGCCGGGCTTGGCGATACGCCGGGACTGGCGGGCGTCCGCGACCATCTGGAGCGGTCGTTGCTGACCATGGCGCCTGACGCGATGATCTTTGGACAGAGCGTCGAACGCCTTTGCAATACCAGCTTCTTTGCGGTACCCGGCCTCAAGGCCGAGACGGCGCAGATCGCATTCGACCTCGCCGGTGTATCGCTGTCGGCTGGCTCGGCCTGTTCTTCGGGCAAGGTCGGTCCGAGCCACGTTCTCAAGGCCATGGGTGTCGGCGACGGGACTGGCGCGCTTCGCGTGTCGATCGGCCGCGATACCGGCGAGGACGACATCGCTGCATTCGAGCGAGCGTTGAGCGCCCATCTGGCGCGCCGCGCGGTCGGTTCGGAGGCGGCCTGACACCGGGTTTGCGACAGGGCGCGTCCTGTCGTCGCGTGCATGAACGAGTTTGCCCGACAGGGTGATTTTTCGCTCAGCACATCTTACATAAGACGCATTCCGCGCATGACGCGCGGTCATATGCGATTTCGACAACTGCCGGGCCTTGACCCCGGCGAGGATGGAGAACGCCGATGCCTGCTGTGCAGGAAACGATCGAGCAGGTCCGCAAGATCGACGTGGACCAGTATAAATACGGCTTCGAGTCGTTTATCGAGATGGACAAGGCTCCCAAGGGCCTGAGCGAAGATACGATCCGCTTCATCTCGGCCAAGAAGGAAGAGCCGGAGTGGATGCTGGAATGGCGTCTCGGCGCGTTCCGCCGCTGGCTGACGCTCGAGGAGCCGACCTGGGCGCGGGTGAACTATCCGAAGATCGACTTCCAGGACATCCACTATTACGCGGCGCCGAAATCGACGCCCGGACCGACATCGCTCGACGAGGTCGATCCCGAACTCCTCAAGATTTACGAGAAGCTCGGCATTCCACTGCGCGAGCAGGAAATCCTGGCCGGCGTCGAAAAGCCGGCCGCAGATGACGAGGATATCGCCAACGACAACGTCTACAAGTCAGGCCGCGTGGCGGTGGACGCGGTGTTCGATTCCGTGTCGGTCGTCACCACCTTCAAGGCCGAACTTGCCAAGGCCGGCGTGATCTTCTGCTCGATCTCCGAGGCGATCCGCGAGCATCCCGAACTCGTCCAGAAATATCTGGGTACGGTCGTGCCGACCACCGACAACTACTACGCCACGCTGAATTCGGCCGTCTTCACCGATGGCTCATTCGTGTTCATTCCCAAGGGCGTGCGCTGCCCGATGGAATTGTCGACCTATTTCCGCATCAACGAGAAGAACACCGGCCAGTTCGAGCGCACGCTGATCATCGCGGAAGAGGGCTCTTACGTTTCTTATCTGGAAGGCTGCACGGCGCCGCAGCGCGACGAGAACCAGCTTCACGCGGCCGTGGTCGAACTGATCGCGCTCGACGATGCTGAGATCAAATACTCGACCGTCCAGAATTGGTATCCGGGCGACGCGCAGGGCAAGGGCGGCATCTACAACTTCGTCACCAAGCGCGGCGATTGCCGCGGCGACCGCTCGAAGATTTCGTGGACGCAGGTCGAGACCGGCTCGGCGATCACCTGGAAATACCCGTCCTGCATCCTGCGGGGTGACGATTCACGCGGCGAGTTCTATTCGATCGCCGTGTCGAACGGTCACCAGCAGATCGACTCGGGCACCAAGATGATCCATCTCGGCAAGAACACGTCGAGCCGCATCATCTCGAAGGGCATTTCGGCCGGCAAGTCGAACAACACCTATCGTGGCCAGGTGTCCGCGCATCGCGAGGCGAGCAACGCGCGCAACTTCACGCAGTGCGATTCGCTCCTGATCGGCAATGAGTGCGGCGCCCATACCGTGCCGTATATCGAGGCGAAGAACTCGACCGCGCAGTTCGAACACGAGGCGACGACGTCCAAGATTTCCGAAGACCAGCTCTTCTATGTGATGCAGCGCGGCATTCCGGAGGAAGAGGCGATCGCGCTGATCGTCAACGGCTTCGTCAAGGAAGTCATCCAGGAACTACCGATGGAGTTCGCCGTCGAGGCACAGAAGCTCATCGGCATCTCGCTTGAGGGCAGCGTCGGCTGATCTTGGCCCGACCCCATCGTCTATAGTCGGTGCCGCGTGTCGAGCGGACCTAAAGGAATACGGAAGAACAAAAATGCTTGAGATCAGAAACCTTCATGCCCGCATCGCCGAAGATGGCACCGAGATCATTCGCGGGCTGAACCTCACCGTGAACAAGGGCGAAGTCGCCGCCATCATGGGCCCCAACGGCTCGGGCAAGTCGACGCTGTCCTATATCCTCGCTGGCCGCAGTGACTACGAAGTGACCGAGGGCGAGATTCTTTACAATGGCGAGAGCATCCTCGAGATGGACCCGGCCGAACGCGCCGCCGCCGGCATCTTTCTCGCCTTTCAGTATCCGATGGAGATACCGGGCGTCGCGACGATGGAGTTCCTCAAGGTCGCGATGAACGCCCAGCGCAAGGCGCGTGGCGAAGACGCGTTGAAGATTCCGGACCTGCTTAAGCGGGTGAAGGAGGGCGCGGCCTCGCTCAACATCGACATGGCGATGCTCAAGCGGCCGCTCAATGTCGGCTTTTCCGGCGGCGAAAAGAAGCGCGCCGAGATCCTTCAGATGAAGCTTCTGGAGCCGTCGCTCTGCATCCTCGACGAGACCGATTCAGGCCTTGATATCGACGCGCTCAAGATCGTCTCGGATGGCGTCAACGCGCTGCGTTCGCCTGATCGCGCGATCGTCGTGATCACGCATTATCAGCGTCTGCTCGAGCACATCGTGCCCGACAGCGTGCATGTTCTCTACAAGGGCCAGGTGATCAAGTCCGGCGACAAGAGCCTCGCGCTCGAACTCGAAGAAAACGGCTATGCCGGCGTGATCGAAGAGGCAGCCTGAGGCGCATCATGAATATCCATGCGACCCCGACAAAACTGACGCCCGCCGAGATTGCTCTGGTGGATGCGTTCGCCGAGCGGATTTCCGACCTGCCGGGCGATGCGACGGTAACGGTCCAGCGCGACGAGGCGATTGAGCGTCTCAAGGCCGGGCTGCCGACGCGCCGCATCGAGGCATGGCACTATACCGACCTGCGCCGGCTTCTGAGCATCGTGCCGGCTTTCGATTCGACTGCGCAGGCACAGGGCGTGGCGCCGCTGATCGAAGGATCGCAACTCCTGCGCGTGCTCAACGGTGTGGCTGACAGTATTCCGTCGATCGAAAGCGTTCGTGTGGAGCGCTTCCACGACGTCTTGCAGACCGGCTCAGGCATGAGTCTGGCGCCCGTCGAGCACGCGGACGCGGTCGGAGCGATCAACACCGCCTTCGCCAGCGACGGCTTTGCGCTGACGATCGATGCTGACGCCACGCTCGACACACCGATCGAATTCCAGAACGTCCAGGCCGGCGGGCAGGTTCATGCGCGTTTTTCGGTCGATGCCGGCAGCGGCTCGAAGGCAGTCGTCGTCGAGCGGCAACTGGGAACTGGCGATGCCCTGGCCAGTTCCGTCAGCACGCTCACGGTCGGCGACGGCTCGGACATCGTCTGGATTATCCTTCAGGAGCAGCCGACCGGTGCGACGCATCTGGGCCAGATCAATGTGACGCTCGGCAAGGATTCCAGGCTCACCTTGTTCGTGATGAACATCGGCGCAAAGCTGGTGCGCCAGGAAGTGCGTGTCGACGCTGCCGGCGAAGGTGCAGACTTCAAGCTTCGCGGCATCAATCTGCTCGGCGGCGACACGCATTGCGATGTCACTATGGTTCTGGACCACTCCGCCCCGCACACCACCTCGACCGAAGTCATCCGCAACGTGGTGACCGACCGGGCGCACGGTGTATTCCAGGGTCAGATCCGCGTCGCCGCGATCGCTCAGAAGACCGACGCGAAGATGGCGTGCAACACGCTTCTCCTGTCGGACGATGCCGAGTTCTCGACCAAGCCGGAACTCGAAATCTTCGCTGACGACGTGGCCTGCGGCCACGGTGCGACGGTGACCGAGATCGACGGCAACCACCTCTTCTACCTGATGGCGCGCGGCATCGAGGAGAAGATCGCGCGTGGCCTTTTGGTGAAGGCGTTCGTGGCGGAGATCATCGAGGAGATGGATGACGAGGTGATCGTCGAGGCGCTCGAAGCGCGGCTCGACGGTTGGTTCGCCGAGCACGGATAACGCGCAACCGCTTTGCCGTCACGCGTGGGGATCGGTGCTGCAAGGAGTGCGGTCAAGGCCGCTGAAAGACAGATGGACCAGAAAGTCTCAAACGCACCCTACGACGTCGAGGCGATCCGCCGCGATTTCCCGATCCTGTCGCGCGAAGTCTATGGCAAGCCGCTTGTCTATCTGGACAACGGCGCCTCGGCTCAGAAGCCGCAGACGATGATCGACGCGGTCACGCACGCCTATTCGAACGAATACGCCAACGTCCATCGCGGCCTGCATTTCCTGTCCAACGCCGCGACCGACGCCTACGAGAAGTCACGCGAGACGGTTCGCCGCTTCCTGAATGCCGGCAGCGTGGACGAGATCGTGTTCACCAAGTCCACCACCGAGGCGATCAACACGGTCGCTTATGGCTGGGGCATGCCGAATATCGGCGCGGACGACGAGATCGTCATCTCGATTATGGAGCATCACTCCAACATCGTTCCCTGGCATTTCATCCGCGAGCGCCAGGGCGCGAAGCTGGTCTGGGCGCCGGTGGATGACGAGGGTGCGTTCCACATCGAGGATTTCGAAAAAAGCCTGACTGAACGGACCAGGCTTGTCGCGATCACGCATATGTCGAACATGCTGGGCACCGTCACGCCGATCAAGGAGATCGTGCGGATCGCGCATGCGCGCGGCATCCCCGTTCTGGTGGATGGCAGCCAAGCCGCCGTCCACATGCCGGTCGACGTGCAGGATCTGGGCTGCGACTGGTACGTCTTTACGGGCCACAAGGTCTACGGCCCCTCGGGTATCGGCGTGCTTTACGGCAGGAAGGACATGCTGGGAGCCATGCGCCCCTTCCAGGGCGGCGGCGAGATGATCGAGGAGGTCACCGAGGACCGTGTCACCTACAACGAGCCGCCGCACCGCTTCGAGGCGGGCACGCCGCCGATCGTTCAGGCGATCGGGCTTGGAGCGTCGCTCGAATATATGGAGACCGTGGGGCGCGAGCGCATAGCGGCACACGAGGCCGAACTGGCCGCCTACGCGCATGAGCGCCTTCGGGGTATCAACTCGCTGCGCATATTCGGCAATGCGCCCGGCAAGGGCGCAATCGTATCCTTCGAGCTTCAGGGCATACACGCCCACGACGTCTCGATGGTGATCGACCGATCGGGCGTGGCGGTGAGGGCGGGCACGCACTGTGCACAGCCATTGCTCAAGAGATTTGGCGTGACCTCGACATGCAGGGCCTCCTTCGCCATGTATAATACGAAGGCCGAGATCGACGTCCTGGCCGAGGCGCTGGAAAAGGCGCGGACATTTTTCGGGTGAACATGATGGACGACACAGTTCCCACTGGCACGGAGCCGCAGGCGGCCGAGAGTGACGGCGCGGTTTCCGCTTCGTCGATACCGCAGGACGATCTGGCGCGGATGACCGACGATATCATCAGCGCGCTGAAGACCGTCTACGACCCAGAGATTCCGGCCGACATCTATGAACTCGGCCTGATCTACAAGATCGACATCGAGGACGACCGCTCGGTCAAGATCGACATGACGCTGACCGCACCGGGATGCCCCGTGGCGGGCGAGATGCCCGGATGGGTGGAGAATGCCGTCGCAACTGTCGAGGGCGTGTCCGGCGTCGATGTGAAGATGGTGTTCGATCCACCCTGGTCTCCCGACCGCATGTCGGAAGAAGCGCAGGTTGCCGTCGGCTGGTATTAAAGAAACGGCCCGGTCACAGTGTGCCGGGCCGAAAATATAAGTTTCTGATGGAGGTCAGAGTCTATTCTATGATCTCAACGATCCGGCGCGTCTCCGGTTCCACGACAACGGTACGATTCTCGATGACGACGTAGTCGTAGGGCGTATCGAGTGTGGGTTCATCGATCCGGCGAAGCTCGATCGGCTCAGGAACGATGGCACCAACCGTGATGTCGAAATCAATGGCTGGGTCGTACCCCATCGGCGGTTGCGAGGTGACATATTCGCGGATGATGGTCTGTTGTTCCGGGACGAGGACGATATCGGGCTGCTGTTCCACGATAACGGCCTGTGCGGATGCGGTACCCGCGCCGGCGATCAGGAAAAGACCTGCAAGGGCAGCTTTGGTGTGACGGTTCATGGTGTATCTCCATTCTCGTTCGATGCCACTGGAACACCGAAAAAGCCGATCTGTTCCATCACGCCGTGCTACCGGCATGAAACACACTGCCTCCGAGAAGGCCCGCGATAAGGGTTGTGCAATGCGGAATTCTTCACCATCTTACTTCTATCGTTTCGCAGGCCTTGAACCTGCGACAACAGGAGACTGACCCATGGGACGCTTTGCCGTCATGAGCATGACCGACGCCGCGGCCGACCGCGTGCGTGATATCGTAGAGGCGCGCGATGGCGCGCTGGGCGTCCGCGTCGGCGTCAAGAAGGGCGGCTGTGCGGGCATGGAGTACACGGTCGACCTCGTGACCGAGCCAAACGCGAAGGACGATCACGTCGAACATGGCGGCGCGCATGTATGGGTGGCGCCGGAAGCGGCATTGTTCCTGCTTGGCACGCGCATGGATTTCGAGCGCACGACGCTCCGCACCGGCTTCACGTTCAGCAACCCGAACCAGAGTTCGGCGTGCGGTTGCGGCGAGTCCGTCGAACTTCAGCCGGCCGACCTCAAGGCGCTTGCCGAAGCGCGCGCTGCCGCTGAGGCCTGAGCCTAGTCTACCCAAAGCCCGCGCTTCCTGTGCCAGTCGGCAATCGATTCCTCGGGATAGACATCGAACGTCGCGTCACCGTCGTGGATGTTCGGCTCGACCCATGACGCCTTGTATTTCAGCATGAGATGCACACTCTCCGGCGCGACCGGCAGATCGCTGTCGATTGCCGAGGCGAATGGATGCACCAATTCCGGCCATGTCGGATCATAGAGCCACAGCGACGACCCGCACGCCGTGCAGAACCGCCGCTGGCCGCTGGAAATCTCGCAGCCTGGATGCTCGTCGTCGTGGATCGCGGCGCTGTAGGTACCAAGATGCTTCTCGCCCTCTATCTCGAGCGTTTTCGCATCCGCACCGAGATTGATCGCGTAGCCGCCTCCGCCCTGTTGCTTCCTGCATATCGAGCAGTAGCAGCGCTGGTAGGGAACGGGTGTATGGCTCCGCACCGCGAACCTGACCTTGCCGCAATGGCAGGAGCCCTTCAGAAGCATCGGCATCGCACTCTTCTCCGATCCGTTGTCTCTGATTAGAATGATGGAGGGCTGAGAAGTTTCCAACCGGGCGATCGAAAATGGACAATGATGCGATACGCGACATGTTCGCCGGCCTCGGGCCGGTGACGATCAAGCGCATGTTCGGTGGCAAGGGCATCTACCATGACGGGCTCATCGTCGCGCTCGAGGTGGGCGACGAGATCGTGCTGAAGGCAGATGCATTGTCTGCGGCGGACTTCGCCGATGCAGGGTGCGTCCGGTGGACCTATGACGGCAAGGGAAAGCCGGTCCAGATGCCGTATTGGTCGATTCCGGACAGCGCCATCGACGACCCGGACGAGCTGGCGCTGTGGACGCGCAAGGCGTTCGAGGCAGCGCTCAGGTCGCGCAAGTAATCACACGCGGGCAGGGATCTTCATGAAGGCGGGCATGTCGTCGCCAAATCCGACGGGAGCCGGTTCATTGTCTTCATTGCGCCAGTTGCGCGAACGCTCGCGTGGCTTGTCGTCGCGATCGCGGTGAGCAGCGTCGCGCTCGGGCCGGGCCTTGCGCTCGGCGTTGTCGGAGCGGATCGCATCCCTGCGGGCGCGCTTTTCTTCTTCCACCGGTGCGATCTCGGGTTGGACCGCTTCGACAGCAACCTCATCCGATGAAGTCTCGGTCGGGACCGGGCGCTTTGCACCGCGCGGGCGACGCTCTTCGGTCGATTTGCCACGTCCACGCTTGTCGTTGCGGCCGCGACGAGGCGCTTCGTCTTCGGAGTCGTCCTGGGTCAGCGACGACAGGTCGCCGTCCATCCATTCGATCTTGTTGCCGATCAGGCGCTCAATCGCGTCGAGATACTTGCCGTCCGATTTGGTGACGATCGTATAGGCCTTGCCCGAACGGCCGGCACGACCGGTGCGGCCGATGCGATGGACATAGTCTTCGGCATGGATCGGCACGTCGAAATTGAACACGTGGCTGACGTCGGGAATGTCCAGGCCACGCGCCGCCACGTCCGACGCCACAAGCAGCTTCAGCTTGCCGTCGCGAAACGCCGAAAGCATCGCCATGCGGGCGCGCTGGTCCATGTCGCCATGAAGCGCGCCTGCGTCGAAATCGTGCTTGACCAGCGAGCGATAGAGCTCGGACACGTCCACCTTGCGGTTGCAGAAGATGATCGCGTTCTTCAGGTCAGCGTCTTCGGCACGGATGAGATCGCGCAGCACGGCGCGCTTGTCCCAGCCCTTGGTCTTCGACTTCACGAGGCGCTGGGTGATGTTCACGCCTGTGGAAGCAGCCTTCGAAACCTCGATGCGCACCGGCGCCTGGAGGAATTTCTCGGTCAGCTTGGTGATCTCCGGCGGCATGGTCGCCGAGAAGAACAGCGTCTGGCGCGTGAATGGAATCATCTCGCAAATCCGCTCGATATCGGGGATGAAGCCCATGTCGAGCATGCGGTCAGCTTCGTCGATGACGAGGATGTCGACCGCGTTGAGCAGCAGCTTTCCGCGCTCGCGGTGGTCGAGAAGGCGGCCCGGCGTGGCGATCAGAACGTCCGCGCCTCGCTCAAGTTTGCGCTCTTGCTCGTCGAACGACACGCCGCCGATCAGAAGCGCGATGTTGAGCTTGTGGTTCTTCCCGTATTTGACGAAATTCTCTTCGACCTGCGCCGCGAGTTCGCGCGTCGGTTCGAGAATGAGCGTACGCGGCATGCGGGCGCGGGCGCGGCCTTTTTCAAGGCGCGTGATCATCGGCAGCACGAATGCGGCCGTCTTGCCCGTACCCGTCTGCGCGATGCCCAGAATATCCTTGCCGGCGAGCGCGTGTGGGATGGCACCAGCCTGGATGGGGGTGGGGACGGTGTAGCCGGCGTCGGTAACGGCGGAGAGCACTTTGGGGGACAGGCCGAGATCGGCGAAAGTGACTGTCGGTGCCTCGGCCTCGTCTTGCGGCTCGATAGCGATCTGGTTGTCAGATGACACGTGTTGGCTGTCTTTGCTGGTTTGCGTGAGCGGCGGTGTCGCCGCGCGTGCGCCTTGTTCCGGCGCGTTCCGCACGGATGCTTTGTGGTCCGCGTTACGGCGAGAATAGGGCAATGTCAACGGCACGGGGGATAAAACCCCCATCATCCGCAGGTTTCACCATAATATGATTAAACAACGGGCATGTTTCAATAGCGGAATTGCTCTGCCAGTACGCGCTCGTTCCAGGAATGGTTCTCATCGAAGAGCAGCGTCACTGTCGAGCGGCGCGATTCCCGAACGGTTACCGAGGTGACGGATCGAACTTCGGCATGATCCGCGACCGCGTTCACCGGGCGCTTGTCGGCTTCCAGAATGTCGAAGCGCACGATCGACTGGTTCGGCAGCAGCGCCCCGCGCCAGCGGCGCGGGCGAAAGGGGCTGACCGGAGTGAGTGCAAGAAGTGGGGCGTCCAGCGGAATGATGGGGCCGTGGGCCGAGAGATTGTAGGCGGTCGAGCCTGCCGGCGTCGCCACCATCACGCCGTCGCATGCGAGCTCGTCGAGCCGGATCTGGCCATCGATCGTAATGCGGACCTTGGCGGCCTGTGCCGACTGCCGGAAGAGCGAGACTTCGTTGATGGCGCGATAGGTCTGTGACGGCTGGTCGGCGGTCGACACTTCCATGACCAGCGGCCGGATCGTTTCCGCCGAAGAACCGGCAATCCGCGCGTGAAGATCGGTCTCGGAGTATTCATTCATCAGGAAGCCGACAGTACCCCGGTTCATGCCGTAGAGGCGACGCCCCGAATCCATGTTGTCCTGGATCGCCTGCAGCATGAAGCCGTCGCCGCCAAGCGCGACGACGACATCGGCGTCCTCGATCGCAGCCTGCCCATAAAGCGACGTCAACCGGATTTGCGCTTTGCGGGCGTCTTCGGTGTCGGCGGAAATGAAGGTGAGGGCGGGAGCTTCGGCACTCATCTGTATCGGCTGTATTGCGGTTCAGGGATGCGAAATGACCTTGCCGGGTTACCACGCGTCACATGCATAAGATAGGCACGGCGCGCGCCGTACGACGCACATTCCGCTTTACTGACACGCAATTTATGCTAACCGGTTGCGACATGCCCTTGTAGCTCAGTTGGTAGAGCACCTGATTTGTAATCAGGGGGTCGGCGGTTCGAGTCCGTCCGGGGGCACCACCTCCGAGATCGTCGTGCATGAAGCTTACGAGCCAAATGCCATCGCCAACCTCTCGCCGACTATCCTCCTGACCGCCAGTTCCCTGATCTCCCGGGCACCCAAGTGCGGGATTCTAACCTTGGCCTCGATGTCATCCGCTCGATCTCGTCCCGAAGCTAGCTGGTATATCGCCGTAGATCGTGACGTAGCTCTGCAGCCCAGAAAATCCGCCTATGCGTGCAGGCAACCGGTCAATTGAATCGATGTGCGGGGAGGTTGCGAAATCGAAGCTGCCGTGCTTGGAAGGAAAAAAGGGAAGATATCATGACGACTCGCCGGCCGATGAGAAGTCTAGAGGAGTTTTGCGGCTATCTCATTGGTAGAGGACTTGCACCCGGTACAGTGATCGATGTTGGCGCAGCGAACGGCACGCCGGAAATTACAAAAGCACTGCCCGATGCCTACTATGTTCTGATTGATCCCGTTCCTTCCTATGAAGGACAGATGAAGTATTTTTTGAGCAAGCACCGGGGCGAATATCACCTGGTTGCGTTGAGCGATGTCGCAGGAACCATGCAGCTGACTGTATCCAAGGGGAGCGAACATGGCGCAACGCTTTCGGCGGCGCCGGGCAAAGAAACGATAGCTGCACCGGTGGAAACCATGGACGGCATGTTCCTCAACCGGGAGTTTGCGGGTCCGATCATGGTCAAGACCGACTGCCAAGGGTACGACATGCACGCGATGCGCGGAGGGCGCGAGTTTCTGAAGCGTGTCGATGTCGCAGTCTGCGAAACGCTGCTGTTCCATCCGACGATGGAACAGCATCTTCCAGACTTCGGAGACACGGTTGCGGTGATGCGGGAACTGGGGTTCGCTGTCTTTGATATAGTCAGCTACCAGACGCGCCCGTTCGACAACGCGCTCGGCTACGTCGATTTGGTGTTTGTACGTGAAGATGGACCTTTCCGCAGGCATCACCGTTGGGCATGACGCTAGGTGGAGCAGGTGAGGTTGAAGAACAGGCGGTACGGATAGTTCACGGTGATACCGCGCCAACGTTTTAATCGTTGCAACCCTAACCCACCTTAAATCCGCACCCGATCGTTCCTAAGTCTGTGACAGGCTCGATTGGGAAGGGAGTGCCGCGCGTGATCAGGATCGTCTTCATCGTCTGTGCCATCATCGCCGCGACCTATCTCCTGTCGCGGATCGTGCGTGAGCTGCGAGGCGCCGATGTCGATTGGCGCGGCGTTGCTTTCGCATTCGGCTTCGTCGCCATCGCCGTCTACCTTCGCCACACGACGGAAATCGGCGGCATCGGCTGACCGCTTATCGAGCTTCGCGGCGGCGTTTTCGCAAGCCTCGTATGAGGGTGATCGCGAAGAAGGCCAGGAAGCCGACAACAAGACCGATGATCATGTTCAGGCCGATGTCGAGCTGGCATACGCCGCCGCCCGGCGCGCAGCTCGGATCGCGATAGAGGACGACGAGCATCATCGAGTAGACGACCGCGGGTCCGACCAGCAGTCCTGCAAGCCCCCAACGAAACGCATGGTTGACGATGTCCTTCATGCAGCCTGTCTCCCCGACGCAAGTCTTCGACCCTAGTACCGGCGCGCCGATCAGTCTATCGCAGGAGCGGCTGTCGCAGGTATTGTCTGCCCGCGTTTCCGCCGAATCCGATAACGAGATGGCCCCCGGCATGCCGAAATTCTCAGCAAATCTCTCGATGCTTTTCCAGGACTACGCGTTTCTCGACCGTTTCGACGCGGCAGCGCGGGCGGGCTTCGAAGCGGTCGAGTATGTCTCGCCTTACGAATATGCCGCGGATGCGATCGCCCAGCGCCTGCGCGCGAACGGCCTGACGCAGGCGCTCTTCAACCTGCCGGTCGGCAATTGGGACAAGGGCGAGCGCGGTCTCGCGATCCTGCCGGAGCGAAAAGCCGAATTCCGGCGCAGTGTCGAGACGGCGATCGACTACGCACAGGCGCTCGGATGCACGCAGGTCAACTGCCTTGCGGGGATCGTGCCGCATGGCATTGATCGCGGCGTGCTGAGGAGCACTTTCGTCGAGAACCTGGCCTATGCGGCCGACACGCTCGGCAGCGCGGGCATCCGCCTGCTGATCGAACCGATCAACGACCGCGTCGATATTCCGGGGTTCTTTCTCACGGGCAGCAGGCAGGCGCTCGTCATCATCGGGGATGTCGGCTCGGAAAACCTCTTTCTGCAGTACGACATCTACCACATGCAGTTGATGGAAGGGGATCTGGCCCGGTCCATCGAAGCCAATCTGAGTCGCATCGCGCATATCCAGATCGCCGACAACCCGGGCCGCCATGAGCCGGGAACCGGCGAGATCAACTGTCCGTTCCTGTTCGCGCATCTCGACCGCATCGGCTATGCCGGCTGGGTCGGCGCGGAGTATCAGCCCCGCGAGGGGACCGAGGCGGGGCTGGGATGGTTCAGGCCTTTCGCCGCTGCCCGCAAGCCGGAATAGACCCGCTCAATCCTGATCGAGATGGCTGCGCGCCGCATACATCGCGACGGCCGCCGCATTCGAGACGTTGAGCGAACGGATGATCCCCGGCATGTCCAGGCGGGCCAGCGCCGAAACCGTATCCCGGGTCTTCTGCCGCAACCCCTTGCCCTCGGCTCCGAGCACGAGGGCAATCTTCTCGCCCGAAAAGGTCTTTTCGAGGCGCGCCGGCCCATCCGAATCGAGACCGACGGTTTGGAAGCCCGCCTCGTGCAGTTCGCCGATCGCGTCGGCCAGGTTGCGCACTTCGATGTGGTCGATGTGCTCGAGCGCCCCGGATGCCGATTTCGCGAGAACGCCGCTCTCCGACGGGCTGTGGCGCGATGTCGTGATCAGCGCTCCGGCCCCGAAAGCGACCGCCGAGCGCATGATCGCGCCGACATTGTGCGGGTCGGTCACCTGGTCCAGCACCAGCACGAGCCTGGTGTCGCCCAGCGCTGAAAGCCGCTTCGCCTTCAACGGCTCTACCTCGATCAGCACCCCTTGGTGGACCGCGTCCGCGCCCAGGATCTTGTCGATGTCGCGGGGTTCGACGATCTCGGCTGGAAACGGCAAGGTGAGCGGCTCGGACAGTTCGAGCCTGCCCATGGCGTTCCGCGTCACCAGCATGCGGCGAATCGTGCGCGACGGGTTCTCGAGCGCTGCGCGCGCCGTATGAAGTCCGTAAAGCCTGACGAGCCCATCCGTGGGCAGGTGAGGGGGCGTCGTACCCTGTTTGGGACGAGTTGCCGCACCGGTCCGCTCAGGCTCGCTGTCGCGATACTGGCGGCGCAGGCGCGCATAATGGCTGTCTTTGGGCGTGTGGCCCTTTTTCTCTGTCGTCATGGCGCTTCTATAGCCGTGCGATCGTTGTTTGGATATCCATCCGGGAGCCCCAATCGTCGTTTGCGGGAAAATAGCGCCGGGCGCCGGTTGACAGTCTTTGGTCGTGAAGCCATAAGGCGCTTCGCAGATTTAGGGCGCCTTGTTTTGGCGCTCGCGACCTGCGGGAATGCTCGTTGCATGGCTCCGGCGCAGATAACGGAGGGGTGTCCGAGTGGTTAAAGGAGACGGACTGTAAATCCGTTCGCTTAGCGTACGCTGGTTCGAATCCAGCCCCCTCCACCACTGCCCACCGAAGCCAGAAACGCGGGTATAGCTCAATGGTAGAGCAGCAGCCTTCCAAGCTGAATACGAGGGTTCGATTCCCTCTACCCGCTCCAAATTCTCCATTTTTCCGACCATCGGGCCGCGGCGGCTTGCGCAGCATTCGTGAATCGGCACGAAGCTGTGGCAGGGTGGTGATTGCAGGTTTCGCGGAGATTCGGAGCGCGCGATGAGCAAGGTCGTTTCAACATTTTTGTCGGTGGCCGTGCTCGTCACGGCGCTCGCAGCCTTGAGCATCGCGGTGGACCGGCACGGCTACGCGTTCGGCGAAAACGGGCTTGCTCGGCTCGAGGCGATCACAAACGCGGCCATGTTCATGCCGCTCGCAGCAGTCTTCTCGGCGACCGCCGTGCTCATGATGATTCTGCCATTGCGGGGCGCTGGTTTCGTCTATTCCAATGCGGCAGCACCGGTCCATTGGGCGGTTATCGTCCTCGTCGCCACCATGGTGGGCTGTGCCGCGGCGCGCATGGTTTACGGTCAGATGGACGCCGGCCGGGCGTTGCTCGACTGGCGCATGCTGTTTGCGGTGGCGATCGTCGGCGCGCATATGGCGATGACGGAGTTGCGGCGAAACGTTCTCCTGAGATCGCTCTCCTTCGTCGCTTTTACCGTCGCGACACTTGCCTGCCTGTTCTGGTCGTTCCGCTTCTAACGACGGAATCATCGAGGCTGCGAGGGTGTCATCGAATCGGCGAAGCGGCCTTTCTCGTCGAAAGGACTTGTGTTTTCGAGCGTCAGTCGCTAATCGCCCGCCATCCGACGAAACGCATTCAAGTCGCCAAAGGAAGTTGCAATGGCCAAGGGTAAATTTGAGCGTAACAAGCCGCATGTGAACATTGGCACGATTGGTCACGTTGACCATGGCAAGACGTCTCTGACGGCGGCGATCACGAAGTTCTTCGGCGAGTTCAAGGCGTATGACCAGATCGACGCTGCTCCCGAGGAGAAGGCGCGTGGCATCACGATCTCGACGGCTCACGTTGAGTACGAGACGGAAGCCCGCCACTATGCCCACGTCGACTGCCCCGGCCACGCCGACTATGTGAAGAACATGATCACGGGTGCCGCGCAGATGGACGGCGCGATCCTGGTGGTTTCGGCAGCCGACGGCCCGATGCCGCAGACCCGCGAGCACATTCTGCTGGCCCGTCAGGTCGGCGTTCCGTCGATCGTGGTGTTCCTGAACAAGGTCGACCTGGTTGACGACGCCGAGCTTCTCGAGCTGGTCGAGCTCGAGGTTCGCGAGCTTCTGTCGATGTACGAGTTCCCGGGCGACGACATTCCGATCGTTGCCGGCTCGGCGGTGTGCGCGCTTGAAGACAAGCAGAAGGAAATCGGCGAGGACGCGGTCCGCAAGCTGATGGCCGAAGTCGACAGGTACATCCCGACGCCTGAGCGTCCGGTCGACCAGCCCTTCCTGATGCCGATCGAGGACGTGTTCTCGATCTCGGGCCGCGGCACGGTGGTGACGGGTCGCGTCGAGCGCGGCATCGTGAAGGTCGGCGAGACGGTCGAGATCGTCGGCATCCGTGCGACGTCGTCGACGACTGTCACGGGCGTGGAAATGTTCCGCAAGCTGCTCGATCAGGGCCAGGCCGGCGACAACATCGGCGCGCTTCTGCGCGGCATCGATCGTGAAGGCGTGGAGCGCGGCCAGATTCTGTGCAAGCCGGGTTCGGTGAAGCCGCACACGAAGTTCAAGGCCGAAGTGTACATCCTGACGAAGGAAGAGGGTGGCCGTCACACGCCGTTCTTCACCAACTATCGTCCGCAGTTCTACTTCCGCACGACGGACGTGACGGGCATCGTGACGCTGCCGGAAGGCACGGAGATGGTCATGCCCGGCGACAACCTCGCGGTTGACGTGGCGCTGATCGTGCCGATCGCGATGGAAGAGAAGCTGCGCTTCGCTATCCGCGAAGGCGGCCGTACCGTCGGGTCCGGCATCGTCGCTTCGATCACGGAATAAACGTCGCTTCCGCGACGTCACCGGGCTCTGCCCGCATGAACCGAACGGCGCCTCACGAGGCGCTGTTCATTCCCGCCGAAATCGCTTGATGCTTCGATGCCGAACGACTAGGTACGGGACGCGCGCCGAAAGGCAGCACGGCTTAGGGGTATAGCTCAGTTGGTAGAGCGGCGGTCTCCAAAACCGCAGGTCGCAGGTTCGAGCCCTGCTGCCCCTGCCAGCCGCGAGTGCGGCGAACCGAAAATCCGAACATTCGTTTGTCGAAGGCACTTGCAACGCGGTGCTTTCAGTTTTATATCGAGCCGACAGACGCGAGGCGCGTGGGGCTGGGATTCGGCTTTACGTGCCTGAATTGCATGGCTAAGACATTGATCTGATTCGGTTTTGCCTGAAGTGTTTGTAGGAAATGCGCGGTTTGGCCGTGTGTTCCGACGGGATTGAAATTCATGCCTCGGGTTACACGAGGCAGCAATAAAGAGCGGCAGATGGCGTCCAAGATCACCAATCCCTTTGTATTCCTGCAGCAGGTTCGGACCGAGACATCGAAGGTCACGTGGCCGACCCGGCGGGAGACGGTGATCTCCACGATTATGGTCATGGCATTCGCATGCATCGCCGCGATTTTCTTTTTTGCGTCCGATCAGGTCATTGCGTTTCTCGTCGAGCTGATTTTGGGAATCGGGCGCTGACGCCGGCAGACCACGGAGAATTCTGAACATGACTGCGCGGTGGTACATCGTCCATGCTTACTCGAATTTCGAGAAGAAGGTCGCCGAGGATATCGAGAAGAAGGCCAAGCAGAAGGGCCTGAGCGAGCAGATCGAGCAGATCGTCGTTCCGACCGAGAAGGTCGTCGAAATCCGCCGCGGCAAGAAGGTCGATGCAGAACGCAAGTTCTTCCCGGGCTACGTTCTGATGAAGGCGAATTTGACCGACTCGGTCATCAGCCTCGTGAAGAACATTCCGCGCGTGACCGGATTCCTCGGTGAGGATCCGCGCACGGCCAAGCCGGTGCCGATCACCGAGTCCGAGGCGCTTCGCATCCTGCATCAGGTGCAGGAAGGCGTCGAGCGTCCCAAGCCTTCGGTGACGTTCGAGATCGGCGAGGCGATTCGCGTTTCTGACGGTCCGTTCGCATCGTTCAACGGCTTTGTTCAGGAAGTCGACGAGGAGCGTTCGCGCCTCAAGGTCGAGGTGTCGATCTTCGGTCGCGCCGTGCCGGTCGATCTGGAATTCGGTCAGGTCGAGAAGGGCTGACCACGAAACTCATCCCGGCGATCGCGCTGGGACGAGGTCGCGGGCGATGTATCGTCTGCGTCGATGGTGGGAGGAAAGGCGGCTTAGCCGGCCGCACCAACTCCGTACCACCAAGCTGCAACCGCCGGCCATTGCCCAGACACGGGCAGCCGGCACGAATGAGAAGGCAGACCAGCAATGGCTAAGAAAATTGCAGGCCAGCTCAAGCTTCAGGTAGCTGCGGGATCGGCGACGCCGTCGCCCCCGATCGGCCCTGCGCTTGGTCAGCGTGGCATCAACATCATGGAATTCTGCAAGGCGTTCAACGCCCAGACGCAGGAGATGGAGAAGGGTCAGCCCATCCCCGTCGTGATCACCTATTACCAGGACAAGTCGTTCACCTTCGTCATGAAGACGCCTCCGGTGAGCTACTTCCTCAAGAAGGCCGCCAACCTCAAGTCGGGCTCGAAGGAGCCGGGCAAGGCGAAGGCCGGCGAGATTTCGCGCGCCAAGGTGCGTGAGATCGCCGAAGCGAAGATGAAGGACCTGAACGCAAACGACGTGGACGCGGCGATGCGCATGGTCGAAGGCTCTGCCCGTTCGATGGGCCTGGAAGTGGTGGGCTGATCAGATGGCAAGCAAAGTAGCAAAGCGCGTTGCAAAGTCGCGTGAAGGCATCGATCCCGACAAGCAGTACGACCTCTCCGAGGCCCTGAAGCTGCTTAAGGACCGTTCGACCGTCAAGTTCGACGAGACCGTCGAAGTCGCCATGAACCTGGGCGTCGACCCGCGTCATGCGGACCAGATGGTCCGCGGCGTGGTCAATCTGCCGAACGGCACCGGCCGCACGGTCCGCGTTGCCGTGTTCGCACGCGGCGACAAGGCTGACGAGGCGACGGCTGCCGGCGCGGACATCGTCGGTGCGGAAGAGCTGGTCGAGATCGTCCAGAAGGGCGAGATCAACTTCGATCGCTGCATCGCGACCCCCGACATGATGCCGCTGGTCGGCCGTCTCGGTAAGGTGCTCGGCCCTCGCGGCATGATGCCGAACCCGAAGGTCGGCACGGTGACCACCGACGTCGCTGCCGCCGTGAAGGCTTCCAAGGGCGGCGCCGTCGAGTTCCGCGTCGAGAAGGCGGGCATCGTCCACGCCGGCATCGGCAAGGTGTCGTTCGACGTCAAGGCGCTTGAAGAGAACATCAAGGCGTTTGCAGACGCGGTGATCAAGGCAAAGCCGACGGGTGCCAAGGGCAACTACGTCAAGCGCGTCGCGGTCTCCTCGACCATGGGACCGGGCCTCAAGCTCGACCCGGCAAGCGTTACCGCCGCCTGATGGCGGCAGGGCGCGGCATGCTCCGCGCCCGATGAAGAATTCCGGATCCCGGTTTCGGGGTCCGGATGTCGGGAGGAAACTCCCGGCATCCTGTCCGAGATTGCAGGCGGCATCAGGTTAGCCCTGGTCCTTAATTCGCATGGGCCTGCATGAGACGGGTAAGAGCAGACAAGGAGGGTGCATCGCGCCCGCTTTGGAAGTTCGAACCGTGATTGCCTTTTGTCTGCGCATCCGAGGATTTCGGTCCGACGGTGTGGCGAAAGGGGACAGGATCCTCGAGCGTCGCTCGGGTGGTCTCTCTAAAGGAACCGTCCCGCGCGACAAAAGGCAACCGATGGCCGTCCGACAAGGGCGGTTGTCAACTGGAGATAGGCAGTGGATAGAGCGGAAAAACGCGAATTCGTCACGGGCCTGAACGATGTGTTTTCGAGCACGGGTTCAGTGGTCGTGGCCCACTACGCCGGTCTGACCGTGGCAAACATGAACGACCTTCGGTCGAAAATGCGTGCTGCCGGCGGTACCGTCAAAGTCGCGAAGAACCGTCTCGCCATAATCGCTCTTCAGGGCACGGAATCCGAAGGCATGAAGGATCTGTTCAAAGGACAGACCCTGATCGCCTATGCGGAGGATCCGGTCGCGGCTCCCAAGGTCGCATCCGATTTTGCCAAGGCGAATGACAAGCTCGTCATTCTCGGTGGCTCGATGGGATCGACTGCGCTCGACGCCGACGGTGTGAAGGCACTCGCCACCATGCCGTCGCTGGACGAACTCAGGGCCAAGATCGTCGGCATGATTCAGACGCCGGCAACCCGGATCGCAGCGGTCGTCAACGCACCGGCAGGAAATCTTGCCCGCGTTATCGGCGCTTATGCCCGGAAGGACGAGGCGGCGTGAGGCCGTTCCTCAACAATCATCAACACGTGTTCGTACTTTTGAAGGAATTGAAAAATGGCTGATCTTGCAAAGATCGTGGAAGACCTGTCGGCCCTGACCGTTCTCGAGGCCGCTGAACTCTCGAAGCTTCTCGAAGAGAAGTGGGGCGTTTCGGCTGCTGCTCCTGTGGCTGTTGCTGCCGCTGGCGGCGCTGGCGCTCCGGCTGAAGCTGCAGAAGAGAAGACCGAGTTCGACGTCGTTCTGACCGACGCCGGCGCTCAGAAGATCAATGTCATCAAGGAAGTCCGCGCCATCACCGGCCTGGGCCTCAAGGAAGCCAAGGATCTCGTCGAAGGCGCTCCGAAGCCGGTCAAGGAAGGCGTGTCCAAGGACGAAGCCGAGAAGATCAAGACCCAGCTCGAAGGCGCAGGCGCCAAGGTCGAGCTCAAGTAGTCTTGCAAACTGATTTCGGCGGACGGGTTTTCCGTCCGCCGGTCTCGCATGGGAATGCTCAGATGCGGGACGAAGATGACAAACCTCTTTCCTGTGGGCCGGCGGCGGCCTTCAGGAAACGGGTTTTTACCCGTTTTTGAAGGATTGCGTGCGTTTCGCGCGCAGTGAATTTGGCAAGAATGCCAAAAAGGCAGCAAGGAGCGACGATGGCCCAGACCCACACGTTCAATGGTCGCAGGCGCGTACGCAAGTTCTTCGGAAAGATTCCGGAAGTTGCGGAGATGCCGAACCTCATCGAGGTTCAGAAGGCATCCTATGATCAGTTTCTCATGGTCGACGAGCCGGAGGGCGGCCGTGGCGATGAGGGATTGCAGTCGGTTTTCAAATCGGTGTTCCCGATTTCCGACTTTTCGGGCGCTTCGATGCTCGAATTCGTCAAGTACGAGTTCGAAGCTCCGAAGTTCGACGTCGACGAGTGCCGGCAGCGCGACCTGACCTTCGCAGCGCCCCTCAAGGTGACGTTGCGCCTGATCGTGTTCGATATCGACGAGGATACCGGCGCGAAGTCCATCAAGGACATCAAGGAGCAGGACGTCTACATGGGCGACATGCCGCTCATGACGATGAACGGCACCTTCATCATCAACGGCACCGAGCGCGTCATCGTCTCCCAGATGCACCGTTCGCCGGGCGTCTTCTTCGACCATGACAAGGGCAAGTCGCACTCGTCGGGCAAGCTTCTGTTCGCCGCGCGCGTCATCCCGTATCGTGGTTCGTGGCTCGACATCGAGTTCGATTCCAAGGACGTCGTGCACGCCCGTATCGACCGCCGCCGCAAGCTGCCCGCCACGAGCCTTCTGATGGCGCTTGGCATGGACAGCGAGGAAATCCTGTCCACATTCTACGACACGCTGGTTTACGTGCGTGCCGGCGACCATTGGCGCATTCCGTACTCGGCCGAGCGCTTTCGCGGCCTGAAGGCCGTCAACGACCTCGTTGACGCCGACACCGGCGAAGTCGTGGTCGAGGCCGGCCGCAAGATCACCGCGCGTCAGGCCAAGCAGCTTGCCGAGAAGGGCCTCAAGGCCATCAAGGCGACCGAGGACGATCTGATCGGCTCCTATCTCGCCGAGGACATCGTCAACCCCGAGACGGGCGAAATCTATCTCGAGGCCGGCGACGAGCTCGAAGTGACCGTCGATGCGAAGACGGGCGAGCGCAAGGGCAACCTTGTCGACCTGATCAAGCTTGGTCACCAGGAGATCAGCGTTCTCGACATCGACCATGTCAATGTCGGCGCCTACATCCGCAACACGCTGGCGGTCGACAAGAACGAGAGCCGCCAGGACGCCCTGTTCGACATCTACCGCGTGATGCGTCCGGGCGAGCCGCCCACGATCGACACCGCGGAAGCGATGTTCAACTCGCTGTTCTTCGACAGCGAGCGCTATGACCTGTCGGCGGTCGGCCGCGTGAAGATGAATATGCGTCTCGAACTCGACGCCGAGGACACCGTGCGCGTGCTGCGCAAGGAAGACATCCTCGCCGTCGTCAAGACGCTGGTCGAACTGCGCGACGGCAAGGGCGAGATCGACGACATCGACAATCTCGGCAACCGCCGCGTGCGTTCGGTCGGCGAACTCATGGAGAACCAGTACCGCGTCGGTCTGCTTCGCATGGAGCGCGCGATCAAGGAGCGCATGTCGTCGATCGAGATCGACACCGTCATGCCGCAGGACCTGATCAACGCAAAGCCGGCGGCAGCGGCCGTGCGCGAGTTCTTCGGTTCCTCGCAGCTCTCGCAGTTCATGGATCAGACCAACCCGCTTTCGGAAATCACCCACAAGCGTCGTCTTTCGGCGCTTGGCCCCGGTGGTCTGACCCGCGAGCGCGCCGGCTTTGAAGTCCGCGACGTTCATCCGACGCACTATGGCCGCATCTGCCCCATCGAGACGCCTGAAGGCCCGAATATCGGCCTGATCAACTCGCTGGCGACCTTTGCCCGCGTCAACAAGTATGGCTTCATCGAGACCCCGTACCGCAAGATCGTGGACGGCAAGGTCACGATGGACGTCGTCTACCTGTCGGCGATGGAAGAGGCCAAGCACTATGTCGCGCAGGCGAACGCCGAGCTCGACAAGGCTGGTTCGTTCACCGACGAGTTCGTGATTTGCCGCCATGCCGGCGAAGTCATGATGGCTCCGCGCGAAAACGTCGATCTCATGGACGTCTCGCCCAAGCAGCTCGTTTCGGTTGCCGCGGCGCTGATCCCGTTCCTGGAAAACGACGACGCCAACCGCGCTCTGATGGGCTCGAACATGCAGCGTCAGGCCGTTCCGCTGGTGCGTGCCGAGGCTCCGTTCGTCGGCACCGGCATGGAGCCGATCGTCGCCCGTGACTCCGGCGCCGCCATCGGCGCACGTCGCGGCGGCATCGTCGACCAGGTCGACGCGACGCGTATCGTTATCCGTGCGACGGAAGACATCGCTGCCGGCAAGTCCGGCGTCGACATCTACCGCCTCATGAAGTTCCAGCGTTCGAACCAGAACACCTGCATCAACCAGCGTCCGCTGGTTCGTATGGGGGACCGGGTCAACAAGGGCGACATCATCGCGGACGGTCCCTCGACCGATCTCGGCGATCTGGCCCTCGGCCGCAACGTGCTCGTCGCGTTCATGCCGTGGAACGGCTACAACTACGAGGATTCGATCCTTCTCTCCGAGAAGATCGTGTCGGATGACGTCTTCACCTCGATCCACATCGAGGAGTTCGAGGTCATGGCGCGTGACACGAAGCTCGGGCCTGAGGAAATCACCCGCGACATTCCGAACGTGTCGGAAGAAGCGCTGAAGAACCTCGACGAGGCCGGAATCGTCTACATCGGCGCGGAGGTCCAGCCAGGCGACATTCTCGTCGGCAAGATCACGCCGAAGGGCGAAAGCCCGATGACGCCTGAGGAGAAGCTCCTCCGCGCGATCTTCGGCGAAAAGGCGTCGGATGTCCGTGACACCTCCATGCGGATGCCGCCCGGGACCTACGGCACGATCGTCGAAGTGCGCGTCTTCAATCGCCATGGCGTTGAGAAGGACGAGCGCGCGATGGCTATCGAGCGTGAGGAGATCGAGCGTCTCGCAAAGGACCGCGACGACGAGCAGGCGATCCTCGATCGCAACGTCTATTCGCGTCTCGCCGACATGCTCGTCGGCAAGGATGCGATCGCAGGACCGAAGGGCTACAAGAAGGGAAGCGCGCTCACCCGTGAGGCGCTGACCGACTACCCGCGTTCGCAGTGGTGGCAGTTCGCCGTCGAGGACGAGGCGGTTCAGAGCGAGCTCGAAGCCCTGCGTGGCCAGTACGACGAATCCAAGAAGGCGCTCGAGCAGCGCTTCATGGACAAGGTCGAGAAGGTACAGCGCGGCGATGAGATGCCCCCCGGCGTCATGAAGATGGTCAAGGTCTTCGTTGCCGTGAAGCGCAAGATGCAGCCCGGCGACAAGATGGCCGGCCGTCACGGAAACAAGGGCGTCGTGTCGCGGATCGTTCCGGTCGAGGACATGCCGTTCCTCGAGGACGGCACCCATGCCGATATCGTGCTCAATCCGTTGGGCGTGCCGTCGCGCATGAATGTCGGCCAGATCCTTGAGACGCATCTTGGCTGGGCTTGCTCGGGTATGGGTCGCAAGATCGGCGAACTGATCGAGGCCTACAAGTCGAGCGGAGACATCAAGCCGCTGCGTGCGACGATCGAGGGGATCATCCCCGAGAACGACCGCAACGAGCCGGTTCGCAATTACGACGACGAGTCGGTCGTTCGCCTCGGCGAGCAGATGAGGCGCGGCGTCTCTATTGCGACCCCGGTGTTCGACGGTGCGCATGAGGCCGACATCAACGACATGCTGGAGATGGCGGGCCTTCATTCGAGCGGACAGTCGACATTGTACGACGGCCGCACAGGCGAGGCGTTCGACCGGCAGGTGACGATGGGCTACATCTACATGCTCAAGCTTCACCATCTTGTCGACGACAAGATCCACGCCCGTTCGATCGGACCGTACTCGCTCGTTACCCAGCAGCCGCTGGGCGGCAAGGCACAGTTCGGCGGCCAGCGCTTCGGCGAAATGGAGGTCTGGGCACTCGAGGCATACGGCGCGGCATACACGCTGCAGGAGATGCTGACGGTGAAGTCGGACGACGTGGCCGGACGTACCAAGGTCTACGAGGCGATCGTCCGCGGCGACGACACGTTCGAGGCGGGCATTCCCGAGAGCTTCAACGTTCTCGTCAAGGAAATGCGCTCGCTGGGCCTCAACGTCGAGCTGGAGAACTCCATCATCGACGAGACGCCGGTGCGTCTGCCGGACGCAGCCGAGTAACGGCGCAAAAGGCGCCGCGGGGCAGGGCTCCGCGGCGCGACCGCTCGTCATGGAGCGGCAGGATCGGAAACGGTCCGCAGGCCAATGAAGGTGACGAAGCGCTCCGCGCCGTCGCCGATGACACATTCAAGGGGCTTTTTGCCCCGACAAGGAGAACGGCATGAACCAAGAGGTCATGAATCTCTTCAACCCGCAGGCGCCGGCGCAGACGTTCGACTCGATTCGCATCTCGCTCGCCAGCCCGGACAAGATTCAGTCCTGGTCCTTCGGTGAGATCAAGAAGCCGGAGACGATCAACTACCGCACGTTCAAGCCGGAACGCGACGGTCTTTTCTGCGCGCGCATTTTCGGGCCGATCAAGGACTACGAGTGCTTGTGCGGCAAGTACAAGCGCATGAAGTACAAGGGCGTCATCTGCGAGAAGTGCGGCGTGGAAGTCACGCTGTCGCGCGTTCGCCGCGAGCGCATGGGCCATATCGAACTGGCGGCTCCCGTCGCGCATATCTGGTTCCTGAAGTCGCTGCCTTCGCGCATCGGCACGCTTCTCGACATGACGCTCAAGGATATCGAGCGCGTTCTCTATTTCGAGAACTACATCGTGACCGAGCCGGGCCTCACCGCGCTGAAGGAGCATCAGCTCCTGTCGGAAGAGGAGTACATGATCGCCGTTGACGAATACGGCGAAGATAGCTTCACGGCCATGATCGGCGCCGAGGCAATCCACGAGCTTCTCGCAGGCATGGACCTGGAGAAGATCGCGGGCGACCTGCGTTCCGAGCTTGCCTCGACCACGTCGGAGCTGAAGCAGAAGAAGCTGCTCAAGCGCCTGAAGGTCGTCGAGAACTTCATGGAATCCGGCAACCGCCCGGAGTGGATGATCATGAAGATCATTCCGGTCATTCCGCCGGACCTGCGTCCGCTGGTGCCGCTCGACGGCGGACGCTTCGCGACGTCGGACCTGAACGACCTCTACCGCCGCGTTATCAACCGTAACAACCGCCTCAAGCGGCTGATCGAGTTGCGCGCGCCCGGCATCATCATCCGCAACGAGAAGCGCATGCTTCAGGAGGCCGTCGACGCACTGTTCGACAACGGCCGCCGTGGCCGCGTCATCACGGGTGCCAACAAGCGTCCGCTGAAGTCGCTGTCCGACATGCTCAAGGGCAAGCAGGGCCGGTTCCGCCAGAACCTGCTCGGCAAGCGCGTCGACTATTCCGGCCGTTCGGTTATCGTGACCGGTCCGGAGCTCAAGCTGCACCAGTGCGGCCTGCCCAAGAAGATGGCGCTCGAGCTCTTCAAGCCGTTCATCTACGCCCGTCTCGACGCGAAGGGATATTCCTCGACCGTCAAGCAGGCGAAGAAGCTCGTCGAGAAGGAGAAGCCGGAAGTCTGGGATATCCTCGACGAGGTCATCCGCGAGCATCCGGTTCTGCTCAACCGCGCGCCGACGCTTCACCGCCTCGGCATCCAGGCGTTCGAGCCGATCCTGATCGAGGGCAAGGCGATCCAGCTTCATCCGCTGGTCTGCACGGCCTTCAACGCCGACTTCGACGGTGACCAGATGGCGGTCCACGTGCCGCTGTCGCTGGAAGCACAGCTCGAAGCCCGCGTGCTGATGATGTCGACCAACAACATCCTGCACCCGGCTTCCGGCGCGCCGATCATCGTTCCGTCGCAGGACATGGTTCTGGGTCTCTACTATCTCTCGATCGTCAATCAGAACGAGCCGGGAGAGGGCATGGCGTTCGCCGACATGGGCGAACTGCATCACGCGCTCGAGACCAAGGCCGTCACGCTTCACACGAAGATCAAGGGCCGCTTCAAGACCATGGATGCCGATGGCAACCTGGTCGCGAAGATCTACGACACGACGCCCGGCCGCATGATCATCGGTGAGCTTCTGCCGAAGAACGTCAACGTGCCGTTCGAGACAGCAAACCAGGAGATGACCAAGAAGAACATCTCCAAGATGATCGACACCGTCTACCGCCACTGCGGTCAGAAAGAGACAGTCATCTTCTGCGATCGCATCATGGCGCTCGGCTTCAGCCACGCCTGCCGCGCCGGCATTTCGTTCGGCAAGGACGACATGCTGATCCCGGACACGAAGATCAAGCTGGTTGCCGATACCGAGGCGCTCGCCAAGGAATACGAGCAGCAGTACAATGACGGCCTGATCACGCAGGGCGAGAAGTACAACAAGGTCGTCGACGCCTGGGCGAAGTGCTCGGAAAAGGTCGCCGATGAAATGATGGGCCGCATCAAGGCGGTCGAGTTCGATGACGCGACTGGTCGCCAGAAGCCGATGAACTCGATCTACATGATGTCGCATTCGGGTGCGCGTGGTTCGCCCACCCAGATGCGTCAGCTTGCCGGCATGCGCGGCCTGATGGCCAAGCCGTCCGGCGAGATCATCGAAACGCCGATCATCTCGAACTTCAAGGAAGGCCTGACCGTTCTCGAGTACTTCAACTCGACCCACGGTGCCCGCAAGGGTCTGGCCGACACCGCCTTGAAGACGGCGAACTCGGGCTACCTGACGCGTCGTCTCGTCGACGTGGCGCAGGATTGCATCGTCAACGCGACCGACTGCGGCACCGACAAGGGCCTTACCATGCAGCCGATCGTCGATGCCGGTCAGGTCGTGGCTTCCCTCGGCCAGCGCGTTCTGGGCCGCACGGCTCTCGACGACATCAACCATCCGGTCTCGGGCGATCTGATCGTCAAGGCAGGCACGCTCATCGACGAGCGTGACGTCGATGCCATCGAGAAGGCGAGCATCCAGTCGATCCGTATCCGCTCCGCACTCACCTGCGAAGTCCGTACAGGCGTCTGCGCGGTCTGCTACGGCCGTGACCTTGCACGCGGAACACCGGTCAACCAGGGCGAGGCTGTCGGCGTTATCGCCGCACAGTCGATCGGCGAGCCGGGCACGCAGCTTACCATGCGTACCTTCCACATGGGCGGCACGGCGCAGGTCGTCGACTCGTCCTTCCTGGAAGCCTCGTATGAGGGTGACGTCGCCATCCGCAACCGCAACGTGGTTCGCAACTCCGACGGCCACCTCGTGGTCATGGGCCGCAACATGGCGGTTCTGATCCTCGATGAGGCCGGCAAGGAGAGGGCGGTTCACCGCGTCACCTATGGTTCGCGCATCTTCGTGGACGATGGCGACAAGGTGAAGCGCGGCCAGCGTATCGCCGAGTGGGACCCCTATACCCGTCCGATCCTCACCGAGGTCGGCGGCAAGGTGGCCTTCGAGGATCTGGTCGACGGCATCTCCGTGCAGGAAACCGCCGACGAGTCGACCGGCATCACCAAGCGTGAAGTCATCGACTGGCGCTCGACGCCACGCGGTTCCGACCTCAAGCCGGCTATCACCGTGTCCGACGACAAGGGCAAGGTGCTGAAGCTGTCGAAGGGTGGCGATGCACGCTTCCTGCTCTCGGTCGAGGCCATTCTTTCGGTCGAGCCGGGTGCGACGGTTCAGCCGGGCGACGTCGTTGCCCGTGTTCCGATGGAAAGCGCCAAGACGAAGGACATCACAGGCGGTCTGCCGCGCGTGGCGGAACTCTTCGAGGCACGTCGTCCCAAGGATCACGCGATCATCGCCGAGATCGACGGCACGGTGCGGTTCGGACGCGACTACAAGAACAAGCGTCGCATCATCATCGAGCCGCATGACGAGCAGTTGGAGCCGGTCGAGTATCTCATCCCGAAGGGCAAGCCGTTCCATCTTCAGGAAGGCGACAGCATCGAGAAGGGCGACTACATCCTCGACGGCAACCCGGCACCGCACGACATTCTGGCGATCAAGGGCGTGGAGGCGCTTGCGTCCTACCTCGTCAACGAGATCCAGGAAGTCTATCGTCTGCAGGGCGTTCTGATCAACGACAAGCACATCGAGGTGATCGTTCGCCAGATGCTGCAGAAGGTCGAGATCACCGTACAGGGCGACTCGACCTACATTCCGGGCGACCACGTCGACGTGATCGAACTGGATGAGATCAACGAGCGTCTTGTCGAGGAAGGCAAGAAGCCGGCCGAAGGCGACCCGGTTCTCCTGGGTATCACCAAGGCTTCGCTGCAGACCCCGTCCTTCATCTCGGCCGCCTCCTTCCAGGAGACGACCCGCGTGCTGACCGAAGCGGCTGTTGCCGGCAAGACCGACACGCTGCAGGGCCTGAAGGAAAACGTCATCGTCGGCCGCCTCATCCCGGCCGGTACGGGCGGAACGATGAGCCAGATCCGTCGTATCGCGACGTCGCGCGACGACCTCATCCTCGACGAGCGCCGCAAGGCCTCGGGCGCGGAAGTGGCCGAGCCGATGCTGGCCGATATGACCGGAGCCGCCGAATAGGCTTTCGGCTCATCCATCACAGTTGCAAAAAGGCCGCCGGTTTCGACCGGCGGCCTTTTTCGTGGCGCGGGGCACATCGGTCGATCAGGTGGCGCCGGCACGTGGGCGGCATGCCGGACCTAGATCGCCAGCGGTGGAGTATCCACCATTTGATGAGCGGCGCGGCGCATTATGTCCTGGCAACTGTCTGGCGACACTCCATAAGCATCTGCTAGTGTAGCTGTGATGGGTGGGAGTATAGTGGTATTTTCGACGATGATTTTGTGCGGCGCACATCGTCTGTCGTCTCAGAGGTATTGAGAGACGCGGCGTGGGGACGCTCGAACTGGGGTGAAGCGTGCCTGGCGCTGGCGGAAGCCTTGCCGGGGTCGGCTTCGTCTATCGCCAATTACGATTTTCCACGCGTTGCCATGAATGCCAGCTACCAGGGCGGCATTGAGCAGGACCGTCTCGTATCCTACCTGGATTACTATTTCAGCATCAATCCGTGGGCTGATCACTGGTTGACGGCGCCATCCGAAGCCGTGTCGATCTCGGAGCGAGACTGCCCGTCCTCGGCGTTCAGGAACACCGAATTCTTCAACGACTGGCTGGCGCCCCAGGGCAACATGGAGGCCGCTGTCGGCGCGCGCATCGACGTCGACGCGCACAACATCATTCATTTTGCCTGGCACTATCCGCTGGACTATGCCCCGCGCTACGATGAGCCGGCAGCCGCGATCGCTCGACGGCTGGTGCCGGCTCTCAACATGGCGGTTGCAAACGAGACGCTTCTGCGCGGCAGGATCGATGCCGGTCTGCGCCTCGGCCGGCTTATGGAGCAGATCGACGGCGCGGCCATGCTGGTTGATCGCCATCGCAAGCTACGCGAGGCCAATACCAAGGCCGCCGCCGGCTTGAGTGCCGGCACGGTCTTCTCTGCCGCATCGAACGTCCTGCAACTTCGGGATACTGCCGCCCAACGATGGCTCGATGAATCGGTCGTAAGGCTGGCGGCGGGGCTGCCGCTCAGGGCGAGTTCAATGATGTTCGCGATCGGCGAGCAGGTCTACAGTCTGGCGGTGGCCCTTGCACCGGAGATGCCGGAGCCGGGTGCCATTCTCTTGGTGCGGCCGCAGCAACTCGTACTCGTCGTGTTGAAGCTCCTGGTCGGCGCGGAGATGCGTATCGACGAAGCAAGCCTGCGCTTTGCATTCGGCTTGTCGGCGTCCGAAATCCGCCTCTGCGAACTTCTCGTCAACGGTCACTCGCTCAGCGATGCCGCCCGACTGCTGAAATTGTCGGATGGAACGATCCGCCAGCGGGTTAAGATCATCTTCCACAAGACGCACACACACCGCCAGGGCGAGCTGATCGCGGTTCTGGGACGGTTTTCACGCAGCGTCTGACCCGCCGTTAGAGCATCGGACCGAAAAGTGGAGGCCGGTTTTCGGGCGGCGGCGATGCTCAAACCAAGAGAGAGATCGCCACATGTGCGTCCGTCAGGATGCACCGCGATCTATGCCTAACGGCACTGTGTTTGCCGACATCCCATTTGGGAGTAGGTGACTTCGCGCCATGGCGGTATATGAGAGGTGGGGTGGGGCGATCGCGATTCTGTCGCGGTCCCATGCTCCAAGGGTGTGGTTCGAAATTTTCGGGATCGCATACCAATTTACCGCCTGGTTGGTGGCCCCTAGCCAGGCGGTTCTTTACCCGAGCATAGGAACGCTGCCGAGCCCGTCGCGTCGTTTCGCCGGCGGTGATGCAGGCCTGCGGCATCCGGGGCCTTAAAACGTCTCGTTGAAGGTCACGATCGAGACCTCGCCCTCGAGTGCGCCTTGCCACGCTGAAAGATGCGGCTCGTCCTCGGGCGATCCCTCCATGTCGCCGATTTGATCCAGCTCGACTTCGGCATATCCTTCGCGTGCGAGCGCTTCGAGCGTCAGGCGGACGGCAGAATCATCGTCGGGTGCTACGAGCATCACGTGAACGCCCTGCGACTCGCCACCCTTTTTGCGCCAGACTCGCCCGACGATCACTGTCACGGGCCTTTGATCATTGTCGTTCATAGGCTGATTCCCTTGATGGATAGCTGGACTGTGATTCCTTTATGCGGCTATTCGCACGGTGACCTGTGTGATGAACAGGATTTATGGCCTCAGGAAGTGCCGTATTCGGGTGGCGAAACGAAATTTTCGTAATCCAATCCTGTCGAGTGGCCAAACAGGCCCCGGATCGGTGGTTTTCGGGGCAGGCGGGGTTGACGATGCACCGTGTTGGGGGTAGAAGCCGCCTCGTCTGAGCCGATGTGAGGCTTTCTTTTCCGGAGCGACACGCTCTGGAGTTGGCCTCAAACAGGGTTCGTTTTACGAGTGAATGCACATCTCCGGCTTGCACGAAGCGTTCGACGCTTCCTCTGCGTTTGTTCGGGCAGGACCGCCTCAAGCGGTTTTTTGCCCGAATTGCTGTATGGGTACGTCACTCAGAACGGCTCTGTGAAGGGCTTGAGACACGAGATTTTAGATAGAAGGAAGGTTTGATGCCTACCGTCAACCAGCTGATCCGCAAGCCACGCATAGCGCCGGTGAAGCGTAATAAGGTCCCGGCGATGCAGCAGAACCCGCAGAAGCGGGGCGTCTGCACGCGCGTCTACACGACCACTCCGAAGAAGCCGAACTCGGCTCTCCGCAAGGTCGCAAAGATCCGTCTTGTCAATGGCTTCGAGGTCATCGGCTACATTCCTGGTGAAGGCCATAACCTTCAGGAGCACTCCGTGGTGATGATCCGCGGCGGCCGCGTGAAGGATCTTCCGGGTGTGCGATACCACATCATCCGTGGCGTGCTCGATACGCAGGGTGTGAAGAACCGCAAGCAGCGCCGTTCGAAGTACGGCGCCAAGCGTCCGAAGTAAGGTTTACCCGGCGCCGGTGCGTTCTGCGCATTGGGCCGACGATCGTGAGAGACGAAGAATATGTCCCGACGCCACAGTGCAGAGAAGCGCGAGATCAATCCGGACCCGAAGTTCGGTGACCTCGTCGTGACCAAGTTCATGAATGCCATCATGATGCATGGCAAGAAGTCGATCGCCGAAACGATCGTCTATAGTGCTCTTGATCAGGTTGAGGCCAAGTCCAAGCAGGAGCCGGTCACTGTCTTCCATCAGGCGCTCGACAATGTCGCGCCGCATGTGGAAGTCCGCTCGCGTCGCGTCGGTGGTGCTACCTACCAGGTTCCGGTCGATGTTCGCCCCGAGCGTCGTCAGGCTCTGGCGATCCGTTGGCTGATCACCGCGGCGCGCAAGCGCAACGAGACCACCATGGTCGATCGCCTCTCCGGCGAACTCATGGATGCGGCCAACAATCGCGGCACTGCCGTCAAGAAGCGTGAAGACACGCACAAGATGGCCGAAGCCAACCGCGCCTTCGCGCACTATCGCTGGTAATCCGGCGAGCAGGATAGAGGCACCACCATGGCCCGCGAATACAAAATCGAAGACTACCGCAATTTCGGCATCATGGCGCACATCGATGCCGGCAAGACGACGACGACCGAGCGTATCCTTTACTACACCGGCAAGTCGCACAAGATCGGCGAAGTCCATGACGGCGCGGCCACCATGGACTGGATGGAGCAGGAGCAGGAGCGTGGCATCACGATCACCTCTGCTGCGACGACCACCTTCTGGGAAGGCCGTGACGGCAAGAAGCGCCGCTTCAACATCATCGACACCCCTGGCCACGTCGACTTCACGATTGAGGTCGAGCGTTCGCTGCGCGTGCTCGACGGTGCGATCGCGCTGCTCGACTCCAATGCAGGCGTAGAGCCGCAGACCGAGACCGTCTGGCGTCAGGCCGAGAAGTATCATGTCCCGCGCATGATCTTCTGCAACAAGATGGACAAGACGGGCGCGGATTTCTACCGCTGCCTGGAGATGATCGGATCGCGTCTGGGCGCTGTTGGCGTTGCCATCCAGTTGCCGATCGGTGCCGAGAACGAGTTCAAGGGCGTTGTCGATCTCATCGAGATGAACGCTCTCGTCTGGCGCGACGAGGCGCTCGGCGCACAGTGGGACGTTGTCGAGATTCCGGCCGATCTTAAGGACAAGGCCGACGAATATCGCGAGAAGATGATCGAGGCCGCGGTCGAGATGGACGAGGCTGCTCTCGAGGCTTATCTCGAGGGTAACCTGCCTTCCAACGAAGAACTGCGCCGCCTGATCCGCAAGGGCACGATCGACGTCAAGTTCCATCCGGTTCTTTGCGGCACGGCATTCAAGAACAAGGGCGTTCAGCCACTGTTGAATGCTGTCATCGATTTCCTGCCGTCGCCGGTCGACGTTCCGTCGATCAAGGGCATCGATCCCAAGACCGAGGCCGAGATCACGCGTACCTCGTCGGATGAACAGCCGCTTTCGATGTTGGCTTTCAAGATCATGAACGATCCGTTCGTCGGCTCGCTTACCTTCGCTCGCATCTATTCCGGCAAGGTGACCAAGGGCGTTTCGCTCGAAAACACCGTGAAGGGCAAGAAAGAGCGCATCGGCCGTATGCTGCAGATGCACTCCAACTCGCGTGAAGATATCGAAGAGGCGTTCGCTGGCGACATTGTCGCGCTGGCCGGCCTGAAGGATACCACGACGGGCGACACGCTGTGCGATCCGCTGAATCCTGTCATTCTGGAGCGCATGGAATTCCCCGAGCCGGTCATCCAGATCGCGATCGAGCCGAAGACCAAGGGCGACCAGGAAAAGATGGGCCTCGCGCTCAACCGTCTCGCCGCGGAGGATCCGTCCTTCCGCGTCAAGACCGACGAAGAGTCCGGTCAGACCATCATCGCCGGCATGGGCGAGCTTCACCTCGACATTCTCGTCGACCGCATGCGTCGCGAGTTCAAGGTCGAAGCCAATGTCGGCGCGCCGCAGGTGGCGTATCGTGAAACGATCACGCGCGTTGCCGAAATCGATTACACGCACAAGAAGCAGACCGGTGGTACGGGCCAGTTCGCCCGCGTAAAGCTCATTTTCGAGCCGAACCCCGAGAGCGAAGAGTTCGTGTTCGAGTCCAAGATCGTCGGCGGTGCGGTTCCGAAAGAGTACATTCCGGGCGTCCAGAAGGGCATCCAGAGCGTTCTGTCGTCCGGCCCGCTGGCAGGCTTCCCGATGCTCGGCGTCAAGGCGACGCTGATCGACGGTGCCTTCCACGATGTCGACTCGTCGGTTCTGGCCTTTGAAATCGCCTCCCGCGCGGCCTTCCGTGAAGGTGCGCAGAAGGCTGGCGCCCAGCTCCTCGAGCCGATCATGAAGGTCGAGGTCGTGACGCCGGAAGACTACGTTGGTGGCGTGATCGGCGATTTGAACGGCCGTCGCGGCCAGATCCAGGGCCAGGAAACCCGCGGCATCGCCACGGTGATCAATGCCATGGTGCCGCTCGCCAACATGTTCAAATACGTCGATACGCTGCGTTCGATGTCGCAGGGCCGCGCCCAGTACACGATGCAGTTCGATCACTACGAGCCGGTTCCGAGCGCAGTCGCCCAGGAAATCCAGAAGAAGTACGCGTAACCGATATCGGACGCGAAGCGGAAATAGCAGCCCGAACGGGCGCAGAAGGAATGGAGAACTCACATGGCCAAGGGTAAATTTGAGCGTAACAAGCCGCATGTGAACATTGGCACGATTGGTCACGTTGACCATGGCAAGACGTCTCTGACGGCGGCGATCACGAAGTTCTTCGGCGAGTTCAAGGCGTATGACCAGATCGACGCTGCTCCCGAGGAGAAGGCGCGTGGCATCACGATCTCGACGGCTCACGTTGAGTACGAGACGGAAGCCCGCCACTATGCCCACGTCGACTGCCCCGGCCACGCCGACTATGTGAAGAACATGATCACGGGTGCCGCGCAGATGGACGGCGCGATCCTGGTGGTTTCGGCAGCCGACGGCCCGATGCCGCAGACCCGCGAGCACATTCTGCTGGCCCGTCAGGTCGGCGTTCCGTCGATCGTGGTGTTCCTGAACAAGGTCGACCTGGTTGACGACGCCGAGCTTCTCGAGCTGGTCGAGCTCGAGGTTCGCGAGCTTCTGTCGATGTACGAGTTCCCGGGCGACGACATTCCGATCGTTGCCGGCTCGGCGGTGTGCGCGCTTGAAGACAAGCAGAAGGAAATCGGCGAGGACGCGGTCCGCAAGCTGATGGCCGAAGTCGACAGGTACATCCCGACGCCTGAGCGTCCGGTCGACCAGCCCTTCCTGATGCCGATCGAGGACGTGTTCTCGATCTCGGGCCGCGGCACGGTGGTGACGGGTCGCGTCGAGCGCGGCATCGTGAAGGTCGGCGAGACGGTCGAGATCGTCGGCATCCGTGCGACGTCGTCGACGACTGTCACGGGCGTGGAAATGTTCCGCAAGCTGCTCGATCAGGGCCAGGCCGGCGACAACATCGGCGCGCTTCTGCGCGGCATCGATCGTGAAGGCGTGGAGCGCGGCCAGATTCTGTGCAAGCCGGGTTCGGTGAAGCCGCACACGAAGTTCAAGGCCGAAGTGTACATCCTGACGAAGGAAGAGGGTGGCCGTCACACGCCGTTCTTCACCAACTATCGTCCGCAGTTCTACTTCCGCACGACGGACGTGACGGGCATCGTGACGCTGCCGGAAGGCACGGAGATGGTCATGCCCGGCGACAACCTCGCGGTTGACGTGGCGCTGATCGTGCCGATCGCGATGGAAGAGAAGCTGCGCTTCGCTATCCGCGAAGGCGGCCGTACCGTCGGGTCCGGCATCGTCGCTTCGATCACGGAATAAGAAGATCAACAGGGTCTGTCGCGGGCGCATCATTGCCCGCGTCCGCGGAAGACTTGAAGGAATTGACGCATGAACGGACAAAACATCCGCATCCGCCTGAAGGCGTTTGACCATCGGGTGCTTGATGCGTCGACGCGAGAGATCGTGTCGACCGCCAAACGCACCGGTGCCAACGTTCGGGGCCCGATCCCGCTGCCGACGCGCATCGAGAAATTTACGGTCAACCGCTCGCCGCACATCGACAAGAAGTCGCGCGAGCAGTTCGAGATGCGCACCCACAAGCGCCTTCTCGACATCGTCGATCCCACCCCGCAGACCGTCGATGCTTTGATGAAGCTCGACCTTGCGGCCGGTGTCGACGTCGAGATCAAGCTCTAGGGCTGAAACATGAGCCTGCCGGGCAGTGCCCGAATGGCTCCTCTGAAGGAACAAGAGGCGGAAGGGGCATGCCCCGACCGGGAACTCTGAAGGAACAGAACCGATGCGTTCAGGTGTTATCGCACAGAAAATCGGGATGACGCGCGTCTACAACGACGCTGGCGAGCATGTGCCTGTCACAGTCCTCCGCATGGAGAACTGCCAGGTCGTTGCTCAGCGTACCCAGGAAAAGAATGGCTATACGGCGGTCCAGTTGGGCGTCGGTCTTGCCAAGGTCAAGAACACGTCGAAGGCGCTGCGCGGACATTTCGCGACCGCTTCCGTCGAGCCGAAGGCGAAGGTCGCGGAGTTCCGCGTATCGCCGGAGAACCTGATCGATGTCGGTCTGGAGATCACGGTCGAGCATTTCGTCGCCGGCCAGAAGGTCGACGTGACGGGCACCTCGATCGGTAAGGGTTTCCAGGGTGTCATGAAGCGCCACAATTTCGGTGGCGGTCGCGCATCCCACGGTAACTCGGTGTCGCACCGTGCACACGGTTCGACCGGCCAGCGCCAGGACCCCGGCAAGGTGTTCAAGGGCAAGAAGATGGCCGGCCACATGGGCTCGACCCGCATCACTACGCAGAACGTCGAAGTCGTTTCGACCGATGCCGATCGTGGCCTGATCCTGATCCGCGGTGCGGTTCCGGGTTCCAAGGGCGCCTGGATCATGGTTCGCGACGCGATCAAGGTTCCGCTTCCGGACAACGCTCCGAAGCCGGCAGCCGTTCGCGCCGCCAAGAAGGAAGAAGCTCCGGCGGCCTCGTCCGCTCCGGCGACTGAGGGAGCGGAATAATGGACATCAAGATCACCACGCTTGCCGGCGAAGATGCCGGCAAGGTGAAGCTCTCCGACGAGATCTTCGGCCTGGACCCGCGCGAGGACATTCTGCAGCGCGTCGTTCGCTGGCAGCTCGCCAAGAAGCAGCAGGGCACGCACAAGGCCAAGGGCCGCGCGGAAATCGCGCGCACCGGCGCCAAGATGTACAAGCAGAAGGGTACGGGCCGCGCTCGTCACCACTCCGCACGCGCTCCGCAGTTCCGCGGCGGCGGCAAGGCACACGGCCCGGTCGTCCGCAGCCATGAGCATGACCTTCCCAAGAAGGTCCGTGCACTGGGCCTGCGTCACGCGCTCTCGGCGAAGGCCAAGGGTTCGAACCTGATCATCGTCGACGACCTCATGCTGTCCGAGGCCAAGACGAAGGCTCTGGTGACGAATTTCGCCAAGCTGGGTCTGACCAACGCACTGATGATCGGCGGCTCCGAGCTTGACCAGAACTTCAAGCGCGCTGCGATGAACATTCCGAACATCGACGTGCTGCCTATCCAGGGCATCAACGTTTACGACATCCTGCGCCGCGGCACGCTCGTGCTGTCGAAGTCCGCAGTAGAGGCTCTGGAGGAGCGGTTCAAATGACTGATCTTCGCCACTATGACGTGATCGTCTCCCCGGCGATCACTGAGAAGTCGACCATGGCTTCCGAATTCAACCAGGTGGTCTTCAACGTTGCCCGCAAGGCGACCAAGCCGGAGATCAAGGCTGCTGTCGAAGCGCTGTTCGGCGTGAAGGTGATGGCCGTCAACACGCTCCTGCGTAAGGGCAAGGTGAAGCGGTTCCGCGGCACCGTTGGCCGGCAGAGCGACGTGAAGAAGGCGGTTGTGACGCTGGCCGAAGGCCAGTCGATCGACGTCGCGACCGGTCTCTAAAGGACGGAACGATGGCACTTAAGAAATATAACCCGATTACGCCGAGCACGCGCCAGCTCGTGATCGTCGACCGTTCGGGGCTCTACAAGGGCAAGCCTGTCAAGGGTTTGACCGAGGGCCTGACGAAGTCCGGCGGACGCAACAACGCGGGCCGCATCACGAGCCGTTTCATCGGTGGTGGTCACAAGCGCACCTACCGCCTGATCGACTTCAAGCGCCGCAAGTTCGGCGTGTCGGCGACGGTCGAGCGCATCGAGTACGACCCGAACCGCACCGCGTTCATCGCGCTCATCAAATATGATGACGGTGAGCTGAGCTACATCCTGGCGCCGCAGCGTCTCGCAGCAGGCGACAAGGTCATCGCTGCCGAGAGCGCCGACGTGAAGCCGGGCAACGCGATGCCGCTGTCGGCCATGCCGGTCGGCACGATCATCCACAATGTCGAGCTGAAGCCGGGCAAGGGTGGTCAGGTTGCACGTTCGGCAGGTGCCTACGCACAGCTCGTCGGCCGCGACCAGGGCATGGCGATCCTTCGCCTGAACTCGGGCGAGCAGCGCATCGTGCACGGCTCGTGCATTGCAACCGTCGGCGCCGTGTCCAATGCGGACCACGGCAACATCAACGACGGCAAGGCTGGTCGTACGCGCTGGCGCGGCAAGCGCCCGCACAATCGCGGCGTCACCATGAACCCGGTCGACCATCCGCACGGCGGTGGTGAAGGCCGGACCTCGGGTGGTCGTCACCCGGTTTCCCCATGGGGCAAGCCGACCAAGGGTAAGAGAACGCGGTCCAACAAGTCGACCGACAAGTTCATCATGCGCTCGCGCCACCAGCGCAAGAGCTAAGGAAAGGTAGTCTGACGTGACCCGTTCAGTTTGGAAAGGCCCGTTCGTCGACGGCTTCCTGCTCAAGAAGGCAGAAAAGGTTCGTGATGGCGGCCGCAACGAAGTGATCAAGATGTGGAGCCGTCGCTCCACCATCCTGCCGCAGTTCGTCGGTCTCACCTTTGGGGTGTACAACGGCCAGAAGCACGTCCCGGTCTCCGTGAACGAGGAGATGGTGGGCCACAAGTTCGGTGAATTCGCTCCGACCCGTACCTATTACGGCCACGGCGCGGACAAGAAGGCAAAGAGGAAGTAACATGGGCAAGGCCAAAGCTCCGCGCAGGCTCGCCGATAACGAGGCGCGTGCCGTACTGCGCACGATCCGTGTCAGCCCCCAGAAGCTGAACCTCGTTGCTGCGCTGATCCGCGGCAAGAAGGTCGCGACTGCGCTCGCCGATCTCGAATTCTCCCGCAAGCGTATCGCGGGCACCGTCCGCAAGACGCTTGAGTCCGCGATCGCCAACGCTGAAAACAACCACGATCTCGATGTCGACGCCCTGGTCGTCGCGGAGGCCTGGGTTGGCAAGTCGATCGTGATGAAGCGCTTCCACGCTCGTGGCCGCGGTCGTGCGAGCCGGATCGAGAAGCCGTTTTCGCACCTGACGATCGTCGTGCGCGAAGTTGAAGAGAAAGTGGAGGCCGCCTGATGGGCCAGAAAATCAATCCGATCGGTTTTCGTCTCGGCATCAACCGCACGTGGGATTCGCGCTGGTACGCGAACACCGGCGAGTACGGCAAGCTGCTGCACGAGGACATCAAGATCCGCGAATACCTCGAGAAGGAGCTGAAGCAGGCCGCCGTCTCGAAGATCGTGATCGAGCGTCCTCACAAGAAGTGCCGCGTGACGATCCATGCCGCACGTCCTGGCCTGATCATCGGCAAGAAGGGCGCGGACATCGAGAAGCTTCGCAAGAAGCTGACCGAGATGACGAAGTCGGAAACGCACCTGAACATCGTCGAAGTCCGCAAGCCGGAGATCGATGCCAAGCTGGTCGCGCAGTCGATCGCGCAGCAGTTGGAGCGCCGCGTTGCGTTCCGCCGCGCCATGAAGCGCGCCGTTCAGTCGGCGATGCGTCTGGGCGCCGAGGGCATCCGCATCAACTGCGCGGGCCGTCTCGGCGGCGCCGAGATCGCGCGCATGGAATGGTACCGCGAAGGTCGCGTTCCGCTGCACACGCTGCGTGCGGACGTCGATTACGGCACGGCTGAAGCGCACACCGCCTACGGCATCTGCGGCGTCAAGGTCTGGGTATTCAAGGGCGAAATCCTCGAGCATGACCCGATGGCTTCGGAGCGTCGTGCGACAGAGGGTGACTCCCATGGCGGCCCGCGCCGTCGTGAGAACGCCTGAGCATAGGAATTTTGGAGAAGAACAATGCTGCAGCCAAAGCGCACAAAGTTCCGCAAGCAGTTCAAGGGTCGCATCCATGGCGCAGCCAAGGGTGGCACGGACCTCAACTTCGGCGGCTTCGGTTTGAAGGCGCTCGAACCCAACCGCGTCACTGCGCGTGAGATCGAGGCGGCCCGCCGCGCGATCACCCGCCAGATGAAGCGCCAGGGCCGCGTCTGGATCCGGATTTTCCCGGATCTGCCGGTGACCTCCAAGCCGACCGAAGTCCGCATGGGCAAGGGTAAGGGCGCGGTGGATTACTGGGCGGCGCGCGTCAAGCCGGGTCGTGTCATGTTCGAGATCGACGGTGTTTCCGAAGAGATCGCCCGCGAGGCGCTTCGTCTTGGAGCAGCCAAGCTCTCGGTTCGCACGCGCTTCGTGCAGCGCATCGCAGAATAGGGAAGGGTGCTTTTATGAAAGCCGTCGACGTCAGGGCAAAGACCCAGGACCAACTGAACGACGATCTTGCCTCGCTGAAGAAGGAGCAGTTCAACCTGCGCTTCCAGAAAGCGACCGGCCAGCTCGAAAAAACCGCGCGCGTGAAACAGGTCCGTAAGGATATTGCGCGCATCAAGACGATTGCGGCGGAAAAATCCGCCTCCAAGAAGGCTTAAGGACGAAGAAAATGCCGAAGCGCATCATGCAGGGCACTGTCGTCAGCGACAAGAACGACAAGACCGTCGTCGTCAGAATCGAGCGTCGCTTCACCCATCCGGTGATGAAGAAGACCGTTCGCCAGACGAAGCGGTACAAGGCGCATGACGAGAACAACGCCTGCAAGGTGGGTGATTTCGTCTTTATCCAGGAGTCGGCTCCGATCTCCAAGGACAAGCGCTGGGTGGTCATTGAGAACCAGACCCAGGAGCCGGCGAAAGCCGAATAGAACGAATTTTGGACAAGCCGGGCAGGGCGAACCCTGCCGGATATGAAGAAGAAGGCGGCCAGTCATGATTCAGATGCAAACAAACCTCGACGTCGCGGATAATTCCGGCGCGCGTCGTGTCATGTGCATCAAGGTGCTGGGCGGCTCGAAGCGGAAGTATGCCTCGGTCGGCGACATCATTGTCGTTTCGATCAAGGAAGCCATTCCGCGCGGCCGCGTTAAGAAGGGCGATGTGATGAAGGCGGTCGTGGTTCGCACGGCCAAGGACATCCGCCGCCCGGACGGCAGCGTGATCCGTTTCGACAAGAACGCAGCAGTTCTCGTCGACAATAAGAAAGAGCCGATCGGCACCCGTATCTTCGGACCGGTTCCGCGCGAACTCCGCGCCAAGAACCACATGAAGATCATCTCGCTCGCGCCTGAAGTGCTCTAAGGAGGCCAGTGACATGAACAAGATTCGCAAGGGCGACAAGGTCGTCGTGCTCGCTGGCAAGGACAAGGGCCGCACCGGTGAAGTGCTGCGCGTCATGCCGAAAGACGATAAGGCGCTTGTGCGCGGTGTGAACATGATCGTTCGCCACCAGCGCCAGTCGCAGACGCAGGAAGGTGGCCTGATCCGCAAGGAAGCAGCGATCCACCTGTCCAATATCGCAGTGGTCGATCCGAAGGACGGCAAGACGCCGACCCGCGTCGGCTTCGAGGTCCGCGACGGCCAGAAGGTCCGCGTCGCGAAGCGCTCGGGAGAAGTCATCAATGGCTAATCAATACGAACCGCGGATGAAGGCTCTGTATAAGGAGCAGATCCGCAAGGCTCTTCAGGAGCAGTTCAACTACGACAACGAGATGCAGATCCCGCGCCTCGACAAGATCGTCATCAACATGGGTGTTGGCGAAGCGACCGGCGATTCCAAGAAGCCGTCCGTTGCCGCCGAGGACCTCGGAATGATCGCCGGCCAGAAGGCCGTCGTCACCAAGGCCCGCACCTCGATCGCCGGCTTCAAGGTGCGTGAGCACATGCCGATCGGCGCGAAGGTGACGCTGCGCAAGGACCGCATGTACGATTTCGTCGACCGCCTGGTCACGATCGCACTGCCGCGCGTTCGCGACTTTCGCGGCCTGAACATCAAGAGCTTTGACGGCCGTGGCAACTTCGCCATGGGCCTGAAGGAACACATCGTGTTCCCCGAGATCAACTACGACAAGGTTGATCAGATGTGGGGAATGGACATCATCGTTTGTACGACTGCGAAGACGGACGACGAGGCACGGGCATTGCTCAAGGCCTTCAACTTCCCCTTCCGCCAGTAACGGCAGCGAACAAAGGAACCTGAAATGGCAAAGACCAGCTCAGTCGAGAAGAACAACAGGCGCCGCAAGCTCGTTGATCAGTACGCTGCCAAGCGTGCGGAGCTCAAGGCGATCATCATGGACCAGGGCAAGCCGATCGAGGAGCGCTTCCGCGCTCAGCTCAAGCTTGCCGCTCTGCCGCGCAATTCGGCAAAGAACCGCATTCGGAACCGCTGCGAAGTCACCGGCCGTCCGCGCGCCTACTACCGCAAGCTCAAGATGAGCCGCGTGGCGCTGCGCGATCTCGGCAACAATGGCCTGATCCCAGGCCTTGTGAAGTCCAGCTGGTAAGGAGGACGACAAATGTCCATGAGTGATCCTCTCGGCGATATGCTGACCCGCATCCGCAATGCCTACGGCCGCCGCAAGACCAAGGTCTCGTCGCCGGCTTCCAGCTTGCGCGCCCGCGTTCTCGACGTTCTGAAGTCGGAAGGCTACATCCGCGACTACGCCAAGGTCGACTACGACAATGGCAAGTCGGAGCTCGAGATCGAGCTGAAGTACTACGAAGGCACGCCGGTCATCCGCGAGATTTCTCGCGTCTCGAAGCCGGGTCGTCGCGTGTATGTTTCGGTGAAGTCGATTCCCTCGGTCGCCAACGGCCTCGGTATTTCGATCCTGTCGACGCCGAAGGGCGTGATGGCCGATCACCAGGCGCGCGAAGAAAATGTCGGCGGCGAAGTGCTCTGCCAGATCTTCTGATCTGACAGTTCGCAATCCAGATAGAGAACGAGGACAGACATCATGTCTCGTATTGGAAAGAAGCCCGTTGCGGTCCCGCAGGGCGTTACGGCATCGGTGAACGGTCAGACCGTCACGGCCAAGGGCCCTAAGGGCGAGCTGAAGTTCGTCGTCAACGACGAGGTTCTGGTCAAGATGGAAGACGGCGAGATCGCCGTTCAGCCGCGCGACGAGACGAAGGTTGCTCGCTCGAAGTGGGGCATGTCCCGCACGCAGATCGAGAACATCATGACGGGCGTCAAGGACGGCTTCGAGCGCAAGCTCGAAATCACCGGCGTCGGTTATCGCGCGACCATGCAGGGAAAGAACCTGCAGCTTGCTCTTGGCTTTAGCCACGACGTGATCTATGAGACGCCCGAAGGCGTGTCGATCACCGTGCCGAAGCCGACCGAAATCGTTGTCAACGGTATCGACAAGCAGGCAGTCGGCCAGGTTGCGGCCGAAATTCGCAAGTATCGCGGCCCCGAGCCCTACAAGGGCAAGGGTGTTCGTTATGCCGGCGAGCGGATCGTCCGCAAGGAAGGCAAGAAGAAGTAATCAATGCAGCGCCACGGGGCGCGGTCGCGGGAAGCGTGAGCTTACCGCCAATGGCCGCCCCCGTTTTTCAAGGCAAGGAATAAGGCCATGGCCCTCAAGGAAACCATTCAGCGTCGTGCGCAGCGCGTCCGCCGCCAGATCAAGAAGGTCGCCGGCGACCGCCCGCGTCTTTCGGTGCATCGTTCGTCGAAGCACATCTACGCGCAGGTCATCGACGATGCCAACGGTCATACGATCGCAGCAGCATCGACGCTCGAGAAGGACCTGAAGGGTTCGCTCAAGACCGGTGCGGATTCGGCAGCCGCCGCCGCTGTCGGCAAGCTCGTTGCCGAGCGCGCCTCCAAGGCCGGCGTCAAGGAAGTCGTGTTCGACCGTGGACCGTACATCTATCACGGCCGCGTCAAGGCGCTCGCCGATGCCGCCCGTGAGGGTGGCCTGAGCTTCTAACACCTGATCTGCGAAGGCCGGAGCGATGCTTCGGCCTGAGATCACGTTTGGAAGAGACTTTGCGGCGGTCTTCCGCTGCATTCACCGCAGGCCCGACAGGATCGCGCCTGCAACTTTCAGAAACCGTGCTTCCGGAAAAAAACAAGGAACAGGATAATGGCACAAGAACGTAGGGACGGCGGCCGCGATCGCAACCGTGACCGCGAAGAGCGCGACAGCGAATTCGTCGACAAGCTCGTTCACATCAACCGCGTCGCCAAGGTGGTCAAGGGTGGCCGTCGCTTCGGCTTCGCAGCCCTCGTCGTCGTTGGCGACCAGAAGGGCCGCGTCGGCTTCGGCCACGGCAAGGCACGCGAAGTGCCGGAGGCAATCCGCAAGGCGACCGAGAGCGCCAAGCGCGATCTGATCTTCGTGCCGCTTCGTTCGGGCCGCACGCTCCACCACGACGTCGAAGGCCGCCACGGCGCGGGCAGGGTTCTCCTGCGTGCAGCCAAGGCCGGTACCGGCATCATCGCGGGTGGCCCGATGCGCGCCGTCTTCGAGACGCTCGGCATGCATGACGTGGTTGCCAAGTCGATGGGTTCGTCGAACCCGTACAACATGGTTCGCGCGACGTTCGATGCTCTGAAGAGCCAGATGCATCCGAAGGACATCGCTGCACAGCGCGGCATCAAGTACTCGGCACTGCAGGCGCGCCGTGGCGCTGCCGTTGCGGCCGACGAATAGTCGCTTCAGGCAAGGATCACGATCATGGCTAAGAAGCAGGGCAAGACCCTTACGGTCGAACAGACCGGCAGCCCCATCCGCCGCCCCGTCGAACAGCGTGCCACGCTGATCGGTCTGGGCTTGAACAAGATGCACCGTCGTTCGACGCTGGAGGACACGCCGTCCGTCCGGGGAATGATCGCCAAGGTGCAGCATCTCGTCCGCGTCGTGGACGAGGCCTAATCCGCAGGAGCGTTATCATGAAACTCAACGAACTGCGTGACGTCGACGGAGCCACCAAGGCGCGCAAGCGCGTCGGCCGCGGCATCGGCTCGGGCTCCGGCAAGACCGGCGGCCGTGGCGTGAAGGGCCAGAGCTCGCGCTCGGGCGTTGCCATCAACGGCTTCGAGGGCGGCCAGATGCCGCTCTATCGCCGCCTGCCCAAGCGCGGCTTCAAGAACATCTTCGGCAAGGACTACAACGAGGTTTCTCTCGGTCGTATCCAGACCGCCATCGATGCCAAGAAGCTTGACGCCAAGGAGACCATCACGGTCGAGACCCTCGTCAAGGCTGGCGTTCTGCGCCGCGCCAAGGACGGCGTTCGTCTTCTGGGTGGCGGCGAGCTGAAGTCGAAGGTCAGCTTCGACATCGCCGGCGCGTCCAAGTCGGCGCTGGAACAGGTCGAGAAGGCCGGTGGGTCGGTCAAGCTGCCGGAAGCGGCCGCAACCGAATAACGAGCTTTCAACGGCGGCGGTCTGCCCATGCTCATATCCAGTTGAATTCATTTCGTCTGGACCAAAGCATGAGCAGGCCGCCGCTTGCATCTTTGCCGTCTGGAGCCTATCTCGTGGCTTCGGCGACGCGCGATCCCCGGTGGCGGATTCGCCTGCGTGACGAAGCGGAGAATTTTCCATGGCATCGGCAGCAGAACAGCTTGCTTCCAATCTGAATTTTGCGGCCTTCGCCAAGGCCGAGGACCTCAAGAAACGCATCTGGTTCACGCTGGGCGCGTTGCTGGTCTATCGTATTGGCACCTATATCCCGCTGCCGGGCATCAACCCGGAAGCGTTCGGGCAGGCGTTCCAGCAGCAGTCGGGCGGTGTGCTCGGCATGTTCAACATGTTTGCCGGCGGCGCCGTGGAGCGCATGGCGATCTTCGCCCTGGGCATCATGCCCTACATTTCCGCCTCGATCATCGTGCAGCTCATGACGTCGGTCATCCCGACGCTCGAGCAGCTCAAGAAGGAAGGCGAGCAGGGCCGCAAGGTTATCAACCAGTACACCCGCTACGGCACGGTGTTGCTCGCCACCGTGCAGGCTTACGGCATTTCCGTCGGCCTCGAATCGGGCAACCAGATCGTCACCGATCCAGGCTGGTTCTTCCGCATTTCCGCCGTGATCACCCTGGTCGGCGGCACGATGTTCCTGATGTGGCTGGGCGAGCAGATTACCGCCCGCGGTATCGGCAACGGCATTTCGCTGATCATCTTCGCAGGCATCGTCGCGGGTCTTCCCACAGCGATCGGCGGTACGCTGGAGCTCGGGCGCACGGGCGCTCTGTCGACGGGCCTCATCCTGGCGATCCTGATCCTCGCCGTCGCTCTGATCGCGGTCATCGTGTTCTTCGAACGGGCGCAGCGCAGGCTGCTGATCCAGTATCCGAAGCGCCAGGTCGGCAATCGCATGTTCCAGGGCGACACCTCGCATCTGCCGCTCAAGCTGAACACTGCAGGCGTCATTCCCGCGATCTTTGCATCGTCGCTGCTTCTGCTGCCCGCCACGCTGGCCGGCTTCTCCGACACGACGACCCTGCCGCCTTGGGCCAATTCCGTGCTCGCCACGCTCGGGCATGGCCAGCCGCTCTACATGGTCCTCTATGCGTCGATGATCGCCTTCTTCGCGTTCTTCTATACGGCGATCGTCTTCAACCCGAAGGACACGGCCGACCAGCTCAAGAAGCATTCCGGCTTCATCCCGGGCTACCGCCCCGGCGAGCGCACGGCTGAGTACATCGACTACGTCCTGACCCGCATCACGGTCGTTGGCGCCATCTACCTCGTCATCGTCTGTCTCGTGCCGGAGTTCCTGATCTCGGCTGCCGGCGTACCTTTCTATCTTGGCGGCACGTCGCTGCTGATCGTCGTGAGCGTGACGCTCGATACCGTGTCGCAGGTTCAGGGACACCTGATCGCGCACCAGTATGAGGGGCTGATCAAGAAGTCGAAGCTGCGTGGAGGAAAGAGGGGACGATGAGGCTGATACTGCTTGGGCCGCCAGGGGCGGGTAAGGGGACGCAAGCACAGAGGCTGGTCGAGAGGCACGGGATCCCGCAGCTCTCCACGGGCGACATGCTGCGCGCCGCGGTCGCCAACGGCACCGACGTCGGCAAGCGTGCGAAGGCCGTGATGGATGCTGGCGAGCTGGTCTCGGATGCGATCGTCAACGCCATCGTGGCCGAGCGGATCGACCAGCCCGATTGCGGCAAGGGTTTCATTCTCGACGGCTATCCGCGCACTCTGGTTCAGGCGGATTCGGTCGAGACGATGCTGAAGGCTCGCGGCCTGTCGCTTGACGCCGTGATCGAACTGGTCGTCGATGACCGGGCGCTCGTGAAGCGCATCGTCAAGCGGGCCGACGAGGCCAAGGCTGCAGGTCAGACGGTTCGCAAGGACGACACGCCCGAGGTCTTCGAGGAACGCCTTCGCGAATACTACAAGAAGACGGCTCCGCTGATCGGCTACTACTATGCCAAGGGCCAGCTTCAGACGGTCGACGGCATGGCGAGCATCAACGACGTGACGCAGCAGATCGAGGCGCTGCTGGCTCAGCCCGCGACTGTCGAGTAGCGAAAGAGAACTCACCGGTTGACGCAGGCCGCTTTCTGGACTAAAGCGGCCCGTCTCCCATCCAAGGCAGAAGAGAGCCGGTCCTTCCGGGCCGCTCTGGACGCATGGACGAGAAACACCGCACGAGCCGGCCTCCACCGGACGCGGGACAACAACCAATGCCGGCTCGACCGGCTTCACATGGAGACGAAGATGGCCCGTATAGCAGGCGTCAATATCCCGACCAACAAGCGCGTCGTTATCGCGCTTCAGTACATTCATGGCATCGGCGCGAAGTTCGCAGCCGAGATCGTCGAGAAGGTGGGCATTCCCGCCGATCGTCGCGTCAATCAGCTCACCGACGCCGAAGTGCTGCAGATCCGCGAAGCGATCGATCGCGACTATCAGGTCGAAGGCGATCTGCGCCGCGAAGTTTCGATGAACATCAAGCGTCTCATGGACCTTGGTTGCTACCGTGGCCTGCGTCACCGTCGTTCGCTGCCGGTTCGCGGCCAGCGCACGCACACCAACGCCCGCACCCGCAAGGGTCCGGCGAAGGCGATCGCCGGCAAGAAGAAGTAATTGAGCGAATAGCGAAACAGCGGATAGCGAATAGTTCGGCAGTTGCTCCGTACTCGCTATTCGCTACTCCCTGTTCGCTTCCTGGTGTAGCCGCTGGAACTACGGCGGCGTCAATATCTCTGAAAGGAATACCATGGCCAAGGAAGCCACACGCGTCCGCCGTCGCGAGCGCAAAAACATCTCGTCGGGCGTCGCGCACGTCAACTCGACCTTCAACAACACGATGATCACCATCACCGACGCGCAGGGCAACACGATTGCTTGGTCGTCGGCCGGTGCCCAGGGCTTCAAGGGCTCGCGCAAGTCGACCCCGTTCGCAGCACAGGTCGCTGCCGAAGACGTCGCCAAGAAGGCGCAGGATCACGGCATGCGTATGCTCGAGGTCGAGGTCTGCGGTCCGGGTTCGGGTCGTGAATCGGCTCTGCGCGCCCTTCAGGCGGCCGGCTTCACCATCACCTCGATCCGCGACGTGACGCCGATCCCGCACAATGGCTGCCGCCCGCGCAAGAAGCGCCGCGTCTAAGCTTTTCGATATGCCCGAAGAGCGCCGGTTTGCCGGCGTTCCTCTCGCGGTTTCCAGATTTGCCCGCCACGATTGGATGGTGGCGGGAAACGGAAGGAAAAAAGAATGATCCAGAAAAACTGGCAGGAATTGATCAAGCCCAACAAGATCGAGTTCTCCTCGAAGGGCAAGACGACCACCCAGCTCGTCGCAGAGCCGCTCGAGCGTGGCTACGGCCTGACGCTCGGCAACGCGCTTCGTCGCGTGCTTCTGTCCTCGCTGCGCGGCGCTGCCGTGACGGCGGTGCAGATCGATGGCGTGCTGCATGAATTCTCGTCGATCGCGGGTGTCCGCGAAGACGTGACGGACATCGTCCTCAACATCAAGGAAATCGCCATCCGCATGGAAGGCGATGGTCCCAAGCGCATGGTCGTGCGCAAGCAGGGTCCAGGTGCGGTCACCGCAGGCGACATCCAGACCGTGGGTGACGTCGAGATCCTGAACCCGAGCCACGTCATCTGCACGCTCGACGAGGGCGCGGAGATCCGCATGGAGTTCACGGTCGACACCGGCAAGGGCTATGTTCCTGCCGATCGCAACCGTGCCGAGGATGCCCCGATCGGTCTCATCCCGGTCGACAGCCTGTATTCTCCGGTCAAGAAGGTCTCCTACAAGGTCGAGAACACCCGCGAGGGCCAGGTTCTCGATTATGACAAGCTGACCATGACCATCGACACCAACGGTGCGGTCACCGGTGAGGACGCCGTCGCGTTTGCGGCTCGCATCCTTCAGGATCAGCTTGGCCTCTTCGTCAACTTCGACGAGCCGCAGAAGGAAGTCGCGTCCGAGCAGGTCACGGAGCTGGCTTTCAACCCGGCTCTGCTCAAGAAGGTCGACGAGCTGGAATTGTCGGTGCGTTCGGCGAACTGCCTGAAGAACGACAACATCGTCTATATCGGCGACCTGATCCAGAAGACCGAAGCCGAGATGCTGCGTACGCCGAACTTCGGCCGCAAGTCGCTGAACGAGATCAAGGAAGTTCTGGCCGCCATGGGCCTCCATCTCGGGATGGAAGTCCAGGATTGGCCGCCGGAGAACATCGAAGACCTCGCCAAGCGCTACGAAGACCAATACTGAGCATGATCCCGAAAAGTCGTATGACTTTTCGGGCCAGATCATGCGGCTAAGAAAATTGAGGCTCAGCGCCTCCGAACAACTCTGAAGGAGAAGGCCAATGCGCCACGGAAAATCCGGTCGCCGTCTCGGCCGTACTGTCAGCCACCGCAAGGCCCTGTTCACGAACATGGCAGCCTCGCTGATTGAACATGAGCAGATCACGACCACGCTGCCCAAGGCCAAGGAGCTTCGCCCGATCGTGGAGAAGCTCGTGACGCTCGGCAAGCGCGGCGACCTGCACGCGCGTCGCCAGGTGATCTCGGCGGTCGGCTCGGCCGTTATCGCCAAGCGCCTGTTCGATGAAATCGCGCCGCGTTATGCCACCCGCCACGGCGGCTACCTGCGCATCATGAAGGCCGGCTTCCGCCACGGCGACAATGCCGCCATGGCCGTGATCGAGTTCGTCGATCGCGACGTCTCCGCCAAGGGCGCCGCCGACCGCGCGCGCGTCGAGGCCGAAGAAGCCAACAGCGAGTCCGAAGCGGCTTGATCCGCAATCACGATCGCATGCTTTTAGCGCAAGAGGGGCCTCACGGCCCCTCTTTGCGTTTGTCGCTTGCTGTTGCGCGCCATGCGCGCGCTTCTATCTTGCGCGCGAGACGCGCCGCGTTGAGAAGTGTGGTCGTTTTCGCGATGATCTGCCTTACGGGTTCGGCGCTTGTGGGTGAGGAGACGACAATGCTCTTGGATGCTGTGGCAGCGGGGAATGTCGCCGACGTGGAACTCCTGGTTGTCGCCGGAGCGGATCTGGACGCCCGGGATGCCGCCCGCCGCACCGCCCTCCTGATTGCGACACGCGCCAACGAGGTCGACATCGCGCGGCTCCTCATTGAGGCCGGGGCCGATGTCAACGCCAAGGACGACAATCGCGACACGCCCTTCCTCTATGCGGGGGCAGAGGGTCGCAACGAAATCCTGCGGTTGATCCTCGACAGTGGACGCGCCGACCTCGCGGATACCAATCGCTATGGTGGAACGGCCTTGATCCCGGCCGCGCACCACGCGCATCCGGAGACGGTTCGCATCCTGCTGGCGACCGAAATCGATGTCGATCACGTCAACAATCTCGGATGGACCGCCTTGATGGAAGCCGTCATTCTAGGCGATGGTGGCCCGGTTTATCGCGAGATCGTCGCAGACTTGCTGGCAGCGGGTGCGCGCCAGATCCCTGACAAGGATGGCGTCTCGCCGCTTGCTTACGCGCGCCAGCGCGGGTTCGCCGACATTGCCCGTGCACTGGAAGCCGCAAACTAGGCCTGACGGACGGTGTCGGTCGCAAAACGCCTTTCATTCCGCCCATTCATTCGCACAATGGCGCTGCCTGATTCACGAGGATTGACGATGCGCCACGCCGTGATTGCCCGCCTGTTCCCGATCTTTCTGCTGGCGCTGTCGCCGATGAGCATGTCTCCCGCCATCGCGCAGGACAGCGGCGCCAAGGACCTCGGTCAGGCCCTGTCCGATTTGTTGCGCGGCAGCGAGGCGGCGCCCGAAACGGACGTGGCGCGCCGCGTGCCGTTCGGCCAGGCCGAAGTGCAGCTTTCCTATGCGCCGCTCGTCAAGGCGACGGGGCCGGCAGTCGTGAACGTCTACGCGTCCCAGCAGGTTCGCGCCCGCTCGCCGTTTGCGGGCGACCCGTTCTTCGAGCGCTTTTTCAGCCAGCAGCAGATGCCGCCCCGCGTGCAGTCGTCGCTCGGCTCGGGCGTGATTGTCGATCCCAGTGGCTTCGTCGTGACGAACTACCACGTCATCCGCGATGCGGATCAGGTGCGCGTCGCGATGTCGGACGGGCGCGAATTCACCAGCACGATCCTGCTCAAGGATGAATCGCTCGATCTCGCCGTGCTGAAGATCGAGTCGGATCAACCGTTCCCGGTCGCTCCACTGGGGGATTCGGACGCGCTCGAAGTGGGCGATCTCGTGCTTGCGATCGGCAACCCGTTCGGTGTCGGTCAGACGACCACCAGCGGCATCGTGTCGGCGCTCGCCCGCACCCATGTCGGCGTCAACGATTTCGGCTTCTTCATCCAGACCGATGCAGCGATCAATCCCGGCAATTCCGGCGGCGCTCTGATCAGCATGAGCGGCGAGGTGATCGGCATCAACACGGCCATCTACAGCCAGAGCGGCGGCTCGATCGGCATCGGCTTCGCGATCCCCGCGAACATCGTCGGCGCGGTGGTCGATTCCGCGCGCAATGGGCTCGACTATTTCGAGCGGCCCTTCGTCGGCGCGACCTTCGAAAGCGTGACTGCGCAGGTCGCGGAAGCGCTCGGCATGCCGCGGCCGTCGGGCGCGCTGGTGAAGGCGGTCTTGCCCGACGGTCCGGCGGCGGCGGCGGGCATACGTCCCGGCGATGTCGTGCTCGCGCTCAATGGCGCTGCGATCGAGCATCCCGACGCGCTGGGCTACCGGCTCGCCACGCAGACGATCGGCTCGACATCCACCCTGACCGTTTTGAGCCAGGGACGGGAACGCGAGATCGAGATCGAACTCGTGCGCGCGCCTGAAGGTGCGTCGTCCGAGGAAGTGGTCATCGACGGGCGCAGCCCGTTCGCCGGCGTCAAGGTGGCGGAGCTGTCGCCACGTCTCGCCCAGCGCATCGGGCTCGGTGTCGAGACGAAGGGCGTGGTGATTGTCGAGGTGGACCGCCGTTCTCCCGCTGCCGGTTTCGGGTTCCGCCCGCGTGACGTCGTCATCGAAATCAACGGCGTCGCGATCGACACGCCGGCAAAGCTGCGGGAGGTCGCGATGACGGACTCGCGATGGTGGCGGTTCACGATCCAGCGCGACGGCCGGCAGATGAACCAGATCCTGCGTTATTGACGCGATGGCCGACCTGTTCGAACAGCCAGCGACGTCGCAGCCGGGCAGGCCGCTCGCGGACCGATTGCGGCCGGGCGACCTGTCGCTCGTCGTCGGCCAGGAGCATTTGACGGGACCGGACGGCGCGCTGACGCGCCTGATCCGCTCGGGATCGCTCGGCTCGATGATCTTCTGGGGTCCGCCAGGCACCGGCAAGACCACGGTGGCACGTCTGCTGGCCGGCGCGACCGGTCTCGCCTTCGAGCAGATTTCGGCGATCTTTTCAGGCGTCGCGGATTTGAAGAAGGTGTTCGAAACCGCCCGGATGCGCCGGGCCAGTGGACGTCAGACGCTGCTTTTCGTCGACGAGATCCATCGCTTCAACCGCGCCCAGCAGGATTCGTTTCTGCCTGTGATGGAGGACGGCACCGTCATCCTCGTTGGCGCGACGACAGAGAACCCATCCTTCGAACTCAATGCCGCCCTTCTGTCCCGCGCCCGCGTCATGACCTTCCGGTCGCTCGAACACGAGAGCATCGCGTCCCTGCTCACGCGCGCCGAAGAGGAGGAGGGCACGCCGCTTCCGCTCGATGACGAGGCGCGCGCGGTACTCGTTCGCATGGCGGACGGCGATGGCCGCGCCGCGCTGACCTTGGCGGAGGAGGCATGGCGCGCCGCCGACGCCGGCGAGATTTTCGACGCCGAAGGCCTGCAGCGCATCGTGCAGCGTCGCGCGCCGATCTACGACAAGAGCCAAGACGGTCACTACAATCTGATCTCCGCCTTGCACAAATCGGTGCGCGGCTCCGATCCCGATGCCTCGCTCTATTATCTCGCGCGCATGTTCGATGCCGGCGAGGACCCGCTCTATATCGGGCGGCGGCTTGTGCGCATGGCGGTGGAGGATATCGGCCTTGCCGATCCCCAGGCGCTCGTCATCTGCAACGCCGCCAAGGACGCCTATGACTATCTCGGCTCGCCCGAGGGCGAACTGGCGCTCGCGCAGGCCTGCGTCTATCTCGCGACGGCTCCGAAATCCAATGCCGTCTACACCGCCTTCAAGGCTGCGATGCGGACCGCGAAGGAGAACGGCTCGCTGGCGCCGCCCAAGCACATCCTCAACGCGCCGACGAAGCTGATGAAGGCCGAAGGCTACGGCACGGCCTACCAGTACGACCACGACCAGCCCGACGCGTTTTCCGGTCAGGACTATTTCCCCGAAGCACTCGGTCGCCAGACATTCTATGCGCCGCCGGACCGTGGGTTCGAGCGCGAGATCAGGAAGCGTCTGGATTACTGGTCCAAGCTGCGGCGCGAACGGGCAGCGCAGGCCGACGACTAGTCGTAACGGGCCCGCGTTGACTGCCGGCCCATTCGGCCACAAGAGTATCCGGATGTATCATCTGCTTCTCGTGGCCGCTGGCGGTGCGATCGGCGCGTCGGCCCGCCACCTCGTCAACGTCGCCGCGCTTCGGATCGTCGGGCCGGGGTTCCCGTGGGCGACCCTCACCGTGAATATCGTCGGCTGTTTCCTGATGGGGGTGGTCGTCGAGATCCTCGCGCGCCGCTACGGCGGCTCGAACGAGCTTCGTCTGTTCGTCGCGACCGGAATTCTCGGCGGTTTCACGACCTTCTCGGCGTTCGCGCTCGATTTTGCCGTTCTGCATGAGCGCGGCGCGCTGTTTCAGGCGTTCGGTTACGCCGCGGCAAGCGTCCTTCTGTCACTCGCGGCCCTGTTTGCAGGATTGGCGCTCGCGCGCAGCCTCGCGTGATGCTATCTGGCGCACGGAACGCGGAAGATTGGCGACACATGGCAGGCGTAGAACAAATTACCGTCGAAGCGGGCGAAGCGGGCATGCGCCTCGATCGCTGGTTCAAGACCCATTTCCCCGGACTGGGCTTCGGGCCGTTGCAGAAGCTGCTCCGGTCGGGGCAGGTGCGCGTCAATGGCGGCCGCGTCAAATCCGACACGAGGCTGGAGCCGGGGCAGGTGGTGCGCATTCCGCCGCTGGGTGTCGACCGCAAGGGCGACGCACCCGTCACCGCCCGCACGATGCGTGGCCAGGACGATGGCGCCGTCCTCTCGAAGATGATGCTGCACGAAGACCCGCAGGTTTTCGTCTTCAACAAGCCGTCCGGCCTTGCTGTTCAAGGCGGCTCGGGCGTCAACCGCCACGTCGACGACATGCTGGAGGCCTTCCGCAGCAAGAAGGGCGAGAAGCCGCGCCTCGTCCATCGCCTCGACCGCGACACGTCGGGCGTTCTGGTCGTCGCCCGCACGCGGCTGGCCGCCATGAAGCTCGCCGAGGCGTTTCGTGGCCGCGATGCGACGAAGACCTATTGGGCGCTGGTCAAAGGCGTGCCGCCGAAGCGCGAAGACAAGATTTCGACCTGGATCGTCAAGGAACAGACCCTCGATGGCGATCGCATGCGCGTGGCCAGGCACGGCGAGGAGGGCGCCGACCATGCCGTTTCCTACTACCGCGTGATCGAGCAGGCCGCGCAGGCCCTGACCTGGCTGGAGATGCAGCCGCATACCGGGCGCACCCACCAGTTGCGCGTGCATGCCGCTCACATCGGATGCCCGATCATCGGCGATCCGAAATATTTCGAGGCCGACAAGAACTGGGATTTTCCGGGCGGCATGCAGAACCGCCTGCACCTGCACGCCCGCCGCATCGTCATCCCGCATCCCAATGGCGGCGTCATAGACGTGACCGCGCCCATTCCACCGCATATGCGCCAGAGCTGGAACCTGCTCGGTTTCGAGGAAGCGAGCGCCGGGGAAAACGAATGAGCCCTGCTGCGGGCGGGAGCGACGCGCGCCCGTCCATCGACACGTTCGCGGCTGTTGCGATGGTCGGCCTGACCTTCTTCTGGGGCCTCAATCAGGTGGCCGTGAAGGTTTCCAACGTCGGCTACAACCCGATCTTCGCCGTGCTGCTGCGCTCGGCCATCGCCTGCGTGCTCGTCTATCTCTGGTGCCGTTATCGCCGCATTCCGATCTTTCGACGCGACGGCACGCTCATTGCCGGCATCGCCGCCGGCGTGTTGTTCGGCGCGGAATTCGCGTTGATCTTCCTCGGACTCGACTTCACCACCGCCGCGCGCGGTGCACTGATGGTCAACACCATGCCGTTCTGGGTGCTGCTCGGCGCGCATTTCATGCTCGGCGAACGCATGACGCTGCAGAAATTCGCCGGTCTGGTGCTGGCCTTCAGCGGCGTTGCGCTGGTCTTCTCTGACAGGCTGAGCCTGCCCGACGCATCTGCGATCTGGGGCGACCTGATGTGCCTGGCCGCGGGCATTCTCTGGGCGGCGACGACGCTGGTGATCAAGGGCTCGCGCCTGTCCGGTGCGAGCGCCGAAAAGACCTTGCTCTATCAACTGGTCGTGTCGGCGATCATCGTTGTTCCGTTCCTGCCGCTGGCGGGACCGCTTCTGCGCGATCCCACTGCGCTCGCCACTGGCTCGCTGCTGTTCCAGGCGGTTTTCATCGTCGCCTTCACCTATGTCCTGTGGTTCTGGCTGATGCGGCGCTATCCGGCATCCGCGCTGTCGAACTTCGCGTTCCTCACGCCCGCTTTCGGCGTCCTGTGTGGCGGCGTTCTCTTGAACGAGCCGCTCTCGATACGCATCTTCCTGGCGTTGGCGCTGGTGATCGCCGGCCTGCTTGTGGTGAACCGGCCGGTGCGTCGAACTCCACCCGCTCCATGACTGACATGACGAGGAACGACCGTGCGTGATCTGCCCAACGATCCAGAAACCGGACACCAGCTTTCCGATCCGGACCCCGTCAAGCGCGCGCAAATCCAGATGCGCCGGCAACTGCCGAAGCGGTTTTACACCGAGGCAAGCGTCGCGGAGACGCCGGAAGGTTTTGCCGTGCAACTGGATGCAAAGCCGGTGCGCACGCCGGGCAGGGCGCTGCTCGCGCTCCCGACGGCTGCCGCGGCGCAGTTGATCGCCGACGAGTTCGAGGCTCAGCGCGAGACGATCGACCCGACGACGATGCCGGTCCTCAGGCTGGTGAATACGGCGATCGATGGCGTTGCAACCGACACGCAGGCGGTGCTCGAGGACATCATGCGCTTTTCGTCGTCCGACATGCTGTTCTACCGCGCCGATACGCCCGAGGCATTGGTGACGCGGCAGGCCGACGCGTGGGACCCTGTCATCGATTGGGCGCGCTCGACGCTGGGCGCGCGCTTCTTCCTCGCCGAAGGCATCGTTCATGTCGACCAGCCGCGCGACGCCATCGCCGCCGTCGGCATATGGCTCAAGCAGCGCGACGACGCCTGCCGCCTATCGGCGATTCACCTGATGACCACTTTGACCGGATCCGCACTTCTCGCGCTTGCGATCGATGCCGGCGCGCTCGATCCCGACGAGGCCTGGACGGCTGCCCATATCGACGAGGACTGGAACATCGAGCAATGGGGCGACGACGCGGAAGCGATCCATCGCCGGGTCCTGCGCCGCCGGGACTTCGATGCCGCCGTAGCGCTGATCAGAGCCCTGCCGGGCTAATGCATGTCGCCCAAAAGTGGGAACCGGTTTTGGGACCACGACATGCATCAAAACAAGGACATGAAGCGCGGTAAGCCAATCTGAAAGATCGCGAACGCGCTTTAAAGTCAGCGCGCGCCGAACGTCTGGTAGATCGCCCGTGCGATTTCACCTTCCAGCGGGAAGGACAGCATCCCCATGACCGAATAGCCCAGCAACCACGGCATCAGGTAGAAGCGGATCATGAAGAAGAACCAGGCCACGTAGAGCAGTACGAACTGGTCGAGCAGGAAACCCGGCGTGATCGGCCGGAACAGCCGGATAATCGGATCGGTTGCCCTGACGAAGAACCGCATGAAGAAGAAGTCGGAATCTTCCGAGAGGAAGATGCCCATCGCGAAGCGGCCGACAAGCGTCCACATGATGACGCCGAGAAGATAGTCGAGTGCAATAACCCAGATGGGGAAGATCGCGAGCGCGTCCTGCATGGAGATGTCGATCCTAGGCAAGAAAGAAGGGGCGAGACACTGTCTCGCCCCCGAAGGTCAAAAATGCAAGCGGCCTAGTGAGCGCCGCCAAGGATCGTCTTGCCCGTTGGAATGCGGGTTTCCTCGACCATCTTCTGGATTTCCTCGCTAGGCTCGGGCGTCATCAGTGTGACGACGACCATCGCAACGAGGCTGACCGACATGCCGATGATGCCGAATCTCACATCGTCGAGCCCGAGGATCGGTGTTCCGCCGCTGCGGACATAGTAGAGGTAGAGCGAACCTGCGACGAAGCCGCAGATCATGCCTGCCAGAGCGCCCTGCTTGTTGGCCCGTTTCCACCACACGCCGAGCGCGAGCGGGAAGAAGAGACCTGAGCAGGCGAAGCAGAATGCCCACGCCACCGCGCCGAGAATGCCGGTCAGGTGGAGCGAAGCGACGAAGGCGCTGGCCAGGCCGATGACCACCAGCAGGATGCGCGCCACGATCAGACGGATCGCGGTGTCGGCCTTCGGGTCGATCATCTTGTAGTAGAGGTCATGGCTGAGCGCGTTGGCGATCGCCAGCAGCAGGCCGTCGGCGGTCGACATCGCGGCGGCAAGACCGCCAGCAGCGACGAGGCCCGAAATGACGTAAGGCAGGCCGGCGATTTCCGGCGTGGCCAAAACGACGATGTCGGGCCGCATGAAGAACTCGTTGAGCTGCAGGATGCCGTCCCCGTTCTGGTCGGCGATTGCCACCATGCCCACCGCGCTCCAGTTCTGGATCCATGCGAGCGACATGACGTCGGCGATCGGCTTGCCGATGATCGAGGTCGCGAGATCCGGATCGAGGAGCTGAAGCTTCGTCAGCGTGGCGAGAGCCGGCGCCGTGAAGTAGAGCAGGAAGATGAACAGCAGCGACCATGCGACGGACTTGCGGGCCGAACGCACGGACGGCGTGGTGAAGTAGCGCATGAGGATGTGCGGCAGCGAAGCCGTACCAGCCATCATACAGATCGCCAGCGTGATGAACTTCCACGAGTCCATGCCGCCAAGCGGGTTGTTGTGCGGCGTGGTAAGAACCGAAACACCGGGAATCGCCTGTGCCGCCGGCACCAGACCGTACTGGGCTTCCAGTTCCGCGATACGGTCGATGGCTTCGCCATAGCCGAACTGCGGAATGAGGCCGAAGCCCTGCGCGTTGGACATCCAGAACACCGGAACGAGGTAGGCGATGATCAGCACGATGTACTGCGCCACCTGTGTCCAGGTGACGGCGCGCATGCCGCCCAGCATGGAGCACAGCAGGATGCCGACCAGGCCGATCCACACACCGTATTCGTACGGAATGCCGAGCGCGCGTGCGGCGATGGTGCCCGAGGCATCGATCTGGGCCGTCACATAGGTGAAGGACGCAACAACCAGAATGATGACGGCCGCCAGGCGCGCGGAGTTGCCGCCGTAGCGCGTGCCGACGAAGTCCGGAACCGTGTAGCAGCCGAACTTGCGCAGATAGGGCGCCATCAGCGAGTTGACGAGGATGTAGCCGCCGGTCCAGCCGATGACATAGGCGAGATAGCCGTAGCCGCCGAAATAGATGCCGCCGGCCATCGCGACGAACGATGCGCCCGACATCCAGTCGGCAGCCGTCGCCATGCCGTTGTAGACGGCGGGGACTTCACGACCTGCGACGTAGTAGGCCTCGACCTGCATGGTGCGCGACAGGTAGCCGATGAGTGCGTAGATAACGATCGTGAAGCCGACGAACATCAGGCCGATCGTTCTGGCGCTGACCCCGAGCTGTTCGAGGATGGCCATGATGATGATGAAGACGACGAAGCCGCCGGTATAGATACCGTAGACCCGGCCGAGATTCTGAATGAATGTCCCGTTCATGCTTCCCCCCTATTCCTCGCCGAGCCCGAACTCGTCGTCGACTCTGTCCTGGGCCCAGTTCTGCCAGAAGATGGTCACGACGAAGACAATGAGAGATCCCTGCGCGATCATGTAGTAACCGAGCGGAAAGCCGAGAAATTTCATTGTGTTGAGCTGCGGCGCAAACCACGGAACGACGATAGAGAAGATGAACCAGATGACTAGAGCGATCATCGTGAGATTACGCGTCTTGCTCCAGTATCGGTCCTTCTGCTCCTCTGTCAGTTGAACTGCATTGTCGGACATGGCTGTCCTCCTCCCCTTGGTTGTGCTAGCGACCTGCGCCGCTATCGACCCCCACCAGGCGATACCAAAGACGGAATCGCAATGGTGATCGTCAAGCATTAGACACGATGACGGATATTGGGAATTGAGACCTTGGTCGTATCCATTGGAGGGAGGCAGTTGCAATGGCGACGATAAGTGAAAGAGCCGCGGTGATCTGGCGGGAGCTTGCGGCGCGATTTGTAGCGCGCAACAACGAGGGGCCAATCGACACGATAGCGGGACTGGAGGACTTCGCCGCGACGCGATCAGCTTTCGTGGCGCAGAAGAAACTCTATGGCTATCTGAAGACGCGCATGGGCACCAGCTACAGAACCATGTTCGAAAACGATGTCTTTATTCAATCGGTCAACATCGCGAAGATGCATGTATACGCCGCGTGCCTGTCGGACCTGACCATTCACTGCGTCGCCAAGGCGCTTTCGGGCCATGCGATAACGACCGCGGATCGCGAGCGGACCGCGACGTCGTGTTATCGATCGGGCATCGAGCAGAATGCCGACCACGCGCCGAGTCAAGAGGCGGTGGCTGAATGGTTGGCGGCCTTCGACAAACGGCTTGGCACGATCCACTGGGAAAACGCGGCCGCCACGGGCGACGTCTTCGAGCTCAGCCCGAAGGCGCTGGTCAAGTGGGCGCCGATCGCAAATGAGCTGAAGAAATACGATGCCGAAATCGTTCTCAACTCGGTCCGCTTCGCGTGGAACGAGGTGCGGACCGACTTCCGCACACGCCTCGACGCGGAAGCCATACAGGACGAGATCGAGGTCGATCGTCCCTGACGTCGTTTTGCCGCGCCGTTCGACGAAAAAACCCGCCGGATCGCGCCGGCGGGTTTGTCGTCTCAGGCGATCGCTTGAACGATCAGACCGAGTAGTACATGTCGAACTCGACCGGATGCGGCGTCATTTCGAAGCGCATCACCTCGGCCATCTTCAGCTCGATGTAAGCATCGATCTGGTCGTCGTCGAACACGCCGCCGGCCTTGAGGAACCCGCGATCCTTGTCGAGGCTCTGGAGCGCTTCGCGCAAGCTACCGCAGACGGTCGGGATCTTCTTGAGCTCCTTCGGCGGCAGGTCGTACAGATCCTTGTCCATCGGCTGGCCGGGATGGATCTTGTTCTTGATGCCGTCGAGGCCTGCCATCAGGAGAGCCGCAAAAGCGAGGTAGGGGTTCGCGCCCGGATCGGGGAAACGAACCTCGACGCGCTTTGCCTTCGGGTTCGAGCCGAACGGAATGCGGCACGAGGCGGAGCGGTTGCGGGCCGAGTAGGCGAGCAGGACGGGGGCTTCATAGCCCGGCACCAGACGCTTGTAGGAGTTGGTGAGCGGGTTGGTGAACGCATTCACCGCCTTGGCGTGCTTGATGACGCCGCCGATGAAGAACAGGCAGTTCTCGGAAAGACCGGCATATTCGTTGCCGGCGAAGGTCGGCTTGCCATCCTTCCAGATCGACATGTGGACGTGCATGCCCGAGCCGTTGTCGCCGAAGACGGGCTTCGGCATGAAGGTCGCCGTCTTGCCATAGGCGTTGGCGACCTGGTGCACGACGTACTTGTAGAGCAGCATCTTGTCGGCGTTGCGGGTCAGCGCATCGAACTTGACGCCGAGCTCGTGCTGAGCGGCAGCCACTTCGTGGTGGTGTTTCTCGACGCGCACGCCCATCTCGGTCAGGACCGTCAGCATTTCGGAGCGCATGTCCTGGCACGAGTCGATCGGCGGGACCGGGAAGTAGCCGCCCTTGACGCGCGGACGGTGGCCCAGATTGCCGGTCTCGTAGTCGGTGTCGTCGTTGGACGGCAGCTCGCTCGAGTCCAGCTTGAAGCCGGTGTTGTACGGGTCGGCCTTGTACTTGACGTCGTCGAAGACGAAGAATTCGGCTTCCGGACCGACGAAGATCGTGTCGCCGATGCCTTCCGCCTTCATGTAGGCCTCGGCCTTCTTGGCGGTGCCGCGCGGATCGCGGTTGTAGGACTCGCCCGAGACCGGATCGAGAATGTCGCACAGGATGACCATGGTCGACTGCGCGAAGAACGGGTCCATGTGGACCGTCTCTGTGTCGGGCATCAGGACCATGTCGGACTCGTTGATCGCCTTCCAGCCGGCGATCGAGGAGCCGTCGAACATGACGCCGTCGGCGAACATGTCCTCATCGACTTCCGCGATGTCCATCGTGACGTGCTGAAGCTTGCCCTTCGGGTCGGTGAAGCGCAGGTCGACGAACTTTACGTCGTTGTCCTTGATCTGCTTCAGAATGTCTTTTGCCGTCGTCATATCATGTTTCCCTGTAGTGACATTGCAAGATTGAGTGGTTGGCCGGCGGGCCGTCAGATCGCGTCTATGCCGGTTTCGCCCGTGCGGATGCGCACGACTTCCTCGACGTTCGAGACGAATATCTTTCCGTCGCCGATGCGCCCGGTCTGGGCTGCCTTGCGGATCGCCTCGATCGCCGCTTCGACGCCTTCATCGCCCAGCACGACCTCGATTTTCACCTTGGGAAGAAAATCGACGACATACTCGGCACCGCGATAGAGTTCGGTATGCCCCTTCTGGCGCCCGAAACCCTTGGCTTCGGTGACTGTGATACCCTGGAGCCCGACTTCCTGAAGGGCTTCCTTCACCTCGTCGAGCTTGAAAGGCTTTATGATAGCCTCGATCTTTTTCATGCGGTGATGGCCTCCGGTGGGGTAAAGACGAGTGGAATGGTCCCGCTTCGCCAAAAAGAATGCATGACGCGTGCCAATTGACGTCGATGTTCTCCGAATTGCAGAAATCGAAGAGTGACGCTGCGCAACGCGTCATCCGGCGATGCGGCGAGACGATTTGCATGGTCCGATACAGGCACGGACCAATGTTCGCATAATGAAGAGTGATGAAAATATGCGCAACCTGCGCGAGGAATAGGCAGATGCGCGAACGGGCACGACGACACGGCCTCGAATTGCTGACGCCGCAGGAGATGGCGCAAGCCGATCGCCTGACGGTCGAGGGCGGCCTGCTCGACGGCTACGGGCTGATGCTGCGCGCCGGGCGCGCCGTTATGGACGCGGTGCTGCGACGCTATCCGCAAGCGCCGTCTTTCGACGTCCTGTGCGGTCCGGGAAACAATGGCGGCGACGGCTATGTCGTGGCGCGGCTCCTCCACGAGGCTGGCTGCGCGGTCCGCGTCTGGGCGGATGGCGCGCCGAAGGCCGGGACCGACGCGGCGATTGCCGCATCCGACTGCACCGTGCCGGCGCGACCGCTGGCGGACTTCGTCCCGGTATCCACCGCGCTCGTCATCGACGCTCTCTACGGCGCCGGCCTGGCGCGTGCGCTTGGCGGTCAAGCCGCAAGCGTGGCCGAAGCCTGCAACGCCGCCGACGCGACGGTTCTGTCGATCGACCTGCCGTCCGGCATCGCGGGGGAAAGTGGCATTGCCACCGGAGCAGCATTTCGCGCCACCATGACCGTCACCTTCTTTCGGCGCAAGCCGGGGCATGTGCTGGAGCCCGGCCGCACCGCCTGCGGTGAGCTGCTGGTGAAGGATATCGGCATCGGCGAGGATACGCTCGACACGATCCGCCCCGCCGCCTTCGCCAACGGGCCGGACCTCTGGCGGCCGAAATTTCCACGCCCGAGCCGCGAGCAGCACAAATATTCGCGCGGCCATGTCGGGGTGTTTTCCGGCGGGCCGACCGGGACGGGTGCGGCGCGCCTGTCGGCACTGGCCGCCGCGCGCGCAGGCGCAGGCGCCGTCACGGTCCTGTCGCCGCCCGACGCTCTGCTCGTCAACGCGGCGCACCTGACGTCGATCATGCTGAAGCGCCTGGGCAGCGCCGACGATCTGCGCGAGATGCTTGCCAAGCGCCCGCCCGATGCCTGGGTGCTGGGACCGGCGTTCGGCGATTTTGCGCGCCTGCGCCAGATGGCGCTGGCGCTGCTGGACCATGCCGGGCGCGGAACGCTCGTGCTGGACGCGGATGGCATCACGGCGTTCCGGGACGAACCGGACGCCCTGTTCGAGGCGGCGCGGCGTTCCGGCCTCGATCTCGTGCTGACGCCGCACGAAGGCGAGTTCGGGAGGCTGTTCCCCGATATCGGAAGCGATGCCGTCGCGTCGAAACTGGAGCGCGCGCGCGGTGCTGCTGCACGGGCCGGAGCGGTGGTCGTCTATAAGGGGCCAGACACGGTCATAGCGGCACCGGATGGCCGTGCCGCCGTCAACGTCAACGGCGTGCCGTGGCTGGCGACCGCGGGCTCGGGCGACGTGCTGGCAGGATTGATCGCGGGGCTGGCCGCCCAGCGTATGCCGGCGTTCGAGGCCGCCTGCGCCGCCGTGTGGATCCACGCGGAGGCCGCAGCGCAATTCGGCCCGGGACTGATCGCGGAGGATTTGCCGTCTCTTGTGCCGAATGTTCTCCGTGACCTGATCCGGGACGCTCATCAATCCACGCGTTTCTGAAGCGCGATGGCGCCGAAGGGCGCCCGGACTTTTCCTTCCGTGATGAAGTAGACGAACACGTCGCGCGGCTTTTTCGCGGCCGGTTTTGTATCCCCGGCATAGGGCAGGTCGTCGGGCTGCCCGCCTTCCGCCCACAGTTTCGTGCGCGCAGCCCAGCCGTCGAGTTCTTTGTCCGTGTAGCAATCCGGGTTGTCGTCGCTGCCGCGCTGGAGGCGCGCATAGACGAAGTCGCCCGTGATGTCGGCGACCTCCGGATAGGTGTTGTGATGGGCGTAGACGATGGCGACCTTGTGCTTGCGTGCCAGCGCGACGAAGTCGGGCGCGACAAAACTGTCGTTGCGGACCTCGACCGCATGGCGCAGCGCAACGCCATCCTGCTTTTCGGGCAGGAGAGCGAGGAAAGCGCCGAAATCGTCCGCGACGAATTTTTTGGTCGGCGCGAACTGCCAGACGATCGGACCGAGCTTGTCGCCAAGTTCCGAAACGCCGGAGTCGAGGAAACGCTGAACGGATTCGCCCGCCTCGGCCAGCACGCGGCGATTGGTGGAAAAGCGGATCGCCTTGAGCGCGAAGACGAAATCGTCGGGCGTATCGCCCGCCCATTTGGCGAAGGTGGCGGGCTTGAAGGTCGAATAATAGGTGCCGTTGACCTCGATCGTCTTCACCTGCCGGCTGGCATATTGAAGCTGCTTCGCCTTCGAAAGCTTGTCGGGATAGAACGTGCCTTCCCAAGGCTCGAAGGTCCAGCCGCCCATGCCTGCGCGGATTTTGCCGGAACTGGTCATTCGAATACATTCTCCGATTTGCCCGCAAGCGGTGCGGCCGTCCGATGTGTCCGCAAAGCATTGGCCGGCGTGCCGGGGTTTGTCCACCCGCGGCCCGGACCATGCTGACAGAAGCTGGTGTGAAAGACAGGAAATCCGCCTGTCATCAGGACGTGTCGGGGGGCACGTTGGGGCCCTCGAGCGCCCAGAGGGCGAGTTCGTGGAGCTCGCCCAGGACATGGTGGACCTCATGGACCTGCCGCCGACCCTTGGCGCGGTGCCGGCCGGGCGGTTGTCCGGGCCGCAGCGGCCAGATTCGGCCGACGATGCGGGGATTTGCACTGCGACTCTGCTGTTCCCGGTGCTGAGCGGCTGCGGCGTCGCGGCCCTTGTTTTGCGCGCCTACGGCGTCGCGGGCAGCCGTCCAGCGCGCGAAGCGCCGCGCATGGCCCGGCAGGTCGTCCAGTGCCGAGGCGAGGGCGGACAGGCGCAGGGTGAGACGCGCGGTGTCGATGGGGTCGCCGGCCATGGGCGGACGGCGCACTGCTACGGGAAACGGGACCGTGAAGCCCGGCACGCAGATGCGCGGCACGGCGCTCGGTGTCGGCCGGCGGGGCGTTTGCCGTGGCAGCGGATCGAAGAGGGGCAGGGTCAGGGACCGTGGACCTGCGGGTTTACCCCCAGCGCTTGCCCCTGTCTTGCCCAGGACGATGGGTTCCGGCCTGCGCGGGCGCGGCGGAGGCAAGAGCAAACCACGCGCGACCAGGATAATCAGCCGCCGCGTGGCGGACTCGGCCGGACGCAGCAGCCGCAGCACGGCGCGGTGAAGATGGCGCGGCAGGGTTGAACAAGCCCAGCCTTCGGCTATGGCTTCGGGCGTTCGTTCGCTCGGAAAGCCAAATCGTTGGCTTTCCGTCCCGCTGCGCGGACCGCTCCTCACCATGGCGACGAGCATGGCAAGAATGCGATGCAGCGCCACGCGATTTCGCTCGATTGCCTTGTCCCAATCCATCACCGCCTCCTTCAACACGGCGGGATTATCGCGCGGGTTGAAGGGGTGTGGATATCTTTTAGGACGTTCGACGGATGGACGCGGTCAAGCCCGTCAGGCGACAGGCAGGGAGTGGAAGGCAAGCGGTCCGCCGGGCTGAGTCAGGGCGCTTGCTTTTCCAGCGCGTTCACCATGTTTGCTCTCCAATCGGGATCGCGCTGCCAGCGCTCCAGGACAGATTGAGGAAGGCGCAAGGTCACGGGCTGTTTCGGATCATCGCTCTTCGGGCGACCGCGAGATCGCTGGATGCTTTCGTATAGATCGGGGAGTGCGTCCTTGAATGGCTTTGCCTTCGACATGTCCGCTTTCGTAAGGGGGCGTTCAATTTCAGGATCAGGTCCGATCAGTTCGCCGGTGGCGTTGTCCACCCACCAGCCGTCATCGTCCTGATGGACGCCGCCTGCCTTGATCAGCGCCTTCATCTCGCTGTCGTATACCTCCCATCGCCGCTGCATCTCAGCAGCGTCTTGCTCGGTATCCCCGAGGTCTTTGGTCACGAAGGTAGGCCATTTGCGGGTCATGAGCGGTTCCTTTCAGTCTTGCTCGCCCGGCGCATGGAGATCACCGAAAGTGCTTCCGAGCCAAGCGGGCGAAACACAACAGCGATGATCGCAACGCCTTCGAGTTCACCCACAGCGAGGTAGCGGCCGATTCTGGTATCCTTGATACGTGCGGTCTCGAAGAACTCGACGGTGAGGGAAGCGAAGTCCATGCCGTGCTTGGCAAGGTTGGTCTGACGCTTCTGTTCGTCCCACACGATCTTCACGGATTATTCGTACACGCTAATTCGTTGGGCGGCAACATTATTCGTACACGAAAAACGGAACTGGCTGAACCTGCACCCGAAAACCTCCCGGCCATACTGCCGCGTCACGCCTCAGGCAGGCGCGAGGAAAGGCTGCGAGATTTCCTGAAAGACCGGCAGCGCCTCCAGCCGGGCGCAATGGCTCGATAGGGAAGGAAATGCCTGGATGTTGGCGAGATCGGGGTGGGATTCGCGCATATGCCTGACGGAAGCCGCAACTGCGATGTCGGCATGGCCGATGCGATCTCCGAACCAGAAAGGAGCCGGGCGTGCGCTACGGTCGCTTTCCAGCGCGGCCAGGGTGCCCCGGATTTGCTGCAGACATCGCGTCTCCCACTGCGGAGAGGCGGTTTCGTGCAAATGCCGCTCATAAAACAGACTCACCGTCTTGTCGGCAAGTCCGCTCGCCAGAGCCGAAATCTTAAGTGACTGTCTGCGCTCAGTTCCCGAGCGTGGATGCAGCGCACGATCCGCGGGGATCAGGCTGTCGAGGTGATCCAGGATGGTGACGCTGTCCACGAGCACCTCACCGTCATCGAGCACCAGCGTCGGCACGCGCGTCAGCGGATTGTAGGCCGCGATCTTGTCCGCGTCGCCGAAGACCGACCAGGGCCGATGCTCGAAGGGCAGGTCGCAGAGCCGCAACGCGATGCCGACGCGGCGCACGAAGGACGAATCGTATTGTCCGATCAGAATCATTGGCTATCCCACGCTCAAAAAGGCGCCAGCCGCTATTCGGCCGCCACCTGCCTGCGTCCCGGCCGGCGCTCCAGCAGATCCTTGAGGAACTGTCCGGTGTAGCTGCGCTTCTCCGTGACGATGTCCTCCGGGGTGCCGACCGCGACCAGTTCGCCGCCGCCGTCGCCGCCCTCGGGACCGAGATCGAGAACCCAGTCGGCGGTCTTGATGACTTCGAGATTGTGCTCGATCACCACCACCGTGTTTCCCTGCTCGACCAGTTCGTGCAGCACTTCGAGCAGCTTGGCGACGTCGTGGAAGTGCAGTCCGGTCGTCGGCTCGTCGAGAATGTAGAGCGTCTTGCCGGTCGCCTTGCGCGACAGTTCCTTGGCCAGCTTGATGCGCTGCGCCTCGCCGCCCGACAGCGTGTTGGCCTGCTGGCCGATGTGGATGTAGCCGAGGCCGACCTTGTTGAGCGTCACCAGCTTGTCGCGCACGCCGGGGACGGCGGCGAAGAACTCGACGCCTTCCTCGACGGTCATGTCCAGCACGTCGGCGATCGACTTGCCCTTGAAGTGCACTTCGAGCGTTTCGCGGTTGTAGCGCTGGCCGTGGCAGACGTCGCAGGTGACGTAAACGTCGGGCAGGAAGTGCATCTCGATCTTGATGACGCCGTCGCCCTGACAGGCTTCGCAGCGGCCGCCCTTGACGTTGAACGAGAAGCGACCCGGCTGATAGCCGCGCGCCTTTGATTCCGGCAGGCCGGCAAACCAGTCGCGGATCGGTGTGAAGGCGCCGGTATAGGTTGCCGGGTTGGAACGCGGCGTGCGCCCGATCGGCGACTGGTCGATGTCGATGACCTTGTCCAAAAATTCGAGGCCTTCGATGCGGTCGTGGTCGGCGGGATGCTCTCGGCTGCCCATGATGCGACGCGACGCGGCCTTGAACAGCGTCTCGATCAGGAAGGTCGACTTGCCGCCGCCCGAAACGCCCGTCACCGCGGTGAACGTGCCGAGCGGGATTTCAGCCGTGACGTTCTTGAGATTGTTGCCGCGCGCACCGGACACCTTGATGCGCTTGCCTTTCTTGCCCTGGCGCCGCTCGGCCGGCACCTCGATGCCGCGAACGCCGGACAGATACTGGCCGGTCAACGAATTGGAATTCGCCATCACCTCGGCGGGCGTGCCCTGTGCGATGATCGTGCCGCCATGGATGCCTGCGGCGGGGCCGATATCGACGACATAGTCGGCCGTCAGCACGGCGTCCTCGTCATGCTCGACGACGATGACGGTGTTGCCGAGATCGCGCAGGTGCTTGAGCGTATCGAGAAGCCGCGCATTGTCGCGCTGGTGCAGGCCGATCGACGGTTCGTCGAGAACGTAGAGCACGCCGGTCAGGCCGGAGCCGATCTGCGAAGCAAGCCGGATGCGCTGGCTCTCGCCGCCGGACAGCGTGCCGGAATTGCGCGACAAGGTGAGGTAGTCGAGGCCGACATCGTTCAGGAACCGCAGCCGCTCGCGGATTTCCTTGAGGATACGGACGGCGATCTCGTTCTGCTTGTCGTTCATCAGCGCCGGCAAATCCACGAACCAGCCATTGGCGTTGCGGATCGACATCTGCGTGACTTCGCCGATATGCTTGCCGCCGATCTTGACCGCGAGCGCCTCGGGCTTCAGCCGGTAGCCGTTGCAGGCCGGGCAGGGGGTGGCAGACATGAAGCGCTCGATCTCCTCGCGCATCCAGGCCGATTCCGTTTCCTTCCAGCGCCGCTGGAGATTCGGGATGACGCCCTCGAAGGTCTTCGACGTCTTGTAGGCGCGCAGGCCGTCATCATAGCTGAACTCGATCTTGCGCGTGCCGGTGCCGTGCAGGATGGCGTTCTGGCCCTCCGCGGGCAGGTCGCGCCAGCGGTCGCCGATCTTGAAGCCATAGGCATTGCCGAGGGCTTCGAGCGTCTGGGTGTAATAGGGTGAACTGGACTTGGCCCACGGCGCGACCGCGCCCTCGCGCAGCGACACATGCTCCTCCGGCACCACCAGAGACGGATCGATCGCGCGCTGCGTGCCGAGGCCGTCGCATGTCGGACACGCGCCGAACGGGTTGTTGAACGAGAACAGACGCGGCTCGATCTCGGGGATCGTGAAGCCCGACACCGGGCAGGCGAATTTCTCCGAGAAAAGAATGCGTTCGTGGGTTTCGTTCGCAGATTTGTTGACCGCGTCCGCACCGGTCTGGCTGGCATCGAGCGGCTTGTCGGCGAGTTCCGCGACCGCGATGCCTTCGGCCAGCTTCAGCGCGGTCTCCAGCGAATCCGCCAGGCGCGCGGCGATGTCGCCACGCACGACGACGCGGTCCACCACGACGTCGATGTCGTGCTTGTATTTCTTGTCGAGCACCGGGACGTCGGCGATCTCGTAGAATTGGCCATCCACCTTGACGCGCTGAAAACCCTTCTTCTGAAGCTCGGCCAGTTCCTTGCGGTACTCGCCCTTGCGGCCGCGAACGATCGGCGCGGTGATGTAGAGGCGTGTGCCCTCGTCGATAGCGAGAACGCGGTCGACCATCTGGCTGACGGTCTGGCTCTCGATCGGCAGGCCGGTGGCGGGCGAATAGGGAACGCCGACGCGCGCGAACAGGAGGCGCATGTAGTCGTAGATCTCGGTGACGGTGCCGACCGTCGAGCGCGGGTTGCGCGACGTCGTCTTCTGCTCGATGGAGATGGCGGGCGAGAGGCCGTCGATCTGGTCGACGTCGGGCTTCTGCATCATCTCCAGGAACTGCCGGGCATAGGCCGACAGGCTTTCGACGTAGCGGCGTTGGCCCTCGGCATAGATCGTGTCGAAGGCGAGCGACGACTTGCCCGAGCCCGACACGCCGGTCATCACGATCAGGCTGTCGCGCGGCAGGTCGATATCGACATTCTTGAGGTTGTGCTCGCGCGCCCCGCGAATGGAAATGTATTTGTGGTCCACCATAACCGGATCGCCGCCTTGCATCATGAAAGAGGGCCGGCAACGCGTGCACCGGCCAAGCCGCACATGTAGGTTGTTTTCGCCATCCGTCGAGACGCGGATGCTCACGCAGAGAAAGATTGGCTTTTCACGCGTTTTGAGCCGGACGGCAAGCAAAAAGAACAGAGAGCGAACGTCTCCTGACAGGCCGGTGGCAGGAGTGAGTGCCGCGCCGGCGCGATCGCATCACGTTTTGTGACATATCGGCCTTGCGCGTTGACGAGCCGGGATCATGGGACCACACTTCATCAGTCAGGTGAAGCTCGCCTCCGCATTCCGCGCGGAATGCGCGCCGAAACGGTGAAAGGCTGGAGCGCACCTGCACCTCGAAACCGAATAGGGAGTGAGGCATGACGCCACCTGACAGTATCGCGAGGCTTCACCGCTGAGTGGAGCCACGGCGAAAACACCGACAGCGCTTTTGCGCGTCGACATGATCGCCGATCACCCACATCGCTGACATGCAGTCGGATCATTGGAGTTTCCAAGAGGCATCCGAAAATCTACCGGCGCAAGAGCCGGTGAATGAGCCAAGCAGCTCCTGAAGGTCTCGCACGCCCCTCCGAGGGCGGCGAGACCTTTTTCATATGGGCTGTGCTGAACGCGACGGGTGTTGCAAGTGATCGCGACCTGCACTAAGAACAAAAAGGGAACAAGGAAAATTGTGGACGAGTTGTCGTCGCACAGCGTCAACAGCAGCAGAGACGTGCGCATTCGGATAGGGTGCGCGGCACTTTCACTATGGTTTAGGACGAGCGCGGAGCAGTGTCATGGCGGGTAGCGTAAACAAGGTCATTCTGGTTGGGAATCTGGGCGCGGACCCCGAGACCCGCCGGCTCAATTCCGGCGATCCGGTCGTCAACCTGCGCATTGCGACCTCGGAAACCTGGCGCGACAAGAATTCGGGCGAGCGCAAGGAAAAGACCGAGTGGCATCAGGTCGTCATCTTCAACGACAATCTCGCCAAGGTGGCCGAGCAGTATCTGAAGAAGGGGATGAAGGTCTATCTCGAGGGCGCGCTGCAGACCCGCAAATGGGAAAAGGACGGCATCGAGCGCTACTCGACCGAGATTGTGCTGCAAAAGTTCCGTGGCGAGCTCCAGATGCTGGATTCGCGCGGACAGGGCGGCGAGGGCGGTCAGGTCGGCTATGACCGCGGCGGCGGTGGTGGCCGTGGTTCCGATTTCGGCCAGTCCGGTCCCGGCGACGACCGCTCGCGCGACGATCGCGGTGGACGGGGCGGTTCGGGCGGCGGCGGATATTCGCGCGACCTGGACGACGAAATCCCGTTCTGACGGTGTGTGACGATGTGCCTGCTGTGCGGTGACGCGTCGTTCGGCTGGCACGCGATAGCGATGACGGAGCGCCCCGCGCATCGGCTGGCGGGCCTGTGGTGGGAAGGGACGCATGCCCAGGCCGCAGGCGGCGCGACACGCGCGGCACTGGCTGCCGTGAAGGACGTCTCCGACAGCCGGGACGCGCTCTGGAAAAGCCCGATCGTCGGGCTGTCGTGGTCGCAGGGCGCAGACGGTTTGCGCTACTTCTGCGGCATCGCGATCGAGGCGGAGGAGGCCGTTCCGGACGTTTTCTCGATCGTCGACCTGCCATCGATGGAATTCGCCGGATCGTGGCATGGGCCGGACGATGGCGACGTCGTCTCCCATCTCGGGCGGATCCTCGAATGGCTGCGCCTTCAGGGATTGGCGTGGGACGGGACGCATTGCCAGCAGCGGGAGGAGTATGCGCCGGACGTGGACCTCGATGCGCCGCCGGCCCTGCGTCTCATGCTTCCGGTGACCCGCACGCTCGAGCCTCGGGACGCTTGAACCGGGCTTGACGCTGGACGCCCCGAGTCAAGAAATGTCTCGCCCGGACCGATAAAGTGACCGTCATTCGGGCAGTTTTTGGCCGCAATGACACATTGTCGGCAGCTTGCCGCGTTTCGGTCCGCCCCGGTCGTTTGTGAACCGGCGCGGACCAAACTCGTGCATGAACGGCCTTTTTCATCCGGTTTCGGATCATGAAGAGGACGAGGACTATGACATTCAGGACCAAACTGCTTTCCGGCCTTTCGGCACTGGCGATCGGGGCCGGCGCTTCTTTCGGCGTCGCACAGGCGCAGGAGCCCGCACCCGCACCCCAGATGGAAGCGCCGACCGCGCAGGCGCCCGAAATGGACGATACCAAGCTGAAGTCCTTCGCCGTCGCCTTTCTCGAAGTGACGAAGGTGACGCAGGCCTATCAGCCCCAGATCGAGGCGGCGGGTAACACCGAAGACCAGCAGCGGCTCCAGCAGGAGGCCGGCGAAAAGATGGTCGAGGCCGTCAGTGAGAAATCCGACATCAGCGTCGACGAGTACAACATGATCATTCAGGCCGCGCAGACGGATCCTGAACTTGCCCAGCGCATCAATGGTCACATCACGGAAGCCGCCGGCGGCGCCGGCGGGGCACCGGCCCAGCCGGAGGCTCCCGCTGCCGCACCGGCTCAGCCTGAGGCGCCGACCGAGCCGGCACCCGCTCCGGCGCAGTAGTCGATTTTCCGTTGCGGCCGGCGCCTCTGGTGCCGGCCGCAGCCGCTTAAAGCGCCTCGCGATCCCTTCGGGTTCGCTTCCCGCGCTTCAAGTCTTTGTTTCACGCATGTCTTTGTCCCAAAACCGGTTCCCACTTTTGGGAGACATGTTTCAGGCGGCCATCAGCGCCTTGATGCCGTCGGCGACGAACTGAACCGCGAGTGCTGCCAGGATCACGCCGAGCAGGCGCGTCAGGATGGAGCGGCCCGTCTCGCCGAGAAAGCCGTCGACACGCTCCGCCAGCAGGAAGACCAGATAGGTCAGCGCGATGCAGGCGGCGATGATGAGCACGAGCAGGCCGCGCTCGCCCGCAGTCGAAAACGTACCCGACAGGAGCACGGTCGCCGAGATCGCGCCCGGTCCGGCAATCAGCGGGATAGCGAGCGGGAACGCGGCGATGTTGTGAATGTGATCCCTGGTGATCGCGATATCGGCGCTCTTTTCCTTCCGCTCCTGACGTCGCTCGAAGATCATCTCGAAGGCGATGTAGAAAAGCAGCAGCCCGCCCGCCACGCGGAAGGCGGGGAGGGTGATGCCGAATATGCTGAGGATCGCCGCGCCGGCAACGGCGAACAGCGCCAGCAGCCCAAATCCGATGACCGATGCCCGCAGGCCGACCTGCTTGCGCTCTGCCCGGTTCATTCCGCGTGTAAGCGCCAGAAACAGCGGCGCAAGCCCCGGCGGGTCTATGGTCACCAGAAGCGTGACGAAGGCGTTGAACAGCGTATCGAAGCTCGGCATTCGATCTGACCCTCATTGTGTCGCGCGTCGCGCGCAAGCGTAATGCAGGAACCGGAACCGTCCAACGGGTTTACGCCGTCGTGCTCCGCACCCGTAGCGGTGAGCGCGGATGCAACAGGAGGACGACAAGCACCAGCGCTCCCGCCATCGAGATCAGCGTAAGGCCGACCGCCTGCCCGATCGTCCAGTAGGGATCGTCGAGACCGCGCATGTGGAACAGCGATGCGCCGCCTAACTCGTCATCGACCGCGAAGACGAGGAGCGCGATCAAATTGTTGCCGGTGTGGGCGCCGGCGGCGGCCCCCAGATTGCCGGTCCTCACCAGCAGGACGGTCATCGCGACCGCGATGCTGCCGATGCTGACGAGCATCGCGGCGTTCATCCAGGGCAGGGCGCCCGAATACCAATGCATCAGGGTGAAGGCGATGGTGGGCAGGCCTGCCCAGACGATCGGTGAGGCGAAGCGCGCGGCCAGCGTCTGGTGAAGGTAACCGCGAAACACCAGTTCCTCGGCTGACGCCTGGATCAGGATGAGCAGCGCGAGAGGCGCCGCCATGACGAGCCAGGTTTGCAGCGGAATGTCGGATCGTTCGAACTGGGGATCGACCAAAAAACCCACCGCAACGAGCAGACACGCGACGATGATGCCCGCGGCCAGTCCGCGCCACAGGTCGCCCATGGCGATGCGGCGCTGCCGCCCGAGGAGCGTCGAAAAGGCCCGCCGATGCACCAGGCGTATGGCGACATACATTCCGAACCACAAAAGCCCCACTGAAACGAGGAGCAGAAACACGGCAACAGGGCTCGACGCGCCCCCGCCGTTCGAAAAGATGAAGGCGTGCAAAGCGTCCGGCAAGACGCCGAGGCGTTCGACGAACATGCTGTTGACAACGATCAGGAAGCCGATGCCGACGGTCACCGCGGCGATGACGAGAATGCCGACGATGATCCGCGCGACGCTGTTTTTGCCCTCCGACGCCAGCGCGACATAGGCATCGAATTCATCTGTGCGCAGTCCCGCCATTGGCATCCCCCACGATCCGAACGTGAAATGGATAGGGCCGTTCTGCGCGCACGACAACTGCAGCGTGTCTGCGACGCGCCAATTCCAGCGATTGCAATCCAACGCACGGGCCAACGCACCGGACCAAAGCAGAGCGCCAAAGCATAGGGGAGCGAATCGCAGAGTGATTGTCGCTGGATAGTTGCGCGCAAATCGCCATCTTCGGCATGCATTCGGCGAGGCCGGGTTGCGACATTTCGATCGCCCTCATATCCGATTGATATCGTTGATAAAATTGGCTTTGGAAAACAGTCCTGGAGGTTGGAGTCGCCGAGGCAGTTCCTATATAAGGGGCAAGTGATTCCCAAGAACGATCGTGATCCGAATTGACTGACCAGACCACGCCGCGCGGCCCGCAGGATCTGCCCGAGGGCATCGAACCCGTTTCGATCATCGAGGAGATGCAGCGTTCCTATCTCGATTACGCGATGAGCGTGATCGTGAGCCGGGCGCTGCCGGATGTCCGTGACGGCCTGAAGCCGGTGCACCGCCGCATTCTCTATGCCTCGCACGAGAGCGGCTATCACTGGAACCGCAAATACGTGAAGTCGGCGCGTCCCGTCGCCGACGTGATGGGTAAATACCATCCCCATGGCGACGCCTCGATCTACGACGCGCTGGTGCGCATGGCGCAGCCGTGGTCGATGCGCGTTCCGCTGATCGATGGACAGGGCAATTTCGGCTCGATCGACGGCGATCCGCCGGCGGCGATGCGTTACACGGAATCGCGCCTGACAAAGGTCGCGCACGAACTTCTGGAAGACATCGACAAGGAGACCGTCGATTTCCAGGAGACCTACGATTCATCGGGCAGCGAACCGAAGGTTCTGCCGGCCCGCTTCCCGAATTTGCTCGTCAACGGCTCCGGCGGCATCGCCGTCGGCATGGCGACCAACATTCCGCCGCACAATCTCTCGGAAGTCGTGAATGGCTGTGTCGCCATGATCGACAACCCGGCAATCGAATTGCCGGAACTGATGGAGATCATCCCCGGACCGGACTTCCCGACCGGCGGTATCGTGCTCGGCCGTCTGGGCATCTACAACGCCTACCAGACCGGCCGCGGCTCGATCATGATGCGCGGCAAGGTGCATTTCGAGGAAATCCGCAACGAGCGCGAAGCCATCATCGTCACCGAAGTTCCCTATCAGGTGAACAAGGCCACGATGATCGAGAAGATGGCGGAACTGGTGCGCGACAAGCGCATCGAGGGCATTTCCGACATTCGCGACGAAAGCGACCGCCAGGGCTACCGCGTGGTCATCGAGCTCAAGCGCGATGCCAATGCGGAAGTCGTCCTGAACCAGCTCTACCGATTCACGCCCCTGCAAACCTCGTTCGGCGCCAACATGGTGGCGCTCAACGGCGGCAAGCCGGAGCTGATGAACCTGCTCGACATGCTTCGCGCGTTCGTGGCGTTCCGCGAGGATGTCATCAGCCGCCGCACGAAGTACCTGCTCAAGAAGGCGCGCGAGCGTGCCCATGTGCTCGTCGGCCTGGCGATCGCGGTCGCGAACATCGACGAAGTGATCCGCCTGATCCGCCAGGCGCCCGATCCGCAGACGGCGCGCGAGCAGTTGATGGAGCGCCGGTGGCCGGCAGCGGACGTCGAATCGCTGATCCTGCTGATCGACGATCCGCGCCATCGCATCAATGAAGACAAGACGTACAACCTCTCCGAGGAGCAGGCCCGCGCCATTCTCGAACTGCGCCTGCAGCGCCTGACGGCGCTTGGCCGCGATGAAATCGCCGACGAACTCAACACGATCGGCACCGAAATCTCGGACTATCTCGAAATCCTGTCGTCGCGCATGCGCATCCAGCAGATCGTCAAGGACGAGCTGATCGCGGTGCGCGACGAGTTCGGTACGCCACGCCGCACGGAATTGAGCGACGGCGGCGGCGACATGGACGACGAGGACCTTATCCAGCGCGAGGATATGGTGGTCACGGTCACGCATGAAGGCTACATCAAGCGCGTGCCGCTCTCGATCTATCGCGCGCAGGCACGCGGCGGCAAAGGCCGCTCTGGCATGTCGACCAAGAACGACGACGTGGTGACGCGGCTGTTCGTCGCCAACACCCACACGCCGATCCTGTTCTTCTCGTCGCGCGGCATCGTCTTCAAGGAAAAGGTCTGGCGGTTGCCGATCGGCACGCCGACATCGCGCGGCAAGTTCCTGCGCAACATCCTCAAGCTGGAGGAGGGCGATCGCATCACGGCGATCCTGCCGCTGCCCGAGGACGAGGAAAGCTGGGGCGAGCTCGACGTCATGTTCTCGACGACGCGCGGCACCGTTCGGCGCAACAAGCTCAGCGATTTCGTTCAGGTGAACCGCAACGGCAAGATCGCGATGAAGTTCGACGAGCCGGGCGACGCCATCCTGGCTGTCGAAACGTGCACGGAGAACGACGACGTTCTCCTGATCGCCGATTCGGGCCAGTGCATCCGCTTCTCGGTGACCGATGTGCGCGTCTTCAAGGGGCGCGATTCGCAAGGCGTGCGCGGCATCATGCTCGGCGCCAGCGAACGGGCCATCTCGATGGCGATCCTCGAACATGTGGATGCCGATGCGTCGGAACGCGCGGCCTATCTCCGGCGCGCGGTGGCCGAGCGTCGTGCCGTGTCGCTCGAGGGAGCCGAGGGTGAGGAAGACGTCGTGCTGACGAATGAAGAGGTCGCGGAAGTGACGGACCTCTCCGACGACCGGTACGAGTTCCTGAAGCAGCATGAGGAATTCGTGCTGACGGTAACCGAGCAAGGCTACGGCAAGCGCTCATCTTCGTATGATTTCAGGGTGATCGGGCGCGGCGGCAAGGGCATTCGTGCCACCGACGTGTCGAAGACGGGCGAAATCGGCAGGCTGATCGCCGGCTTCCCGGTCGAGCCGACCAACCAGATCATGCTCGTATCCGACCGTGGCCAGGTCATTCGGGTGCCCGTGACGGGCATCCGTATCGCAAGCCGCGCCACCAAGGGTGTCACGATCTTCAACACGGCAAGTGGTGAAAAGGTCGTGTCCGTCGAGCGGATCACTGAGCCGGAGCCGCAGGACGACGCTGCGGAACTGGAGAGCGGGGCTGAGCTTCCGGTGGAACAGACGCCACCCGCCGAAGGCGAGTGAGCGATCGCAAGGACGTCACCGTCTCTTAGAGGCGGTGACGACGAACCGTGGTGCGCTGAGCTTCCAACCGGACGTTCTGTGCTTCGCTGTGAAGCGCGAAAGCCGTCGCGATGAGCATTGCGAGGGTCATTGAAGCGGCAAGCATGAGTATCATCATGGTCGTGTCTCCTTGATCCATAAACGGGCGACGTGTCGTTTTGTTTCATCGTTCACGCTCTTGTGCCCAAGGACGCTTGAACCCGCGCTGATCCGACCGTTCATCCAGAGTTCATGTTTCCGATCCCTTTGACGCCGGATCGCCGTGCATCCTGACGGACGCGCAAGGGGCGATCTGTCTCTTTGTTCGAGCATCGGAACAGCCCGAAAACCGGATTCCACTTTTCGGCCGGATGCTCCAGCGGCGAATTGCCAAGGCGCGCGCAGCCCGCTAGAAGCCCTGCCATGACAAAGCGCATTGCATTCTATGCGGGGTCGTTCGACCCGCTCACCAATGGTCATCTCGACGTGCTGAAAGGCGCGCTCACGATCGCCGACGAGATCTTCGTCGGCATCGGCGTGCAGGCGTCCAAGCAGCCGCTCTTCTCATTCGCGGAACGTGTGGACCTGATCGAACGCTGGGCGGCGGAGGAACTCGGGGAGGACGCGGCCAAGCTTCACATCGTCTCGTTCGAGGGCCTGCTGGTCGAGGCGGCGCGCAAGCAGGGTGCGTCGATCCTGATCCGTGGCCTTCGCGACGGCACCGATCTGGACTACGAGATGCAGATGGCCGGCATGAACGAGACGATGGCGCCGGACCTGCAGACGATTTTCCTGCCGGCAAGCCCCTCCGTGCGCACGATTACCGCCACACTTGTACGCCAGATAGCCGCCATGGGCGGCAACATCCGCCCGTTCGTTCCGGCCGTCGTTGCGACCGCACTGGAAGCGAAGTTCAAATCTTGAGACTCGGGAGTTTCCACATGAAGATGCTGAGGTTCGCCTCTTCGTTGATCGTCGCGGCAGGCATTCTGGCCGGCTCGGCAGCGTTTGCCGCAGAGCCGGAAAACACCATGATCATCGAGCTGAAGGGTGGTGAGGTCGTCGTCGGACTGCGTCCCGACCTCGCTCCGAAGCATGTCGAGCAGATCAAGGCGCTGGTCCGCGCCGGCGAGTACGACAATGTCGCGTTTCATCGCGTGATCGACGGCTTCATGGCCCAGACCGGCGACGTCCAGTATGGCGACATGGAAAATGGCTACAACAGCCAGATGGCGGGCACCGGCGGATCCTCGCTGGGGAACATCGACGCTGAATTCTCCGACGAACAGTTCGTCCGCGGAACACTCGGCATGGCGCGTGCGCAGGATCCGAACTCGGCGAATTCGCAGTTCTTCATCATGTTCGCTCCCGCCGCGTCGCTCAACGGAAGCTACACCGTGGTCGGCGCGGTCGAGAGCGGCATGGAACTCGTCGATGCGATCAAGCGGGGCAACCAGGCCCAGAACGGCATGGTGACCGACCCGGATCGCATGATCTCGGTTCGCATCGCCGCAGACGATCAGTAAAACAAAACACACATCAGGAAGGACGCCACATGGCCGATATCAAGGATCCCGAAAACGCGATCGTCATGGAAACCACCAAAGGCAAGGTCGTGATCGAGCTTCTGCCCGATCTCGCGCCCAACCATGTCGCCCGCGTCAAGGAACTTGCGCGCGCGAATTTCTATGACGGCATTGTCTTCCATCGCGTGATCGACGGCTTCATGGCGCAGACCGGCGATCCGACCGGCACCGGCATGGGCGGCTCCGACAAGCCTGACCTCAAGGCCGAGTTCTCGAATGTCAGCCACGTGCGCGGAACGTGCTCGATGGCGCGCTCGCAGAACCCGAATTCCGCCAACTCGCAGTTCTTCATCTGCTTCGACGATGCGCCCTGGCTGAACCGCCAGTATTCGGTGTGGGGTCAGGTCATCGATGGCATGGACGTCATCGACCAGATCAAGAAGGGCGAGCCTGTTCGCGATCCCGACTCGATCGTCACCATGCGAGTTGCTGCCGACATCTGATCGGCAGCGCGACGGGACGGGAACACGCCGTGCGCGTCGAGCTCTTCGATTTCGACCTGCCTGACGAGCGGATCGCGCTGAGACCAGCCGATCCGCGCGACAGCGCACGCCTGCTCGTCGTTCGGCCAGGTAGCGACCTTGCCGATCGCATCGTGCGCGACCTGCCGAACTATCTGCGCGAGGGCGACGCGCTCGTCTTCAACGACACGCGCGTCATCCCCGCGCAATTGTCCGGCCGGCGGGTTCGCGCCGATGGCGCGACGGCGCAGATCGACGCCACGCTGCACATGCGCACCGCACCCGATGTCTGGAAGGCGTTCGTGCGGCCTGCCAAACGCCTGACCGTCGGCGACCGCATCGCATTCGGCCATGAGGGCGGCGCCTGCCTGATCGGCACGCTCGACGCGACCGTGACCGAAAAGGGCGACGCCGGCGAAGTCACGCTGGCCTTCGACGTGTCCGGTCCCTATCTGGACGAGGCGCTGCGCACGGTCGGCCATATCCCGCTGCCGCCTTACATCGCGGGCAAGCGCGCGGAGGACGAACGCGACCGCGCCGACTACCAGACCATCTATGCGAAGGAGGAGGGGGCTGTCGCGGCTCCGACGGCCGGCCTTCATTTCACGGACACGCTTTTCGATGCGCTGGACGCCAAGGGCATCGAGCGCCACTTCGTGACGCTGCACGTGGGAGCCGGCACGTTCTTGCCGGTCAAGGCCGACGATACGGCGGACCACAAGATGCATGCCGAGATCGGGCACGTGTCGCGGGAAACGGCCGACGCGCTCAACGCGGTTCGGGCGCGTGGCGGCCGCATCATCTCGGTCGGAACGACGTCGCTCAGACTTTTGGAGAGTGCCGCAGCCGAGGACGGCACACTTGCCGAATGGTCCGGCGCGACGGACATCTTCATCACGCCCGGCTACCGCTTCCGCACGGCCGACATGCTCCTCACCAATTTCCACCTGCCGCGCTCGACGCTCTTCATGCTCGTTTCGGCGTTCAGCGGGCTCGATACGATGCGCGAAGCCTACGCCCATGCGATCGACTCAGGCTACCGCTTCTATTCCTATGGCGACGGCAGCCTTCTCTTCAGGACCGACCAGTGACCGACGATTTTTCCTTCACCGTGCTCGCGACGGACGGCCAGGCCCGCCGGGGCGAGATCACCATGCCACGTGGGACGGTGCGCACGCCTGCCTTCATGCCGGTCGGTACGGGGGGCACCGTGAAGGCGATGTACATGGACCAGGTCCGCGACCTCGGCGCCGACATCATTCTCGGCAACACCTATCACCTGATGCTGCGCCCCGGCGCGGAGCGGGTCGCCCGGCTTGGGGGACTGCATGAGTTCGCCCGCTGGCCTCATCCGATCCTGACCGATTCCGGCGGCTTCCAGGTCATGTCGCTGTCGCAACTGCGCAAGCTCGACGAGAGCGGCGTCACGTTCCGGTCGCATATCGACGGCACGCCGCACGTCATGACGCCGGAACGCTCGATCGAGATTCAGGGCCTGCTCGATTCGGATATCCAGATGCAGCTCGACGAATGCGTGGCGCTGCCGGCGACGCCTCAGGAGATCGAGCGCGCGATGGAACTGTCGCTGCGCTGGGCCGATCGCTGCAAGACGGCGTTCGGCACGCAAGCGGGCAAGGCGATGTTCGGCATCGTGCAGGGCGGCGACATCGCCGCCCTTCGGGAACGCTCCGCGTCGGCGCTGAAGGGGCTCGATCTCAAGGGCTACGCGGTCGGCGGACTGGCGGTCGGCGAGCCGCAGGCCGTAATGCTCGACATGCTGGACGTGACCTGTCCCGTTCTGCCGCACGACAAGCCGCGCTATCTGATGGGCGTCGGCACGCCGGACGATATATTGAAGTCGGTCGCCCGCGGCATCGACATGTTCGACTGCGTGATGCCGACGCGGGCGGGGCGGCATGGTCTCGCCTATACACGGCGCGGCAAGGTCAATCTCAAGAATGCCCGCCATGCGGAGGACAACCGGCCGCTCGACGAGGACAGCGATTGCCCGGCCGCGCGCGACTACAGCCGCGCCTATCTGCACCACCTGGTGAAATCCGGCGAGGCGCTGGGCGGCATGCTTCTGACCTGGAACAACCTCGCATACTACCAGAGCCTGATGGCCGATATCCGCGCCGCGATCGAAGGCGGCGTCTTTGCACAGCGCGCGGCGGAGATCAGTGCCGCGTGGGCAGCGGGCGACATCCCGCCACGCTGATACGGATTGGCCCCCATGCCCGGCACCGTCGTTGCCGACGGCACGGTGGCGATCATCCAGCGTTTCATATGGTGGAGCCAAGAGACCCGTTTGCAAATTCTACACTCCCGGTCATCCGACGCGGTTTTCTGCGCTTCCGGTGCTCAGGTGCTGAGCGACGTGGCGGCTCGCAGGCTCACGCCGGTGATCCGGAAGACGCCGTCCTCCTGCAGTTCCAGCGTATAGACCGCCTCATAGTCATTGCCGTCCGGGCCGAGGATCAGAACCTGCTGGGTGATCGTCGTGCCCGTTTCCTTGGACTTTCCAAAGGCGTAGTTCGTCGGCCGGTTGACCATCGGGTAGGCCTTGCGCACCATCCCCATGAACGCCTCCTGCGTCGGAAACATGCGCTTGATGTTCGGGGCCGCATGGCTGTAGGCGGCCGCCCCGTCGTCGGCGAGAAATGCGCGGAGTTGCCGGTCGATCGTCGTCTGCGCGGCGCGGATTTCCGCTTCGCCGGCCAGCGCCGCTCCGACGCTCATGATGATGGCCAGGGCGGACATGGCTGCAATGCGAAGCGTCGTCATGGTGCGGGCTCCCTGGAGCGTGGGGTAAGCGCGGCGGCTATCCCCTCACGGTAGCATACGCAAGCAGCCGCAATCGGGTTTCAAAGCCATTTGATTTCCTGTCGTGGGTTGACCTTGCCCGACAAAGATACAGGTTGAATGAGCAGGTTGCCCAATACGTGTGCAGTCGGCGCAATCTGTCATGCGACCAAGTCTATATGTCGGATTTTGCTTGATTTTATTCTGGGCGGTCATTGTTATGTCCCCAAAGGGAGTTGCCGAGTGGCTGCATTTGACGAAATGCGCCCGACGTCCAGCGGGCTGCGGGATCCATATCTTGGGTATGATAGCTGGTTTCAGTCGCAGGACCCCGCGCGGCTGACGGAGAAGATGGAAGATGCCGAGCGCGTCTTCAGGCGGACCGGCATCACCTTCGCCGTCTATGGCGAGCAGGAGGCGGCAGAGCGCCTGATCCCGTTCGATATCGTTCCGCGCATCATCTCGGGGTCGGAATGGCGCAGGCTGACCCAGGGCATAGAGCAGCGCGTTCAGGCGCTCAACGCGTTCCTCGACGACATCTACCACCGCCAGGAAATCCTGCGGGCAGGGCGCATCCCGCGCGAGCTGATCGCGTCGAACGAGGCGTTTCTGCCCGAGATGATCGGCGTCCGGCCCCCGGCGGGCGTCTACACGCACATCATCGGGGTGGATATCGTCCGCACCGCCGAGAATGATTTCTTCGTGCTGGAGGACAATGCCCGCACGCCTTCGGGCGTCTCCTACATGCTGGAAAACCGCGAAACGATGATGCAGCTCTTCCCGGAGCTGTTCCAGACGGTGCGTGTACGGCCGGTCGAAAACTACCCCCAGCTCCTGCGCCAGTCGCTTTCGGCGGTCAGCCCGCACCGGACGGCTGCGCCCACGATCGCGGTCCTCACGCCCGGCAGCTACAACTCGGCCTATTTCGAGCATGCGTTCCTGGCCGACCAGATGGGCGTGGAACTGGTCGAAGGGCAGGATCTGCGCGTGGTGGACGGCCACGTCGCGATGCGCACCACCGAAGGCTACAAGCAGATCGACGTGCTCTACCGCCGCGTCGACGACGGCTACCTCGATCCGCTGACCTTCCACCCGGATTCCGCCTTGGGCGTGCCGGGAATCATGGATGTCTACCGCGCCGGCAACATCACCATCGCCAACGCGCCCGGAACAGGCATCGCCGACGACAAGGCGATCTATTCCTACATGCCCGAGATCATCGAGTTCTACACCGGCCGCAAGGCGATCCTCGGCAACATCCCGACATGGCGCTGCTCGGAACCCGACAGCCTGAAATATGTTCTCGAGCATCTGCACGAGCTCGTCGTCAAGGAAGTGCACGGGTCGGGCGGCTATGGCATGCTCGTCGGTCCCGCCGCCAGCAAGAAGGAGCGCGAGGCGTTCGCGCTGAAGCTTGCAAGCCGGCCGTCGAACTACATCGCGCAGCCGACGCTCGCGCTCTCGACATGCCCGATCCTGACGGAAAAGGGGCTCGCGCCACGCCATGTCGACCTGCGTCCGTTCGTGCTCGTCTCCGACCGCATCCGCATCGTTCCCGGTGGGCTGACGCGTGTCGCGCTGAAGGAAGGCTCGCTGGTCGTCAACTCGTCGCAGGGCGGCGGAACGAAGGATACGTGGGTGCTCGATGATTGATACGGCGAGGCGCTGAGATGCTGCTGGGGCGCACGGCCAACGGTCTCTACTGGATGTTTCGCTATATCGAGCGCGCCGAAAACATGGCGCGCATCGTGGATGCCGGGCTGCGGCTGGCGCTGACGCGCACCGAGAATCCGACCGACGAGTGGTCGTCCGTGGTCGTCAGCGCAGGCGCCGAAAACGCCTTTGCTGCGCGACACGACGTTTATTCCGCAGACACGGTGGCGGATTTCCTACTGCGCGACGTCAGCAATCATTCGAGCGTGATATCGTCGATGGAGACCGCGCGCATGAACGCGCGCATGGTCCGCACGGCCCTGACGCGCGAGACATGGGAGAGCGTGAACGAGGCCTGGATGGCGTTGAAGCGCATGCTCGATTCACCGATCGACCAGCGCGAACTGCCCAAGATACTCGACGCCATCAAGCGCGAGACCGCGCTGATCCGTGGCGCGTTCCATGGCACGATGCTGCGCAACGAAATCTTCGATTTCGCCCAGCTCGGCATCTATGTGGAGCGGGCCGACAACACCGCGCGCATTCTCGACGTGAAGTATTATGTGCTGCTGCCGTCGATCTCGTGGGTCGGGTCGTCGCTCGACAATTACCAGTGGGAATCGATCCTGCGCTCGGTGTCGGCGCATCGCTCGTATCGCTGGGTGTACGAAGCCGACTACAAGCCGACCAACATCGCCGACTTCCTGATCCTCAATCGCCGCATGCCGCGCTCGCTCGCGTTCTGCTATCGCATGATCGCCGAAAGCCTGACCTTCCTCGAGGAGGATTACGGCAGGCGCCACATGTGCCATGAGACGCTGGACTCGATCATGGCGAAGCTGCGACCCGGCTCCGTTCAGTCGATTTTCGACGGCGGGCTGCACGAATTCCTGAGCGACTTCATCAATCGCAACAACAAGCTGGGCGATGAAGTCGCCCGCGACTACAGCTTCTTCTGAGGTCGCCATGAAGCTCAGGATTTCCCACCGCACCCGATACACCTACGACGGACCGGTTTCCTATGCGCTCCAGCGCGTACGCCTGTCGCCGCAGAACTGCGCCACGCAGACCGTCGCCGCGTGGACGCTGGCGGTCGATGGGGCGAAGGAGGAAGTGCGCTTCGTCGACCATTTCGGAAATGACACGCGGCTCCTGAGCCTGTCCACGGGATCAAATTTCATGGAGATCGTCGCGAGCGGCGAGGTCGACGTCCGCGATACCGCGGGTATTACCGGACCACATTCCGGCTTCGCACCGCTCTGGCTGTTCAAGCAGGATACACCCCTGACCACGCCGGGACCACTCATCGCGGAGATCGCCCAACGTGCGACCGCGAAGGGCGACGTCGAAAGGCTGCACGCTCTCTCGCGAGGGATCGGCGAACGCGTCGTCTACCGCGTGGGCGCGACCGACGCGACGACGGTCGCGGAAGACGCCGTCGCCCGGGGGGAGGGCGTATGCCAGGATCACACGCACATCTTCCTCGCGGCCGCGCGCAAGCTCGGTTTCCCCGCGCGCTATGTCAGCGGCTACCTCCTGCTGGACGAGACGACGGAGCAGGTCGCGAGCCATGCGTGGGCCGAAGCCTTCGTGACGGGGCTCGGCTGGGTGGCGTTCGACGTCTCGAACGGCATTTCACCCGATTCGCGCTATGTGAGGGTCGCGACCGGCCGCGATTACCGCGATGCCATGCCGGTTTCGGGAATACGCACCGGTCAGGCGCAGGAACAGCTTGATGTTCTCATAACAGTCGAGCAGTAATCGCGCGTTCTGCCAAACCGGGCACCTGATTCATGACCTACTGCGTTGGCCTCAAGATCGATGGCGGCCTCGTCTTCATGTCCGACACCCGCACCAATGCGGGCATCGACAGCATTTCGACGTTCCGCAAGATGCATGTCTGGGAGGAGCCCGGCGAGCGCGCGCTGGTAATGTTGGCTGCCGGCAATCTGGCAACCACGCAAGCCGTGGTGAGCCTGCTCGACGAGCGTTCCAAGGCACCGTCGGACCGCGCGCCGTCTATCATGCAGACGCCGTCGATGTACCAGACGGCCCGTCTCGTCGGGGAAATCGTCAAGGAAGTCATCACCAATTCCGCCCCTGTCGGGCAGAGCGCGGATGCCTTCGGCGCGTCCTTCATTCTCGGCGGCCAGATCAAGGGAACCGAGCCGCGCCTGTTTCTGATCTATCCGGAAGGCAACTTCATCGAGACGTGCGAAGACACGCCGTTCTTCCAGATCGGCGAGACGAAATACGGCAAGCCGATCATCGTGCGGGCCTATGAGCGGACCATGACATTCGCCGAGACCGTGAAGCTGCTGATGGTGTCGTTCGATTCGACCGTGAAATCGAACCTGTCCGTCGGGCTTCCGCTCGACCTGCTCTATTACCAGCGCGACACCTATCGCGTCGGCTACAGAAAGCGCATCGGCGTCGACGACCAGTATTACAAGACGATTTCGGACGGCTGGTCGAACGCGCTCAAATCCGCATTCAAGAGCCTGCCGGATTTCCAGGAATAGCGTCGCGCGGCAGCCGGGCTCTGCCGACAGCATGAGGCCCGCCAGTGGCGGGCCTCTTTTACGCAACGCATACGCTTTACGAACTTATGATCAGCCGTAGGGCGAGTTGCACTGGCGACGCGGGCCATTGTAGGGCTGATAGGTGTTGCTGCGCGCATCGTATGACCGATAACGGTTGTAGCACCACTCGATATGCGCATTGCCGCCGCCGCGCGGACGGTACTGAGTTGGCGGCTGATTGGCGATTGCGCCACCGATGATCGCTCCAGCGATGAAGGCTGCCGGCGGGAACCAGTAGCCATTGTGCTGGCGATAGCCACGACGAGCCTCGCGATAGCCGCGATGACCGTTGTAGTAGTGATAGTTGCCCCGGCGCTCGTAACGCCCGCGATCACGTCGGTCTCCCCGCCGATCCCAGCGCCGATCTCGGTCGCGGTATTGCACGTTCACGACATCCTGTTGTGCGAATGCGGGCACGCCGGTTGGCATGGCGGTAGCCGGCGTCGCGAACGGTATCGTCAGTGTCATCATTGCGGCGCACGCGCCTGAGATGAATTTCAGCATTTTTTTGACCTCCTGGGTCCCTAGACAGACAGTCCCTTTGGCTATCAAACGTATCATACCAGCTTCCGTTCCCGCTATAGGTGTACATCGGCGTCACAGAAGCGTGTTTCTCTCGTGGTGAAGAGGCTCTTTTGCTGTTGACCGGCAATGATCGTCTCCCTATGTTCCGCCGCACTTTCCCCGGGCCGAAAACGCCCCCGGGAGCGCGTAGCTCAGCCGGTAGAGCAACTGACTTTTAATCAGTAGGTCCAGGGTTCGAACCCCTGCGCGCTCACCAAGAATGCTCAACCACATTCGATAAACCGCCCCCTCAGCGACTGTTTGCCACGCTATGGTGATTGGAGACTGATGGCGGCTCCGGTTATATCGGGCGCACTGTGAAGCGAACGGTCAAGGGGCTGATGGCTATCGATGTCGGATATATAAGCGCCGTCGGCGCGGGCGCGATCTCGTTCCTGTCGCCTTGCGTGCTGCCGCTCGTGCCGCCCTATCTGTGCTACATGGCCGGCGTGTCGGTGGACGATTTTCGCGGCACGGCGGTGCGCGGCGAGACGACATCGAGGACGCGGGCGTCTCTCCTGGCCGCTTCATTCGCCTTCGTGCTCGGCTTTTCGACCGTCTTCGTGGCGCTCGGCGCGGGCGCATCGACGATCGGCGGCCTGTTGCGGGCCTACCAGCAGGAACTCGCGATCGCGGCAGGGCTCGTCATCATCGTCATGGGCCTCAACTTTCTGGGAGTGATCCGGATACCGCTCCTGTCGCGGGAAGCGCGGTTCCAGTCGGGCGGCAAGCCGGCGAGCGGGATCGCTGCCTATGTGATGGGCCTCGCCTTCGCATTCGGCTGGACACCCTGCATCGGCCCGGTTCTCGGACCCATCCTGACGCTTGCGGGCGGTCGCGCCACCGTCGGCGAAGGCGCGCTTTTGCTTGCCGCCTATTCGCTGGGCCTCGGCATACCGTTCATGCTGGCGGCACTCTTCTCCGGTGCCTTCATGCGCTTTCTCGGGCGGTTTCGCGTCCATCTCGGGCGTGTCGAAAAGGTCATGGGCGGACTGCTCGTGGTCGCCGGACTGCTCTTCCTGACGGGCGGCATCCAGACAGCATCCTACTGGCTGCTCGAGACGTTCCCGGCGCTTGGCCTGCTCGGTTAGTCGCGAGGGCGAGCGCCTGGCCGCGCGGGCAGCGTGGCGAGAATGACCCCGCCCATCACCAGCGCGATGCCCGCCACGTGGAACGGCTCAAGCCGCTCGCCCAAAAACAGCACGGCAAGCATGACGCCGTAGGGCGGCATCAGATACATGAACACGCCGGCAAGCGGGGCGCCGAGCATCCGGATGCCGAACTGGAAGCTTGAAAAGGCGAGCAGCGACGCGAAGACGACGATGCCGGCAATTCCTCCCCATGCCGCGGCAGTGCTCGGCAGCGGCGCGCCGGCCGCGATCTCGAAGGCTGCGAAGGGCAGGAGAAGCACGGCCCCCGCCGCCCCCAGAAGGCCGAGCAAGGCAGCATTCGAGGCTTTTTGGAAATCGGGCGTGCGTTGCAGGATCGAATAGATCGCCCATGCCACCGCTGCCGCGACGAAAATGATGTCGCCCACATTGAGCCCCAGCGACAGGATGGACGCGGGATGTCCGCGCAGCACGATCGTGGCGATCCCGCAGAGCGCGATGATCGCGCCGACGCCTTCGCGCACACCGATTTTGCGGTCCTTGAACGCGGCTTCGATCAGCAGGATGATGACCGGGGAGGTCGTGTAGATCAGCGTGCCGTTGGTCGCCGTGGTCATGTCGAGCGCGACATAGACGCCGGCGCCGCAGAGCCACATGCCGAGAAAGGCGAGCGTCAGCACGAGCCGCCAGTGTGATCGCATGATCGCTGCAACGGCCTGCTGCTCGGCCCACAAGAATGGCGACAGCGCGATCGCCACCGCCAGCCATCGCAGGAAGGCGAGCAGGAACGGCGAGACCTCGCCGATGACGCCGCGGCCGAAGATGAGGTTGGTGGAGAAGAAGAGCGGGGCGACCACCATCACGACATAGGCGAGCCGCGTGCGGCCGTCGGTTGCATGTGCCAACAGCGTTTCCTTCGATGCCGGGAGGATTGGACCCGACCGCTCGCGGTGTTACACAGCAACGGAATCCGATCAATCGATAAGCCCGGAACTCGTCAATGAGCCAGAGAAGTTGTCTGTCGGTCGTCCTCGCGGCAGGTGAGGGCACGCGCATGAAAGGGGACCTGCCGAAGGTCCTGCACCAGATCGCGGGTCTCCCGCTGATCGCCCATGTGGTGCGCGCGACAAACAGCGGCGGAACGGTGGACGTGGCGGTCGTCGTCGGGCGCGAGGCGGATGCGGTGCGGGCAGCCGTCGCGCCGTTCGCGGCGCATGCGGAGACGTTCCTTCAGACCGAGCGCCTCGGCACGGCGCATGCAGTGCTGGCGGCGCGTGAGGCGATCGCGCGCGGCTACGACGACGTCCTGATCGTGTTCGGCGACACGCCGCTGGTCGAGGCGCAATCCCTGGCCGATCTGCGCGCCGAACTGGCAGCGGGCGCGGATGTCGTGGTCATGGGCTTCCAGGCGCCGGACCCGACCGGTTACGGCCGCCTGATTGAGCGCGACGGTTCGCTGGTGGCGATCCGCGAGCATAGGGATGCCACGGAGGAAGAGCGCGGCATCGACATCTGCAATGGCGGGCTGATGGCGGTTTCGGGAAAACACGCTTTGTCGCTGCTCGATGCTGTCGGCAACGACAACGCCAAGGGTGAGTATTACCTCACCGACATCGTCGAGATCGCGGCCTCTCGCGGCCTGAAAGTGGTTGCGACGCGGGCGCCGTATGAAAATATCCTGGGCATCAACAATCGGGCCGAGCTCGCGCAGGCCGAAGCGGTATGGCAGGCGCGCCGCCGCACCGCGCTGCTGCTCAATGGCGTCACGATGACGGCACCGGAAACGGTTCATCTCAGCCATGACACGCAGATCGCGCAGGATGCGCTGATCGAGCCGAACGTGTTCTTCGGTCCGGGCGTCACCGTGGCGTCCGGCGCGCGTATCCGCGCGTTTTCCTATCTGGAGCAGGCAACCGTCGCCGAAAACGCCGAGATCGGGCCGTTCGCGCGGCTGCGCCCCGGCGCGCGCATCGGCAGGAAAGCCAAGGTGGGCAATTTCTGCGAGGTCAAGAACGCGGTCCTGGACGAAGGCGCGAAGATCAACCATCTGTCCTATGTCGGAGACGCGCATGTCGGCGCGAAGGCCAATCTGGGCGCGGGCACGATCACCTGCAATTATGACGGCTTCGGCAAGCACCACACCGAGATCGGAGCGGGCGCCTTCATCGGATCGAATACGTCTCTTGTGGCCCCCATCACCATCGGGGCAGAAGCCTATATCGCGTCGGGAAGCGTGATCACCGACGATGTGCCGGACGACGCGCTGGCTTTCGGGCGGGCCAGGCAGACCAACAAGGACGGCTTCGGCAAGCGGCTGAGGCAAAAATATGCGGCGCGGGCGGGCAAGTAACCGAATGGTCAGGCCTTGTGCTCTATGAATTTTGGCCTGACATATCGGCTCGATAAACTCTGAAACGATATGTGAATATTGCGGCGGTCGGGAGTTCACTATCACTCCGACAGCAGACCAATGGCGGGAACGGGAAGGTATCGCGATCATGTGCGGAATAGTCGGGATTGTCGGGCGCTCGCCCGTAGCACCCTTGATCGTCGATGCGCTGAAGCGCCTGGAATATCGCGGATATGACTCGGCCGGTGTCGCGACGATCTCGCATGGCAATCTCGGGCGTCGTCGTGCCGAAGGCAAGCTGATCAACCTTGAGAAGCGTATCCAGGACGAGCCGCTCGACGGCACGATCGGCATCGGGCACACCCGCTGGGCCACGCATGGCGTGCCGAACGAGACCAACGCGCACCCCCATTTCTCCAAGGATGTCGCGATCGTCCACAACGGCATTATCGAGAATTTCGCCGAACTGCGCTCGGACCTGATCGCGGACGGATACGAGTTCGCGTCGCAGACCGACACCGAAGTGGTGGCGCACCTCGTCTCGCGGGAGCTTTCAAGGGGGCTCGCGCCGGTCGAAGCCGCCCATAAGGCGCTGCAGCAACTGGATGGCGCGTTCGCGCTCGCGATCATGTTCCGGGGCGACGAGGACATGATCATCGGCGCGCGCAACGGCCCGCCTCTGGCGGTCGGTCACGGCGACGGCGAGATGTATCTCGGTTCGGACGCGATTGCCCTGTCGCCCTTCACCAACGCCGTCACCTATCTGGAAGATGGCGATTGGGCCGTCGTGCGCCGCAACGAACTGAAGATCTTCGACAGCGCCGGCAATCAGGTCGAGCGTCGCCGGCAGCAGTCCGTCGGTACGAGCTACATGGTCGACAAGGGCAACTACCGGCACTTCATGGAGAAGGAAATCTATGAGCAACCGGAGGTCGTGTCGCACACGCTGGCCCACTATCTCGACTTCTCGACCGGCACCGCCAAGGATTTCGAAACGCCGTTCGACTTCGGGACGATCGACCGGCTTGCCATCTCCGCCTGCGGAACGGCCTACCTTGCCGGGCTGATCGGAAAATACTGGTTCGAGCGCTATGCGCGGCTGCCGGTCGACATCGATATCGCGTCCGAGTTTCGCTATCGCGAAATGCCGCTGTCGAAGCAGAGCGGCGCGCTCTTCATCTCGCAGTCTGGCGAAACGGCCGACACGCTGGCCTCGTTGCGCTATTGCCGTCAGGAGGGTCTGCCGATCGGCGCGATCGTCAACGTGCGCGAATCCACGATCGCGCGCGAATCCGACGGCATCTTCCCGACGCTAGCCGGGCCTGAGATCGGCGTGGCATCGACAAAGGCGTTCACCTGCCAGCTTTCGGTCCTCGCATCGCTTGCCGTGCGCGCCGCCGCCGCGCGCGGAACCATCGACAAGGAGAAGGAGAAGATGCTGGTGCGCCAGCTCTCCGAGGCGCCCAAGCTTGCCAACCAGACGCTGAAACTCGCAGAGCAGATCGAGAAGCTCGCGCGCGACCTGTCGCAGTACAAGCACGTGCTCTATCTCGGCCGCGACACCAACTTCCCGCTGGCGATGGAAGGGGCTCTCAAGCTCAAGGAAATCTCCTACATCCACGCCGAAGGCTATGCCGCGGGAGAGCTGAAGCACGGCCCCATCGCCCTGATCGACGAGACGATGCCGGTCATCGTCATCGCGCCGCATGACCGCATCTTCGAAAAGACCGTCTCCAACATGCAGGAAGTCGCGGCGCGGGGCGGCAAGATCATCCTGATCACCGACGCCAAGGGTGCGAAACTGTCGACCATCGACACGATGGATACGATCGTCGTCCCGGACGTGCCGGAAATCATCTCGCCGATCATCTATGCGCTGCCGATCCAGATGCTGGCCTATTACACGGCCGTTTTCATGGGCACGGATGTCGATCAGCCACGCAATCTCGCGAAATCGGTGACTGTCGAATAGTCTTCATCGACCGCTGCTACCAAACGCCTTCGCGCATCCCTATCTTGTGCTAGATAGCGGAATGCGAGCCGTGGAGGCGTTTGGAATTCATCGATGACCCGATTGCGAAACTACTTCCTGACGGGATTCATCGTCACGGCGCCGCTTGCGATTACCGCCTATCTCGCATGGTCCTTCGTCGGCTGGGTGGATTCGTGGGTGAAGCCCTACATTCCCGAGCGCTACAACCCCGATAATTACCTGCCCTTCGCCGTTCCGGGCTTCGGCCTGATCGTGGCGTTGCTGCTGATCACGCTGGTCGGCTTCATGACGGCGAATTTCATCGGCAGGACGATCGTGCAGGTGGGCGAGAACCTGCTGGACCGCATGCCGCTGGTGCGCAACGTATATCGCGGCCTCAAGCAGATCTTCCAGACGGTGCTGGCCAACCGCACTGAGCTGTTCAGCAAGGTCGGCATGGTCGAATGGCCCCGTCGCGGCACATGGTCGCTCGTGCTGATCCCCAAGCAGCAGGCGTCCGAACTGAACGACGTCCTGATGGAAAAAGAAGGCGAGACGATCGCGGTCTTTCGGCCGATCACGCCCAACATCACGACCGGCTACATCATGTATGTGGCGCGCAAGGATGTGATCATGCTCAACATGACCGTGGAGGAAGCGGCGCGCTTCCTGGTGTCCGCCGGCCTGGTAACGCCAGAACAGATCGAGCCGCCGATTGCGGAGGATGGTCAGCCCGCGCGCAGCAGCCTTACGGCATCGTCGCGGCCGTAGAGATAGAGCAGCAGGCGAAGCGCTTCGCCGCGCTCGGAGCGCAGTTCGGGATCGCGCTCCAGGATGAGGCGTGCATCGTCGCGCGCGATCTCCAGAAGATCGGAATGGTGCTCCAGCCGCGCCACGCGAAACCCGGGCGTGCCGGACTGTCGAGTGCCAAGAAGCTCGCCTTCGCCGCGAAGTTTCAGGTCCTCTTCGGCGATGCGAAACCCGTCTTCCGTCTCGCGCATGACCGACAGCCTTTGTTTCGCGACCTCGCCGAGCGGTTCCTTGTAGAGAAGCACGCAGCTTGACGGCTTCGACCCCCGGCCGACGCGGCCGCGAAGCTGATGCAACTGCGCGAGGCCGAAACGCTCCGCGTGTTCGATCACGATGATGGTGGCGTCGGGAACATCGACACCCACCTCGATGACGGTCGTGCCGACGAGAAGACGCGTTTCGCCGGCCTTGAAGGCGCGCATGGCCTCGTCCTTGTCGCGACCGTTCATCCGGCCGTGGATGAGGCCGATCTTGCCGGCGAAGGCGGGCTGGAGCGCCGTGAAGCGCTCGTCGGCCGACATCAGCTTCACCTCTTCGGATTCCTCGACCAGCGGGCAGATCCAGTAGACCTTCTGGCCCTCGGCGACGGCTTTGCGAAGACGCTCCACAAGATCCGACAGCCGCTCGATCGGCAGCGTGGCCGTCTGGATCGGCTGGCGGCCGGCCGGTTTTTCCGGCAGGCGCGACACGTCCATGTCGCCGAACGCGGTGAGTACCAGCGTTCGCGGTATGGGCGTCGCGGTCATCACCAGCATGTCGGGCGTATCGCCCTTGGCGGACATGGACAAGCGCTGATGCACGCCGAAACGATGCTGCTCGTCGACGATGGCGAGCGCAAGATCGTGAAAGGCTACGCTTTCCTGAAACAAGGCGTGCGTGCCGATCACGAAATCGATGCGCCCGGCGGCGATGTCGTCCAGCGTTCGCTGCCGTTCCGCGCCCTTGTCGCGCCCGGTAAGGATCGCCGCACGCAGCCCCGCCCGTTCGGCAAGCGGTGCGATGGTCGCCAGATGCTGACGCGCCAGGATTTCGGTCGGCGCCATGAGAGCGGACTGCCCACCCGCTTCCGCCGCACGCGCCATCGCCAGAAGCGCGACGACGGTTTTTCCGGAGCCGACGTCACCTTGCAGCAGGCGTAACATGCGTTCCGGCAAAGCGAGGTCCGCTTTGATCTCGGACAACGCGATGCTCTGCGATTCGGTCAGCGAATACGGCAGTGCCGCCCGGATGAGGGCCTCGTACCGGCCATCCCCGACGAGAGGCCGGCCGCTGGCCTTGCGAATGCGGCGGCGCACCAGCGCAAGCGCCAATTGACCTGCGAGGAGTTCGTCATAGGCGAGGCGTCGCCAGGCCGCGCTGTTCGGATCGATCTCCACCGGATCGGCGGGGTTGTGCAGCCGCGCCAGCGCTTCGTTCAGCGCGGGAAAGCTGCGCCGGCGCATGAGTTCGGGGTCCATCCACTCGGGCAAGGGGGGAACCTGATCGACCGCGGCGAGGATCGACCGGCGCAAAACCTTCGTCGAGAGACCGGCCGTCAGCGGATAAACGGGTTCTACGAGCGGGAGTTCGCCGGCGCGGTCCGCGAGCACCATGTGGTCCGGGTGAACCATGGACGGCCGGCCGTTGAACCACTCCATCCGCCCTGAAACGATCATACGCTCGCCTTCGGGCAGCACGTTTTGCAACCATGCGCCCTTGGCGTGGAAGAAGGTCAGCGCGAGTTCGCCCGTCTCGTCATGCGCGAAGACACGGTACGGCATCGATCCCCCGCCGCGCGACGGTGCCTGATGCCGGTCGATCCGCACCTCGATCGTGACGATGACGCCCTCCGGCGCAGTGGCGATCTCGTAGCGCTTCCGCCGGTCGATCATGCCATGGGGCAGCACGAAGATCAGATCGCCGATCCGCACGTCGCGGCCGGTCGTGTCCACCGGCACAACATTGGCAAGCAAGGCTGCAAGCTTGCTGCCGATACCGTCGAGGGTCGTGACCGAGGCGAAGAGGGGGTCGAGAACGGAAGGACGCATGGTTTGCACTCTAAGTCGCGGAAGCAGCTCAGCAAAGGCTGACATTGTCGTTCTCAAGCGCTATATGCGCGGTTCATCACACAGGTGTATCCCCTCATGACCGGAACAACGCGGTCCAGTTCCGACCTCGATCCCCGCCGCCGCAAGGCGCTTTTCCGCTCGTGGCATCGCGGCATGCGCGAGGTCGATCTGATCCTGGGAAGTTTCGCCGATGGCGAGATCGGCAACCTCACCGACGACGAATTGACGGTCTACGAATCATTCATGGCCGAGTTGGACGCCGATATCCTGCGATGGGTCACCGGCGAGGCCTCCGTGCCGCCCAGCCATGACACGCCCGTCTTTGCGAAAATCCTCGCCTATCGCGCAAGCCCGATATCCTAAGACCATGACTCTGATCGATTCTATCCGTCTTCCGAAGACCAATTCGGCTACGACCGTCGTCGACGGGGTTGCCGACGGCTATGAAGCATTCGCGCTCGCGGCCATTGCCGCCGAGGCCGGCGAGCAGCCGGTGCTCTTCGTCGCGCGCGACGGTCAGCGCTTGCCGGCGATCGCGGAAATCCTCGCATTCGTGGCACCTAGCCTGCCTGTGCTTGAACTGCCGGCCTGGGATTGCCTTCCCTATGATCGCGTCTCGCCCGGATCGGACGCCGCCGGCCGCCGTCTCGATGCGATGGCATCGCTTGCGGCACTGAAGGCCAAGCCGCATCGCGCCGTGGTGATCGTCAGCGCCAATGCGTTGCTCCAGCGCATGCCGCCGGCAGACGCGATCGAAGCGCAGAGTTTCGTCGCGCGTCCCGGGAACCAGGTCGACATGAACACGCTGACCGCACGGCTGGAGATGAGCGGCTTCGAGCGCGTCCCGACCGTCCGAGAAGTCGGCGAGTTCGCCGTGCGCGGCGGCATACTGGATCTGTTCGCGCCCGGCGGGGAACCGCTTCGCCTCGACTTCTTCGGCGACACGCTCGAATCGATCCGCATCTTCGACGTCGCAAGCCAGCGCACGACCGGGCAGCGGCAGGTCTTCACGCTGAAGCCGATGAGCGAGGTGACGCTGACGCCGGAGACGATCAGCCGTTTTCGCCGCAGCTACATCGAGGCGTTCGGCGCGCCCTCGCGTGATGACGCGCTCTATGCGGCTGTCAGCGAAGGCAGGCGGTTCGCCGGCATGGAACACTGGCTTCCGATGTTCTACGAGCGCCTGGATACGGTGTTCGACTATTTGCCCGACGCGCCGGTGATCTTCGACAATATGGCGCGCGAGGCGATCGGGGAGCGCGATATACTGATCGTCGACCACTACGATGCTCGCGCGCGCCAGCCCGCCGCCGGCATGGGCGACGCTGTCCCGTACAAGCCGGTCAAACCGGAACTCCTGTATCTTTCGAACGACGAAGTCTCCAGCCGTGCCGGGCAACGCATCGCGGTCGAGTTTACGCCGTTCGACGCGCCCGAATCGAGCGGCCGGAAACTGCAGCATGCCGGTGCCCATGCGGGCCGCAGCTTCGCCGAGGAACGCGCCGATCCGAAGGCGAATGTCTTCGACCACGTGGTTACGCACATCGCGGAGAAGCGTTCTTCCGGCAAGCGCGTGCTGATCGCAGGCTGGAGCGAGGGTTCGCTCGATCGCCTGGCGCAAATTCTGGGCGAGCATCAGCTTGGCAATTTGAAGCGCGTGAACACGCTGGACGAAGCGGAACGGCTGAAGCCCGGTGAGGCGGGTCTTGTCATCCTGCCGCTCGAATCAGGCTTCGAAACCGACAAGCTCATGGTTGTCGCCGAGCAGGATATTTTGGGCGACCGCCTGATACGACGGTCAAAGAAGCGGCGAAAAGCATCTGATTTCATTGCGGAAGTGTCCGCACTGTCGGCTGGCGATATCGTCGTGCATGCCGATCACGGCATCGGCCGCTTCGTGGGCCTCAAGACGATCGAGGCTGCCGGTGCACCGCACGATTGCCTGGAGCTGCGCTACGCCGGCGATGATCGCCTGTTCCTGCCGGTCGAAAACATCGAGCTTCTGTCGCGCTACGGGTCGGAAGCCGCCGAGGCGGTGCTCGACAAGCTTGGCGGCGGCGCGTGGCAATCGCGCAAGGCGAAGCTGAAGCGCCGCCTGCTCGATATGGCCGGACAGTTGATCAAGCTCGCGGCTGAGCGGCAGATGCGTCCGGCACCGGTTCTGACCCCGCCGGAGGGCCTTTATGGCGAGTTTGCCGCGCGCTTTCCCTATGATGAGACGGAGGACCAGCAGGCCGCCATCGACGCCGTGTCGGACGACCTCGCAGCCGGCCGGCCGATGGATCGCCTCATCTGCGGCGATGTGGGATTCGGCAAGACCGAGGTGGCGCTGCGCGCGGCCTTCCTCGCCGCGATGGAAGGCTTCCAGGTTGCCGTCGTCGTGCCGACGACGCTCCTCGCACGCCAGCATTTCCGGACATTCAGCCAGCGCTTTTCGGGCCTGCCGGTCAAGGTTCGGCAGGCTTCGCGCCTTGTCGGGTCCAAGGAACTCGCCGAGACGCGGAAAGGGCTCGCGGATGGCACGGTAGACATCGTCGTCGGCACCCACGCTCTCCTTGGTGCGACGATGGAATTCAAGAATCTCGGCCTGCTGATCATCGACGAGGAGCAGCATTTCGGCGTCAAGCACAAGGAGCGGCTGAAGGAACTCAAGTCGGACGTCCATGTGCTGACGCTGTCCGCAACGCCGATCCCGCGCACGCTTCAGCTTGCGCTGACCGGCGTTCGGGAGCTTTCGCTGATCACCACGCCGCCGGTCGATCGCATGGCCGTGCGCACGTTCATCTCGCCCTTCGATCCGCTCGTCATCCGCGAGACGCTTCTGCGCGAGCGCTATCGCGGCGGACAGAGTTTTTACGTCGTGCCGCGCATCTCCGATCTTGCCGAGATCAAGGACTTCCTGACCGAGCAGGTGCCCGAATTGAAGGTGGGAACCGCGCATGGTCAGATGGCGGCCGGCGAGCTCGACGACATCATGAACGCCTTCTACGACGGGCAATACGACGTGCTTTTGTCGACCACGATCGTGGAGTCGGGCCTCGACATCCCGACCGCCAACACGATGATCGTGCATCGGGCGGACATGTTCGGCCTGTCGCAGCTCTATCAGTTGCGCGGCCGGGTGGGGCGTTCGAAGCTGCGCGCCTATGCGCTGTTCACGCTGCCGGCCAACCGCACGATGACACAGCTCGCCGAGCGCCGCCTGAAAGTGTTGCAGTCGCTCGATACGCTGGGCGCGGGCTTCCAACTGGCGAGCCACGATCTCGACATTCGCGGTTCCGGCAACCTTCTGGGCGAGGAACAGTCCGGCCATATCAAGGAAGTCGGCTTCGAACTGTACCAGCAGATGCTGGAGGAGGCGGTTGCCGAACTGCGCGGTTCGGGCGAGATCAGCGACGGAAGCTGGTCGCCGCAGATCACCGTGGGCACTTCGGTCATGATTCCCGAGGCTTACGTGCCTGACCTTCAACTGCGTCTTGGCCTCTATCGCAGGCTCGCCGATCTTCAAACCACCGAAGAAATCGACGGGTTCGGCGCGGAACTCATCGACCGATTCGGGCCGATGCCGGAAGAAGTCGATCACCTGCTCAAGATCGTCTTCATCAAGGCTCTGTGCCGCAAGGCCAATGTCGAGAAGCTGGATGCCGGGCCGAAGGGCGTCGTCATCCATTTCCGCAAGCGCGAATTCCCCGATCCGACGGGGCTTGTGCGGTTCATCGGCGAGCAGGGTTCACTGGCAAAAATCCGGCCGGATCACAGCATCGTCCTGATGCGCGAGTGGCCGACCCCGCAAAAGCGGCTGGCCGGCTCGGCGGTCGTCATGACGCAGCTTGCGAAACTGGCGGAGAAGGTCGCGGCTTAGACTTAGGCAGTCTGGGGAGCATCGAGTTCGCCGCGCGCCTTGGCTTCGGCGACCTTCTTGATCGCATCGGCCAACGTCTCAGGGTCCTGCGCCCCCATGAGCGCGAATTTCCCTTCGAGCAGGAAGCACGGAACGCCGCGAACGCCCATCTGCGCGATGGTCTCGATCTCGGATTTCACCGCATCGACATCGGCGTTCGAACTCAGGAGGGCTTCGACCAGAGCGGTGTCCATACCCGCATCGCCGGCCGCTTCGACCAGAACGCTGCGATCTCCGATGTCGCGGGCTTCCTCGAAGAACAGTTCGAACAACCGCTTGACCACGATACCTTGCGCACCGGGCGGCGATTTGGGCGAACCGGCCCAGCGGATCAGACGATGCGCGTCGAGCGTGTTGGGCGATGTTTCGATCGCGTCGAAATTGAAGCGGATGCCCTCGACTTCGCCAAGTCCTTCCACCGTCGCGTGAATTTCCCGCAACCGCTCCTCGCTGTCGAATTTCGCCAGCATGTATTCACGCCGCGGCAGGCCGGCGGGCGGAATGGTCGCGTCGAGCTGGTACGGCCTCCAGTGGATCGTGGCCTCGACGCCTTCAGCCATTGCCAGCGCGCTCTCAAGCCGTTTGCTGCCGATGAAGCACCACGGGCACACCACATCGGAGATGACATCGATGACGAGTTTGATCGGTTCGCTCATTGCCCTTCGCCTTTTGCAGTTGCATTCCACCAGGTCGGGAATTGCGGCCCATAGACGGGCGTTTCCTCCGGCCGTTGAATCTGTTTCCATCGTGCGACCCACTTGTCGGGCTGGTGATAGAGCGGCACGACATAGGCGCCGCTCAACAGCACGCGATCGAAGGCACGCACGGCGGTGACGAAATCCTCCTGCGAGCGTGCGTTCACGAGCGCGTCGATCATCGCATCCACCGCCGGATCGGCAACGCCTGCGAAATTGTATGTGCCATCGAGGTCGCGCGTGCTGGAGCCCCATCGCCCGATCTGTTCGGCGCCGGGCGACAAGGACGAGGTGTAGCGCATCAGCATCATGTCGAAATCGTAGGTGCGCTGGCGCTGCAGATATTGCGCGCTGTCGACCACGCGGATGTTGGTGCTGATGCCGAGCCGCCCGAGGGTGCGCGCCCATGCCATGGCGAGCGGCTCGCCCGACTTTCCGTTGAGCATGATCTCGAAGGAGAGCTGCTGCCCTTTCTCGTCCACTAGCCTGCGCCCGTCGAGCGTATAGCCTGCGGCCTTGAGAGCCTCGAAGCCCTGCTGCAGGAAGCCGCGATCGCGCCCGGAGCCGTCCGAAGCCGGCAATTTGTAGGTGCCGTCCATGATGGAGGGCAACACGGCGTCGGGGAAGGGCGCAAGAAGCTCGCGCTCCGCCGCACTTGCCGGCACGCCGGACGAGGACAGCTCCGATCCCGCATAGTAGCTCTGCGTGCGCACATAGGCGCCGTTGAAGAGGTTTCTGTTTGCCCATTCGAAGTCGAACAACCCGGCCAGCGCGTGGCGCAGGTCGCGATCGTCGAGCATCGCCCTGCGGGTGTTCATGACGAAACCGTACATGCCCGATGGGAACTCGACCGGAAACGTGTCCTTGATGACGCGGCCGTCATTCACGGCCGGAAAGTCGTATCCGGTGGACCAGCGCCCCGTATCGGTCTCTTCATAGATGACGCTGACGCCTTTCTTGAAACTCTCGAACATCGTGTTGTCGTCGCGGATGTAGTTGATGCGCACCTCGTCGTAATTGTCGAAGCCGCGCTTGGACGGAATGTCCTTCGCCCAATAATCGCGATTGCGCTTGAGAACGACGAGTTCGCCGGGTCGTACGCTGTCGACGACGTAGGGTCCTGAAGCGATCATCGGCTTAAGCGAGGATTTGTCGAAATTCTCCGCATCGGTTGCGTGCTTGGGCAGGATAGGCAGGCCCGCGATGAGGAGAGGGGCCTCGCGCCCCGCATCCGGCTTGAACGTGAAGCGCACGCCACGCTCGCCGACCTTTTCGATCTTGTCGGCGGCGCGGATCCAGTTCTGGTAGATCGGCCGCCCCTTTTCCAGCAACAAATCCATCGTGAAGATGACGTCGTCGGGCGTAATCGGCTCGCCGTCGGAGAACCGCGCCCGCGGGTCGAGCGTGAATTCGATGAAGCTGCGCGCGTCATCGGTCTCGACGCGTTCCGCAATCAGCGGATACAGCGTGAAGGGCTCATCGCGCGAGCGCATCAACAGCGTCTCGAAGACGTTGGAGCCCAGGAACTGGTCGAAGAGGCCTCTGGCGCCATCACCCTGGACGATGAACGGATTGAGGCTGTCGAACGAGCCCTGCAGCGCATAATCCACGCGCCCGCCTTTCGGCGCATCCGGGTTCGCATAGGGAAAATGCGTGAAGTCGGCGGGCAGCGCCGGCTCGCCGTGCATCGCGATCGCATGGCTCGGGCCATTTTGGGCAATCGCGAGAGCCGGCATGGCGAGAGCGACCATCAATGTCATCGCAAATGGCGACAGGCGCATACGATACTCCGGCACGATGGCATTCGGGGATGATTCGACTTACCCTAACATGGGCCCCGAGAGACAGGAATCCCGCGTGCCATATAGGTTGAAATTCGCCGGGAGGTCTGGATTTGCGGCCCAACGCGGTGTAACAGGCGCGCGAGAGCCATTCTGTCGCCGCATTTGCTCAGCAGTAGCGGATCAACCGCCAGCGCAGCGTCGCAGCTCAATTTGAGAGGACAACGACCCTATGAACCGCCGGAAGACCAACGCGACCCGACTTTCCATTCTGGCCGCCGGAGCCCTCGGCATCGCCGCGAGCGCCATTACCCCTGTGTCAGCGCAGCAGCAGTCGCAGCAGAGCCTGCCGGAAGGCTGGTTCAAGGCCTGCAGCAAGCAGGAAGACGTGGATATCTGCAACGTCCAGAACATCATGGTCGCAGACAGCGGCCAGCTTCTGACCGGCGTCAGCCTCATCGAGGTCAAGGGCAAGGTCAACCGCAAGGTGTTTCAGGTCACCGTGCCGACCGGCCGCATGATGCCTCCCGGCATCGGCCTCCAGATCGACGGCGGCCAGGTGCAGAAGGTGGATTACATGATCTGTCTTCCGGATCGCTGCATTGCCGAAGGCGCTCTGACCGACCAGCTCGTTGCATCCTTCAAGCGCGGCTCCGAGATCACGCTGACCTCGGTCAACTTCCAGAACCAGCCGAACCCGATCAAGGTAACGCTCGCCGGCTTCACCAATGCGTTCGACGGTGAGCCGCTCCAGCAGGCCGACATCGAGGATCGCCAGCGCCAGATCCAGGATTTCGTCAGCAAGAACACCGACGATTTCGCGCGCAAGCTCAAGGAAGAGCAGGAAAAGGCGAAGCAGGGCAACTAAGCCCACCTTCATAGGAATTGAAAAAGGCGGGCTGCGAGGCCCGCCTTTTTGTTATGCGCGATGTGTCTGGATATCTTGGACTAGTGCTGCGCGCGGCCCTTGGGCGCGTAGTGGCCATCGCTCGTTTTCTCGAAGAACTCTGCGAGTTGAGGATGCCGCACCGGTTCGCCCGAACTGTCGTCGAGCAGGTTCTGCTCGGACACATATGCCACATACTCCGTCTCGTCGTTCTCGGCGAGCAGATGATAGAATGGCTGGTCCCTGCGGGGCCGCACTTCGGCAGGGATGGCGTCGTACCATTCCTCGGTGTTCGCGAACTCGGGGTCAACGTCGAAGATGACACCTCTGAACGGGAAAAGCCGGTGCCGGACCACCTGACCAATTCGAAACTTCGCTAGTTTTGCTTCACGCATGCGCCTGTACCTTGAGCCCTATTTGGCGCATTGCAGCGCACAATTCAATCCTTCCCCAACTTGACGTCACATCACGGAACAGTTAGCCGCGAACTGTCTTCGTAGCTTTCAGCCGGTTTCGTCCAAGATTTCGAGCAAACATGGCAGACATTTTCGGGCTCGTTCTGCCCTTCTTCGGCATGATTTTCCTGGGCGCCCTGGCTGCCCGGATATCGAAGCAGCCGATCGAAGCGCTCGGCTGGATGAACATTTTCATCATCTATATTGCCCTGCCTGCGCTGTTCTTCCAGCTTCTGGCGCGCACGCCGATCGAGCAACTGACCGAATGGCGCTACATTTTCGGTGTCGTGTTTTCGACCTACATCGTCTTCACGATCATGTTCGTCGGCGCACTTGTCGTCTCGCGCGGCGCGATCGCCGAAAGCACGATCCAGGGCCTTGCCGCCGCCTATGGCAATATCGGCTATATGGGGCCAGGTCTGGCTTTGCTCGCCTTCGGGCCGGAGGCCGCGGTTCCGGTGGCGCTCATCTTCTGCTTCGAGAACATCGTCCACTTCGCTGTGGCGCCGACGATGATGGCTCTGGCGGGCGGCGAGAAGGCATCGCCCATGCAACTCGCCATCGGCGTGGTCAAGCGCATCGCGCTTCACCCGTTCATCATCGCGACCGCGATCGGCGTGGTTGCGGCATGGGCGCAATTCGAACCGCCAGCACCGATAGCGCGGCTTCTGGAGTATCTGGCGCAGGCAGCGGCGCCCTGCGCGCTCTTTGCAATGGGCGTGACCTTGGCGCTGCGTCCGCTGCAACGGATGCCGCTCGAATTGGCGCCGATCGCCGCGCTCAAGCTGATCGTTCACCCGATCCTGTGCTACGTCGTGCTCAGCGCGATCGGCAATTTTTCCGAAGTGTGGGTGTTTTCGGCCGTTCTGCTTGCCGCACTGCCAACGGCCACGAACGTGTTCGTGATCGCCCAGCAATATGGCGTCTGGGTTCAGCGGGCGTCGGCGAGCGTTCTCGTCACCACGCTTTTGTCCGTCGGCACGGTGACTGCGCTTTTGTATCTGATCAAGTCGGGCATCCTGCCGCCCGACCTATTTCCCTGACGCGGCGAACAGGCTTCCAAATCCGCTTCCGGTCCGCAGGCCTTCGCGCATGAAGAGCGCGCGAAGCGGGGGCAGCGCGCCGAGCAGGGCAAGGCCGCCTGCGCGTGCGGCCTGGACAGGCAGCATGTCGGAGAGAAGCGACCGGTTGAGCAGGTCGACCGCGGATGCGCGCGCCAGAATGTCGGGACGCCTGCTGCGGTCATAGGCGCTCAGCGCGTCGGGGGCTCCGGGGTCGCCGACATGCCGGGCCAAGATCGCATCTAGGCTTTCCAGATCGCGGATACCCAGATTGAGGCCCTGCGCGCCGATCGGCGGGAAGATGTGCGCCGCCTCACCGACCAGCGCCACGCGCCGCGCCGCGAACCGGTCGGGCAAAGCGGAACTCAAGGGATAGACCTGACGGCCGGCCTCAACCTCGATGCGGCCAAGCATCGATTGCATGCGTTCTTCGATGAGACGAGCAAGGGCGGCATCGTCCAATCCGGAAAGCTCCTTGGCTCGCTCCGGCCGCGTAACCCAGACGAGGCTCGACCGGTTGCCGGGCAGGGGAACCTGCGTGAACGGACCGTCCTCGGTGTGAAACTCGGTCGAAATATCGTCGTGAGGCCGCGTATGCGTGAACGTCAGGACCAGCGCCGCTTGCCTGCTCTCTTTCGTGCGCACCGCGATGCCGGCCGCTTCGCGCGCCGGCGACAGACGGCCGTCGGCGGCGACCGCAAGCTTCGCCGTGACTGAATCGCCATCGGACAGACGCCCCACGATCTCATGCTCGCCCGGTTCCCAATGTGCGATCATCGTCTTGCGCCACTCGACGCCGGGCGTTGAATCGACCGCGTGAGCCAGGACGTCGAGCAGGCGCGCATTCGGGATGTTGAGGCCGAACTCGTCCTCGTCGATTTCGGCCGCGCGGAAGGTCACGACGGGGCTGCGCAACAGGCGCTGCGTCGCATCCGCGATCCGCATCACCCGCAGCGGCGCGGCATGCGTTCGCACATCATCGAGCACATCGAGCCGTTCGAGGAAGTTCAGCGACGGTTTCATGAGCGCCGTCGTCCTGCGATCGGAGAGGTTCACATCGGGACCCGCCAGCAGGACGAGCAAACCGCTCCGGCCAAGCAACAGCGCGGCCATCAGACCCACGGGACCTGAACCAGCTACGATGATATCGTACTCACGCGTCATCCCGGGTCTCCTCAAGCGCCACCACATGGTTGCGTCGACGGCACTCATATAGGGGCGATCTCGCTACCTGATCAACGTGTCGAATTGGCCCATTGCGCGGTGTTGTCGATGCCGGAAACGGCTCCTGAGCGTCCCGATAACCGCATAACGGACAGGAACACATTCGATCTCTCTCCGTTGCGACAAGGCCGCGCCTTGCGAGGCGCGCCATCCGGTTTCATGCTACCGCTTGTTGAAAACCGGGACGGGTGGTCGATCTCAGCCCCAGGCGAGCGCTATAGCGCTTGTGCAGGCGAAGCGGCTGCCTGTAGTTTCGGCGTTTCGGAGGAGTACGGATGGCGCAAGCCGAGTGGTCGATCGGGAATGACAGTGTGACAGTGCCGCAAGCCCTGCGAGAATTCGGACGCGCCCCGCGTATCCTGCGGACGTGCGGACGCCGGCCGTGAGGAAGGGTGTGACGCGCCGAAAGCTCTCCGAGCGTATTCCGCGCCCGCGCAAGAAGGTCACGTGGCCGCAGGCTCGTGCCTTTTCCGTTCATCTGCTGACGGCTTCGGGCTCGTTCCTGGCATTCCTGTCGCTCGTGGCAGCCGCCGAAAAGCAATGGACCGCCATGTTCCTTTGGCTCGGGCTGGCTCTCTTCGTCGACGGCATCGACGGCCCCATCGCGCGCAAGCTCGAGGTCAAGGAAGTGCTGCCGACATGGTCGGGCGAACTCCTCGACAACATCATCGACTACGTCACCTATGTTCTGATCCCCGCCTTCGCGCTCTATCAGAGCGGCTTCATGGGCGAGGGGCTGTCGTTTCTCTCGGCAGCGATCATCGTCGTGTCGAGCGCGATCTACTACGCGGACGTCGGGATGAAGACGAAGGAGAACTTCTTCAAGGGCTTCCCCGTCGTCTGGAACATGCTGGTCTTCGCGCTTTTCGTGCTCCAGACCGGCGAGTATGTGTCCTTCGCGGTCGTGGTCGTGGCGGCGATCCTGTCCTTCGTGCCCATCAATTTCCTGCACCCGGTGCGGGTGAAACGCCTGAGACCGTTGAACCTCGGCGTCTTTCTGGCTTGGTGCGCCTTTTCCTGTGCTGCGCTGGCGCAAGGCATGCAGGCATCCTTGCCCGTGCAGGTGGGCGTCGGCATCACCAGCATCTATCTCTTCGTGATCGGCGGCGTCATGCAGCTGTTCCCAACACTTGGACTGAGGAAGGCCTGACATGTCGAAAGCCGTTATGATCCACCAACATGGTGGACCAGACATGCTGCGCTATGAGGATGTCGAAGTTGGTGCGCCGGGCGGGGGCGAAGTTCGCATCCGCCACACGGCGATCGGATTGAATTTTCTCGACACCTACTATCGCAGCGGGCTCTATCCCGCGCCGAACGGACTTCCGCTTGTTCCCGGCGGCGAGGCGGCAGGAATCGTGGAGGCTGTCGGGGACGGGGTGACCTTTCTCAAGAAAGGCGATCGTGTCGCCTACACCACGCCGCTCGGCGCCTATTGCGAGGAACGGCTGATCCCGGCGGAAAAGCTGGTGAAGGTGCCCGGCGCGGTGAGCGACGAGGACGCCGCAGCGATGATGCTGAAGGGCATGACGGCGGAATATTTGCTCCGGCGCACCTATCCGGTGAAGGCGGGCGACACCGTCCTCTATCACGCGGCGGCGGGCGGCGTCGGCCTGATCTTCGGCCAGTGGGCCCGCAAGCTGGGCGTCACGCTCATCGGAACGGTCGGATCGGCGGCGAAGGCCGAACTCGCGAAAGCGAATGGCTACGAGCACGTCATCAACTATGCCGAAGAGGACTTCGCAGCCCGCGTGAAGGAGATCACCAGCGGCAAACTGTGCGATGTCGTCTACGATTCCGTCGGCAAGGACACCTTCGAGGGATCGCTGAACTGCCTGCGGTCGCGCGGCATGTTCGTGACGTTCGGCCAGTCGTCGGGGCCCATCCCGCCTTTCAACCTCGCCCTCCTGTCGCAGAAGGGATCGCTTTACGCGACGCGCCCGACCTTGTTCCAGTACATCGCCAAGCGCGCGGAGCTCGAAGAGTCCTCCGCCGCTCTGTTCGACGTCGTGGGATCAGGCGCGGTGAAGATTCTCATCAACCAGCGTTATGCCCTGAAGGATGTCGCGCAGGCGCATGCGGATCTGGAAGCACGGCGCACGACGGGCACCACGATCCTCATTCCATGAGTTTGCGTTGAAAATCTTGAAGCACTTTCAAGCTGGGCGCGCATTTGCACCATCGCCGTAGCGCGCCTACGATGTTTCAGGGAACAAAAACAAAATCTGACTCAATGGGGGCGTAGTGGACGAAACACGCGTGACTCCGCGTCGCGATCTGCTCGATGTTCGCGGCCTGACGAAGATATTCGGCACGCTGAAGGCCTGCGACTCGATCGACCTGACGATCGAGAAGGGCGAAATCCATGCGTTGCTGGGCGAGAACGGCGCCGGCAAGTCGACGCTGGTCAAGATGCTGTTCGGTTCGCTCGAACCCGCGTCCGGCGACATCGTCTGGAAGGGCGAGACGGTCACGATTTCAAGCCCCGCCCAGGCACGCAAGCTCGGCATCGGCATGGTTTTCCAGCACTTCTCCTTGTTCGAGGCGCTGACTGCCGCCGAGAACATCATGCTCTCGCTCGACGACGATACGACGATCAACGAGATCGCCGCGCGCGCACGGCAGCTTTCCGTCACCTACGGGCTCCCGCTCGATCCTTATGCGCTGGTGGGGGACCTTTCGGTCGGCGAGCGCCAGCGCATCGAGATCATCCGCTGCCTTCTGCAGGAACCCGAGCTGATCATCCTGGACGAGCCGACGTCTGTGCTGACGCCGCAGGAGGCCGACAAGCTTTTCGAAACGCTCGAAAGGCTTCGTTCGGAAGGAAAATCAATCCTTTACATCTCGCACCGTCTGGAAGAGGTGAAGCGGCTTTGCGATCGCGCGACCGTGCTGCGGCATGGCAAGGTTGTGGATCACTGCGATCCGCGCAAGGAGACGGCGGCCTCGCTCGCCCGCATGATGGTGGGCAATGAGGTGCAGCAGGTCCACCGCGAGGCTCCCGTCACCAGCGAGCGGACCCCGATGCTGGAAATTCGCGGCCTGACCCGCCCGCCGGCGACGCCTTTCTCCATCCCGCTGCGCGACATCCGGCTGACGGTGAATGCGGGCGAAGTGGTCGGGATCGCGGGCGTTGCCGGAAACGGCCAGGGTGAGTTCTTCGAAGCGGTATCCGGCGAGGCGATCCAGGCAAAAGCCGACGTGATCCGGTTTCGCGGCAAGGATGCGGGAAAGCTGACGATCACGCAGCGCAGGCTGCTTGGCGCAGCCTTTGTCCCCGAAGAGCGGATCGGTCATGGCGCCGCGCCGCGCATGCGCCTGTCGGAGAACCTGCTGCTGTCGCGCTTCAAGACGGACGCCAAGGCATTTCTCGGCGGGATGGGGTTGATCCGCACCGCCGCGCTGTCTTCCGCCGCCAAGCGCATTTCGTCCGACATGGACGTGCGCAAGAGTGCCGAAGATCCAGAGGCGGCGGCGTTGTCGGGCGGAAACCTCCAGAAATTCATCGTCGGACGGGAACTCGATCGCAAACCGGTCGTGATGGTGGTCAACCAGCCGACCTGGGGCGTTGACGCAGGGGCGGCGGCACATATCAGGCAGGCCCTCATCGACCTCGCGCGCTCCGGCTCGGCGGTGCTGGTGATCAGCCAGGATCTGGACGAACTCTTCGAGATGTCCGACGCCATCGCCGTGATGCACGATGGGCAACTCTCGTCGCCCATTCCAGTTGCGGAAGCCACGCTCGAGCGGATCGGCCTGTTGATGGGCGGAGCCGGCGGGGCGGGTATGGCGCACAAGGACCAGGCAGCCTGATGCGTCTCGAAATCGTCAAGCGTCCGCAACAATCCAGGCTCTTCAGCGCGCTTTCGCCGTTCCTCGCATTCGGTCTGACGATCATCGCAGGCGCGATCCTGTTCATGCTGCTTGGCAAGAACCCCGCGACGACGCTCTACTACTACTTCATCGATCCGCTGATGGAGGAGTGGTCGCTGCATGAACTGGCGATCAAGGCAGCGCCTTTGATCCTGATCGCGGTCGGTCTTTCGGTCTGCTTCCTGTCGAACAACTGGAACATCGGCGCCGAAGGCCAGTTCATCATCGGCGCGGTGGTGGGCTCGACGCTCCCGGTCCTCTTTCCCGATTTCCAAGGCTGGTACGTCCTCCCGCTGATGATGCTGATGGGCATTGCGGGCGGTGCTGCCTACGCCGCAATTCCGGCGTTTCTCAAGGTGCGATTCAACACCAACGAAATCCTGACGAGCCTGATGCTTGTCTATGTGGCGCAGCTCTTCCTCGACTGGCTGGTGCGAGGCCCGTGGCGCAATCCGGAAGGGTTTAATTTCCCGGAGACCCGGACGTTCCACGACTATGCGATCCTGCCGGAAATCTGGTCGGCATCGGGCCGCGCGCATTGGGGTTTCGTCTTTGCGTTGGTGCTGGCCGTCGTCGTCTGGTTCATGCTGTCGAAGACGCTGAAGGGCTTCGAGGTCAAGGTGATCGGCCAAAGCCCGCGGGCAGGGCGCTTTGCAGGCTTCTCCGCCGGGCGAATGGTGATCTTCGCGTTCCTTGTCTCAGGCGGCATGGCCGGTCTCGCGGGCATTGCCGAAGTATCCGGCGCGATCGGGCAGCTTCGCCCGACATTCTCGCCCGGCTACGGCTTCACCGCGATCATCGTGGCGTTTCTCGGGCGACTGAACCCGCTCGGCATCGTTGCGGCGGGCCTGGTTCTGGCACTCACCTATCTCGGCGGCGAGGCGGCGCAGATTTCGGTCGGCCTGTCGGACAAGGTGGTTCGCGCTTTCCAGGGCATGATCCTGTTCTTCGTGCTGGCCTGCGACACGCTCATTCACTACCAGATCCGGCTCGTGCGCCCGCACGCCAATGCGGCGGGGGAGACCTCCCATGTATGAGGCGATTTTCATCACCATCGCCACCGCCGCGACCCCGCTGCTGATCGCGGCCATGGGCGAACTGGTGACCGAACGCTCCGGCGTCCTCAATCTGGGCGTCGAAGGCATGATGATCATGGGCGCGGTGACGGGCTTCGGCGTCGCGCTTGCGACCGGTTCGGCATGGCTCGGCGTCTTCGCCGCGATCCTCGTCGGCGCGCTGTTTTCGCTGCTCTTCGCGTTCCTGACATTGACGCTGGTGACCAATCAGGTGGCGACGGGTCTGGCGCTCACGCTTCTCGGCCTGGGGCTGTCGGCCATGATCGGCGAAGGCTTCGTCGGGCTGCCCGGTGTGCGCATGGCGTCCCTCTACATCCCGTATCTGACGGACCTGCCCTATGTCGGGCGAATGCTCTTTGGCCAGGATCCGATCTTCTACATATCTCTGCTCCTCACCGCCGGCGTGGCGTGGTTCCTGTTCTACACGCGCGCGGGGCTGACGCTGCGCTCGGTGGGCGACAACCACGCATCCGCCCATGCGCTCGGCATCAACGTCATCGGCATCCGCTATCTCGCGGTGATGTTCGGCGGCGCCTGTTCGGGGTTGGCGGGGGCGTATCTCGCTCTCGTCTACGTGCCGCAATGGGTGGAAGGCATGAGTGCCGGCCGTGGATGGATCGCGCTGGCGCTGGTCGTCTTCGCGTCGTGGCGGCCGTGGCGCGTTCTGGCGGGAGCCTACCTCTTCGGTGCGGTGACGATCGGGCAGCTTCATGCGCAGGCGCTGGGCTGGCCGATTCCTTCTCAACTGCTTTCTGCGCTTCCCTATCTGGCGACCATTATCGTTCTCGTTCTAATTTCGCGGAACAGGCGACTGACATTGGTGAACACACCGGCATCTCTGGGGCGGCCGTTTGTTCCTGATCGCTAGTCAAGAATCACAAGATGGGATGAGCCCCCTTCGAAATCTCAACAGAGGAAGAACACAATGAAAAAACTGCTCTTTGCCCTGGCCGCTTCGGCAGCGATCCTGCTGCCCGGCGCCGCCAGCGCGCAGGACAAGACCAAGGCCTGCTGGATCTATATCGGCCCGACAGGCGATTTCGGCTGGTCCTACCAGCATCATCAGGGCCTGCTCGAAGTTGAGGAGACGCTCGGCGATGCCGTCGAGACCTCCTATCTGGAAAGCGTGCCGGAAAGCGCCGACGCCGAGCGCTCGCTCGAGCGCCTCGCGCGATCGGGTTGCGACATCATCTTCACGACGTCCTTCGGCTACATGGACCCGACCAACAAGGTCGCCGGCAAATTTCCGGATGTGAAGTTCGAGCACGCGACCGGTTACAAGCGTGAACATGCGAACGTCTCGACCTACAATTCCAAGTTCCACGAAGGCCGCTACGTACAGGGCGTGATCGCCGCGAAGATGTCGGAAAAGGGCGTGGCGGGCTACATCGCTTCCTTCCCGATCCCGGAAGTCGTCATGGGTATCAACGCGTTCGTGCTCGGCGCGCAGTCGGTGAACCCAGACTTCAAGGTCAAGGTGGTGTGGGCGAACACCTGGTTCGATCCCGGCAAGGAAGCGGACGCAGCCAAGGCGCTGATCGACCAGGGCGTCGATATCATCACGCAGCACACCGACTCGACCGGCCCGATGCAGGTCGCGGCCGAGCGCGGAATCAAGGCGTTCGGCCAGGCTTCGGACATGATCAAGTTCGGTCCGGAAACCCAGTTGACCTCGATCATCGACGATTGGGGCCCGTATTACGTCGAGCGCGTGAAGGCGGTCATCGACGGTACGTGGGAACAGCACGATGTCTGGGGCGGAATGGCCGAAGGCCACGTCGTGATGGCACCCTACCTGAACATGCCCGACGACGTGAAGAAGCTCGCCGAAGAGACCGAGGCGAAGATCAAGTCCGGCGAGTTCAACCCCTTCACCGGACCGATCAAGAAGCAGGACGGAACCGAATGGCTGAAGGACGGCGAAGTCGCCGAGGACGGCGTTCTGCTCGGCCTGAACTTCTATGTCGAAGGCGTGGACGACCAGTTGCCGCAGTAAGTTTGCGAGATAGCGAAATCGAGATGGGCGCCCACGTGGCGCCCTTCTTTTTTGCGCAACGGTCCCGTTTCTCCTGACAGTTTGCTGTCAGGAGCCGCCTGCTACAGTTCCTCAAGATCAAGAGAGGATACTGGTCATGCTCAAATTCTATCACGCCCCGTGGTCGCGCTCGTCGGGGATCTTGTGGCTTCTAGAGGAGCTTGGCGCCGACTATGACCTCGTCGAGATCGATATCCGTCAGGAGGGCGGCGTTCCCGAAGAGTACAGGCTTATCCAGCCAAGCAAGAAGGTGCCGGCGATCGAGCATGACGGCGTCGTCATCACCGAGCGGGCCGCCATCACCACCTATCTCGCCGACGCCTTCCCGAATGCGGAGCTTGCGCCGAAGATCGGCGATCCGATGCGTGGTCCGTACCTCACCATGCTGGTCTATTGTGACGCGGTCTTCGATCCGGCTCTGTCAGCGCAGGTGCAGGGCTGGACATACGAAAGCAATCGCTTTTCGTTCGGCCTCGCCGAGGAAGCGATCGACTATCTCGACCGCGTGCTGACGGAGCGGCCCTTTGCGGCCGGCGACCGCTTCACGGCTGCCGACACGCAACTCGCGTCCGGGATCGGCTACACGATGGACATGATGAAAGCGCTGCCCGAACGCCCCTCGTTCCGCGCCTATATGGACCGCGTGAAGGACCGCCCGGCCAATCTTCGTGCCGCCGGCAAAGACCAGGACATGGCGATGAAGACGCCGTTCTTCCAGAAGCAGTTCGCCGGGCAGGCGGGCTGATCAGACGGCAGTCCCGTAGAGGTCGTAGGCATCGGCGCGGTCGATCTTGACCGTGACGATGTCACCGACCTTGAGCGGCCTGCGGGAATCGAAATGGACGTTGCCGTCGATCTCGGGCGCGTCGTATTTGGTGCGGCCCTTGGCCGACAAGCCGTTCGCTTCATCGATGATGACGGGCAGGCGCTTGCCGACCTTCTTCTTCAGGAGTGACGCGGATACCTTTTGCTGGCGCTCCATGAAGCGGCGCCAGCGCACGTCCTTGATCTCCTCGGGCACTTCGGCAAGGCCGAGATCGTTGGACCGCGCACCCTTCACTGGCTCGTATTTGAAGCAACCGGCACGGTCGATCTTCGCGTCATCGGTCCAGTCGAGGAGCATCTCGAAATCATCCTCGGTCTCACCGGGAAATCCGACGATGAACGTGGAACGTAGGGCCAGATCGGGACAGACCTCGCGCCAGGCGCGGACGCGATCCAGTGTCTTTTCCTGATGGGCGGGGCGGCGCATCGATTTCAGAACCGACGGCGAAGCGTGCTGGAAGGGAATATCGAGGTAGGGCAGGATCTTGCCGTCGGCCATCAGCGGGATCACCTCGTCGACATGGGGGTAGGGGTAGACGTAGTGCATGCGCACCCACACACCCATGTCACCCAGTTCTTTGGACAGGTCGTAGAATTTCGCGCGGACGTCGCGATCCTGCCACTGGCTGGTCTGGTACTTGATATCGACGCCATAGGCCGACGTGTCCTGCGAGATGACGAGGATTTCCTTGACGCCGGCATTCACCAGCTTTTCCGCCTCGCGCAGCACGTCGCCGACAGGTCGTGACACCAAATCACCCCGTAGTGCCGGGATGATGCAGAACGAGCAGCGGTTGTTGCAGCCCTCCGAAATCTTCAGATAGGCGTAGTGACGTGGCGTCAGCTTCACGCCCTGTGGCGGGATCAGGTCCAGATAGGGTTCGTGCATGGGCGGTGCGGCCTCATGGACCGCGCTCATCACACTTTCATAGGCCTGAGGGCCGGTGATCGCGAGCACGTTGGGATGCTTGGCGCGAATGACGTCCGGCTCGGCACCAAGGCAGCCGGTGACGATGACGCGGCCGTTCTCCGACATCGCGGAGCCGATCGCCTGCAGCGACTCGTCGCGCGCCGAATCCAGAAAACCGCAGGTGTTCACCACCACAAGATCCGCGCCATCGTGCTTGCGGGATATCTCGTAGCCCTCGGCTCGAAGGCGCGTGATGATGCGCTCGGAATCCACCAGGGCCTTCGGACAACCGAGACTCACAAAGCTGACGCGGGGTGCGGACATAAAGGCTGAACTCTTTTGGGAACAGGAGAATGCGCGCGCCATAGCATGAAAGGCCGCCCGGGCAAATCGAGCTGGCCAACACATCGATGAATTGCGGCTATTTGGGCCGAAGCTACATATCGAAGCGGTCCGCCACCACGCGCCGGCCGAACATGAAGGCGTCGGCGACGTGAATCAGCGGGGCGATGTCCGCCTCGCTCTCGCCCCGCGCGATCAGGTCTGCGAAACGTGCGTAGAGCCCGTCATACTCCCGGTCCTCGCCTTTGGAGACGAGCTTTCCGTCGATTGCGAGTTCCGCCCCGCCTGACGACAATTTCAGTGTCCCGGCGTCGGTTTCGATGGTGATGTCCCATGTCTGAGGCCCGGTCTGGCGCCAGTCGAAATCGGCCGTCATCGCCGCTCCCTGATGATCGGCGAAATCGATGCGGGCTGCGATCGGCGCGTCGCGGCCCTCGGGAAAATCGAGTTCCGCAGCAATGACGTGGACCGGGTGGGGCATGATCTCAGTCAGGATCGACAGGGCGTTGATGCCGGGATCGAAGACGCCGAGCCCGCCCGGCTGCCAGATCCACTCCTGGCCGGGATGCCAGCGGCGGACATCCTCCTTCCAGACGATGCTTACGGACGTGATCGAACGCGACGCAAGCCAGGCCTTCGCCTCGGGCACGGCATGGGCGAAGCGTGAATGCCAGGTGGCGAAAAGCGTCAGATTCTTGTCTTCGGCCAGGCGGGTGAGCGCCTGAACTTCCGCGATGGTCGCGCCGGGCGGCTTTTCCAGCATGACGTGCTTGCCGGCGGACAGTGCAGCCCACGCCGCTGCGAAACGCGATTGGGGCGGCATGCAGAGCGCAACCGCAGCGATGTCGGGGCGAGCCGCCAGCAACGCATCGATCGTCTCGAAAGTCTCGACGCCGTCGACCTTTGCGTTGCGGCTGACCGCGGCGGCAAGGCGGAACGCGTCGGATCGCCCGATGGATGGCAAATGCTGGTCGCGCGCGATCTTGCCGACGCCGACGATTGCAATGTCAGTGACTGTCACGGGGCACGGCCTTTCCACGGTGGCCTTTCAGGAAGTCGAAATCCGCGCCGGTGTCCGCACCTTGCACATGGGCGTGGAACAGCTTGGCGTAACCGCCGGCCGGCTCCTCGACGGGCGATGCCCACTGCGCCAGTCGATCTGCGATCTCCGCTTCGGGCACATCCAGATGCAGCTTGCGGTTGGGCACATCCACTTCGATGAAATCGCCCGTTCGAACGATCGCCAGCGGCCCGCCGACAGCGGCTTCGGGCGACGTGTGCAGGATTACGGTCCCGTAAGCGGTGCCTGACATCCGCGCATCGGAAATGCGCACCATGTCCTTGATGCCCTTTTTCAGCACCTTCGGCGGCAAGCCCATATTCCCGACCTCGGGCATGCCCGGATAACCCTTCGGCCCGCAGTTCTTCATGACCATGACGCAGGTCTCGTCGATATCGAGCGCATCGTCATTGATCCGGGCCTTGTAGTCGTCGATGTCCTCGAAAACGACGGCGCGGCCGCGATGCGTAAGGAGATGCGGGCTCGCGGCGGAGGGCTTCAGCACCGCGCCATTCGGCGCCAGATTGCCCTTGAGGACGGCAATTCCGCCATGCTGTGTCAGCGCCTTTTCGACCGGCAGGATCACGTCCGCGTTCCAGTTGCGCGCATCCTTGACCTCGTCCCAGACGGTTTCGCCGGACACCGTGATCGTATCGCGGTTCAGCAACCCGGCTTCCCCGAGATGCTTGATGACCACCGGCAACCCACCCGCATAAAAGAATTCCTCCATCAGGTACTGTCCGGAGGGCATCAAATTGACGATCGTGGGGATATCCCGGCCGAGCCGGTCCCAATCGTCCAGCGTCAGGTCCACGCCGACGCGTCCAGCGATCGCAAGCAGGTGGATAACCGCGTTCGTCGAGCCGCCGATCGCTCCATTGGTGCGGATCGCATTCTCGAAGGCGGGCTTGGTCATGATGTCGGACGGTTTCAGGTCGTCCTTGACCATCTGGACGATCCGCCGGCCAGTCAGATGCGCCATCACGCGCCGACGGCTGTCGACCGCCGGGATCGCCGCGTTGCCGGAGAGCGCCATGCCGAGCGCTTCGGTCATCGACGCCATCGTCGATGCCGTGCCCATCGTGTTGCACGAACCGGGACTGCGCGACATGGCCTGTTCGGCGTCCAGGAAATCCTCCGTGCTCATCTTGCCGGCCTTGATGTCTTCCGACATCTGCCAGAGCGCGGTGCCGGAGCCGACGCGGTTGCCGCGGAACCAGCCATTGAGCATCGGACCGCCGGACACGGCAATGGCCGGAATGTCGACGCTTGCCGCGCCCATCAAAAGCGCCGGCGTGGTCTTGTCGCAGCCGACGAGCAGCACGACACCGTCGAGCGGATTGGCGCGTAACGCTTCCTCGACATCCATCGCCGCGAGGTTTCGATACATCATGGCGGACGGGCGCAGCGAGCTTTCGCCCGTGGAGAAGACCGGGAATTCAACCGGCAGGCCGCCCGCCTCGTAGATGCCGTGCTTCACCCGTTGGGCCAGATCACGCAGATGCGCGTTGCACGGCGTGAGTTCCGACCACGTGTTGCAGATGCCGATCACCGGCCGGCCGTCGAACAGATCGGCGGGCAGTCCCTGGTTCTTCATCCAGGAGCGATGGTAGATGTGGTCGCGCGACGTGCCGCCATACCATTCGTGAGAACGGAGCTTTCGCGGCCAGTCGGCCTTCTGGAATGTCATGTCTGAAAAGCCTCTGGGCGCGCCCGATCAGAGCGCATGAACTGCAACGCGGCTCGACTGGTGAGCCGTATTTTCAACGGCAAGGGGGTTGCGGAGCGGGAGGCCGAAGCCCGGCGCCTCGATTTCGAATTCGTCACCCGGCTCGGTCCTGATGCCATCGGCGAACGACAAGGTGGCGGTGCCGAACATGTGGACGTGGACATCGCCCGGCTGGCGAAACAACCCGTATTTGAAATGGTGGTGTTCGAGGTTGGCGATCGAATGCGACATGTTCGCTTCGCCCGACAGGAATGGCTTCTCGAAGATCACCTTGCCGGTGCGCCTGATGCGCGACGTGCCGCGAATGTCTTCGGGCAGGGCGCCAATGCGGATTTCCGGGCCGAACGATGCCGGACGCAACTTCGAGTGCGCCAGATAGAGATAGTTCTGCCGCTCCATGACGTGGTCGGAGAATTCGTTGGATAGCGCAAAGCCGAGACGGAACGGCGTGCCGTCCGCACCGATAACGTAGATGCCGGCAATCTCCGGCTCCTCTCCGGCATCATCCGCGAAGGCGGGTGAAGACAGGGCGGCTCCGGGCGCGGCCACGGTCGCCCCGTTTCCCTTGTAGAACCACTCTGGCTGCACGCCCGCCGTCCCATTTTCGGGCTTGCCTCTTTCCAGCCCCATGCGGAACATCCGCATGGAATCCGTCAGGCTCTCCTCCGCCTGCGTGGCTTTCTGGTGCATCGCGTCGCGTGTCGCGGCCGAGCCAAGATGCGTGAGCCCGGTCCCGGTCAGGTGCAGATGGGCCGGATCCGGGTGATGAATCGGCGACAGCAATCGCCCTTCCTCATATGCCTGTTCGAGATCGACGGCCGCGCCGAAGCCGAGGCTTCCGATGTGTTTCGCTAGGCTGGCGCCCTGCGTATCCGAGCAGTGAAGCGCAAGCGCGTAGACGCTCGCAGCCCCCCTCACTTCGTAGGCTTCCTTGCCTTCGCGTGCGACGACGGCGATCGTGCCGTCCGGTTTCCTGATCTGGGAGAGCAGCATTCGTCCGGTCCTCACGCCTTGTTCTTGTTGTAGACATCGAAGATCACGGCCGCGAGCAGCACGAGACCCTTGATGACCTGCTGGTAGTCGATGCCGATCCCGAGGATCGACATGCCGTTGTTCATCACGCCCATGATGAAGGCACCGATGACCGCGCCGACGATCGTGCCCACGCCGCCCGACATGGACGCGCCGCCGATAAAGACGGCCGCGATCACGTCGAGCTCGAACGACAGGCCGGCTTTCGGGGTAGCGGTGTTGAGACGGGCCGCGAAGACGAGGCCGGCCAGCGCCGCAAGCATGCCCATATTGGCGAAGGTCAGGAAGACGAGCCGTTCCGTGCGGATGCCCGAAAGCTTCGCGGCCTTCTCGTTGCCGCCGATCGCATAGATGCGCCGGCCGATCGTCGTGCGATTGGCAACGAAGGAATAGACCGCGATCAGGAGCGCCATGACGATGAAGACGTTCGGCAGACCACGGAACGACGCCATGAGATAGCTCATGTAGACGAGCGCCACGAAGATGAGGGCATTCTTGACCGCGAAGATCGCGAAGGGTTCTTCCACGATGCCGCGCTTCTGCTCCTGCCGTCTGCCGCGCACGGCGAGATAGAGCAGCAGCGTGGCAACAGCGATGCCCGCGACGAGCGAGAAGATGTTGATGCCGTCACCGCCAAAGATATCCGGCACGAAGCCCGACGCGATGAGCTGGAAGGTCGGCGGGAACGGACCGACGGACTGCCCGGCGAGCATCCACAAAGTCAGGCCCTTGAAGACCAGCATGCCCGCAAGCGTCACGATGAAGGACGGTATCTTGTAGTAGGCGATCCAGAAGCCTTGTGCCGCACCGATCGCCGCGCCGACGGCGAGACACAGGATCGCCGCGACGACGAAATTCATGTTCCATTGCACGATCATGACGGCGGCAAGCGCGCCGACGAAGCCGAGCACCGAGCCTACCGACAGGTCGATGTGACCCGACACGATGACCAGCAGCATGCCCACCGCCATGATGACGATGTAGCTGTTCTGGAGGATCAGATTGGTGAGGTTCACCGGACGCAGGAGAATACCATTGGTGGCGAACTGGAAGAACGCCATGATCACCACGAGGGCGATCAGGATGCCGTATTCGCGCATGTTGTTGCGCAGGAAGTGCGTGCCGGAAATCCGGTGTGTCGTCTTTTCGGCACGGGGCGTGACGGTCTGATCCATAGGCCTATCCGCCTGCCTTGATGATCATCGACATGATCTTTTCCTGTGTTGCGGTTGCCGACGGCAATTCGCCGACGAAACGCCCCTTGTTCATGACGTAGAGGCGGTCGGTGATGCCGAGCAGTTCGGGCATTTCGGACGAGATGACGATCAGCGATTTGCCGGACGCCGCCAGGTCGCGGATGATCGTGTAGATCTCGAATTTGGCGCCGACATCGATGCCGCGCGTCGGTTCGTCGAGGATCAGGATGTTGGGGTCTGCGAACAGCCACTTCGACAGGACGACCTTCTGCTGGTTGCCGCCCGACAGATTGAGCGCGATCTGCTCGATCGACGAGCTCCTGATGTTGACGCGCTTGCGGTAGTCTTCCGCAATGACGCTCTCGCGGTGCTTGTCGATCACGCCGCCATTGGCGATCGCTTGAAGGTTGGCGAGCGGAACGTTGCGGCGGATCGTCTGGTCGAGCACCAGCCCGTAGGTCTTGCGGTCTTCGGTGGCGTAGGCAAGGCCCGCATCGATGGCGCGCGGAACGGTTGAGAGATCGACCTTATTGCCGCCGATGAAAGCCTCGCCGCTGATCGCTTTCCCGTAGGATCGGCCGAAAAGGCTCATGGCGAGTTCCGTGCGCCCGGCACCCATGAGACCGGCGATGCCAAGCACCTCGCCTTCTCGAAGCGTGAAGCTAACGTCGTCCACGACCTTGCGCTCGCCGTCGATGGGATGGTGGACCGTCCAGTTCCTGACTTCCATCACGGTCTTGCCGATCTTCGGCTCGCGCGGAGGATAGCGGTCGGAGAGGGGGCGTCCCACCATGTCGCGGATGATGTCGTCTTCGCGCACGACGCCGCCGACGCAATCGAGCGTGCTGACCGCCGTTCCGTCGCGCAGCACGGTAATCGTATCCGCAACCTTCGAAACCTCGTTGAGCTTGTGGGAAATCAGGATCGATGAAATCCCGCGTTCGCGCAGTTCCGCGAGAAGTTCGAGCAGCGCGTCGCTGTCGGTCTCGTTGAGCGACGACGTCGGTTCATCGAGGATGAGGAGTTTGACTTCCTTGGACAGCGCCTTGGCGATTTCGACGAGCTGTTGCTTGCCAAGGCCGAGATGCATCACCTTGGTTTCGGGCTTTTCCGTCAACCCGACGCGGGCGAGAAGCTCCGCGGTGCGCCGGTTGGTCTCGCGCCAGTCGATGACGCCGCGCGTCGCGCACTCGTTGCCGAGGAAGATGTTTTCGGCAATCGACAGGAGCGGTACGAGTGCGAGTTCCTGGTGGATGATGATGATGCCGTCGCGTTCGCTGTCCGCGATGCCCGAAAAGGCTTTCGTCTCGCCGTCATAGACGATGTCGCCGTCATATTTTCCGTGCGGGTAAACGCCGGAAAGAACCTTCATGAGCGTCGATTTGCCGGCGCCATTCTCGCCGACGAGCGCATGGATTTCGCCGCGCCTGACCTTGAAGCTCACATTGTCGAGCGCCTTCACACCGGGAAATTCCTTGGTGATGCCGCGCATTTCAAGAATGGTATTCATGATCGTCCGTGCCGTTCTCACAGCCTGTCTCAGCGCCGGCTATGGCGAAAGACAAGAATGGCGGGCGGGTCCGTGCCCACCCGCCAGTCGGGAAGAGGCTATTCGATCTGGTCGGCCTTGTAGTAGCCGCTGTCGACCAGCACCTCGCGCCAGTTCGCCTCGGTGACCGGTACCGGCTCGAGAAGATAGGACGGCACGATCTTCACGCCGTTGTTGTAGGTCTTCGTGTCGTTGATCTCCGGCTCGCCGTCGTTGAGAACGGCTTCCACCATGCCGACCGTGACACGGGCAAGCTCACGCGTATCCTTGAAGATCGTCGAATACTGCTCGCCGGCCAGGATCGACTTGACCGACGGCACTTCGGCGTCCTGGCCCGAGACGATCGGCATCTTCATGTCGCCGGACCCGTAGCCGACGCCCTTGAGCGAGGACAGAATGCCGATGGACAGGCCGTCATAGGGCGACAGCACGCCATGGACCTGATCGTCGGTGTAGTTGGCCGACAAAAGATTATCCATGCGTGCCTGGGCGACCGAGCCGTCCCAGCGCAAGGTGCCGACCGTCTGCATGCCGGTCTGTCCCGACTTGATGACAATATCGCCGGCGTCGATCATCGGCTGAAGCACCGACATGCCGCCATCGTAGAAGAAGAAGGCGTTGTTGTCGTCCGGCGAGCCGCCGAACAGCTCGACATTCCATGGTTTCACGTCAGGAAAGCGTTCCTTCAACCCGGCAACGAGCGTTTCGGCCTGCTGTACGCCGACCTTAAAGTTGTCGAACGTCGCGTAATAGTCGACATGCTCGCTGTCGCGGATCAGGCGGTCATAGGCGATGACCTCGATGCCCGCGGCATCGGCATTCGCGAGCGCGTTTGATAGGGTCGTGCCGTCGATCGCCGCGATGACGAGCACGTTCACACCCTTTGTGATCATGTTCTCGATCTGGGCGAGCTGGTTTGGAATGTCGTCTTCCGCATATTGCAGATCGGTCTCGTAGCCGGCTTCCTTGAACTGCTCGACCATCGAGTTGCCGTCGGAAATCCAGCGTGCCGACGATTGCGTGGGCATCGCGATGCCCACAAAGCCCTTGTCCTGAGCCATCACTGGCGACGACAGCAGGACAGCCGTCAATGCCGTCGCGCCGAGCGCGAGTTTGAAGAATTTCATGATTTCCTCCCAAAAGAATTGGCGGCCGATCCTCCACCGGCTTCACAAGCGATAGGGCTGGCCGATATGCCGGTCAAATTTGCTTTGACGAGACGGATATATCGCGATTGATATGTCGAAGCCGGTCTGGGAGTGAAAGCGATGCATGGCAGACATGAAATAGGCACCGATCTGGGGCGCGACCGCCTGCTTCGGAGGGGGCTTAAGCTGACACAGCTTCGGCTACTGGCGACGATCGCCGAGACTGGCCAGGTCAGCGCGGCTGCCATCCAGCTCGCGATCTCCCAGCCGGCGGCGTCCAGGATGCTCAGCGAGCTTGAAGGCATCGCCGGCGAAAAGCTCTATCTGCGGCATCCGCGTGGCATCGAACTGACCGAGGCCGGCGGCAAGTTGGCGGATTGGGCGCACAAGGTCCTGCGCGACCTCGACGCAGCGGACCGGGAAATCGGCGAGATGGGTGCCGGACAGCGCGGTCTTGTTTCCATCGGATCGGTGACCGGCCCGGCGCTCGAGATGGTGCTGCCGGTCCTGAGACAGATGCGGGTTACCCATCCCGGCATCACGGCCAATGTGGTGGTCGACACGAGCGACAAGCTGGCCGAACTGCTTCTGACCGAACGGCTCGATTTCTTCGTGGGCCGCGTCCCGCGCGACGTGGACCATACAGCGTTCGCCGCCCACGTGATCGGGCCCGAGCCTCTGGGGCTGATCGTTCGCGAGGAGCACCCGCTGATGCGCTATCAGGAGGTCACGCTCGATCAGTGCGTCGAATATGACTGGGTGTTGCAGGCGCCGGGCGGACTTCTTCGCCATACGGTCGAGACCTATCTTCTGGAGAAAGGCGTCCGTCTCCCGGCACGCGTCATGAGCACGTCGTCCATGCTGATGACGCTCGCCTTCATTTCGCGGTCGAACGCAATCGCGCCGATCGCGCGTTCGGTTGCCGAATTCTTCGGCGGAAGCGAGGGCCTGGACGGGCGTATCGCGATCCTGCCCGCGGCGGACGATCTGGCCGTCTCGCCCTATTCGATCCTGCGGCCTGTCGCGCGGCCACTCTCTCCCGCATCGCGTGTCTTTCACGACCAGATCAAGGCACTGGTCGAGACGAAAGCGTCGGAAGACCGTCAACTCTAGATGGAAAACCGTTCTGAACGGGTCAGCCGAAATACGAGTTTACAAAAATATTATAGTATGATTTTTTCTCCTCCGGGCCTGTTGCCCGCCTTTTGGGAGGAGAAACATGAACTCGAAATTTTGGATCGGCGCGGGCCTTCTCGCGTCGGTAGGCCTCATGTCGTCCGTAGCATCCGCGCAGACGATCGGCTTTTCTCAGATCGGATCGGAATCGGGCTGGCGCGCCGCCGAGACCACGCTGACGCGCTCGGAAGCCGAAAAACGCGGTATCGACCTTAAATTCGCCGACGCCCAGCAGAAGCAGGAAAACCAGATCAAGGCCCTGCGTTCGTTCATCGCGCAGGGTGTCGATGCGATCCTCATCGCGCCGGTCGTCGCGACGGGCTGGGATTCAGTCCTCAAGGAAGCGAAGGAAGCCGACATCCCCGTCGTGCTGCTCGACCGCATGGTCGATTCATCCGACGACCTCTATTTGACCGCGGTCGGCTCCGACCTCGTTCACGAAGGCAAGGTTGCCGGCGAATGGCTCGTCAGCGATGTCGGCGACAAGGAATGCAACGTCGTCGAACTTCAGGGCACGACCGGCTCGTCTCCCGCGATCGATCGCAAGAAGGGCTTCGAAGAGGGCATCGCCGGCCATGACAACATCAAGATCGTGCGCAGCCAGACGGGCGACTTCACACGCGCCAAGGGCAAGGAAGTCATGGAAAGCTTCCTGAAGGCCGAGGGCGGCGGCAAGAACATCTGCGCGCTTTACGCCCACAATGACGACATGGCCGTCGGCGCGATCCAGGCAATCAAGGAAGCAGGCCTGAAGCCTGGCACCGACATCAAGGTCGTCTCGATCGATGCCGTGCCGGACATCTTCCAGGCCATGGCCGCCGGCGAGGCGAATGCCACCGTCGAACTGACGCCGAACATGGCCGGTCCGGCCTTCGATGCGCTGGAGAAGTTCATGGCCGACGGCACCATGCCTCCGAAATTCATCCAGACGGAATCGAAACTCTACACGCAGGCCGATGACCCGGCTGCGGTCTATGAGGAGAAGAAGGGCCTCGGCTACTGATATCCCGATGCCGGCGGCGTATTCGTCGCCGGCATCACCCCTCGCGAATGGGCGCTGCAAGGCATCCGCGTCGCGCGAAAACCATCAGACCAAGTCGAGACAAAGATGACTGCCGTGCCAGATCGCCCGCCGCTGCTGCGCGCGGAGCATGTGTCGAAATCGTTCCCCGGAACCAAGGCGCTCGACGGCGTGTCCCTTGCGCTTCATGCGGGCGAGGTTCATGCGCTGCTGGGTGAGAACGGCGCCGGCAAGTCGACGCTCATCAAGTGCCTGACAGGCGCCTATCGAAGGGACCTCGGCGACATCCTGCTCGACGGTCAATCGATCGATCCCAGAAATACGCTCGAAGCCCAAAAGCACGGTATCGGCACGGTCTATCAGGAGGTGAACCTCCTGCCGAATTTGAGCGTCGCGGAAAACCTGTTTCTGGGTCACCAACCGACGCGCTTCGGCATGATCGCCACACGGCGTATGAATGCCGGCGCTGCCGCCATGCTTCAGGAATATGGGCTCTCCATCGACGTGACGCGCACGCTCGATACCTATTCGGTCGCCGTGCAGCAGGTCATCGCCATCGCGCGCGCGGTGTCCCTGTCCGGCAAGGTTCTGATCCTGGATGAGCCGACGGCAAGCCTCGACCAACAGGAAGTGCAGATGCTCTTCGCGGTCGTGCGACGATTGAAAGAGCGCGGGCTAGCCATTGTTTTCATTTCGCATTTTCTCGATCAAGTCTTCGCCATCAGCGACCGCATCACGGTGCTGCGCAATGGTCGCCTTGTCGGCACCGAACCGACGGCGAACATCGACCGCGTCAAGCTGATCAACATGATGCTCGGGCGCGAACTTGCCGAGGAGACGCGCAAGACGGGTCGCGCCGGACCTGTCCACGACCAGGCGCCAAAATACGTCTTCCGGCACATGGGGAGGCGAGGGCGCATCGAACCGTTTGACCTCGACATTCACCGCGGCGAAGTCGTCGGCATCGCAGGGCTCCTCGGTTCCGGCAGAACCGAGACGGCGGAAGTTCTGTTCGGGATCACGCCAAGCGATAGCGGCGAGGCGACGAGGGATGGCAAGACGATACCGCTCGCATCCCCGCGCGACGCGGTCGCGGCCGGGTTCGGCTTTTCGCCCGAAGACCGCAAGAGCCACGGCATCATTGCGGAACTCAGCGTCCGCGAAAACATCGTGCTGGCGCTGCAGGCGCGCATCGGCTGGGCGCGGCGGATCCCCACACGCCAGCAGAAGGCGATCGCGGACGACTTCATACGCCGCCTCGACATCAGGACATCCGACGCGGAGAAGCCGGTGGGGCAACTGTCGGGCGGCAACCAGCAAAAGGTCATGCTTGCCCGCTGGCTGGCGACCAATCCCGAATTTCTCATTCTCGATGAACCCACGCGCGGCATCGACGTGGGTGCTCATGCCGAGATCATCCGCCTCATCGAGGATCTCTGCGCGGAGGGAATGTCCCTGCTCGTGATTTCGTCGGAACTGGACGAACTCGTGGTCTACAGCCACCGCGTCATCGTCGTGCGCGACCGCCGTCATGTCGCGGAACTCGTCGGCGAGGACGTCACCTCCGACCGCATGGTGGCGGCAATCGCCGCACAGGGCGCATCGCCTGCCGGTTCCGAGGATGTACGCGCATGAACGGGACAACGCGCTTTGTGCGCCGCATCGCCCCTCAACTCGTGACGCTCGCCGCCGTCATTGCGCTGATCGCCATCGTCTTTCCCGGCTTCTTCGACATCTCGATGGCCAACGGCCGGCTCTATGGCAGCCCGATCGACATCATGAATCGGGGCGCGCCGGTCGCGCTGCTCGCGATCGGCATGACACTGGTGATCGCGACCGGTGGGATCGACCTGTCGGTCGGCGCGGTGATGGCGATCTGCGGCGCGGTCGCCGCGTGGTGCGTGCATCAGGGATTCGGGCTGCCGGCAACGCTCCTGATCAGCCTCTCGGCCGGCCTCGCATGCGGGCTATGGAACGGGTTTCTGGTGGCGGTGCTGCGCATTCAGCCGATCGTCGCGACGCTGATATTGATGGTTGCGGGCCGTGGCATCGCGCAGTTGATCACGGAAGGCGCCATCCTGACCTTCAACGACCCGGGTCTGATCTTCCTCGGATCCGGCTCTCTGGCCGCCGTTCCGACGCCGATCGTATTGTGGTTCGCGATGGGCGCGCTGGTGACGTTCATCGTCAGGCGAAGCGCGCTTGGGCTGTTGATCGAAGCGGTTGGCGTCAATCAACGCGCCTCGATGCTCTCGGGCGTCAATGCGCGCGTGTTGCTGATCGCGGTCTACATGACATCCGGTCTCTGCGCAGCGCTGGCCGGCATCATCGTCGCGGCAGACATTCGCGGCGCCGACGCCAACAATGCCGGCCTGTGGCTGGAGCTCGACGCGATCCTCGCGGTGGTTATCGGGGGCACGTCGCTCCTCGGCGGACGCTTCTCGCTAATTGCCTCGCTCATCGGGGCGATGATCATCCAGTCGGTCAACACCGGCATCCTGCTCTCCGGCTTCCCGCCCGAATTCAACCTCGTCATCAAGGCCGGCATCATCCTCGTGATCCTGGTCCTTCAATCGCCAGCGATGCGCAACACATTCACCTTCTTCGCGCCGGAGAAATCGCCTTGATGAATGCGCGCATGCTTCCGCTCGCCGCCACGGTCCTGATCTTCCTGGTGTTCTATGCGATCTGCTACATCCAGTTCCCGGCGATGCTGTCGACGCGCGTCATCGGCAATCTGCTGACCGACAACGCCTTTCTGGGCATCATCGCGGTCGGCATGACCTTCGTCATCCTGTCGGGCGGGATCGACCTGTCGGTCGGGTCGGTCATTGCCTTCTCGGGCGTGTTCATCGCCGTCATGCTGCGCGACACAGGCCTCGATCCCTTGCCGGTCTTCGCGATGCTGCTGATCATCACGACGCTTTTCGGGGCGGCGATGGGCGCGACCATCTACTTCCTCGAAATGCCGCCCTTCATCGTCACGCTCGCCGGAATGTTTCTGGCGCGTGGCATGGCCTATGTGCTGTCGATCGACAGCGTTCCAATCACCCACGAGACCTACCAGACACTCCAGGGGCTGTACTGGCTGATGCCGGGGAAGGGGCGCTTGACCCTGATTGGCGGCCTGATGCTGATCGTTTTCCTGGCCGGAATCCTGCTCGCGCACCGCACGCGCTTCGGCACCAACGTCTACGCGCTTGGCGGCGGCGTGCACACCGCGCGCCTGATGGGTGTGCCGGTCGCGCGCACGACGATCCTGATTTACGCGCTGTCGGGAGGCCTCGCGGGCCTTTCGGGTATCGTGTTTTCCTTATACACATCCGCGGGTTATTCGCTTGCGACGGTCGGCGTCGAACTCGACGCGATCGCCGCGGTGGTGATCGGCGGAACCTTGCTCACGGGGGGCAGCGGTTTCGTCGCCGGTACGCTGATCGGCGTGCTGATTATGGGATTGATCCAGACCTACATCATCTTCGACGGCACGCTTTCGAGTTGGTGGACGAAGATCGCGATCGGCCTTCTGCTGCTGGCGTTCATCGTCCTGCAGAAGGTGCTGGTATGGGCCACCAACCGCAGGCAGCGCGCCGTCGCGCCGTGAATTGAAAGGACGTCCGTGCTCAGATCCGCCATCTCCGGCCATGTTGTCAGGAACAGCCACGCACATGTGGTCAACGAGATTGGCAAGTCGATCGTGGGCGGCGCTTACGAAAGCGGCACGATCCTGCCCGGCGACACCGAGTTGGCCGAACGGTTCGCCGTCTCCCGCACCGTCCTGCGCGAGGCGATGAAGACGCTGACGGCCAAGGGAATGGTCATCCCTAAGGCGCGCATCGGAACCCGCGTCACGGCGCGCACCAAGTGGAATTTCTTCGATGCGGACGTGCTGAGCTGGCACCTCGAAAACGGGGTGGACAAGACCTTCCTCCGCCATCTGGCCGAGATGCGCCTGTCGTTCGAGCCCTATGCGGCGCGCCTCGCGGCAGTTCAGGCGACCGACACCGACATTGCACTGCTCTATGAACGTGCGGAAGCGATGGACAAGGCAATGTCGATGGAAGGCTTCGCCTTGGCCGACCTCAATTTCCACATGGCGCTTCTCGACGCATCCAAGAACCCGTTCATGTATTCGGTCGGAACGCTGATCGAGGCGGCGCTTGTCACGACTTTCCGGCTGAGTTCACCGTTCGGGGAGCCGGCGCGCCATCGCGCAAATGCGGCCGCACACCGGCGCATCGTCGACGGCATCGCCGCCCGCGACGCCGATGCCGCCGCCAAAGCGGTCGAAAACGTCATCGTAGACGGCCGCGACCGGATCGCCAGGGCAGGGGAACTGGCCGAAGCGATGCGGTGAAGGCGCACGAAATGCTAGAGCGCCGTGCATCCTCACGGACGCACACATGGCGATCTATCTCTTTGTTTGAGCATCGGAACAATCCGAGAATCGGATCCCACTTTTTATGCCGACAACGTCTCGGACAGCATGGAGATCAAACGACCGAAGGCTTCGCGTTCGCTGGGCGCGTGATCAGGATTGACCTCGGTCACCGTCAGCGCGCGCCAGTTCGGAGCCGCGACCAACGGCGCAAGAGCCGCTGAAAGCGCCTCGAAGCTCAGCCGTCGCAGCGGCGGACATTCTCCGCGATGGGGAAGTCGGTGAAGCTCAGCACATCGACATCGAGATGGATGAGAAGGCGTTCGTAGCGCGTGCCCCAATCCACGGCGCGCCGGGCCGCGCCGACCGGATCGGCCCTGACCTCCGCGAGCCCGATGCGCTCCAGATCGAGCGCGTCCACCGTCTTTGCCTCTGCGGGAGTGATGTTGTCGGCCGCGAAATACAGAATATCGGCCGGAGCGAGCATCGGCCGACGTGGGCCGAGACCGCTCAATGCCGCCTCCGTACCCGGGAGGTCCAGCAGATGCGCGACGCCGGTCCAATCAAGCGCGCCGTCGCTCGTCTCCGGGACATTCAGGTCAACGTCGAAATCAATGTAGACGAGCCCGACCGAATGGTCGTCGCGCAGCGCCCCGGCCACGGTTCCAAGCTCGACCGTGCAGTCGCCGCCAAGCATGAGTACCGCTTCGCCGCAGGCCAATGCATCCCCAACCCTGTCGGCCACGGCAACCGCCACCCGTCGCACTTCATCGACATTCATGGCCTTGGGCCGTTGCGGGTCCGGCCGCCAGCGGAAGCCCCGTATATCTCCCCGGTCATTCACGTGCAGACAGGATTCCACCAGCGCCGAAACCAACCCATGGCGCCGAAAGGCGGCCGGAGCCTTCTCCTGCCCCGGCGCATAGGCGCCGGCGCTCGAAGGTGCGCCAACGAGACCAAGAGTGCGGATCATCGTCGCAGATCCTGAGCTCATGGTGGATATCAACCCAGCAGGCTTGTTACCCGCGCAGAATTTTCGCCATCGCTCGCCCCTTGGCGAGTTCGTCGATCAGTTTGTCCAGGTAGCGCATTTCCCGCATGAGGGGTTCCTGGATATCTTCCACGCGATAGCCGCAAATCAAACCTGTGATAAGCGACCGCGCAGGGTTCAGACGCGGCGCGTGCTCGAAGAAATCCTCGAAGGTTGTTTTCTTCGCCAGCTCATCATCAAGCGTCTCCTGGCTATGCCCGGTCAGCCAACAGATGATTTCATCGACTTCCGCTTTCGTGCGCCCCTTCTTTTCCGCCTTGGTGACATAATGCGGGTACACGCTGGCGACGCTGATTGAATAAACGCGGTGTTTCTTCATGCATCCTCCTGAACGACATCAGGCAATCCGGCCGCATAACCGATCGCCTCGTCGTCGCAGACCCGAATGCATAATAGCCTACATCTGAAACGGCGCATATCGGGCGCTTTGCAACCAAAAGCGCAAACAGAAACCCACATGTTTGCGGCAAATGGCGGGGCGAAGCCGACGAAACGGAGAACTACGTCTACGCTATAGCCTCCAAAATTGAGGAACGAGCCTAATAAAGCTGGCTTTGTTCGACTTGACGTCGCTTTCTGCCGTCGTTGGCCTTCACGATATGTCGATATCGGGCTGTAGCGTAGAATGGGCGGGCAGTACCGCTCTCGTGGAGCACTCCGCGGTGAGCAGGGGCGTGCGGAGCCTTGAAGGCCGGACAAACCCCGGCCTTGGGCTCCACGCGAGGCGTCAGCCCGAGGTCACGGCCTTTCTTCTCGCAGGGGTGCGACCATTGTGGCGGCGACGGCGGCGATTCTTTGCGCCATCTCACCGGCTGTCTCGGCGGGTGTGTCGTCGTGCAGCCAACGGACCATCAGCCACATGGCGCCGCCGGCCATGACCGTCATGAGATCGTCCTTCCGCGCTGCCTGCCGGCTGGCGGCAAGCTCGAAGGCGTCGGGAAGGAAACGCCCGGCCAGAAAAGAGACGATTTCGTCGAAAAACGCCGCGTTGCCGGCTCCGTCGAGTACTCGCAGGTAGAACTCCCGATGTTCGCGCAGATGCTCGATCACGGGCAGCGCCTCTCCCACCACATGCTGAAAGATGTTCTGAGTGCTGGCCTCGAAGTCCTCCGGAAACGGCTCGGGCAGGGGGAAGGCGGCGTCCAGACGCGTCAGCGCCGCCCGGCGGACAGCGTCGGGAATATCGGCGAAGTGCTGGTAGAAGGTCGGGCGCGTCACCCCCGCCGCCTGGACAAGCGCGGTGATGGAAATCTCCTCCAGCGGCTTTGCATCAACCAGTTCGAGAAGGGCGGCGTGAAGCGCCCTCAGGCTTCGCTGAAACCGCGGGTCGTCTTCTCGCGGCTGGCGTGGGTTCGCTTCTGGCACTTTACAAATCCATTTTCCATATCTATTTTACATTCGAAAACTACATAGAGCGAACTGTCCCGTCAACCCGAACCGGCCTTCAAGGTGAGCCCCATGTCCAGCCAGCCGAACGTTCCCCAGCCTCCCGTAAAGCCCATCATCGGCAACCTCACCGAGATCGACCCGGAGGCGCCGGTGCAAGCCTTCATGGAGCTTTCGCGCAAATACGGCCCGTTCTTCAAGATGCAGATATTCGACCGCACGGTGTACATCGCCAGTTCGCAGGAACTGGTCAATGAGCTGTGCGACGAAACTCGCTTCAACAAGCGTGTCCATCCGCCGCTCGAAGAGATTCGGGCATTTGCAAAGGACGGCCTGTTCACCGCCTATAGCGAGGAGCCCAACTGGGCCAAGGCGCACCGTATCCTGATGCCCGCCTTCGGTCCCATCGGCGTGCGCGGCATGTTCGACCAGATGCTCGACATCGCCGACCAGATGTTCGTGCGCTGGGAGCGCTTCGGTCCGAGCACGGTCATCGACGTGCCGGACAACATGACCCGGCTGACACTGGATACGATCGCGCTCTGCGCCTTCGACTACCGCTTCAACAGCTTCTACCAGGATGAGATGCACCCCTTCGTCGGCGCGATGGTGGGCGCGCTGAAGGAGAGTGGGCAGCGGACCCGACGGCCGAAGCTGGTGAGCAACCTGATGTTGTCGACCGCCCGGCAGTACCAGGCGGACGCCGACCTGATGCGCAACGTCGCCAAGGAGCTGATCGATGAGCGTCGGCGGGACCCGCAGGGTGCGGAGAAGAAAGACCTTCTTAACCTGATGCTGAACGGCGTTGACCCGGTAACGGGCGAGAAGCTCGATGACGAGAACATCGGCTACCAGATGATCACCTTCCTGATCGCCGGGCACGAGACGACCAGTGGCCTGCTGTCCTTTGCGACCTATCTGCTGCTCAAGAATCCCGAAGCCTTGCAGAAGGCCCGCGCCATTGTCGATGAGGTGCTGGGTGACGAGATGCCCCGAATCGAGCATCTGGCCCAGCTTCGCTACATCGAGCAGATTCTGATGGAGAGCCTCCGCATCTGGCCGACGGCGGCCGTGTTCGGCGTAAAGCCCCTGGAGGACACGATGCTGGCCGGCAAGTATCCGCTGACGACGGAGGATACGGTGCTGATCCTCGAACCGATGCTGCACCGCGATCCCAAGGTCTGGGACGAGCCGGAGGCATTCCGCCCGGAGCGTTTCGTGCCGGAGAATGCCGAGAAGCTGCCGCCAAACGCCTGGAAGCCGTTCGGCAGCGGCGCGCGCGCCTGTATCGGGCGTCCCTTCGCCATGCAGGAGGCGCAACTGGTGCTGGCGATGATGCTCCAGCGCTTCGACTTCGTGTTCGACGATCCGTCCTACCAGCTCAAGGTGCACGAGACGCTGACCCTCAAACCCGAAAACCTGAAGATCCGGGCGCGCGCGCGCCGCTCCTCGGCCACACTGGCCCGAGGCCGCTCGATTGCGCGCCAGCCGCAGGTGCTCACGCAGCCGGCCGCGGCCGACAGGAAGCTGGACGCGGACGCGCCACGCCTTCTCGTCCTTTACGGTTCCAATACCGGCTCCTCGGAAGCCTTCGCCAACCGCATCGCGGGCGATGCGGCCGGGCACGGCTTCGCCGCGACCGCCGCACCGATGGACGACTATGCCGGCATGTTGCCCAAGGACGGTGCACTGGTCGTCGTCACCGCCTCCTACGAGGGCCAACCGCCGGACAATGCCCGCCAGTTCATCGCCAATGTCGAGGCGCTGGACGCAGGCGCCCTTTCGGGCGTTAAATTCGCCGTCTTCGGCTGCGGCAACAGGCAATGGGCGCGGACATATCAGGCGATTCCCAAGCGCGTCGACGCCGCCCTCGAAAAGGCGGGAGGCCTGCGCATAGCCGGTCGCGGCGAGGCGGATTCGGGTGGCGATTTCTTCGGTGCCTTCGACGAATGGTATGCCACGTTCTGGCCGGCCGCTTCCGAAGCCTTCGGCAAGAAAGCCTTGCCCATTGAAACTACCAGCAAGCTGGAAGTCACTTTCGTGCGGGGCGGTCGCGAAAGCGCCCTCCGGCTTGGTGATCTCAAACAGGGCACGGTGGTCGGGAACCGCGAGCTGGTCGACATGAGCGCGACCAATGCCCGCTCAAAGCGCCACATCGCGCTCGCGCTCCCCGAGGGCATGACCTATCAGGCCGGCGACTATCTCGCCGTTCTGGCGCGCAACCCGGCCGGCCTCGTCGACCGCGTGCTGCGCCGCTTCGGGATAGCCCACGACACCCAGATCGTCATCTCGGGTGGTTCGGGCACTACCGGTCTGCCTACTGGCCACCCGGTTTCCTGCGGCGACCTGCTCGAAAGCTATGTCGAGCTTGCACAGCCCGCCACCCGGGCGCAGGTTTCCGCTCTTGCCGCATCCACGCGCTGCCCGCCGGAAAGGGTTCCGCTCAACGAGCTGGCCGGCGAGAAATACGAGGCGGAGGTGCTTGGCAAGCGGATGAGCGTCATCGACCTGCTCGACCGGTTCCAGGCGTGCGAACTCGACTTCGCCGGCTACCTTTCCATGCTGCCGCCGATGAAGGCGCGGCAGTACTCGATCTCCTCCTCGCCGCTGTGGAAGCCGGACCACGTCACGTTGACGGTCGCCGTGGTCGATGCTCCGGCCCTGTCGGGCAATGGCCGTTATCAGGGCGTGGCCTCCAGCTACCTCGCTTCGCTCGAGCCCGGCGACCGTATCTCGATCGCCGTCAGACCTTCAAACGCCCGCTTCCACCCGCCGGCAAATCCGCAGACACCGATGATCATGATCTGCGCGGGCTCGGGCATCGCGCCGTTCCGCGGCTTCCTTCAGGATCGCGCGGCCCAGAAGGCCGGCGGGCGGGAGATCGGGCCATCGCTGCTATTCTTCGGCACAAACCATCCCGATGTCGACTATCTCTACCACGACGAGTTGTCCGCATGGGAGCGCGACGGCGTCGTCGAGGTGCTGCCCGCCTTCACCGACCGGCCCGAAGGCGACGTCAAGTTCGTGCAGCATCGCGTCTGGGCAGCGCGCGAGCGCATGGAAGACCTCTTCAAGAAGGGTGCCACCGTCTTCGTCTGCGGCGACGGCAGGCACATGGCCCCGGCCGTGCGCGAGACGCTCATCCGCATCTATCGAGAGGCGACCGGCGTCACGGAATCCGAAGCCGACCAGTGGGCGGACAAAATCGAACGCGAGCACGGTAGATATGTCGCTGATGTTTTCGCGTAATCGACAGACTCGGACATCGCATGACGACGACGACCGCTCCGGTCTCGCTGACGTCAAACCGGGAGGCAACCGGATAAGCGCGCCGCCGCTTGCGCCAATCGGCGGTGTTTGGCGGTCGCAGCGAAGGGCTATGCTAACTGGTAGGGCGTGCGAGAACCCGTGCCCGTAGGGTAATCGCCCGGAGGGCGTTATCCGTTTGATATTTAAAGAGATAGATGATCAATTTGTGCGGCAATCGGCGGGTATATGGCGGAGGGAGTGGGATTCGAACCCACGGAGGACTTGCATCCTCGCCGGTTTTCAAGACCGGTGCCTTAAACCGCTCGGCCATCCCTCCGGCTGACGGCGCTTATGCTGCATGGGTCGGAGTTTTTCAAGGCGTCACGTGTGCGCATGAAATTCATCATGGCTCATTCGCGCGCCTTCAGCACCGTCGACTCGAATCAAGGAGCAGGGCTCTTGCAGGCGCCCGCTGTAACGTCCCGACACCACGGAAGACACTTTACCGGACCGGCGACGCCTTGATTTACGGGGGCCGAGATGACGGGCTCGACGGGAGTGCCCGGAGCGCCGATTGAGCCATCCTGGCTGACCGGGCGACGCTTGATGCCGCGATGCGCCATAAAATTGCCCCTTTGCCGCCCGATTCGATTAACAGGCCGCTAAACAATTGATGTGAGATACTGCGGCTCTGTAAGTGTGGGGATTGGGGAAAGCGGCGTCCGCCGGCTTTCTCTCCAGTGAGTGGATAAAGTCGGCGTATGAGCGACATCACGGATGCGGGTATACGGCGCAGGCCTTTGCGTACCGCAGCGGCAAGAGTGCCGCTGTTTGCTCTTTTGCTGGGGTCGGCCGCTTTTCTGGCTGCCTGCGCGTCCCAAGAAACCGCATCCGTCGCTCCCAAGAAGCGCTCCAAGGAGTATTTCGCGGAATCCGAATACGGCGTGAAGGCGAGCCCTCGCGTCAGCAATCTGCGCTCGAACCTTCCCCGTGGCGGCGGCCGCGACCAGACCGGCAAGCCCTACAAGATTCGCGGCAAGTGGTATCATCCGAAGGAAGATCCCAACTATCGCAAGGTGGGCGCCGCATCCTGGTATGGCGATGCCTTCCATGGGCGCCTGACCGCCAATGGCGAAATCTACGACATGACGCATCTGACGGCGGCACATCCCACGATGCCGCTGCCCAGCTATGCACGCGTCACCAACACGACGAACGGATCTTCTGTGATCGTGCGCGTCAATGATCGCGGTCCCTATGCGCATGGGCGGATCATCGACCTGTCGCGCCAGGCAGCCCAGATGCTGGACTATACGCACCATGGCATCGCCAAGGTCGAGGTTGAGTATCTCGGCCGCGCGCCGCTGCACGGCCAGGACGATGCCTTCCTGATGGCGTCCTATCGTCCGGGCGGAGCAGCGCCCGACCCGTCCGACGGCATGCCCACGGGCGTGATGATCGCGATGAACGGCCCGACCCCGACATCGCGGGCATCGGCGTCGGCGGCTTTCCCGCTGTCGCAACAAGCGCCTGCCTTCGCCGGGCCATCCAGCGCGGGCGATGTGGTCCTTCCAGAATTCGCGCCGATCGCGCCGGAGCGTCCAGGCCAGGACATTGCGGCGATTGGCTTCGCACCATCACCGGCGCTTGCCTATGCGGACGAACGCGTAAAACGTGCTTCGGCGGCAATCGATGCATTCGCCTCGGGTGAATTGACGCCGGAGGCATTGGCGCAACGCTATGCCTCCCGGACGAACGCGCAATCGGACTATGTGGCGGTCGGCACCTATGGCGATCAGGGGGCGGCCGAGACGATCGCGAGAGCGCTCGCAAGTGCTGGACAGGTGCGTATCGACACCGACTATGCCGGTGATGGCTTTGCCGTGAGCCTCTATCCGGACGGGCGCCTGCCCGTCGATGACCTGCTGAAAGCCGCATGGGCAGCAGGCGCTCCTGACGCTTTGACCGTCCGCGAATAGCCCACGGGCATCACGCATTCGGTGACCGATCGCGGACAATGCCCTTGATCGTCCTCATGACGCCTTGTTACGGTCGTATCAGGGGCTCGGGACGAAATTCGGGGTAGGGTGGATGAAGCTGTCTCAACTGTTTCGCGCGGTGGTTGCGTGTCTCGTCGTTCTCGTGGGCGGCGTGGGCATTGCGCATGCCCAGCTTTTCGAGACGAAGGCCAAACAGGGGTTCATGATCGACGCCGAGACCGGCACGGTTCTGTTCTCCAAGGACCCCGACACACCGTTTCCCCCAGCGTCGCTCGCCAAGCTGATGACGATGGAGGTTGTCTTCAATGCGATCAAGTCCGGTCGCCTGACCATGAACGACGAATTCGTGGTGTCCGAAAACGCGTGGCGGACCGGCGGCGCGATGTCGGGCGGCTCCACGATGTTTGCCGAGCTCAAGTCCTCGATCCGCCTCGAAGACCTCATTCAGGGTGTCATCGTGCAGTCGGCTAACGATGGCTGCATCATCATCGCGGAGGGCATGGCAGGCTCGGAGGAGAATTTCGCGGTGCTGATGACCGAGCGCGCTCGCGAGCTCGGCCTGACAAAATCCGTGTTCAAGAACGCGACCGGTCTGCCCGCGGAGGGCCAGGTGGTGACGCCCCGCGAACTCGTCCAGCTCGCATCGCATATCTGGCGCACCTATCCCGAATTCTACAAATTCTACGGCCAGCTCGATTTCACCTGGAACAAGATCCTGCAGCGCAATCGCAATCCGCTGCTGCGCATGAACATCGGTGCCGACGGCCTCAAGACCGGTTTTACGGAAGAGTCCGGATACGGCATTGTGGGATCGGTCGACCGGGACGGCAAGCGCGTCTTCGTGGCGTTGAGCGGCATGGAGAGCGACGCGCAGCGCGCGGAAGAAGCGCGCAAGATCCTGGACTGGGGCATGCGAGCCTTCCGTAAGACCGATCTCTTCGCGGCAGGTGAAACCGTCGGTGAAGCCAAGACCTATGGCGGCGAAAAGTCGAGCGTCGCACTGCGCGCGGACGGCCCGATCGCGATCTTCGTGCCCATTACGAACCAGGACCGGCTGATTGCGAGGATCGTATATGACGGCCCGGTGGTCGCCCCAATCGAGGAAGGCACACGCATCGGAACGCTGAAAGTCTGGATAGGCGACATGATGAGCCAGGAAACGCCGCTCTACGCGGCCGAAAGCATCGGAACCGGACGGATACACCGGCGCGCGATGGATGCTGTCGAGGAACTTCTGGTCGGGTGGATGCGATAGCGGCAAGGCGGCTGGCAGCAATCACACCATCTCGGGGAAAGAGTGACGGGATAAACCGTTCCTATCGCGGGCCAACTGTCTTATGTGACACCGACGCGCATGTGGTGCGCGTATCATGGGAAGCTCGGGATTCGCGAAAAGGTCTGGTGTGTCGCGCGGTATTTTCATCACGTTCGAAGGCGGCGAGGGGGCGGGCAAGTCCACCCAGATTCGCACGCTCGCCTCGGCACTGGAGGAGATCGGTCGCGACGTGCTGGTGACGCGCGAGCCCGGCGGTTCTCCCGGTGCCGAGGCTGTGAGGCACGTGCTTCTGTCAGGCGCCGCCGAGCCCTTTGGACCGGGCATGGAGGCAGTGCTGTTCGCCGCCGCCCGCTCCGATCATGTCGAGCAGGTGATACGGCCGGCGGTCGAGCGCGGCGCGATCGTGCTCTCCGATCGCTTTCTCGATTCCAGCCGCGTCTACCAGGGCGTTACCGGCAATCTCGAACCGGACTTCATGCGCACGCTTGAAAAGGTCGCCATCCACGGGATGACGCCGGATTTGACGATCATCCTCGATCTCGACCCTGAAGAGGGCCTTCGCCGCGCATCGGCACGCCGCGGGGACGAGATTGCGGATCGCTATGAAAAGGAAACGCTCGCCGTTCATCGCAGGCGGCGAGAGGCGTTTCTCGACATCGCCGCAGCGGAACCGGAACGCTGCGTCGTGGTCGATGCGAGCATGCCCCCCGACGAGGTTGCCGCAGCCATAGCGGACGCGGCATACGCCGTGATTTCACGTGTCGGCGACGAGGCGGGACAGGAGGTTGGGCAATGACATTTGTCCGCCTCGCGCCCGAACAGTTCGATACGATTCCCGAAATCGCGGAGCCCGCCGAAAACCCCGTGCTGGTCGGACATGACGAGGCGGCGACGCAACTTGCGACCGCTTACCGGTCTGGAAAACTCCATCACGCCTTGCTGCTCGCAGGCCCTCCCGGGATCGGCAAGGCGACGCTGGCGTTCCATATCGCCCATCATCTCCTCTCCAATCCCGATGCATCCATCGCCCCGGAAACGCTCCAGCCGATGGATGCCACGTCGCCGCTCTTCAGGCAGGTGGCTCAGGGTTCGCATCCGGCAGTGCTGCATCTGACGCGGCCGATGAACGACAAGACGAAGGCGTTCAAGTCGGTCGTCACGGTCGATGAAATCCGCAGGGTCACGCGCTTCCTGTCGATGACATCGCACAACGGCGCCTATCGCATCGCGATCGTCGATCCCGCCGACGACATGAACGTCAATGCGGCGAACGCACTCCTGAAAAACCTGGAGGAGCCGCCGCCGCGCACGCTTTTCATTCTGATCGCTCATTCGCTGGGCAGCCTGTTGCCGACGATCCGTTCGCGCTGCCAGTTGATCAAGTTGAAGCCGCTCGAGGATGCAGCACTCGTGAACGTGCTCGCGAACCTTGACGCCGAGATGCCCGACGATGCCGGACAGCGGGCGGAACTCGCCAGGCGGGCGGGCGGCAGCGTGCGCGATGCTTTGCTGATGACGCAATTCGGCGGTCTGGACATAACGGACGCGATGACGCGGGTCGTGATCGCGGGTCGTTTCGACGTGCAGCAGGCTTGGCGCGTTGCAGAGGCGGTGAGTGGCCGCGATGCGACCATCCAATTCGACATCTTCAACCAGGCGGCGCTCGACATGATCGCCGGATGGGCCCGCGAGGCAGCGGCGGCCGGGCAACTGGATGCCGCGGCCGCGCACGCGGATTTGTGGCGCGAGGCGGATCGACTGGTGAACGAGACGAACACCTACAACCTCGACAAGAAGCAGCATGTGAACGGCATGCTGCGCCGAATGTGGCAGGCGCTGGCAGGCTAGGCCCCAATTCCTAGGATAGCCAATGCTGCTGCGATGCGCTATCTGACCGCGCAGAAACCGTATTCCGGAATTCAGGCCACATGCCCAGCGAACGCTTTTACATCACGACCGCGATCTCCTATCCAAACGGCAAGCCCCATATCGGTCATGCCTATGAATTGTTGGCAACCGACGCCTTGGCGCGGTTCCAGCGGCTCGACGGCAAGCAGGTCTATTTCCTCACGGGCACGGACGAACACGGCATCAAGATGCTGCAGACGGCCCGCAAGGAAGGCATTGCGCCGCGCGAGCTTGCCGACAGAAACGCGGCTGAGTTCCAGCGGATGGCCGATGCGCTGAATGCGTCGAACGATGATTTCATTCGCACCACCGAAGCGCGTCACCACGCAGCCTCGCAGGCGATATGGACCGCGATGGCGGCGAATGACGACATCTACAAGGGCGGCTATTCGGGCTGGTACTCGGTACGTGACGAGGCCTATTTCGACGAAGACGAAACGGAGCTTCGCGACGACGGCGTCCGCTATGGCCCGCAGGGCGCGCCTGTCGAGTGGGTGGAGGAAGAGAGCTACTTCTTCCGCCTGTCCGCCTATCAGGATCGGCTCCTGAAGCTGTACGAAGAACAGCCCGATTTCGTCGGCCCCAACGAGCGGCGTAACGAGATCGTCAACTTCGTGAAGTCTGGGCTGAAGGACCTTTCCATCTCCAGAACGACGTTCGACTGGGGCGTTCCCGTGCCGGGCGATGAAAAGCATGTCATGTATGTGTGGGTCGATGCCCTCACAAACTACATGACCGGCGTCGGGTATCCCGATGAAAACAATGCGCTTTGGGACTTCTGGCCTGCCGATTTGCACGTCATCGGCAAGGACATAACGCGCTTCCATTCGATCTACTGGCCGGCCTTCCTGATGTCGGCTGGCATACCGCTGCCCAAGCGTGTCTTTGCGCATGGCTTCCTGTTCAATCGCGGGGAGAAGATGTCGAAATCGGTCGGCAACGTCGTCGACCCGTTTACGATGATCGAGCATTACGGCCTCGACCAGATGCGCTATTTCTTCCTTCGCGAGGTTCCGTTCGGCCAGGACGGAAACTACAGCCATGAGGCGATCGTCAACCGGACAAATGCCGATCTTGCCAATGATCTCGGCAATCTCGCGCAGCGTTCGCTGTCGATGATCGCCAAGAATTGTGAGGGCAAGGTGCCGGCGCGCGGCGAACTCGTGGAAGCCGATATCGCCATTCTTGGCATGGCGACCGATGCACTCGCGGCCAGCCGAAAGGCGATGGGATCACAGGCGATCCACCAGGCGCTTGCCGCCGTCTTTGCCGTGGTCGCGGAAGCCAATCGCTACTTTGCGGGGCAGGAGCCTTGGGCGCTGAAGAAGACCGATCCGGCGCGCATGGAGACGGTGTTGTGGACGACGGCTGAAACGATCCGGCGGATTGCCATTCTGTGCCAGCCCTACATTCCGCAATCGTCGGCGAAGTTGCTCGATCTTCTTGCGGTCGACGCCAGCGCGCGGAGCTTCAGGCATGTCGGAGACGAGCACGCGCTTGCCAGCGGTGGACCGTTGCCGGCACCGCAGCCCGTCTTCCCGCGCTATGTCGAGGCGGAAGGCGCGACCCAGTAGAGCGTGGCAGACAGGATGCTCGTAGACAGCCACTGCCATCTTGATTTTCCCGACTTCGCGGAAGAGCGCGATGCCATCGTCACGCGCGCCTTGCAGGCGGGCGTGAAACGGATGGTGACGATCTCGACGCGGGTACGGCGGTTCGAACAGATTCTGGCCATTGCGGAAGCCTACCCGGACGTTTTCTGTTCCGTCGGCACGCACCCGCACAACGCGGCCGAAGAACTCGACGTCACCGCGGATGAACTGATCTCGCTGTCGCAGCATCCAAAGGTGGTTGCGATCGGCGAGGCGGGCCTCGACTATTTCTACGATCACGCGCCACGCGACGCGCAGGCGAGGGGGATTCGGACACACATCGCAGCCGCGCGCGCGACCGGACTGCCCCTGGTGATTCATTCGCGCGACGCAGACGACGACATGGCATCGATCTTGAGCGATGAAACAGGGAAGGGCGCCTTCCCCTTCATTCTGCATTGCTTTTCGTCCGGCGCGGCGCTGGCAGAGACCGGCGTGGCGCTTGGCGGATACGTGTCGTTCTCCGGCATCCTGACCTTCAAGAAATCAGAAGCGCTACGCGACATCGCACGAACCGTACCGCTCGACCGGCTTCTGGTCGAAACGGACGCACCCTACCTTGCGCCCATGCCGCACCGCGGCAAGCGCAACGAACCGTCCTTCGTCGTGGAAACCGCGCGCGTGCTGGCTGAAACGCTTCGCATCCCGGAAGCGCGGATCGCCGAAGCAACGACAGAGAACGTCTTTCGTCTCTTCACCAAGATGCCGCGGCCGCAAAGCGATGCCTGACCGGCTGCGCCTGATCATCACCGGTTGCGGCTCGTCGCCCGGTACGCCGCGCATCATCGGCGATTGGGGCAATTGCGATCCGACAAACCCGAAGAACAGACGACGGCGCACAGCGGCGGTCATCGAGCGTATCTCGGGAACCGGTGTGACGAGGGTCGCGATCGATACAGGGCCGGATTTTCGCGAGCAGATGCTGGACGCGGGTGCCGATCGTCTCGATGCGGTCGTCTACACGCATGCCCATGCCGACCATATCCATGGCATTGACGATCTGCGGGGCTATTTCCTGGCCCAGCGCAAGCTCATCGACATTTATGCCGACCGGCCAACGCTCGACCGGCTCAAGGGCGGGTTCGGCTATTGCTTCGAGACTCCGCCCGGCAGCACCTATCCGCCAATCGTCGCGCCGCATCCGATCGCACACGACGTTCCGTTTGCAATCGACGGGCAGGGCGGGCCGATTACCTTCGAGCCGCTGACGCAGATCCACGGCGACATCCTGTCGCTCGGCTTTCGGATAGGCTCACTCGCCTACTGCCCGGATGTCAGCGACTTTCCGTCCGAGACCGCGGCCCGGCTCAAGGACCTCGATCTTCTCGTCATCGACGCGCTGCAGTACCAGCGCCATCCGAGCCACCTCTCACTCGACGAGGCACTCGAATGGATCGAACGGCTGAATCCCAAGCACGCGGTGCTGACGCATATGCACATCCCGCTCGACTACGAGACGGTGCAGGCGGCAACGCCGGCGCATGTGGAGCCGGCGTTCGACGGGATGGTGATCGAAATCCCGCTTACCGGCGCTTGACGATCCGCTACCGACCGACCGCATAGGCCTGCATGAGACGCGGCGTTGCGGCGGCCCGCAACAGGCCGTCCTCGTCGCGCGCGGCCGCCACCATGCGCCCGATGGACCATTCCGGCGCAACCTCCATTTGATGGCCTCGTGCCTTAAGTTCAGCGATCGTCGCCGCGCCAAAATTCTCCTCGATGGCGAGGTTTCCGGGCTTGCGGTCGCGCGGATAGAACGAGTTCGGAAAATGCGCGGTGTGCGACATGGGCATGTCGATCGCTTCCTGGAGGTTCAGACCATGGTGGACATGACGCAGGAAGAACTGCAACTGCCACTGTTCCTGCTGATCCCCGCCGGGCGTACCGAAGACCATGTAGGGCCGACCGTCTTTTTCCGCGAGGCTCGGCGTCAGTGTCGTGCGCGGGCGCTTGCCCGGCGCGAGGCTGGCGGGCAGGCCTTCCTCGAGCCAAAACATCTGCGCACGGGTGTTGAGCATGAACCCCAGTTCCGGGATGAGCGGCGACGATTGCAGCCAGCCGCCCGACGGCATGGCGGCGACCATGTTGCCCTCCGCGTCGATCGCATCGATGTGCACGGTATCGCCGCGCCGCACCGAGCGCATATCGGCCATCGTCGGCTCGGCGGAAGCCTGGTCCGGCGTGGAGATGCGTGACAGGCGATCGAGCGCGTCCGCCATGCGCGCGACCTGATCCTCGTATCCGGGAATGTGGCCCGGCCTCAGATCGTAGGATGCCGTATCGGCGATCAGCTTGCGGCGCTGGTCATTATAGGCGTCCGACAAAAGCGTCTCGATCGGGACGTCGATGAAATTGGGGTCGCTGTAATAATATTCGCGATCGGCAAAGGCGAGTTTCATCGCCTCGGTCAATGTGTGCACGAAGTCAGGTCCGCGCGTATCCATCGCACCGATGTCGAAGCCTTTGAGAAGCGCGAGCGTTTGCAGGAACACCGGACCTTGGCCCCAGGCGCCGATCTTGTTCAGCCTGTATCCGTGATAGTCGTAGGTCAGAGGCTCTTCGTAGGTCGCCTGCCAGCCGGCCATGTCGGCAGCGGTGATGATGCCGCGATGAGCGTTTCCGCTTTCGTCCATCACCGCGTTGGATTGCACGAAGCGTTCGATCGCCTCGGCAACGAACCCGCGATAAAAGGCGTCGCGGGCGCGCTCGATGCAGCGCTCCCGGCTGCCGCCGCCGGAATTTGCCTCCGAGATGATGCGTTTCCACGTCGCGGCCAAGGCCTCGTTGCGGAAGAGCTTTTTGGCTTCCGGCAGACGGCCGCCCGGCGCGAAGAACGCAGCCGATGTCGGCCATTCGCGCTCGAAGAAGTCCTTCAGGCCCGCGATCGTGTTTGCCACGCGCGGGAGCATCGGATGGCCGTTCTGTGCATAGTGGATGGCGGGCGCCATCACCTCGGCGATCGGCAGCGACCCATGGTCCCGAAGAAGCTGCATCCAGGCGTCGAATGCGCCCGGGATCACCGCCGGCAACAGGCCGTTTCCGGGGATCAATGTCAGTCCTTCGGCCTTGTAACGCTCGATGGTGGCCGCGGCCGGCGTCGTGCCCTGTCCGCAAAGCACCTCCGTCTTGCCCGTTCGCGCGGAATGAAACACGATCGGGACCTCGCCGCCCGGTCCGACAAGATGCGGCTCAACCACCTGCAGCACAAAGCCGGCAGCAACGGCCGCATCGAAAGCGTTGCCGCCGCGCTCCATCATGGCCATGCCTGCCGACGACGCCAGCCAGTGCGTGGACGTGACGACGCCGAACGTTCCGAGGATCTCGGGGCGGGTGGTGAACATGGTGGACTGCTCCGGATTGTCAGTTGTCGCGAGGGTCGAGCGCGTCGCGCAGGCCGTCACCCAGAAGGTTGAAGCCGAGAACGACGAGGAAGATCGCACCGCCCGGAATGATCGACATCCAGGGGGCTTGCGTCATGAAGTTCTTGGCCGTGTTCAGCATCGACCCCCATGAGGGGTTCGGTGGCTGCTGGCCGAGGCCGAGAAACGAAAGGCTCGCTTCCGCGATGATGGCGGTCGCGATCGTGATCGTCGCCTGAACCACGATCGGAGGAAGCACGTTTGGGAAAATGTAGCGCGTGATGATGAGCGTGTTCGGCAGGCCGATCGCGCGCGCGCCCTCGACGTAGTCCTCGGTCTTGACCGCCATCGCCTGCCCACGCGTCAGGCGAATGAAAAGCGGGGTCGCAGACAGACCGATCGCGATCATCGCATTGGTGAGGCTCGGCCCCAGAAACGCGGCAAGCGCGATGGCCAGAATGAGGAACGGAATGGCGAGCAGCGCCTCCGTGACGCGCGACACGACAGCGTCGACCCAGCCACCGAAATAGCCAGCCAGTAGGCCGAAGGGCACCCCCACCAGAACGGCAATGGACACGGACACGACACCCGCAAGCAGGGACGCACGCGCGCCGTAGAGCATGCGCGTGAAGATATCGCGCCCGAGTTCGTCAGTGCCAAGCCAGTAGTCCGCCGACGGTGCCTTGCGGATCGCGCCAAAGCTCGTCTGGAACGGATCATGCGTTGCTATGATCGGTGCAAAAAGTGCCAGCAGCACGAAGACGAGCACGAGCACGCCGCCGAAGACGGCGCTCTTGTTGGACAGGAACTTGGTTGCGGTGCGGCCCAACCGACGGCGTGGCGCGACCGCTTCTGCCTGCATGGTCATTGCGGGTGCCTCAGGCGGGGATTGATGAGGATGTAGAGGATGTCGGCGACGAGGTTCATGAAGATGAAGCCGACCGCCGTGCACAGGACAACACCCTGGACGACCGCGTAGTCGCGGGTGAACACGGCATCGACGATAAGCTTCCCGAAGCCAGGGATGGTGAACACCTGCTCCGTCAGCACCGCGCCCGCCAGCAATTCGCCGAACAGGAGCGTAAGCAGCGTGACGATCGGCATCAGCGCGTTGCGAAGCGCGTGTTTCATGATCACCGACTTCGGCAACAGGCCCTTGGCTCGCGCCGTTCGGATGTAATCGGACGACAGAACGCCGAGCATGGCCGAGCGCGTATGACGCATCAGATAGGCCGCCAGCGCAGTCGCCAGCACGAAGGACGGCATCAGCATGGTGCGGATCGACTGCACCGGATCAACGCTGAGCGGCACGTAGCCGGAGGCGGGGAGAAGCCGCCACTGCACCGACACGACCATGATCAGGATGATCCCGAGCCAGAAATTGGGGATCGACATGCCCGAAAGAGCAACCGCATTCGCGGCGTAGTCGGTCGGCGTGCCCTTGCGCACGGCGGACAGAACGCCGGCAGGGATGCCGATGAGCATCGCCATGATGATCGCCATAACCGCCAGTTGAAGCGTGACCGGCAGTTTCTGGGCGATCAGGGTTGCGACAGGAACGCCGGTGCGCAGCGACTGGCCGAAATCACCGACCAGCACCTTGCCGAGCCAGGCAAGGTATTGAACGTAGAACGGATCATCCAGCCGATACTTCTCGCGCAGGAACGCCAGCACCTCCGGGTCGCGTTCCTCGCCTGCCATAGTCAGCAGAGGATCACCCGGCAGGATCTTCTGCAGGCCGAACACGATCAGCGACACGAGGATCAGTGTCGGTATAGCAACGAAGACGCGTCGGGCGATGATCTGGAACATTGGTCCGGCAATTCCTTCTGGGAGGGGAGCGGCGGCGCGAGGTCGCCGCCCCGATGCGCCTTACTGCGCCAGCGAGACACCCTGCAGCCGCAGCATCCCGTCGGGATACGCCTTGAAGCCTTCGACGGCTGACGAGAGCACGAAAGGCCATGGCTGGTGATAGATGTAGATGATCGGCAGTTCGTCCTGAAGGATGTCCTGCGCCTGCTTGTAGAGAGGCTGCCGGGCCTGCGTATCCGGCGTAACACGCGCTTCATCGAGCAGGCGATCGACCTCCTCGTTGCAGTATTTGGAATCGTTGAGCGTGCCCTCACAGGTGACGAACTGATGCAGGTTTCCGTCCGGATCGACGCGGCCGGACCAGCCGATCTGCGCAGCCTGATAATTGCCGGACTTCATTTCCTGCTGCATGGCCGCGAACTCTGTCGGCCGAAGGCTGATGTCGAACCCGGCTTCCGTAGCCATCGCCTGGATCAGTTCGTTGATGGCCATGGCCGTGGTGTTGTTGCCGAACGAGAGTTCGAACGCGACGCGCTCGTGGCCAGCTTCGGCAAGCAAAGCCTTGGCCGCGTCTACATCGCGCGCGACAACGGGAAAGTCAGGGCTGTTGAAGGGGCTTGCGGGTGGGAAGGGCTGCTGTGCGGGTTCGAAAAGACCGTTGCCCACCACATCGTTGATGATGTCGCGCCCGATGGCGAGCTGGAACGCCTGACGCACACGCTTGTCGGTGCCGAGCGGATTGTCCGCCTTGGCTCCGTCGCCCGTATTGATCGTGATTCCCTGATAGCCGAGGCCCGCGACGGTGACGAACTGCAGGTTGGCGTCACCACGCACCGTTTCCGCATCGGATGGGTTCAGGCGCTCGAGCATATGAAGATCGCCCGCCTGGAGGTTTGCGAGGCGCACCGTCGAATCGGGAATGGGCTGAAACACAAGGCGTTCGAAACTGAATTCATCCGCATCGGGATGATCGGCGAACTTCTCCAGCACGATGCGATCGTTCTGCACCCGGCTGACAAACTTGTAAGGGCCGGAGCATACCGGACTGGTGCCGACATCGGTCTCGAAACTCGCCGGCGACAGGAGCATTCCCGCACGGTCCGAGAGTTGCGCGAGAAGCGTCGCGTCTGGCTGGGCAAGGTTGAGCGCGACCGTCGTCGCGTCGATCGCCTCTACGCTCTCGACCGAGGCAAGTTCACTACGTCGCAGGCTGTCGGGCAGCGTGCGGGCGCGCTCAATGTTGGCCGCGACGGCTTCCGCATCAAGCTTCGAGCCGTCGTGGAAAACCATGTCATCTCGGATCGTCATGGTCAGCGTCTTGTTTTCGTTGCTCCACGCCCATTCGGTCGCGACACGCGGCACGAAGTTCAGTTCCGCATCGACATCGATCAACTTGTCGCACAGCGACGTGAAGACGATGCGGCCGACGAAGGTGCGCGCCTTGTGCGGATCGAGGACATCCGGGTCTTCCTGAAGTCCGATACGGAATTCCTGTGCCGATGCGGCGGTGGCGGCCAGCATCGTCGTGGCGAGCAAGGCGGAGAGTAGTGTCTTCATCGGTCGTTCCCCTTTGTTGTCTTTTTGACGTGCGGTGATGGGACCGACGACGGCCGGCCCCATCGGGATCATTCCGCCATGGTCACGCCGGCAAGGCGGATCATGCCGTCCGGATAGGCGACGAAGCCCTCCAACTCCGCCTTGTGCACGAACGGCCAAGGCAGATAGAACAGGTGGATGACCGGCATGTCCTCGCGCAGGATGATTTGAGCCTCGTCGTACAATGCCTTGCGCGCGGCCTGGTCGGTTACGGTACGCGCCTCGTTCAAGAGGCGATCGACCTCTTCATTGCAGTATTTCGCGTCGTTGAGACCACCTTCGCAGGTGACGTACTGATGGATGTTGCCATCGGGATCGACGCGCCCGGACCAGCCGGACTGGCCGACCTGAAAGTCGCCGCTCTTGAGGACCGACTGAAGTGCCGCGAACTCGGTCGGTCGCAGGCTGATGTCGAAGCCGGCTTCCGCACCCATGGCCTGAACCAGCTCGAACACCTGCTGCATGACGGTGTTGTTGCCGAAGGTCAGTTCGAACGCGACGCGCTCGTGACCGGCTTCCGCCAGCAGGGCCTTTGCCTTTTCGACGTCGCGGCCGCCTTTGCCGATCTCCGGATCATAGGCGAAGCTTGCGGGCGGAAACGCCTGATAGGCGGGCGTGTAAGTGCCAGCGCCGACGACTTCGTTCAAAACGTCGCGGTCGATAGCCAGATCTAGTGCCTGGCGCAGGCGCTTGTCCTGCCCGAGCGGGTGATCGGCCTTCGCGCCATTGGCGATATTGACCTCGATCGCCTGATAGCCGAGGCCCGTCACCGAGGCGAGCTTGATGCTGTCGTCGCCGGCGACCGCTTCGAGATCGGACGGCGCGACGCGTTCGATGATGTCGACGTCGCCGGCACGCAAATTGGCCAGGCGCACGGTCGTATCCGGGATCGGCGTATAGATCACGCGGTCAAAGGCATACGCGTCAGCGTTCCAATGCTCGGCGAATTTCTCCAGCACGATGCGATCGTTCTGGATGCGTTCGACGAACTTGTAGGGACCCGAGCAGACCGGCTTCTGGCCCGGATCGGCGTCGAAGGACGCGGGCGACATCAGCATGCCGGCACGATCAGTCAACTGCGCGAGAAAGGCTGCATCCGGCTGCGACAGGGTGATCGCAACGGTGTTTGCGTCGACCACGGCCACGTCCGAGATCGAGGCAATCTCGCTCTTGCGCAGGCTCTCATTGTCGGTGCGCGCACGATCAAGATTGGCTTTGACCGCCTCGGCATCGATGGCCGCGCCATCGTGGAACGTCGCACCCTCGCGGAGCGTCATCGTGACGACCGTATTGTCGTCGTTCCATGCCCATTCGGTGGCGATCTGGGGAATGATGTTCAGCTTCTCGTCGATGTCGACGAGCTTGTCGCAGAGCGACGTGAACACGATACGCCCGACGAAGGTGCGGGCGCGATGCGGGTCGAGGACGTCGGGATCGTCCTGCAGCGCGATGCGCAGATCGGCGGCGGACGCGGTTCCCGCCATAAGCATGGCGCCCAGCGCCATCGTGATCATTCTTTTCATATCGTGCCTCCTTCGGAAACGTCTCTTGGAATGGTGGTGCCCGACGCGTCTTTGCGCGCCTGGAACGATCGGTAGAGTTCGAGCCGTGTCTCCAGCGCGGGGCTACCTTCGGGTTCCGGTGCCTTGACCTGCTCCAGCGCGCGGATCTCCTGCCAGAAATGACAGGCGACGCTGCGGCCATCGCCGACCGCCTCCAGAGGTGGATGCTCTCGAGAGCAGAGCTCCCGAGCATGCGGGCAGCGGGTATGGAAGCGGCAGCCTGAAGGCAGGTCGGTCGGGTTGGGAACGTCACCCTTGATGAGGGACGGCGCTTCGCGCGCATGCGGCGTAGGCGAGGGGATCGCCTTCAAAAGCGCCTGCGTGTAGGGGTGCAACGGCTGCTCGTAGAGCGGATCGACGGGGGAGAGCTCGACGATCTCGCCAAGATACATCACCGCGACGCGATCGCTCATATGCCGGATCACGGCGAGATCGTGCGCGACGATGACGAGCGTCAGCCCGAACTTCTCCTTCAAATCCTCCAGCAGATTGATCACCTGCGCCTGGATCGACACATCGAGTGCGGAGACCGGCTCGTCACCGATGATGAGCTTGGGTTCGCCGGCCAGAGCACGCGCGATACCGATCCGCTGGCGCTGGCCGCCGGAGAATTCGTGCGGATAGCGATCTGCATATTCGGGCCGAAGGCCGACGATACGCAGCAACTCGGCGACCTTTTCCTTGACCGCGCGACCGCTCGCAAGCCCGTGCAGCCGGATCGGTTCGGCGATGATACTGCCGACGGTCATGCGCGGGTTGAGAGATGCGAACGGATCCTGGAAGATGATCTGCATGTCCCGGCGCAGCTTGCGCATCGCGCGCGCGTCAAGCGTCGTGATCTCCTCGCCTTGATAGAAGACTTGCCCGGCACTCGGTTCGATCAGTCGCAGCAGAAGCCGGCCGAGCGTCGATTTTCCGCACCCGGACTCGCCGACGATGGCGAATGTCTCTCCGGGCTGGATCGACAGCGAGACGTCGTTGACCGCATGAACGGTGGGCGACGACTGGAACATACCCCGACGACCGCCGAAGCGTTTCACCAATCCACGCGCCTCGAGGATTGGCTTGGCGGGATCCGACACGGCGCTCATTGGCGCGCCTCCATCGTCTTCTCGAGCGGCGCATACCAGCATGCTGCCTCGTGACCATCGCCGAAGGAGACGGCCGGCGGCACCTCGGAGAAGCATCTGCTGTCGGAAAACGGGCAGCGTGGCGCGAAGCGGCACCCCGCCGGCATCAATTCGAGCGGCGGAACCGAGCCCTTCACGGTTGCGAGCCGGCCCTGACGGCGGCCAAGCGAGGGAACGGAGCCGAACAGCCCGATCGTATAGGGGTGTTGCGGGTCCGAGAAGATCGCCTCGACCGGACCTTTCTCCACGATCCGGCCGGCATACATGACCGCCACGTCGTCGGCCACCTCGGCGACGACGCCGAGATCGTGGGTGATAAGGATCATCGCCGTTCCGGTTTCCGCCTGAATCTGGCGAATGAGCGTCAGGATTTGCGCCTGGATGGTGACGTCGAGCGCCGTCGTGGGTTCGTCCGCGATCAGCAGTTGCGGCCGGTTGGCCAGTGCCATCGCGATCATCACCCGCTGGCGCATGCCGCCCGACATCTGATGCGGATAGGCGTCCAGCCGCTTCTCGGGCGCGGGAATCCGTACAAATTCCAGCATCTTCAAAGCCTGGGCACGAGCCTCCGCCTTCGAGACGTTTCGGTGGCGAATGATCCCTTCGGCGATCTGGTGACCAATGGTGAAGGCCGGATTGAGCGAGGTCATCGGCTCCTGGAAAATCATCGCGATCTCGTTGCCGCGAATATCGGCGCGCTCGCGCTCGGGCATGGAAAAGAGATCGCGGCCGCCGAACGAGGCGCTTCCCGACACGATACGGGCCGGCGGCGAGGGGAGGAGGCCCATCAAGGCGAGGGACGTCACGCTCTTCCCGCAGCCGGATTCCCCGACGATGCACAGGGTCTTGCCGCGTTCGACCGAAAACGAGACGTCCTGCACGAGATTCGTCTTCGCCTTTTCTGAAAAGGTCAGCGTGAAGCCGGTGACATCGAGGACCGGTGCACCGCCGGGGCCATAATCCGCCACCGCTCTCTCGTCGATGCTCGCGTCGCTCATGCCGATGTCCTGATCTGCTCGCCGTCGGTCACCGTGACCTCGGCTGGCTCGTGTTCGTCATCGTCGCTGCCAACGACGATCGATTGCAGATTCGCGTTGATTGCGTTGAGATGGCGGCGCATCGCGCGTTCCGCGCCTGCGCCATCGCGGCCGGCGATCGCAGCGACGATCTCCTCATGCTCGCGAAAGGAAAGGCTCCGGCGGTCCTCGTTCCGCGCCTTGGCGCGAAGCAGCCGCCAATCAGGCTCCTGCCTGATCCGCTGCACCACATCGAAAAGCGACAACAGCAGCCCGTTACCGGCGCATTCCGCAATACGTCTATGAAAGGCGCTGTCCCACAGTTCCCAGCCATCATCATCGAGCGCTGCGGAGGTCTTCTGGGCAAGCCTCTCGAGAGCAGCGATATCATCCGCTGAACACCGCATGGCGGCCATTCGCGCCAATGCGGGCTCCATCTGGAGGCGCGCCTCCATAACCTCGAGCGGATTGGTGCGGCCGGCGATGTTGCCGACAAGTTGGGGCTGTATCGCGGGACGACGTCCGACAAAGGTTCCCTTGCCTTGCTGCCTCCAGACAAGCCCCTCGGCCTCGACAACCTCCATCGCCCGGCGAATGGCGCGGCGACCGACGCCAATGAAACGCGCCAGTTCGCGCTCTGGCGGCAGCCGCCATTCCACATCCTCGCGATGCTCGCGCACGAGTTGACGCAGTTTTTCAAGCGCGAGAAGCGAATTAAGAATGGGACGTTCAGGCAGCAATCGAGACCCTCTACGGAACCTTTTTGACAAATGGTTCCCTTGGCATCATCCTTTTTGGTTCATGCACTGGATGTCAAGGCGCAATAGCGCTCCCTGGGCCACGCACGCGGCGAACCAACCGAGAAATGCGCGTCGCCACCCATTATCGCACACCCATAAGTTCCATAATCTATCTTATGCGATCTTTGCATCTGTAGAGGTGGGTTCAAGGATGAAGTGCGACTTGCGAATGATACCAATGAGTTATCATACGCAAGGAAGATGCAATGAGACGCACCTACTCCCATATCGGCCTGGATGAACGTCGTAAGATTGCTCGCTGGCGGATGGCCGGCCTGAGCATCGAGATCATCGCAGAAAAGCTTGGACGGCATCGCTCGACGATCTTTCGCGAGATCAAGCGCAATATGTTCGTCGACAAGGTCGTTCCAGATCTCAACGGCTACTATTGCGTGACGGCCCACGGCATGGCTTGCGAGCGCCGCGCCAAGCTGCGGAAGCTGGCGCGTTTCTCACACGTCCGGCAGTCCGTTATCGACCGGATCATACATGGATGGTCGCCACAGCAGATCGCCGGTCGCATGCGCCTGGAGCGTCATCCGATCTCGGTCAGCCACGAGACGATCTACAAGTTTGCGTATTCGGCCGATGGCCAGGCCATCAAGCTGTGGCGGCATCTGCCGGAGCATCGAGCCAGGCGCCGCCCCCGGCATGCAAGGCGCAGACATGGCCGGCGCTTCAGCCCGGAACTGAACATCCTGCGCCGCCCGGATGTCGTTGCCGACCGTAAGCAGTTCGGACACTGGGAATGCGACCTGATCCAGTTCCGCAAGAAGTTCGGCAAGGCCAACGTCACATCGCTGGTCGAACGGGTCAGTCGCTTTGCCATCTTCCTGCGCAACAATGATCGACAGTCCCGGCCCGTGATGGATGGCGTCATACAGGCGCTACAGGCCCTACCCCACCTCGCTCGCCGTTCGATCACATTCGACCGTGGCACGGAGTTCACCGACTGGCCCTACCTTCAGGCAAGCATAGGCACCCAAACGTGGTTCTGCGACCCGCAATCTCCCTGGCAGAAAGGCACCGTCGAAAACACCAACGGCCGGGTGCGGAAATGGCTTTCGAGAGAGGTCGATCCATTATCTGTGACCGATGCCGACCTGATCGAGATCTGCAATCGGCTGAATGCGACGCCTCGCAAATGCCTCGGCTACCGAACGCCAGCGGAGGTCTTTCGAAAGAAACTGCTCGCCCAGATGAGGCATGCCGGCTAGCTTGAACCCACCCGCAAGTCGCATCTCAGCATGACTCCACACCGCAAAGTTGGAATGTCCTGTTTCTGCAAAGTTGGAATGTCACGCTCCCCGGGTCTGAACGACGCCTGGGAGATTGCAGATGGGATTGATAACGATGAGCGAGCGCGATCTGCAGAGGATCGAGATTTTATCGAAGGTGATCTTCGCGCTGACCGAACTTCCGGCCGGCATTCTCTCGGTCCTCATCGGCTGCGAGCCGGTTGCGGCATGCCTTGGCCTGAGACGCGGCGTGGCAAAATAGCCACGCGCGGTGAACTGCGCATGTCATTCAGGCTGGAAACGATGGGGATAACGGTGCCTGCCGCGCGCGGCCATCTTGTTGCCACAGAGATGACCCGAAAAGGTCCTTTCCGTTACCGGGAGCCCAATCGAACCATGCTTCGCCAAACGTCCCTCGCCTGCTGCGCGCTGTCCGTGCTTGTGCTGACCGGCTGTGTCCGCACGTCCGACGGCAGCATCGAGCCCCGATACGCGCCGACCGTCCAGCATGTCGGGCCGGTGCCGGTTGTCGCGATGCGACCAGCCCGGCGGGAAGTCAGCGATACGTTGCGCCAGCGATATCCCGCGCGTCCCGTGCCGAGCCTCGTCACCTATTCGCCGCCGAGGGCCACGCGCTCCGTGCGCCGCGCCGCGCCGGTCGAAATCCGGTCGTCTTCGGGCGGCGTCTCCTGCCAGGCCCCATCCAGACAGGGCGAGCGCGTCAGGATGGATTGCCGCTAAGAGCTTTCGAATACCCCCTCCACCACGCTTCGCGTGGTTCCCCTCCCCCGCTCCGCAGGGGAGGACCCGGCGTTGCGGCCATCCGCGACCTGGATCCTCCTCCGTTTACGGGGGAGGTGGCGCGAAGCGACGGAGGGGTGCGCTTCACGCCTCTGAGTGGCTGGAATCCTGCGCCAGATGCATGCGGCGATAGAGCGTGTCGCGGGCGAGCAGTTGGCGGTGCGTTCCCTGTTCGGCGATGCCCGAGCGGTCGATCACCACGATACGGTCGGCATTGCGGATCGTCGCCAGACGGTGGGCGATGACGAGCGTCGTGCGGCCCTTCGACAGTTCGGCGAGCGATTTCTGGATTTCGCGTTCCGTCTGCGTATCGAGCGCTGACGTCGCCTCGTCGAGGATGAGGATCGGCGGGTTCTTCAGGAAGATGCGCGCGATGGCGAGCCGCTGCTTCTGGCCGCCCGACAGTTTTACGCCGCGTTCGCCGATGATCGTGTCCATGCCGTCGGGAAGATCGTCGATGACGGCATCGAGATGGGCGCGCCGCGCGGCCTCCGTGATCTCGGCCTCGGTCGCCCCGAGACGGCCATAGGCGATGTTCTCGCGGATCGTGCCGCCGAACAGGAACACGTCCTGCTGCACGATGCCGATCTGGCCGCGCAGCGAGGCGAGCGTCATGTCGCGGATGTCGATCCCGTCGATCGTGATCGCGCCCTCCTCGACGTCATAGAAGCGCGGCAGGAGTGAGCAGATCGTGGTCTTGCCCGCGCCGGACGGGCCGACGAAGGCGATCGTCTGGCCGGCCTCGATGTCGAGGCTGACATCCGTCAGGATTTTGCGGCCGTCGGTGTAGCCGAAGCCGACATTGTCGTAGCGGATCGTGCCGGTGAGCCTTGGCGCGGTCCGCGCATTGGGGCGGTCCGCGATGTCGGGCTCGGTGTCCAGAAGTTGCGTGTAGCGGCGGAAGCCGGCGATGCCCTTCGGATAGGTTTCGATGACCGCGTTGATCTTCTCCACCGGGCGGAAGAACACCGTGACCAGCAGCAGGAAGCCGATGAAGCCGCCATAGCTCAACTCGCCGCGCATCACGTAGTAGCTGCCGGCCAGCATGACGACGAGCTGGATCAGCCGCATCGACATGTAGCTGAGCGACGTCGACGCGGCCATGATCTTGTAGGCCTCGAGCTTGGTCGAGCGATAGCCCTCATTGTCCTGATCGAACAGCGCGCGCTCATGGTGTTCGTTGGCGAAGGCCTGCACGACGCGCATGCCGCCGACGTTCTCCTCGATGCGGACGTTGAAATTGCCGACCTTGCCGTAGAGCGACTGCCAGTTGCGCGTCATGCGCCCGCCATAGCGCGTCGTCACCCAGCCGACGATCGGCACGATGACGGCGGTGATCAGTGCGAGCTCGACATTGACCATCATCATCAGGATGAAGGCTCCGATGAAGGTCATGATGGCGAGGAACAAATCCTCGGGGCCGTGATGGGCGACCTCGCCGATCTCCTCGAGGTCCTTCGTCACCCGGGCGATCAGGTGGCCGGTCTTGTTGTTGTCGTAGAATCGGAAGGACAGCTTTTGGAGATGGTCGAACGCCTTGCGGCGCATGTCGGTCTCGATGTTGATGCCGAGCATGTGGCCCCAATAGACCACGACGGCCGTCAGCCCGGTGGTCGCGACATACATAACGAGGAGCGCAGACGCCGCGAGGAGGATCAGCGACCAGCTTCCGCTGGGCAGCAGATCGTCGACGAAAAGCTTCACCGCCATCGGGAAAGCGAGCTCCAGAAGGCCCGCCAGAACCGCGCAGGAGAAGTCGAGCATGAAGAGCCGCTTATACGGCGCGTAATAGGCAAAGAAGCGAGCGAGCATTGCGTGAGCGGGGCCGCTGGGGCGACCGTTCCTTTGGTAGCGCCGCGAGGCGGCCGATGTGAGCGTGTCTCCGAGGGCTTATCCCCTTCGCGCCGATATCGCCATGGGCCACGTGACGATTGATGACCCGACAGACGGTTTTGGTCGCCCTCCCCTCCCCGCATCCTTGCCGCAGACCAGGCTGCAGCAGACTTGTGTTTTGTCCTGATCTGGACTATATCCAGAACCAGACATAAGGATGCTGACTAATGAGCCAGGCTGCAAGACGAGACGTGCCATATGTGGAGACCGGTGTCCCACGGCTCGACCTGTCGCGCTTCGCGCCGGCCAGCCGCCGCCGGCTCAGCGCGCCCGCATTGCGCACCTTCCTCACCATCGCCGATCTCTGGGGCCTCAACGAAGAAGAGCGCAGGCTCATTCTTGGCTACCCGTCGCGATCGACCTATCATGGCTGGGCGAAGCAGGTGCGCGAGCATCGCGAGCTGACGCTCGACGTCGATGTCCTTACCCGGATTTCCGCCGTGCTCGGCATCCATCAGGCGCTCGGCGTGCTGTATGAAACCGAACGCGAGGCCGTCGCGTGGCTGCGCGGGCCGCATGACGGGGCGGTGTTCGGCGGGAGGCCGCCGCTGGCGTTCGTGACGAGCGGCCTGCAGGACGGTCTCATGACGGTCCGGCGCTTCCTCGATGCCGCGCGCGGCGGCATCTACATGGAGCCGAACGCGCTCGATGCCGGCTTCGAGCCCTATGACGATCGGGACATCGTCCTGCGGTGAGCCACGCAAGGTCGCCGGCGCCGCAGCCGGCATTCCGTCTCATCCCGTCACGGTTTCCGCCGGTCGGCCTGTTCGACACGGTCGCGACGGCCAACGACCTCTACGCCGTGATGGAACTCGTCGGCTGGACGAACGATCGCCTGGTGGGCGAACGCATCGACCGGTTGCCGCGCGACGAATGGGTCTATGGCCGCCCGAATGCGAGCGTCGTCATGGCCGCCTTCCTGCACGTCGCGCCCGGCGGATCGCGGTTCAACGGGCCTGATCTGGGCGCGTGGTATGCGGCAGGCGATGTCAGGACATCGGCGGCGGAAGTCGGCCATCATCTGCGCCGTGAGGCAGTGGCGCGGCGGCTTCCGAAACTGAGCCGCGTCTACCGCTCATATGCCGCGCGCCTGCCGGGCGAGCATGTCGACATCAGGGGCATGCAGGCCGCCCTGCCCGGCCTGTACCGGCCGGACAGCTACGAGGAAACGCAAATCTTCGGCGAAGCGATGCGGAAAGCCGGCGAACCCGGCATCCTCTACGACAGCGTGCGGCTGCGTGGCGGAGAAAACGTGGTGGCGTTTCGTCCGTCGATGATCCTCGATGTCACCCAGAGCGACCATTTCGAGGTCACCGTATCGGCTGCGGAGAGAACCATCGACGTACGAAAGCTGAAATCGGCCTGAGGCCGGGATGGCTCAGGCCATGCCGCCGTCCGGCAGGCCAAGCGCCGCCGCGAGACGGGCGACCTTCGCGCTGTCGGTGTCGATGCCGTCTTCGAGTTCGACGATTTCAGACGTGGCGAGGCCGGAGACGACGGCCAGTTGTTCGATCGTGTAGCCGGAGGCTTCGCGAAGAGCGGTGACGGGATTGGCGCCGGATGACAGCGCTGCAGAGACTGCGTCGGCAAATTCTGCGACCATGATTCAAATCCTGTTGCTGCGAAATGTGCTCGGAAGGGAGCCAAAATGTGGCTGCGAGCATCTGCGAATCTGGAAATACTGAGTGCAGATTTCAAGATTATGTCGAACACATGCGCGTGACAGGCCCTCACGTCAATCCCAGGAAAGCGCACCGCCGTTCTGATATTCGATGACGCGGGTCTCGAAAAAGTTCTTTTCCTTCTTCAGATCCATCGCCTCCGACATCCACGGGAACGGGTTTTCCGTTTCCTTGAACACCGGTGCCAGGCCCAGCTGCGCGCAGCGGCGGTTGGCGATGAAGTGCATGTACTGCTCGCACAAAGCCGCATTCAGCCCGAGGAACCCGCGCGGCATCGTATCGCGCCCGTAGGACGCTTCCAGTTCGGCAGCATTGGCGATCATGCCGCGCACCTCGTCCTGGAATTCCTTCGTCCAGAGATGCGGGTTTTCCAGCTTGATCTGGTTGATCACGTCGATGCCGAAGTTCAGATGGATCGACTCGTCGCGCAGGATGTACTGGTACTGCTCGGCAATGCCGACCATCTTGTTGCGGCGGCCCAGCGACAGGATCTGCGCGAAGCCGGTGTAGAACCACATGCCCTCGAAGATCACGTAGAACGCCACCAGATCGCGCAGGAAGGCGGTGTCGGTCTCCGGCGTGCCGGTCTTGAAATCGGGATTGTCGAGGTTCTGCGTATGCTTGAGCGCCCACGCCGCCTTGTCGGTGATCGACGGCACCTCGCGATACATGTTGAACAGCTCGCCCTCGTCGAGGCTCAGGCTTTCAACGATGTATTGGAAGGTGTGCGTGTGGATCGCCTCCTCGAACGCCTGCCGCAGCAGATACTGGCGGCATTCGGGATTGGTCAGGTGACGGTAGATCGCGAGCACGATGTTGTTCGCCACCAGCGATTCCGACGCGGCAAAAAAGCCGAGATTGCGCTTGATCATGTGGCGCTCGTCGTCCGTCAGCCCGTCCTTCGACTTCCACAGCGCGATGTCGGCCTGCATGGAAACCTCGGTCGGCATCCAGTGGTTGTTGCAGCCGGACAGGTATTTTTCCCACGCCCAGCGATATTTCAGCGGCAGTAGCTGGTTCACGTCGGCGCGGGCGTTGATCATGCGCTTGTCGTCCACCGACACCCGCGCCCCGCCCCGCTCGATCTCGCCGAGGCCGGTGGCATCGGTTTCGACATTCGCCGGGGTGAGATTGGTCGGCATGGATTTCGGTTCTGACCAGTCGAGCATTTTGTTATTCTCCTTGGAATTTTCTTGAAGCGACGGCGCTGCCCCTCATCCGCCCTTCGGGCACCTTCTCCCCGTGAACGGGGAGAAGGGAGGAGCGGAGCCGTCGCGGCCAATCCCCCTTCTCCCCGCCTGCGGGGAGAAGGTCCCGGCAGGGGGATGAGGGGCAGCGCGGACCTTGCGCGATCAGGCCCCTACTGGCAGGCCTCGCACTCGGGATCGTCGATGGCGCAGGCTTTGCCCCATGCCGCATCCGGATTGATCGCAATCGGCGCAGCAGCCGGCTTGGCGACGGCAACAGCCGACACCGCGTTGAGCTTGCCGTCGGTACCCTTCAGCGTCGACTTTTCCACATGCGTCGCGGAGCGCGAGCGCAAATAGTAGGTCGTCTTGAGACCCTTCTTCCACGCGAAGCGATAGAGCTCGTCCAGCTTCTTGCCGCTCGGGTTGGCGATGTAGAGGTTGAGCGACTGCGCCTGGTCGATCCACTTCTGACGGCGCGAGGCCGCTTCGATCAGCCACGCCGAGTCGATCTCGAAAGCGGTCGCATAGATCGCCTTCAAATCGTCGGGGATACGGTCGATCTGGCCGATGGACCCGTCGAAATATTTCAGGTCCGACACCATCACCTCGTCCCACAGGCCGCGCTGCTTCAAATCATGAACCAGTTGCGCATTCACCACCGTGAAGTCGCCCGACATGTTCGATTTGACGAACAGGTTCTGATAGGCGGGCTCGATCGACTGCGACACGCCGCAGATGTTGGAGATCGTCGCCGTCGGCGCGATCGCCATCGTGTTGGAGTTGCGCATGCCGGTCTTCTTCACCCGTTTGCGCAAGGCGTCCCAGTCGAGCGTCGAGCCATCGTCCATGTCCACGCCGGGGCGTGCATCCTCGAGCAGCTTGATCGAATCGATCGGCAGGATGCCCTTCGACCACAGAGAACCCTCGAAGCTCGCATAGCGCCCACGCTCTGCGGCGAGATCGACCGAGGCCGAAATCGTGTGGTAGCTGATCGCTTCCATGCTGCGGTCGGCGAACGCGATGGCCGCATCCGACGAATAGGCGATGCGCAGCTTCTGCAACGCATCCTGAAAACCCATCAGGCCCAGACCGACCGGGCGGTGCTGCAAATTGGAACGGCGCGCCTCGGGGATGGTGTAGAAATTGATGTCGATGACGTTGTCGAGCATCCGCATCGCGGTGCCGACGGACTTCGCCAGCCGGTCGAGATCGAGACCCTTTTCCGTCACGTGGTTGAACAGGTTGACGGAGCCCAGATTGCACACCGCAACTTCGTCCTTCGACGTGTTGAGCGTGATCTCCGTGCACAAATTGGACGAGTGCACCACGCCGATATGGCCCTGCGGCGAGCGGATGTTGCACGGGTCCTTGAACGTCACCCACGGATGCCCGGTCTCGAACAGCATGGTCAGCATCTTGCGCCACAGATCGAGCGCGCGGACCTTGCGGGACACTCGCAACCCACCGGCGGCAGCCTGGGCTTCATAGGCCTCGTAAGCCTTCTTGAACGGCGTGCCGTAGAGGTCGTGCAAATCCGGCGTCTCGTCGGGCGAAAACAGCGTCCACTCGCCATCGCTCTCGACACGCTCCATGAACAGGTCCGGCACCCAGTTGGCGGTGTTCATGTCGTGCGTGCGGCGGCGGTCGTCGCCGGTGTTCTTGCGCAGATCGAGGAATTCCTCGATGTCGACGTGCCACGTCTCCAGATAGGCGCAAACCGCTCCCTTGCGCTTGCCGCCCTGGTTAACGGCGATGGCCGTGTCGTTGGCAACCTTCAGGAACGGCACGACGCCCTGGCTCTCGCCATTGGTGCCCTTGATGTGGGAGCCGAGGCCCCGCACCGGCGTCCAGTCATTGCCGAGACCACCGGAATATTTTGCCAGCAAAGCGTTGTCCTTGACGCCCTTGAAGATCGCGTCGAGGTCGTCGCCGATGGTCGTCAGGAAGCACGAGGACAATTGCGGCCGCGTCGTGCCGGAGTTGAACAGCGTCGGCGTCGAGGCCATGAAATCGAACGACGACAGAAGGTCGTAGAACTCGATCGCCCTGCCCTCACGGTCGATTTCGCGGATCGCCAGCCCCATCGCGACGCGCATGAAGAACGCCTGCGGCAGTTCGAAACGCTTGCCCTTGGTGTGCAGGAAGTAGCGGTCGTACAGCGTCTGGAGGCCGAGATACTGGAAGTTCAGGTCGCGTTCCGGCTTCAAGGCTGCGCCAAGCCGCGCGAGATCGAAACGTGCGAGCTCCGGGTCGATCAGTTCGGCCTCGATGCCGACGCGGATGAAGTCGGGAAAATAGGTCGCGTAG